>NZ_JBZFLJ010000002.1:82500-605453 GCF_058448885.1 Mesorhizobium sp. DxT | reverse complement strand
AGCCAGAGCCAGAGCCAGAGCCAGAGCCAGAGCCAGAGCCAGAGCCAGAGCCAGAGCCAGAGCCAGAGCCAGAGCCAGAGCCAGAGCCAGAGCCAGAGCCACTTCGGCCTCGCGCTGACACCCTCCCCGCTGAGGCGGAGAATCGCGAACCGGCTGCAAAGGAGGAGCGGTCTTCGTCCGCATTGCCGGACGAAGAGGACGATGCTGCAACGGCGTTGCCTCCCTCTCTTTCTTCATCGGACGACGGTAAGGGTGAGGAGCTCGCGCCGACGGCTGCGCCGGTTGATGCGCCACCTCCAGCCAGGGTCACGGTTTCCAGGGCGGTCGAGAAAAAGAGCGAGCCCGCCCCGGTCGAAGCCGCGCCTGCGCCGCGCCTGTCGTGGTATCAGCGTCTCAGCCAGGGTCTTTCGCGTTCCTCGCGCGAGCTGCGCGACTCGATCTCGGGCGTGTTCACCAAGCGCAAGCTCGACGACGACACGCTGCAGGATCTGGAAGACGTTCTGATCCGCGCCGATCTCGGCATGGAAACCGCGATCCGTGTCACCGACACCCTCGCCTCCGGCCGATATGGCAAGGATGTCTCCGGCGAGGAAGTCCGGGCGGTGATGGCCCAGGAAATCGAAAAGGTGCTCGGTCCCGTCGCCCTGCCGCTGGAACTCGACCTCAGCCACAAGCCGCATGTCATCCTCGTGGTCGGCGTGAACGGGACCGGCAAGACGACGACCATCGGCAAGCTTGCCGCCAAGCTGACGGCGGGCGGTCTCAAGGTGACGCTCGCTGCGGGCGACACGTTCCGGGCCGCCGCGATCGAGCAGCTCAAGATCTGGGGCGAGCGCACCGGTTCGCCTGTCGTCGCATCGAGGCTCGGCGCCGATGCGGCCGGGCTTGCCTTCGACGCGTATCAACAGGCCAAGGAAGCCGGATCCGACGTGCTCATCATCGACACCGCCGGCCGGCTTCAGAACAAGGCCGAGCTGATGGCCGAACTCGAGAAGATCGTGCGCGTGCTCGGCAAGCACGATCCTGAGGCGCCGCATACCGTGCTTCAGACCGTCGATGCGACGACGGGCCAGAATGCCCTCAATCAGGTCGAAATCTTCCGCAATGTTGCAGGCGTCAACGGCTTGGTGATGACCAAGCTCGATGGCACGGCGCGTGGCGGCATTCTTGTCGCAATCGCCGCGAAGCATAAATTGCCGGTTTATTTCATCGGCGTCGGCGAGCAGGTCGACGACCTGGAACCCTTTTCTGCGGGCGAATTCGCCAAGGCGATCGCCGGAGTGAATTGATGAACGATCCCATTCTCGAGCGCGGTCCCGACGACCCGAAGAAGAAAGAAATGAACCCCCTGCTAAAGCTTGCGCTGGAGCTGGGACCCCTGCTCGTCTTCTTTTTCGCCAACGCGCGCGGTGAAAGCCTGATCGAGACCTGGCCGGCGCTGGGCTCCCTTGGCGGTCCGCTTTTTCTGGCCACCGGCCTGTTCATGGTCGCTACCGCCATCTCGCTTTCGGTGTCGTGGTTGCTGACCCGGTCGCTGCCGATCATGCCACTGGTGTCGGGCGTCGTCGTCTTCGTCTTCGGCGCATTGACCCTGTGGCTGCAGGATGAGATCTTCATCAAGATGAAGCCGACCATCGTGAACACGCTCTTCGGCACGGTGCTGCTCGGCGGGCTTTTCTTTGGCAGGTCGCTGCTTGGCTATGTGTTCGATTCAGCCTTCCGGCTCGATGCTGAAGGATGGCGCAAGCTGACATTGCGCTGGGGCCTGTTCTTCTTCTTCCTGGCCCTTGCGAACGAAGTGGTCTGGCGCAACTTCTCGACCGATTTCTGGGTTGCATTCAAGGTCTGGGGCATCATGCCGATCACCCTTGCCTTCACCTTCAGCCAGATGCCGCTGATCATGCGCCACGCGCTGGAAGACAAGCCGGCCGAGTAAGAGGACATCCGATGGAGTTCATCACCACGCGCGAAGGCCTGAGGCAGCATTACCGGCAACCGGGTGACGGGCCGCTGCGCAAGGAGCTACGCCTGCTCGACCATCACGCCCGCTCCTTCATCGGCAGGAGCCCGTTCGTGCTCATCGGCTCGTCCGACGATGCGGGCAATGCGGATGTGACGCCGAAAGGCGACAGACCGGGTTTCGTTGCCGTGCTTGATGATCACACGCTCGCGATTCCCGACCGGCCGGGCAACAACCGCCTCGACACTTGGGAAAACGTCGTTGCCAACCCTGCCGTTGGCCTGCTGTTTCTCATCCCCGGTATGAACGAGACACTGCGCGTCAACGGCGAGGCGCGCATCACTGCGGACGAAACGCTGCGAGACAGGCTGGCCGTGGACGGCAAGCCGCCGATCACTGTGCTGATCGTGTCCGTGAAGGCCTGCTACATGCATTGCGCCAAGGCGTTCATGCGATCGGAGCTGTGGAAGCCGGAAAGCTGGCCCGAGCGCGACACCATGCCGACGCTTGGGGAAATCCTGCGCGATCAGCTTGCCTTGTCGGAATCGGCCGCAACGGTCGACAAGTCGCTGGACGAGGCCTACCGCAAGACCCTGTGGTAAGATCGGGCCGCGGCCACCGCTCACGCAACGACAGCCGCAACCGCGTTGATCTTTGTCGGCAATTGGCGCTAAGTCGACGCCATGATTACGAATCCCCGAGCGGGCCCTGGTGCCCATCGCGTCGTTTTGCTTTGCGGTTTCGCTTTTCTCCTTGCGGCCTGCGTTGCCAATGGACAGCAATCCGGCGGCGCGGAAGAGGTCGTGGCCACAAAGCAGCCGCGTCACGCCACTTACAATTGCGGCGAGGACGGTGCGATCTCGGTCGAGAATCGGAGTTCCTCGGTCAGGCTTGTTGAGGCCGAGGGCGACAGCTACGAGCTCCCGGCATCGCCGCCCACCCAGACCAGCCGCTATGGCGAGGGCGGACTTGCCCTGGTTGTCGAAGGCCGTGAGGCGCTCTGGATGAAGGCTGGAAGCGAACCGCTTACGTGCGTCCGCTGATTCGTTTTCGCGACGTCGTTCCGGTCCGCACGACTTCAATCGATTGAAGCGAACTGCGGTCGAACGCATTGTGATCCGGCGTGGTTTTCCGGCTTTGACGCGCTGCAAAAACCGCATTAGAAAGCCGGCAGCCACAGGTCGCGTTCCGAACCGCCGATGCCGTTTTCAGCGGGCTTTGCGAGCGTAGCCGCCATCTCCCGGGGGAGCCATGAGCAAATCCGCAGCCACCCGCGCCAGACCGCTTTCGCCGCATCTGTTCATCTACAAGCCAATTCCGACGATGATGATGTCGATCGTGCATCGCATCACCGGCGTCGCGCTCTATTTCGGGATTGTCCTGTTTGCCGTCTGGCTGCTCGCCGCCGCGACGTCGCAGGACTGGTTCGACACGGTCAGCGCGGTCTACGGCTCCTGGATCGGTCGGCTCATCCTGTTCGGCTTCACCTGGGCGCTCCTTCACCACATGCTGGGCGGTATCCGTCATTTCGTCATGGATGCGGGCCTCGGTCTTGAGAAACATTTCTCGACCAGGGTTGCCGTTGCGATGCCCTTCGTTTCCGTGGCTCTGACCATCATCCTCTGGGTGATCGGCTATCTCGCGCGGGGAGCCTGACATGACCGACTTTCGTACGCCGCTTTCGCGTGTCCGCGGCCTGGGGGCCGCTCGTGAAGGCACCGGCCATTTCTGGTATCAGCGCGTCACCGCGGTCGCCAATCTGCCGCTGGTGTTGTTCTTCATAGGGCTCGTCATCGCGCTCAGCGATGCCTCCTATGCAGATGTACGCGCCACCCTCGGCAATCCATTCGTGACGCTCGCGCTCGTGCTGGCTGTGATTTCGATCTGCTATCACATGAAGCTCGGCATGCAGATGGTGATCGAGGATTACGTCCATGACGAACTCCTCAAGATCATCTCGCTGCTGCTCAACATCTTTTTCGCCCTTATCGTCGGCGCGGTCTGCATCTTCGCGCTGCTCAAGATCGCATTCGGAGGCTGAGGCGTGGCCGAGACAAGAAACAACGTCGAAAAGCCGGGCGTGACCGGAAGCGCCTACACCTATGTCGATCACAAGTTCGACGTCGTTGTCGTGGGTGCCGGCGGCGCCGGGCTGCGCGCGACACTCGGCATGGCCGAGCAGGGCCTGAAGACGGCCTGCATCACCAAGGTTTTCCCGACACGCTCGCACACAGTGGCCGCACAGGGCGGCATCGCCGCCTCGCTCCAGAACATGGGGCCGGACAACTGGCAGTGGCACCTCTACGACACCGTCAAGGGCTCGGACTGGCTCGGCGATGTCGATGCCATGGAATACCTTGCGCGCGAGGCGCCAGCCGCAGTCTACGAGCTCGAGCATTATGGCGTGCCCTTCTCGCGCACCGAGGATGGCCGCATCTACCAGCGCCCGTTCGGCGGCCACATGCAGAACTTCGGCGACGGCCCCCCCGTGCAGCGCACCTGCGCGGCCGCCGACCGCACCGGTCACGCCATTCTGCACACGCTCTACGGCCAGTCGGTCAAGAACAACGCGCAGTTCTTCATCGAGTATTTCGCCCTAGACCTGATCATGACAGACGGCGTGTGCACCGGTGTCGTCGCGTGGAACCTCGATGACGGCACCATCCACCGCTTCGCCGCCAAGATGGTGGTGCTGGCGACCGGTGGCTACGGCCGTTCCTATTTCTCGGCGACCAGCGCCCACACCTGCACCGGCGACGGCAACGGCATGGTGGCGCGCGCCGGGTTGCCGCTGCAGGACATGGAGTTCGTCCAGTTCCACCCGACCGGCATCTACGGCGCGGGCTGCCTCATCACCGAGGGCGCGCGCGGCGAGGGTGGCTATCTCGTCAATTCCGAGGGCGAGCGCTTCATGGAGCGCTATGCGCCGTCGGCCAAGGATCTTGCCTCGCGCGACGTTGTTTCGCGCTGCATGACGATGGAAATCCGAGAGGGTCGCGGGGTCGGCAAGAACAAGGACCACATCTTCCTGCATCTCGACCACCTCGACCCCGCGGTGCTGCACGAACGTCTGCCGGGCATCTCCGAGAGCGCCAAGATCTTCGCCGGTGTCGACGTCACCCGGGAGCCGATCCCGGTTCTGCCGACGGTCCACTACAATATGGGCGGTATCCCGACCAATTACTGGGGCGAGGTGCTGAACGCCGACCACGACAATCCGGAGCGCATCCAGCCCGGCCTGATGGCGGTCGGCGAGGCGGGCTGCGCCTCGGTGCACGGCGCCAACCGGCTCGGGTCCAATTCGCTAATCGATCTCGTCGTCTTCGGCCGCGCCGCGGCGATACGCGCCGGCCAGGTGATCGACCGCGAGGGGCCGATTCCGGCGGTCAACGTTGCCGCCTGCGACAAGATCATGGAGCGCTTCGATCGTATCCGACACGCCGACGGCTCCCAGCCCACGGCGGTGCTGCGCGAAAAGATGCAGCGCGCCATGCAGGAAGACGCCGCCGTCTTCCGCACGCAGGAGACGCTCGAGCAGGGCTGCAAGCGCATCTCGGAGATCTGGAACGAGCTCCCCGACATCAAGGTCCACGACCGGTCGATGATCTGGAACTCCGATCTCGTCGAGACGCTGGAGCTAGAGAACCTGATGGCCTGCGCCATTACTACCGTCTACGGCGCGGAAGCCCGCAAGGAGAGCCGCGGCGCGCACGCCCGCGAGGACTTCGACAGCCGGGACGACGTCAGCTGGCGCAAGCACACGCTGTCGTGGGTGGATGAGGCCGGCAACGTCAAGCTCGACTACCGGCCGGTGCACACCGAGACGATGCTGCCGGAATCGGAAGGCGGCATCAGCCTGGCCAAGATCGCGCCCAAGGCGCGGGTTTACTGATCGCGAGGCACAAGAATGGTTGAACTTACCCTTCCCAAGAACTCGCGGGTCAATGAAGGCAAGGTCTGGCCGAAGCCGGAAGGCGCGACCAACCTGCGCGAGTACCGCATCTATCGCTGGTCGCCCGACGACGACGAGAACCCGCGCGTCGATACCTATCATGTCGACATGGACGATTGCGGTCCAATGGTGCTCGACGCGCTGTTGTGGATCAAGAACAAGGTCGACCCGACGCTGACGCTGCGACGCTCATGCCGCGAAGGCATCTGCGGCTCCTGCGCCATGAACATCGACGGCACCAACACGCTTGCCTGCACTAAGGGCGCGGACGAGATTTCGGGCGCGGTGCGCGTTTATCCGCTGCCGCACATGCCAGTGGTGAAGGACCTCGTGCCGGACCTCACCGTGCCCTACGCGCAGCTCTCCTCGATCCAGCCCTGGCTGCAGACGGTTTCGCCGGAGCCGGCCAAGGAATGGAAGCAGAGCCACGAGGATCGAGCCAAGCTCGACGGTCTCTACGAGTGCATTCTCTGTTTCTGCTGCCAGACCTCATGCCCGTCCTACTGGTGGAACGGCGAGCGCTATCTCGGACCGGCCGTGCTGCTCCAAGCCTATCGCTGGCTCATCGACTCCAGAGACGAGGCGACCGGCGAGCGTCTCGACAACCTGGAAGACCCCTTCCGCCTCTATCGCTGCCACACGATCATGAACTGCACGCAGGCCTGCCCGAAGGGGCTGAACCCGGCCAAGGCGATCGCGGAAATCAAGAAGATGATGGTGGAACGCCGGGTCTAGGCGGCTCGCGATGCTGCCTGCCCAGGTCTCGGAACTTTTCGAGCGCCAGGCCAGGGCGGGCGAGGATCTGGGCTCGCCCTTCACTGCCGTGCTTTGTCGAACCCTGGCCGGCGTCGTCGATGAAAGCACGGCCACCGGCCGGCGGATCATCGGCTGGCAGGGCGACGCGCTGGCTGCGCTCGTCGTGACCCGCCTGTGCGGTGGTCTCCACCGGCTCGTCCTGTCGGGCATGGACGACGACCTGCGTGCAGCCTATCCGCCCAACAGGGTTTCCGATGCCGAACTGGCGGGCGCGCTTTCACGTGCCATCGAGCGACACGACAGGCTGCTTCACGATTGGCTGGATTCGGCGCCACAGACCAACGAGATCGCGCGCTCGGCGATGTTGCTACCCGGCTTTCTGGCGATCGCGCGCGAGAGCGGCCTGCCGCTGTCGCTTTGCGAGATCGGTTCGAGCGCGGGGCTCAATCTGCTTTTCGACCGTTTTTCCTATAGCTACGGTGATGCGCACTGGGGCGACCGCGCTTCACCGGTTCACCTTGCACCGCAGATCAAGGGCAATGTGCCGCCACTGGACGGCGTGCTTACGGTGCGGTCACGTTGGGGCTGCGACATCGCTCCCGTCGACATCGCATCGGAAGAGGGGCGGATGCGGCTGCGCTCCTATGTGTGGCCGGACCAGCCCGAGCGGTTGCAGCGTCTCGATGGTGCGCTGGCGCTCGCCGACCGGCATCCAGTCGCGGTTGCAAAGGCGGATGCCGGCGAATTCGTGCGGGCAAAGCTGGGGCAACGGTTACCTGGCGAGGCCTTCGTCGTCTTCCATTCGATCATGTGGCAATACATGCCGCGCGAGACGAAGGATGAGATTCTAGCAGCGCTGTCCGAGGCCGGCCGGGACGCAAGCGCTGCCGCACCGCTCTATAGGCTTCGCATGGAGCCGCGCGATCCGCAGGACGGTTGGGCGACGCTCAGCCTGACGACATGGCCCGGCGGCGAGACGCGCAGGCTCGCGAGATGCGACTTCCATGGCCGCTGGATCGAGTGGCAGGATTAGCCGGACGCAATCTCAGGATGCGTCATAGTGGATCACGAAGGCCGTCCAGTCGGCAGGCGCAGCGATCTGCTCGTAGAGCTTTCGGCCTTCCTCGGGCTGGCGCGGCGCATTGAGTGCCAGCCGCGACCAGCCACGCTCCTCGGCCTGATCGGCGAGCAGGTCGATCAGGGCCTTGGCGATACCCTTCTTGCGATGGTCGTGGTGCACGTAAAGGTGATCGACCTGACCGCAGCGCAGCCCGGTGACCGGATCGGGCAGGTCAGTGAAGATCGCGAAGCCGACGAGATCGCCATCGATCCGCGCGCCCATCACCTCGGCGGTGCGATCCTGCAGCAGCGTCTCGGCGTAGAACTCGTCCGGCCGGCGCGGGGCGCCGCGCTTCAGCGCCTGCGCATAGGCGGCCAGCAAAGGTGCGAGGTCGCGCGCGTCGCGCAGGCGCAGGAGGGTGATGTCGATCTGGTGATTGGCAGCCATGGAGATGTCCTCGTGTCGGGTCCCCTTTCAGTCCTTTCGCGCCGGCCTGTCAATGCGGCCAACGGGCTATAGCGCGGTCACCGGGCCGCTGGTCCCTCCGCGCGCGGTCGTTAACCATATTGCTGCGTCACGGTGCAGCGGCGGCGTGAGGGGCCTTAACAAAGGTTAATAAGTGGTTAAAATCCAGGGTTCGAGCTGGCGTCCAACCTGGGAGCAATGCCATGCGCAAAATCTGTCTCGCAATCGGTGCGGGCGCCCTTGCCGTCATGGCGTCAGGCGCGGCCGTGGCCGGGGACTACAGGGATCGCGTTCACGCGGACTCCTTTGGCAATCTGGTCATCTACAGCCATGCGGGCCACCAGCGGATTCTCGTCGGCATGGGCCATGTCGCCGAATCCTACAACCTGACCGGCTCCTACTACGAGCCGGAGGAACCACAGGTCGTTTACCTGGACGAGGAGCGCGACATGCAGCAGATCCGCCGCTGCTCGCGACCGCCTTATGTCTGGAAAGGGCGCGACCGCATGTACGGTCTGCCGGAGGGCGTGGTGCCGCAGGCGCCACTGGTCTGCCGATAGCAGCCGTCGTGCCGGCAGCATGATCCGGTCATCTTTCCTGCGCCAATGGCAGGACAAGGAGCGTCGATGAGCAAGGCTCGCACCGCGCGCCGTCTGAAAGAGCAGGTCGCCTCGCTGGAGACGATGACGCGATTCGTGCTGGCCACGCTGGCGCTGGCGAGCGGCGTCTACACCTATCTCGGCGTGCGCAGCCTGCTCGACGGCGATGCCGTCCTCGTCTTCTTCGCGGCAATTGTCTACTCGGTCGCCGTTTCTGTCGGCATCTACGGGTTCTGGGTCTATCTGAGCCGCTTCCTGCCAGAGATGCGCGACGGCCTGTCACGACTGGCGCTGTTCGCGATCATGGCGGCCGGTTCGGTGATGATCATCGCCATGTCGTCCTGGCTCAACGCCGCGGCACTTGCCGGCTCGGCTGCCGTGGAGCAGCATCTCGCCACGACGCAGGAAGGCTACACCGCCGATCTCGACCAGGCACATTCGAACGCTTTGGGCGCACTGTCGCTGCTGCCGGACATCCAGCGCGCCGCCGAGCGCTTTGCCCGCCTTGCCGATGACGAACGCGAATCGGGCGCGCTGACCGGCACATCCGGCTCGGGCACCGTCGTGCAGCTCCTGACGCAGATGTCGGCGCAGATGGGCGAGTTGGAATCGACGATCCAGGCCTCGCGCGAAACCGTCCGCACGCTGTTCGAGGAAGGGCAAGGCCATCTTGCGACGATGCGCGGGCTCGTTTCCGGCAGCGGACCGGTTCAGCCCCGCGCGGACCAGTTTGCCGAGCAGGCCGTCCAGCTCGCCGGTGTGATCTCGGCGCTGGAGCAGACCTCCATCGCCCCTTCCGTGGCACGCGCTGCCGCGGACCTGTCGCTCGGCTTCATCGCGCCTGTGGCCGGCGGCAATACGGCCGACCTTGCCGGACGGCAGAACGCGGTGATGGACACGATCCGCACCTCGGTCGCTTCCCAGTCGGAAGCGCTGTCGGCGGCGGCCGCCGAAATCCTCAACCAGCCCAAGGTCGAGGAACGCCGCTTCGTGCCGCTCTCGTCTGCCGAGGCGGTCATTCTCTATGCCGGAAGCTTCCTGCCGAGCTGGGCTGGCGCCATCTCCATCGATCTCCTGCCGGGCGTGCTCGTCGCCATTCTGGCCGTTGCCCACGCCGTCATGCGGCGGGGCGAAGAAGAGATGGACGACGCAGAGCGCATAACGGCGGCCGACATGATGCGCTCGCTCGAAATCCAGGAGGCGATCGCCGCCCGCCGGCGGGCGCTCGCGGCGCAGGAAGACGCCAGCGACGCCGATCCCGTTGGGGCCGCGCAACACCACGACACGACCGAGCCGCCGGCAAAAGCGGAAAACGTCACCCCCCTTTCGGTGGCCGAGAGGAAACGGCACGACCCATGAGCGAACATCAGGCAACGATCGGCGGTCAGCCCCGCCACAACATGTTCATGCGCTATATCGAACGCTTCGACGATGGCGAGATCGCCCGCTGGGCTTTTCGCGGGCTTCTGGCCGGTGCCATCGTCGTCATCGGTCTCGACCTGAAGGCGTTGTATGACGACCGGCTCATGCTCGACCCGACGGCTACAGGCACCACCGTCATCGTCGAACCGGTCCTGCCGCCGGCGGTGCGGCCCGGCAGCGAGGGGCAACCGACGCTGGATCCGCGCGAGAACGTGACGGCCGACGACGATGCGATGCGCCGGCCGCTTCGCTTCGAGCTGCATTCCGGCGGGGTAATGTCGGCGGAGGGCTCGATCGACGTGGGCGCGGCACAGCGCTTCGCGGCCGAAATGGACGCGCGCGGCGAATATGTGAAAACGCTGACACTCAATTCGCCCGGCGGTTCCCTTGACGATGCCATGGCTATGGCGCGGCTGGTGCGTGAGCGGGGCATTGCGACCGAAGTGCCGGACGGGGCTCTGTGCGCGTCGTCCTGCCCGCTGGTGCTGGCCGGCGGTGCTGTCAGGAGCGTGGGCGAGAAGGCGGCTGTCGGGCTGCACCAGTTCTACGCGGCGACGAAGGGTACCAACGATCCCGCTCAGGCGATGTCGGACGCCCAGGCGACGGCTGCCCGCATCTCGCGCTATCTGAGCGAGATGGATGTCGATCCCGCCCTGTGGCTGCATGCGCTCGATACGCCGCCGCAGGCGCTCTATTACCTGTCCGCCGAGGAGATGACGCGCTACCGTCTCACCACCGGCGGCGCGACGCTCGCCAGCCGGTAGCTACTGAACGGCAAACGACCGGCCGTCATCGATGATCTGGTGCACACGGGCCACCCGTACGCAGTCGCGGCCTGCGCGCTTTGCTTCGTAAAGCGCGGCATCTGCCCTCATCATCAGCGCCAATGGTGCTTCGGTGGGACTCATCTGGGTAACGCCGAAACTGGCGGTGAAACGGTGTTCCGGCGGCAGTTCAGCAGGGTCGAGGCGTGTTAGCGTGCTCCTCACCCGCTCCGCGAACAGGCGCGCCGCCGCGACGTTGCTTCCCGGCAGCATGACCGCGAATTCCTCACCGCCGATACGACCCAGCACGTGGTGATCCTCCGCGCAGGCGCGCAATGTTTCTGCGAACAGGACGATGAGCCGGTCGCCTACGGCGTGGCCATAGGTATCGTTGACCATCTTGAAGTGATCGAGATCGCACATGACAAGCGATACCGGCAGTCCCCTTGCCAGATGCCGGCGCGCGACTTCATCCAGCCGCTGCTCGAAACCGCGCCGGTTCAGCAGGCCCGAAAGCATGTCGGTTTCCGACTTGGCGGTGATGTCCTTGACGAGATCGGCGATCAGTACGCCCAGCAGCGTCAGTGCGGTTGCAACGGCGAGAATGGCGCCCACGGTCTGTGAGAACATGGCATAGGCGGTGCCGATATATTCCTGAGGGCTGGCCCCTGCACCGCCGAGCAACAGCACAACTGCCGCCTTCGACAGAAAGTGCAGGGCGGTCAGCAACAGGAAGACTGCAAGCAGCCTGTCGACCAACCTGCGTCTGCGCGCCGAAAGCACGATATAGACACCGACGGCCTGCATGAGCGCGAATGGGGCTTGATAGGCGAGCATGCGCCATACGGAATCACGCTCCAACCCCAAAGAAAGAACGGTGGAGGTCAGCGCGATGACGAACGCGGCGGCGAGCAGCCTGGCAGGCGGCGTCATGTCATAGCGATAGGCAAGCCCGATATTGACCAACATCAGGGCGCCGATGAAGGCGATGCTACCCAGGAACACGCCAATCCGTGGGTCGGGCAGAACCGGCAGGATAACCTCGAGCGCGACATAAAGCCCGCCGGCGGCATAGCCGGCGGCAAACCACCAGGCCGATCGGTAGCGGCTGTAGAGCGCGATCAGGATGAACGCCGCGCAAAACAGCCCGGCAACCGCCAGGTTGATGACAAGGATAAAGGTTGCGCCGCTCATGCCGATCTCGTTCCGCGCGACCATATTCCGTCAAGCGGGCGAAGAAGTGGTTAACGCGAGCTATGGTAGCAGGTCAACGACTGGCAGTCTCGGGGGTGTGCTGTGAAGGGGCGAGCGGCGCGGCCGGAGACCGCAACGGATTGTCTACCCGAACGCGGTCGCGGCCCGCCTTCTTGGCTTCATAGAGCGCCCGGTCGGCGCGCATGAAGAGCTCGGCCACGGTTTCACCGTCGCGCCACTCGGCAACGCCGAAACTCGCGCTGAAGCGCATGTCGCCAGGCAGGTGCGGTACGGGCAGGAGACCGAAGCCCGCCCGCACACCTTCGGCAAAAAGGCGCCCGCTATTGCGGTCGCTACCGCACAGCAGAACTGCAAACTCCTCGCCGCCGATGCGTCCCGCAATCTGGTTGGAACCGGTGAAATCGCGCATGCAGCTGGCGAACGTCATGATCACATAGTCGCCGGCCGCGTGGCCGTAGGTGTCATTCACCGACTTGAAGTGGTCGAGGTCGCAGACGACCAGTGTAACCGCCATGCGCCTGCGTCGGCTGTTACGAAGCGTTTCGGCAACCCCCTGTTCGAAGCCGCGCCTGTTGAGCAAGCCCGACAGGGGGTCGGTATGCGATTCCAGCCGAAGTTCCTCCATCACGTCGAGCGCGATGGCGGTGATAAGCGAAAGCGCGAAAATCAGCAGGAACAAAGAGGCGGAGAAGGTGAGCGTGATCCAGTAGAGCGACTGGTGAATGTTGTCGTAGCTTTCATACGGCCCATCGATCCAGATGACGAGAACCGGGCGCACAAAGAAGCTGACGCCATAAACGAGCAACAGTGCGAGCAGGATGTTGTCGACGAAATTGCGTCGGGGCGCCCGACGCAACTCGGCGGCCATCGTCAGCGTGATCGCCCCGAAGGCGAAGTTGAGCGAATAGATTCGCCAGATGATGTCCGGCTGCACGAAGAGGAACCATATGAAGGCGCCAAAGCCTACCACCGCAAAAAAAGCGGTGGTGAGGACGGGTGGCCTGCGTTCGAAGCGTGCCAGGCCGCCGATGGCAAAACCCACCCCGCCGGCCAAAAACAGGAAGTTCGCCACGAGCTTGGAGACCGGCGGGCTGGACAGCGTGAAGTAGTGCAGGAAAAAGCCGCCGCCGATCGCCAGGAAGGAGACACCGAGCAGGGCGATGTAAGCCTGCCGCCGATGTTGCCACAGCAGAAAGAATGTCGCGGCGAAGATCAGCGACATGGCGGGATTCGTCAATGCGATGATGACGTTCGCGTCCAAACATCCCGCCCCGGTTTCCGTTGGGGCAGGATGCTAGCGTCGAAGAAACAACAAGCCGTTAAACGGCGGTCAGTTCCAGTCGCGAATGTCGACGAAATGGCCGGCGATCGCAGCCGCGGCAGCCATGGCCGGCGAGACCAGATGCGTGCGCCCCTTGAAGCCCTGCCGGCCCTCGAAATTGCGGTTCGAGGTCGATGCGCATCGCTCATGCGGCTTTAGCCGGTCGTCGTTCATGGCAAGGCACATGGAGCAGCCGGGCTCGCGCCAGTCGAAACCCGCCTCTATGAAAATCCTGTGCAGCCCCTCGGCTTCCGCTTGTGCCTTCACCAGACCCGAACCCGGCACGATCATGGCGTCCACGGTTGGCGCAACCTTCTTGCCCTCGACAACCTTGGCGACGGCGCGCAGATCCTCGATGCGGCCGTTGGTGCACGAGCCGATGAAGACGCGGTCGAGCGTGATGTCGGTCATCTTCGTTCCCGGCTTCAGGCCCATATAGTCGAGCGCGCGCTGCTTGGAGGTACGCTTGGTCTCGTCTGCAATGGCGGCCGGGTCCGGAACCTCACCGGTGATCGCAACGACATCTTCCGGCGATGAGCCCCAGGTCACGATCGGCGGCAGGTTGGCCGCGTCGAGTACGACCACCTTGTCGAAATGCGCCCCCTCGTCGGTCTTCAGCGTCTTCCAGTAGTCGAGCGCCATATCCCACGCCTTGCCCTTTGGCGCGCGCGGCTTGTCCTTGACATAGGCGAAGGTCGTTTCGTCCGGCGCGATCAGGCCGGCGCGCGCGCCACCCTCGATCGACATGTTGCAGATCGTCATGCGGCCTTCCATCGACAGCGCGCGGATCGCCTCGCCCGCATATTCGATCACGTAGCCAGTGCCGCCGGCCGTGCCTATTTCGCCAATGATGGCGAGGATGATGTCCTTTGCCGTCACGCCTTCGGGCAACTGCCCGTCGACGCGGACCAGCATGTTCTTGGCCTTCTTCTGGATCAGCGTCTGCGTGGCGAGCACATGCTCGACCTCAGACGTGCCGATGCCATGTGCCAGCGCGCCGAACGCGCCGTGGGTCGAGGTGTGGCTGTCGCCGCAGACGATGGTCATGCCCGGCAGGGTGAAACCCTGCTCCGGCCCGATGATGTGGACGATGCCCTGCCTGATATCGGCTGCGTCATAGTATTCCACGCCGAAGTCTGCGGCGTTCCTGGCCAGAGCCTCGACCTGAATGCGGCTTTCCTCGTTCTTGATGCCGTTCTTGCGGTCGGGCGAGGTCGGCACGTTGTGGTCGACCACGGCGAGCGTCTTTTCCGGCTGACGAACCTTGCGACCGGCCATGCGCAGACCCTCGAAGGCCTGCGGGCTGGTCACCTCATGAACCAGATGGCGGTCGATGTAGAGCAGGCAGGTGCCGTCATCCTGCCGGTCGACGACGTGCTCGTCGAAAATCTTGTCGTAGAGTGTGCGCGGTGCGGTCATTTTGCGTCAATCCGTCGATATGGAGCCATGGAAGTTGGGGCGGCCCTTGTGCGGCCGAACTCGGAACGTATGCTCAGCCGAGGCGGGCGAGCGTCGCGCCGGTGATGCGGACGAAGAATCGTGCAGGCAGACGCTTCACGTCCTGCAGCACGAAGCCTTTGTAGGCCGGATGTCCGAAAAGTTCTTCCATGACCAAGCTCATACCAGCGTTTCGTCGGCTCGGCAATTGGGACGGTCTAGTCGTCGGCCGGTGGCTTTTCCGCCTTTCTCGCGTCCTCTCCGACGACAGCCTTTTCCAGTGGGTGCATGAGGCCCAACACGAAGACGGCCAGAAGCGTGGCGAAGCCGGCGATCTGCCAGAACCCCAATCCGGCAGCCAGACCGATGGCGCCAGCCAGCCAGAGGCCCGCGCCCGTTGTCAGCCCCTTGATGCGACCGCGCGCGAAGATGATGGTGCCCGCCGCGAGAAATGCGACGCCGGCGGTGACGGCCTCGATCAGGCGCAGAGGATCCTGACGCGCTCCGTCATCCTCGAACTGCGAGGTATGAACGATCTCGATGCCGATGATCGTGAAGCATGCCGCTGCCATCGAGACCAGTATGTGGGTGCGAAGTCCCGCGGGATGATTGCGCCATTCGCGCTCGAAGCCGATGATTGCGCCCAGAACGGCAGCTAAAACCAGACGCGCTGCGATAACCGAGAACGGCAGCCATGTGGTGTGACCGACGTCATCCAGTATGTCCTGCATCAAACACCCTCGTGAACGGCGCCCTCTGCACCGTCTGCCTCAACGCGAATCGATTGAACGGGTTCCGGCTAACCGATTTCAAACACGAACGCCTTCACCTTCACCTCCGGCTCGGCCAGTACGAAGGCACGGAAGGGCTCGCTTTCTTCAACTCTGCGCCAGCGTCCCGCATCTTCGAGCCGCCGGAATACGTCGATGAACCCGCCATCCTCCAGCAACAGGTCGCGCACGGTGAAGATCGCATGGCCGCCCGGGCGCGTGATGCGAACCAGCTCGTCGAAACTCGACGCGGGCGCATGGCCCGCCGTGAACACACCACTCGAGAGAAAGGCGGCGAAATGGTCGTCGGGCCACGGCAGGGTCGTGCCTAACTCCGCCTGCCTGAGTTCGCGGTAGGCGTTGCGCTGCCCGGCCAGATCGAGCATCTCGCGCGAGTAGTCGAGGCCGACGAGATCGTCATAGCCCAGTGCTTTCAGAAAAGGCCCCGACAGGCCCGTTCCGCAGCCGGCATCCAGCAACGGGCCATCGCTGTGCGGCACGTGACGGGCCACCCAGCCGGCAATCACGAAGGGAAGGCTGTACCCCAGCGCGATCGTGTCGCGGTCGTAATCTGCGGCCCAGTCGGCATAGGCTCGCTCGAGCTCCCGGGGCGACTTGGCGGCATAAACGCGATCGAGCGCCTTTTCCTCGTGGCTCATTCGTGTGCTCCCTTTCTCAGTTTGCGTTCAAGTGCGCGCAAGGCCAGCGACAGGGTGACGGTCAGCAACAGATAGATATAGGCCACGATCGAGTAGGTTTCGAAGAAGCGGAACGAGCCGGCCGCATAGACCTTGCCCATCTGCGTGATGTCGGCGACGCCGAGGACGGAGACCAGCGAGGAATCCTTGACCATGGCGACGAAGTCGTTGCCGAGCGGCGGCAGGATGGTACGTAGCGCCTGTGGCATGACGATCAACCGGAAGCGCTGGAAGCGGGAAAGCCCAAGCGCCTTCGCGGCCTCGATCTGTCCCGCCTCGACCGACTGGATGCCCGCGCGGAACACTTCCGAGATGAACGCCGAATAGCCGATCGTCAGCGCGACGATGGCGCGCCACAGAAGCGAGATGTCGCGCACCAGCAGCGGCTCGATGATGCCGGCCTGCGCCAGCGGTGCCGTCGCCCAGTTCCAGCCTGCCACGAATGCCGGCACCCCGGCAAAGGCGATCCAGAACAGCAGCACCAGAATGGGCACGCCGCGGATGATCTCGACATAGAAGCGCGCCGTTTGCCGCAGGATGCGCGACTCCGACAGGGCCATCAATGCGATGCCGAGGCCCAGCGCGGATGCGAGTGCAAACCCGATGACCGTAACGAAGACGGTGATGCCGAGCCCGCGCGCGACAATGCTGAAGACCTGCGAATAAAGGTCGTTCGCCGCGACGAAGATTGCGATGGCAAGAGCGATCGCGATCGCGGCGGCGAGCCAGTAGGGAAACTCCTTCCGGCTCGCGGGCGGATGTGCTGCGCTCACTCGCCCATCTTGTATTCGAGGAACCACTTCCTGTTCAGCGCCTCGAGCGTGCCATCGGCCTCCATCGCGGCGATGGCGGCGTTGACCGGGGCGACCAGATCGGAGCCCTTCGGGAAGATGAAGCCGAAATCCTCCGAGCCGAGCGGGCCACCGATGATCTTCAGCGTGCCGTTCGAGGCATCGACATACCCTTGCGCGGCGACGCCGTCGGTCATCACGAGGTCGACGTCACCGGCGCGCAGGGCCTGAACCGTCGCGCCAAAAGTCTCAAACAGCTTGATGCGCGGGTTGGCCTCGTTGCCGTCGAGGATGTCATAGACGGCGACATAGAACGGCGTCGTGCCGGGCTGGGCGGCGATCAGAAGGTCCTCGTTTTCTCCAAATGCCTTCTCGTCGGCGAAGCGTTCCTCGTCGGCGCGCACCAGCATGCGCATCTCGGAATGCATGTAGGGATCGGAGAAGTCGACCTTCTCCCTGCGGTCGTCGCGGATGGTGATGCCGGTCATGCCCATGTCGTACTGGCCATCGGAGACCGACTGGATCATCGCGTCCCAGCTCGTGTTCTGGTACTCGACGACGAAATTGAGCCGCTGCGACATCTCCTTCAGCGCATCGTATTCCCAGCCGATGGCGTCGCCCGTCTTGGGGTCGACGAACTGCAGCGGTGGATAGGCGTTTTCGGTGACGATGACGACGGTGCGGCCGCCGAGGTCGGGCAGGTCCTGTGCCTGCGCCGTTGCGGCGAGGAAAAACGTAGCGGCAACGGCCGCGAAAGAGGCAAAGCGACGGATCATCGGGGTCTCCTGAGCTGATTTCGTCGCAAACCTAGACTCCCCGGCCCCTCATTGCCAAGCGTGGCGAGGTTCGATCCCGCCACGCCGTTTGCTGGAGAGGGCGCGGTGCGAGCGTCAGGCCGGGCTTGGCTGAGCACCGACATCGAGCACGTCGATGTCGCCCGCGCTGTCGTAGATCTCCTGGTCCAGAATGCCCTGCCGCTTGGCAACGATGGTCGGCACCAGGGCCTGGCCGGCGACGTTCACCGCCGTGCGGCCCATGTCGAGGATCGGGTCGATGGCGAGCAGAAGGCCGACGCCGGCGAGCGGCAGGCCCAGCGTCGACAAAGTCAGGGTCAGCATCACGGTCGCGCCGGTAAGGCCAGCCGTGGCGGCGGAGCCGATGACCGAGACGAAGACGATCAGGATGTAATCCTCGATGCCGAGCGGAAGCTGGTAGAACTGCGCGACGAAGATCGCCGAGATCGCCGGATAGATCGCCGCGCAGCCGTCCATCTTGGTCGTCGCGCCGAGCGGCACGGCGAAGGCCGCATATTCGCGCGGCACGCCGAGCGCCTTTTCGGTGACCGTTTCCGTGACAGGCATGGTTCCGACGGAGGAGCGCGAAACGAAGCCGAGCTGGATCGCCGGCCACGCGCCGGCGAAGAAACGCACCGGGTTGAGGCCGTGCAGCGCCAGCAGGATCGGGTAGACGCCGAAGATGACGAGCGCCAGCCCGATATAGATCGCCACCGAATACCAGCCGAGCTGCGCCAGCGTCTGCCAGCCATATTGCGCGACCGCGTTGCCGAGCAGGCCGATCGTGCCGATGGGCGTCAGGCGGATGACCCACCACAGCACCTTGCGCACGATCGCCAGCAGCGAGCGGTTGAACTCGAGGAACGGCTCGGCGGCCTCACCCACGCGCAGAGCTGCGGCACCCACCGCGATAGAGATCACCAGGATCTGGAGAACGTTGAAGCCGAGCGCGGTCGTGGCGCCGCCGTCGGTGAGCCGTGTCGAGGCCTGCAGGCCGAAGATGTTGGCCGGCACCAGCCCCTTGAGGAAGTCGAGCCATGAGCCGGTGGTCGAGGGTTCCTTCGCGGCTTCCGCCAGAACCTGCGTGTTGACACCGGGCTGGATGAACAGACCCAGCGCGATGCCGATAAGGACGGCGATCAGTGCCGTGATCGCGAACCAGAGCAGGGTCTGCCAGACCAAAGCGGCGGCGTTGGAGAGCTGCCGCAGATTGCCGATCGACGCCACGATTGCCGTGAAGATCAGCGGTGGGACGAGCGCCCGCAGGAGCTGGACGAAAATCGAGCCGACGGTGGAGAGCGTGGTGGCGAGCCAGTTGGGATCGCCGGCGGCGTCAGGCCCCATCGAGCGGGCGATGAAGCCGAGCAGGAGGCCGAGCACCATGGCCGCCAGAACCTGGAAGCCGAACGAGGCATAGAACGGCCGGGGAGCGGCCGCAGCATGAGAGGACGAACGAGACATCGCGATTTGCCTTGAAATGATGGAGGCTGCCAACTCTGGGTAGTGGCAGCCGGAATTCCTTTCGATATACGCCTCGCTATGAGCGCCGGGTAGAAACGCAATTCCCTGCGCCAGCCCACCTTGAGAAAACCATTCTCGTACAAACACGAGCCCCGTGGAAACGAAAATGGCGGCCAGTGGCCGCCATCATCGAAATTCAGGAACTGAGGGGCGGGCTTACTCGGCCGCGCTTGCTTCCTTCTCGGCAGCCTCCGCGGCCGCCTTTTCAGCAGCATCGGCAGCGGCCTTCTCGGCGGCGAGCGCCTCGGCGGCGGCGATCTTCTCGGCCTCGATGCGCGCCTTCTCGGCGGCAAGCGCGTCGCGCTCGGCATCGTTCAGCTTGCGGGCGCGCACGCCGGTATTCTCGACGATACGGGCCGACTTGCCGCGGCGATCGCGCAGGTAGTAGAGCTTGGCGCGGCGGACCTTGCCACGGCGCACGACCTCGACCGCCTCGACCAGCGGCGAATAGACCGGGAACACGCGCTCCACGCCCTCGCCGTAGGAAATCTTGCGGACGGTGAAGCTTTCCTGGAAGCCCGAGCCGGAACGGGCGATGCAGACGCCTTCATAGGCCTGCACGCGGGTACGCGAACCTTCGGTGACGCGCACCTGCACGCGAACGGTGTCGCCGGGCTGGAATTCGGGGAGCTTGCGCTTTTCCTCGATCTTGGCGGCCTGCTCGGCCTCGAGCTGACGGATGATGTCCATCGGAATGATTCCTTGTTCTTGCGAACCGTCAGAGCGCCCGTCTCACCGGCAGTCGATACCGCCTTGGAAAGTGTCCCTTCTCGGCGAAGGGAACAGGAGCGAGTTCACGTGTTCTGGTTAAATTCCCGGCCATCGGCCGTTTGTGTCGGCGCACATACACCACATCCAAGGCTGAATCAACTGGCAGGGCGGTCCTCCTTCGGTCGTCCGATCCGGCCGAGATGCGTGTCCTGAAAGCCGCTTTCGCACTTCAGGCCATAGCCGAGCGCCCGGTCGATCGCGATGTGGGCGGCGAGGATGATCGCGATCTGCGCGAGGAGCGGCGCGCCCGCTGCCAAAGCGATCAGCCAGAGCGCCGCCGGGGCGAGCCAGGTGTGCACGGCGTTGTAGCACCAGGCGCCGAGCCGGGGGCCGCCGAGATAACCGGCCATCGAGATGTCGGGAACGAGGATCAGCGCGGCGAACAGCCACCAGTTCCCGCCCGAAAGATGAAAGGCGACGAGCGCGACGAGTGCGATCGCCGCATGTTCGAGGCGGAGGAACAGCGTCATTTCTTCGACCCCTTTTCCGTTTGGCGGGCACCGAAAAGATCCGGCCGGCGCTCGGCCGTCAGCCGCTCGGCCTCCCCGCGACGCCATTCGGCGATCCGCCCGTGATTGCCGGATGTCAGGATGTCGGGAATGGGCCGGCCCTCGAAATCCTGAGGACGGGTATAATGCGGATGCTCCAGCAGCCCGCTCTCGAAGCTTTCCTCTGCGCCGGAGGCGTCGTTGCCCATGACACCGGGAAGCAGGCGCACCACCGCATCGAGCAGCACCAAGGCGGCCGGCTCGCCGCCCGACAGGATGTAGTCGCCTATCGACACCTCCTCGAGGTCGCGTGCCTCGATCACGCGCTGGTCCACACCCTCGAAGCGACCGCAGACGATCACCGCGCCGGGGCCGGCCGCCAGCTCGCGGACGCGCGCCTGGGTCAGCGGCTTTCCGCGCGGGCTCATCAGCAGTTTCGGACGTCGGCCGCCCTCGGGTGCGGCATGATCGATGGCTTTCGCCAGAATGTCTGCCCGCAACACCATGCCGGCGCCGCCGCCGGCCGGCGTATCGTCCACGGTGCGGTGACGGTCGGTGGCGAAGTCACGGATCTGGACGGCTTCCAGCGACCAGTCGCCGCGCTCGAGCGCACGGCCGGCCAGCGAATGGCCGAGCGCGCCCGGAAACATCTCAGGGTAGAGCGTCAGCACCGTGGCCGAAAAGCTCATTCGCCGTCATCCTCTCCGACCAGCCCCGCGCCGGCACTGTCGATGCGGATGAAGCCGTCGCGCACCGAGATCTCGGGGATCGCGGCGAGGGTGAAGGGGATCATCACGGTTCGCCTGCCGGCAAGAGCGACCTCGACGATGTCGCCACCGCCGAAATTCTGGATCGCGGCGACCTTGCCGATCGACGAGCCTGTCTCGTCGCGGACTGCAAGGCCGATCAGGTCGGCGTGATAGAATTCATCGTCATCGAGATCGTCCGGCAGGGCGGAACGATCGATGAAGAGCTCGGTGCCGGTTGCCGCTTCCGCGGCCTCGCGGCTGGCGATCTCCCTGAAGCGGACAACGACGACTGTCTTCGCCGGGCGGATCGCCGCGACGGTGAAGGTCCGCCCATCCGCCGAGCGCAGCGGGCCGTAGTCGCCCAGTGCCAGCGGATCGCCCGTGAAGGTCTTGACCCGCACCTCGCCCTTCACGCCATGCGGCGCGCCGATCACCGCCATCTGGACGGTTTTTTCATCGTTTGTCATCGCCCGTCTCTAATGGTGCCGCCGACGCAATTCAATCCGGGAGAGGAGAACCACGAAGTGGTGGAGGGGCGTTCAGGTACGCAGTGATCCGTTCGCGGATGAGGTTCGTGCCGCGGCAGCGCCTTTTCGATCTGAACGTTCCTACGTTTCCTCATGAGGTATCGGCGCGCTCCATCGCCCAGAAGGCGAGGTCGTGCACGACGGTGAGCACGTCATGAACCGGGTGGGCACGCCGCCCTGCTGCGCGCCATCCGGGCGGACGGCCGGGGCGCAGCGGCCAGACGCGGCCTTTCCACGCTCCTGCTTGTGGAGATGCGAAGGACGGGCGAGACCCGTGGCCCGCCCCAGAGTGAGGAACCGAAGCGGCGGGGTGGGGGTCCTTTCGGGCCGCATCGCGCCGCGCCCGCCAGCGGGCGAAGCGGCTTGCTTGGGCGGGCAGGTCGTCGAGTGCCGTGGCCACGGCCCGCAGGCGCAGCGCAAGGCGGGTGGCGTCGATGGGATCGTCCGGCATCGGCGGCTGGCGTGGGGAAAGCGGCACCGACGCGCCGTCGCCCGGAAACGAGATGCGCGGCACGCCGGCGGCAACCGGCCGCCTCGGGCCACGCCAGCGCGGCAGCGGATCGAACAGCGGCAGGGTCGCGCGCCTTGCGGCTTTGCGCGCCTTCGGCGACGCGGGCGTTGCCGCGAGCATGCGGCCTTCGAGGCTCGGGCTTCGCCCTCGCAGCGGGGGATGGGGCAGGTCGCGCGCCGTGACGATGATGAGCCGCCGCGCGGCCGCCTCGGCGGGGCGCAGGAGCCGCAGAATGACGCGGTGGAGATGGCGGGGGAGCGTCGGGCGTTCCTCGGTGCGCTTCCCCGCCGGGTCCCCGCTGGCTGCGGCAGCGTCCCGGCCTTCTTCGCCTGTTGCGGTACCACCGGCAGGACAGCCTTGCGCCTCCGATGCAAACCGGCCGCGAAGCCCGGCCATGGCCACGAGCGTCGTCAGGATGCGCCGCAGCGCCTCCCGGTTCGTCTCGATCGCCGCACTCCAGTCCATCGCCGCCTTCTCCGGTTCACTCGGCGCGATTGTCGGGCGAGGTTTGGAGGGGGTGGACAAGTTTGGGGGGAAATGCGTGGGCACTCTGCCAAACGTTCTTGCGGTTCCTCGCGCCACTGGCCGTGCCGTTGTCTGCGTCAATTCTGCGAACCTGAACACCCCCTCCACCGCCTTCGGCGGTCCCCCTCCCCCATATATGGGGGAGGATCCAAGGTCGCGGACGGCCGCAACGCGGTTCCTCCCCTGCGAAGCGGGGGAGGGGGACCACGAAGTGGTGGAGGGGGCGTTTGTCCTCTCGGCCTTCTTTGGAAATCGGCGGCCGGCATTCACCCGCCGCTAACCACGATGCGGCAGAATGGCCTTTATGGAAGAATTCCTCGTATCCGCCCGTCCCGACCTGCAGAAGGCGCGGCAGGACTGGCTCGCCTCGCTTGTCGCGGAGCGGCGGCTTTCGGCGTTGACGGTCGATGCCTATGAGCGCGATACGCGCCAGCTTCTGCAGTTCCTGACAGGGCATTGCGGCGGGGCGCCGGGCATTGCCGACATCGCCGAACTGAAGCCCTTCGACCTGCGCGCCTTCCTGGCGCATCGCCGCAACGGCGGCGCGGGCGCGCGATCGCTGGGCCGGGGGCTGGCGGGTATCCGGTCCTTCCTGCGCTTCCTCGAAAGGCGCGGGCTGGCCAATGCCGCCGGCGCGGCCGCCATGCGGGCGCCGAAACAGCCGAAATCCTTGCCCAAACCGCTGACGGCGGTCGACGCCAAGCGGGTGGTTTCAGCCGGCGAGCAACTGGCGGAGGAGCCGTGGATCGCCGCGCGCAACGCGGCGGTGCTGACGCTGCTCTACGGGTGCGGACTGCGCATCTCCGAAGCGCTCGGACTGCCGGGCGCAGCCCTTGCCGACAGCGGGGAGACGGTGCTGCGCGTCACCGGCAAGGGCGGCAAGACGCGGCTCGTGCCGGTGCTGCCGGTGGCGCACAGGGCCGTTGCCGAATACCGGCGGCTATGCCCTTATCATCTAGGGCCGGACGGGCCGCTGTTTCGTGGCGCACGCGGCGGCGCGCTGCAGCCGGCGATCATCCAGCGCGAGATGCAGAAGCTGCGCTCCGCGCTGAACCTGCCGGACACGGCGACGCCACACGCACTGCGCCATTCGTTTGCGACGCATCTGCTTGCACGGGGCGGCGATCTGCGCACCATCCAGGAACTGCTCGGCCACGCCAGTCTGTCGACGACGCAGATCTATACCGGGGTCGACACGGCGCGACTGCTCGACATCTACGATTCGGCCCATCCCCGGGCGTAGAAGATGTGGCGCCATTTTTTTGGGTGCGTCCTTCGAGGCTCGCTCCGCTCGCACCTCAGGATGAGCGGCGTGGGTTGATCGAGCCAGCAACGCGGGGGCTCGATGTACTTCAGGAGAACAACCCCGGAACTCACCGGCTTGCGGGAGAGATGCACGACGATCCTCATCCTGAGGTGCGAGCAAAGCGAGCCTCGAAGGACGCACGGCAGCAATTTTTCCGATTGGCTTAACGGTTTGGCCGCACTTGTCTGCGAGATTCCGGCCATGAAGCCCGCCACTGCCATAACCGAGCGCGCCGCCGATCTTTCGTTGAGGCTGATCGCGGCGTTCAATCTTTTTTTCCTTATCGCGTTCATCGCGACGCTGCTGTTTGCCGCAACGCAGGCGCGGGCGGAGGACGATGCGACGGCCTGCACCGGGAGCGACATGCTCGCGGCGATGAAGCGCGACGACCCGGAAAAGCTGGAGCAGATAAGAACCGAAGCCGCTAGCGTGGCGAATGGCGACGCGGTGTTGTGGCGGATCGAGAAGGATGGCGTCGAGCCCTCCTATCTGTTCGGTACGATGCACATGTCGGACCCGCGGGTGGTTCGGTTGAGCGACGATGCGGAGGCTGCGCTCGAGGCCTCCAGGACTGTGGTCATCGAAACCACCGAAATCCTCGATCAGTCGAAGATGATGGCGGCGATGGCCGCACAGCCGGAACTGATGATGTTCACCGACGAGACGACGCTGTTTTCGCTGTTGTCGGAGGAAGACCGGGCAACGGCGGAAGCGGCGCTGAATCAGCGGGGCATACCGCCGGCCAGCGTGCAGAAAATGAAGCCCTGGATGATTGCCTCGATGGTTGCGCTGCCGGCTTGCGAGCTTGCGCGCAAGGCATCCGGCGCGAAAGTGCTCGACATCGAGCTCGCCGAGCGCGCTCAGGCCGACGGCAAGGCGCTGGAGGGACTTGAGACGATCGTCGACCAGCTCGGCGCAATGGCCTCGCTGCCGATGGAGTTCCACATGCGCGGGCTGGTGGATACGCTGGCGCTGGGAGAGCGGATCGACGACGTCATCGAAACGATGATCGTGCTCTATCTTGACGGCGAGACCGGCATGTTCTGGCCGTTCTTCCGGGCGGTGCTGCCTTCGGACGAACAGTCCACCGCAGGCTTCGCGGCGTTCGAGGAAGCCATGATAACCGCCCGCAACGACACGATGGCCGCACGCGCCGCGCCGTTCATCGATGCCGGCGGCGCATTCATCGCCGTGGGCGCGCTGCACCTGCCCGGCGACGAGGGCCTCGTCTCGCTCCTGCGCGAGGCCGGCTACGCGGTCAGCGCGGTGCAGTGATCACGGCAATCGTGATTTGGCGGCAACCGGGTCGCCTTGCTAGCCTGTGGGCGTATCGAAGCAGAGGATACGCACAATGAAGACAGCCTTGACGCTCGCAGCCGTTCTTGGACTTTCCGTTTCGGTCGCGGCCGCCTGCCCGATGAAGCGCGATACAACCGCTTCGACGGACACCAAGCTGACAGTCGCCAGCATCTCGTCGGGATCGATGTCGACCCCGGCGGACGCAACGACGGTCAAGAAAGAGAAGTAGGCCGGGGAGGCCTCTTTCTCGAAACCCTGTGAATGTTCCTTTTGCCCGCTCCGCAGCCTGCGGGGCGGGTTTTCACATATCAGGTGCCGCGGCGCACATATGTGATATCGGGCAGCCCTTCCTCATTTCCGAAGCCGTCGCCGAAGGCTTCGGCCCGAAAACCGTGCCGCTCGTAGAAGCGGCGCGCGCCGTCATTGGCCTGAAAGCAGTGAAGCCTGGAGACCGGCATGTTAGCCGTCGCGAGGGCAAGAAGGCGGCTGCCGATGCCGCGCCCGGTCCAGTCCGGATCGAGATAAAGCTGCTCGATCCATTCGCCTTCGACGGCAATGAAGCCGACGATACGGCCCTCGGCCTCGGCGACCGTCACGGTCTGGTTGGGGAGTACGCGGCCGCTGATGAAGGCCAGGTCTTCATCGGGCGTGTGCAGCATGGGCATCCATGGGAACGAGCCGAGGCTTGCCCGCATGACTCTGGCTATGTTGTCCGCGTCCGGCGTGACCGCCGGGCGCAGGACAACATTGGCCGACGTCAATTCAGGCGGCCTGCTTCTTCGGCTGGATCAAACCGCGCGCGACCAGCAGCTCGGCGATCTGCACGGTGTTGAGCGCAGCACCCTTGCGCAGATTGTCGGAGACGACCCACATGTTGAGGCCGTTCTCGACGGTCTGGTCCTCGCGGATGCGGGAGATGTAGGTCGCATCCTCGCCTGCCGATTCGAGCGGGGTGATGTAGCCGCCGTCCTCGCGCTTGTCGATGACCAGACAGCCGGGAGCTTCGCGCAGGATCTCACGCGCCTCGTCCGCCGTGATCGGGTTCTCGAACTCGATGTTGACGGCCTCGGAATGGCCGATGAAGACCGGCACGCGCACGGCCGTGCAGGTGACCTTGATCTTGGGGTCGAGCATCTTCTTGGTCTCGGCGGTGACCTTCCACTCTTCCTTGGTCTGGCCGTCTTCCATGAAGACGTCGATGTGGGGAATGACGTTGAAGGCGATGCGCTTGGTGAACTTCTTGGCCTCGACCGGGTCGGCAACGAAGACGGCGCGCGTCTGGGTGAAGAGCTCGTCCATGCCTTCCTTGCCGGCACCGGAAACCGACTGATAGGTGGCGACCACGACACGGCGGATCTTCGCGTGATCGTGGAGCGGCTTCAGCGCAACGACGAGCTGGGCGGTCGAGCAGTTCGGGTTGGCGATGATGTTCTTCTTCGAAAAGCTCTCGATCGCATCCGGGTTCACTTCCGGCACAATCAGCGGCACTTCCGCGTCGTAGCGCCAGGCGGACGAGTTGTCGATGACGACGCAGCCCTGCCGGCCGATCTTCGGAGACCACTCCTTGGAGACGTTGCCGCCTGCCGACATCAGGCAGATGTCCGTGTCGGAGAAGTCGTAGGTGGAGAGGTCCTTCACCTTCAGCGTGCGGTCGCCATAGGAGACTTCGGTGCCGACCGAGCGGCGCGAGGCGAGCGCCACGACCTCATCGGCGGGGAAGCCGCGCTCCTCCAGGATGTTGAGCATTTCACGCCCGACATTGCCCGTGGCGCCGGCGACTGCAATCTTGAAACCCATTCCCGTTGCTCCTGTTCAGCGCATGGTCCTGCAAGAAAAGCGGATTTCATCCGCAGGATCGTGCTCAAGCTCTCCGCTGGTTTTGGAAAGAACCCACCGTCGGCGGGTCGCCCCTCGGGCCGGACCCGGGGAGAGAGGGCGAGCAGGCCGAGAGACGTCAGACCGTTTTTGCGGTCGTCGTTTTGGCCATGGTTTTGGTGAAACGCGCGCGTGCGGCGACGCCGCCCGAAGCGGAAAGAAACCCGCCATGGGAGAAGAATGCCAGATATGCCGTCAAAAGGCCGCGCATCGCGTTTGTCCCGGTTCGCGCCCGCCTTTTACGCGCTTCCGGTCAAGAGTCAATGACGCCGATTGCGGGCGATCAGGCGCACGTGATTTGACCCGGCGGCTTAGCGCCATAGGGTCTTCATCATGATTGCGCGCCATTCATGAGGTCTCTTATGTCCATCCAGACATCCATCCGCCGCGCCTGCATTGCCCTGGCGCTTCTGCTGCCTGCTTCCGCCGCAGTCGCCCATCACGGCTGGTCTTGGACCGAGGACGGCTTCTTCGAACTGGAGGGGGTGGTTGCCGCGATCTATCTCGGCAACCCGCACGCCACCATGGACGTCGACGTCGAGGGCGAGACATGGCGCGTCGAACTGGCGCCGCCGCGACAGACCGAACGCTCCGGCTTCACAGAGGAATCGGCTGCGGTGGGCGACGAGGTGAAGGCGATCGGCAACCGCTCGCGCGACGAGACAGAACCGCGGATGAAGGCCGTACGCATCATCGTCAACGATATGACTTATGACATCTATCCGAACCGGGTGCCGACAAACTGACCGAGACGCTGTTCGATATACTGGCCGGCGTGGAGCGGCTGCGGGCCGTCAATGCGCTGAAGGGCTCCTATTACGCCTATCCGCTGGTCAACGCACTGCATATCCTCGCCATCGGCACGCTGGTCGGAGCCGTGCTGCTGATGGATTTGCGCATACTCGGCGTCGTGCGCTCCGTCGCACGGGAGCCGCTGCTGCATCTGCTGCGCGAGGCCGTGGCGCTGATCTTTCCGGTGGCGGTGGTTACGGGGTTGGCGATGTTCTCGATCCGGGCGCAGGAATATGCGACGAACCCCGCCTTTATCGCAAAGATGGCACTTCTGGTGCTGGCGGGCGTGAACTTCTGGGCCTTCCAGCGGTTCGCCGACTCCGGGTCTGACGCCGACGCGTATTCCACTGCCGCGCGGCTTTCGGCGGCGCTTTCGATCGTTCTGTGGGTTTCGGTGCTGGTCGCAGGCCGCTTCATCGGCTTCATCTGAGCGCCAGCGCCGCGGAACTTTCGGCGCGGCATGCCGGTTATCAGCATAAAGGAGCCGACCAATGTCAGAGCTCAAGCGGCAGAAGGAGTTTTCGGGCCGCAACGCACGTCAGGGCGAGATCATCCTGCGAACGCCGGTGCGCAAGGCGATTTTCATCGCCGGGCTTGCCGGCTGCGTGCTGCTTATGGTGGTGCTTGCGGTGGCGGGTTGCGTGCCGACGCCGTAGTCAGCGGTGCTGGTGATCGATCCGTGCAATCTCGAGCACGATTGCCAAGCGCTTTGCCGAACCACCCCTCGCCGTCCGCATGTAGTCGGCGAGGGTATCGAGTTTGATTCCCCCAACAGCGTGGGTTTCTCGATCGACCTCACAATGGAAGATCGCGCTTGGCCAGACGAAGAGCGTCAAGCAGTCTTCGCTCTGATCGATAATCACATCGACCAGATAAAGATCGAGGTCGTTGACCTTGAATTGCCGGCATGCCGCATCGCGGCCAGAAGCGTAGGCGTCCGCCTGACGAAAGGCACTTTGGTGATTGCGCTCGGCCTCAAGCTGTCTTGCTATTGCCTGACGGACGCTATCCATCGCTTATGCTGCAAGCGCCCTGAACTTCTCCACGATCGCATCGCCCATGGCGACGGTTCCGACTTCGGTCATGCCGTCCGACATGATGTCCTTCGTGCGTAGGCCATCGTCGAGCACGGCCGAGATGGCGGCTTCGAGGCGGTCGGCCTCGGCGACCATGTTGAAGGAATAGCGCAGGCACATGGCGAACGACGCGATCATGGCGATCGGGTTGGCGATTCCTTTCCCGGCGATGTCAGGCGCGGATCCGTGAACGGGCTCGTAGAGCGCCTTGCGCGAGCCGGTTTTCGCGTCCGGCGCGCCGAGCGAGGCCGACGGCAGCATGCCGAGCGAACCGGTCAGCATGGCGGCCACGTCGGACAGCATGTCGCCGAACAGATTGTCGGTGACGATCACGTCGAACTGCTTGGGCCAGCGTACGAGCTGCATGCCGCCGGCGTCCGCCAGCATGTGGGTGAGTTCAACGTCGGAATATTTCGCCTTGTGGGTGGCCGTGACGACCTCGTTCCACAACACGCCGGACTTCATGACGTTGCGCTTTTCCATCGAACAGACCTTGTTGCGGCGGGTCCGCGCCAGCTCGAAGGCGACGCCCGAGATGCGCTCGATCTCGAACGTGTCGTAGACCTGCGTGTCGATGCCGCGCTTCTGGCCGTTGCCGAGATCGATGATCTCCTTCGGCTCGCCGAAATAGACGCCGCCGGTCAGTTCGCGCAGGATGAGGATGTCGAGACCCTCGACCACCTCCGGCTTGAGCGACGAGGACGATGCAAGGGCGGGATAGCAGATCGCCGGGCGCAGATTGGCGAAGAGCTCCATCTCCTTGCGAAGGCGCAGAAGGCCAGCCTCGGGGCGCGCCTCGTAGGGAACGCCGTCCCACTTCGGCCCGCCAACGGCGCCGAACAGCACGGCATCGGCCGCCATCGCCTTGTCCATGTCGGCGTCGGAAATCGACGCGCCGTGCGTGTCATAGGCGCAGCCGCCGACGAGGCCTTCCTCGGTCTCGAAGCCGGCATTCATGTCGGCGTTCATCACCGCGATCAGTTTCCTGACCTCCGCCATCGCCTCGGGGCCGATGCCGTCGCCGGGAAGAAGGAGGAGTTTGCGCGATGCCATGGGGAAAGCCTTTCAGAAAGAGTGTTCAGCCGGCGTCTTGCTAGCCGTAGCGGAAGCTCGGTGCAAGGGGCGGAAGGCAAGGTATGGGGCCAGTATGGAGCGGAGCGTTGTCGACGATGAAGGATGCGACCACTTGCGCCCCCGGCTATTCCGCGCCTTGTGCTTTCGGCCGGAGAGAGGTTCAACCGTTGCGCGGCCCCTCATCGCCCTGCCGGGCACTTCTCCCCGTAAACGGGGAGAAGACCGCTTCCAATTCTGCTTTCGCCAATCACCGGCGTCGGGCAAGCAGCAGACTCTCCTCTCCCCGTTCACGGGGAGAAGAATGCCGGCAGGCAGGTGAGGGGCGGCTTCAGCGATCGAAGCCGGGACTCTTTGGATCGAATAAAACGCAATATGCGATAACTCCTCCCTCTTGTGGAGAGAGTGGCAGTCTAACGGTCGCGCCGGAGCGCCGTCACCTCGATCTCGATCTTCATCTCCGGCTCGTTGAGCTCGCAGACGACCATGGTCGCGGCGGGGCGGATGTCGCCGAAATGCTCGCCCAGGATCGGAAACACCTTCTGCACGAAGGCGCGGTCGGTGACGTAGTAGCGGGCGCGGACCACGTCGGCGAGGGTGAAGCCGCCTTCCCGAAGTGCCGCAGCGATGGTCGCCATGCAGTTGCGCGTCTGCGCCTCGACGGTTTCGGGCATGGTCATGGAGGCGTAGTCGTAGCCGGTGGTGCCGGCAACGAAACACCAATCGCCGTCAACCACGGCGCGCGAATAGCCCGCCGTCTTCTCGAAGGGGGAGCCAGTTGAAATGAGGCGGCGTGTCATCGGTTGCTCAGAAATCGGAGGGGATGAGGGAAGCGGCGCCCTGTGGCCACTGGTCCCGCGCCGGCCAGAAGCGCGTCTCCTCGCCCTGCTGGGCGAAATAAAGCGTCTTTTCGTTTCGGTCGACGACCATGAAGGTGTCGGAGACACCGCAGGCGTGCGGCACGCAACCGCGCGCGCTGAGCAGCCCGTCCGCTTCCTCCGGTGCGCTGGATGTGCCGAGGCCCGTGGCGACGTCGCTCAACGCGTTGCCAAGCAGTGACTGCGCTGCGGCGTAGATGGACGCGTTGCGGAACAGGTCGAGCGGATGAGGGGCGGCGGCCAGGTCGAGGCTGTCCCAATCGGTGCCGGGTTCGGGCGCGTAGGTGATGACGCCTTGCAGCCGGAAGCCGTCGTCCGGATTCCACGCGCGGACATCGGCCGTGTCGCCCGGCAGAAGGTAGGGAACGAAAAAGACGTCGTAGTCGGAGACCGCGGCAGCCGGTGTGTTGCACTCTTCGTCGAGTTTCGCGGTGGTCATCTCCGCGTCCCGCGGCTTCCAGATCATCACGGTTGCCGGAGCGCAGGCGTTGCCTCCCGGACCGACGCTGAAGAAGGCGACGGGGGTGCCGCGAACATCAGCGATCTTGTCGAGCATGACGAAATAGTCACGCGCAAGCTCGCGGCCGTCGAAGGCCAGCACCTTCTCGTAGTCGTCGTTTTCCGTGATCGTGAATTCGCCGCCGGCGAAGGGGACGGTTTCGGGCGCATCGTCCTGCGCGGCAACCGGCGACGCGGCGAGCGCGATCAGGGCTGCGGAAAGAATGGTCTTGAACGCGAAGGACATGACGGCTCCCGTGCTGTTTCGGCGGGCACCTTATCCGGCCCAAGCCGGTCGCGAAACAGGGATCGTGTGGGTCAGGTTTCCCGCACGATATGGCGCAGGATGCGGCGGACGAAGGGCGCCACCACCAAAACGGCCGGAAAGGCGAGCGCCCATGACGGCAGCCATGCCGCGAGCCAGACGGACGGCAGGCTGGCGTCGACGCCGCGCGCAATCACCGTGGACAGGCCCGAGACCAGAAACGACATCAGGCCAGACAGGAGAAGCCCGAACACGATGTGCTCGAAGCGCCGGGGAATGAAGGGCTGCATTCGTCAGCTCAGGCCCAGGGGCGGCTTTCGGTGTTGCGCTTTTCGAAGACGTCGATGGAGCCGGCCTTTTCCATGGTCAGGCCGATGTCGTCGAGGCCGTTGAGCAGGCAGTGACGCTTGAAGTCGTCAAGGTCGAAGGCGACCACGCCGCCGTCGGGGCCGCGGATTTCCTTTGCCTCGAGGTCGACGGTCAGCGTGGCGTTGGCGCCGCGGCTGGCGTCGTCCATCAGCTTGTCGAGGTCTTCCTGGCTGACGGTGATCGGCAGGATGCCGTTCTTGAAGCAGTTGTTGTAGAAGATGTCGGCGAACGAGGTAGAGATCACGCAGCGGATGCCGAAATCGAGCAGTGCCCATGGCGCGTGCTCGCGCGAGGAGCCGCAGCCGAAATTGTCGCCGGTGACGAGAATCTGCGCGCTCCGGTAGGCCGGCTTGTTGAGCACGAAATCGGGGTTCTCCGAACCATCCTCGTTGAAACGCATCTCGGCAAAAAGGCCCTTGCTGAGCCCGGTGCGCTCGATGGTCTTGAGGTAATCCTTCGGGATGATCATGTCGGTGTCGACATTGACGATCGGAAGGGGAGCGGCGACGCCTGTCAGCTTGGTGAACTTGTCCATGGTTCTGCCTGTCTTTCGGCCTTCGGATTTTCTTCCCGCCCGCTTTACACACAAAGCCCGAAAATTCAAAGCGGGCGTTGTACCGCCGCTTCCATCGGTTTCAACCCTTCTTGGCAGCCGGGCGCCAGCCTGCCGTGTATGGCAGCACGAATATGTAGACGCCGGTAACCGCGAGAAAGGCGAGCGGCAGCAACGGCATCAGGTAGAGCCACTCGGCGGGCTCCTGCCCGAGACCGAGCGCGGCGAACAGGGCCACAACGATGGCGACGAAGACAACCGAGACCCAGCGGTGGGTCTGGCGGATCCATTTGTTCCAGTTCATGAAAATCTTCCCTAGCGCTTTTTCTTCTTCGATACGTTCAGCGACACCGCGGCGTGGACGAGCGTCTTGAGTGCGTCGGCATCGACGGCCTGGCCTTCGCTGAAATCGATGGCGCGGCGGACATTGCCGTCGAGGCTGGAGTTGAAGAGGCCAGACGGATCATCGATCGCCGCGCCGTGGGCGAAGGTGAGCTTCACCTTGTCCTTGTAGGTCTCGCCGGTGCAGATGATGCCGTCGCGCTCCCAGGTCGGCACGCCGAGCGGGTTCGAGGGCTTGCGCCACTTCACCGTCTCGATGATGTCGGGGTCGGCCTGCCTGATGATGTCCCGGAGACGGCCAAGCATTGTGCCTCGCCAGTCGGTCACCTGTTCGATCCGGGCGTCGATCATCCGGGAAGGGTTCGTTTCCTCGTTCATGTGATTCACTCGTCGTTGCCTTTTCGTTTGGTTGCCGGGCGGGCGGCTACATCTTTTCGCCGGGCAGCCGGCTTGCCTGCCTCACCCAGTCGGCGAACAGGACTTCATCGAACCGGCCGTCCTCGTGGATGTGGAGGTAGCGCACATCCTTCTGCTTCGAGCCGACCGGCGGCAGCGGATAAAGCGATGCGCCCTTGAAGAAGGCGACCTTGATGTATTTCGTCATGCAGTGGAAACCGAGGAACCAGCCCTGGTTCTCGCCGCCTGCGCCATAGAAGGGCGAGTTCCATTTGACCGCCTTGCGCACATCCGGAACCGTCCGCGTGACGAGCGCGTCGAGGCGGCGGCCGACATCGCTCTTCCAGTCCGGCATGGCCGCGATATAGGCCTGTACCGGGGCGTCGCCGTAGCCCTTGGCGATCTGCGGATTGCCGCCGGAGAGAAGCACGACCTCGCCGGGCTTCGCCTTCGGCAGCGGCTTGCGGTCCTTGCCTGTCGATGGGTTTGCCATTGTGTTTGCTCCTTTGCGGGGCCTTCAATCCATCCGCGCCAGCACCTGTTCCAGCCCATCGAGGAAACGCGGCCAGCCAACGGTCGCGCCGCGGTAATAGGGCTGCTGGTCCTGACGGAAGCCGGACTGCTCCATGCGCAGGAGGGTGCCGCGGCTGGTGGGCGTTAGCGTCCAGACGACGACGCTTCTCAAGTCCTTGGTGTCCCAGGTGTAAGAAAGCGTGCGGTTCACCTCGACCGACTGCACCTGGCAGTCGACGGTGCCCCAATCGGCGCTGAGGTTGAAGCGGTGGTCGACGACCGGCTTGAACTGGTTCTTCATCAGCCACTCCTCGAGGAGGTGCGGTTGGGTGAGGGCGCGCCAGATCTTCTCCGGCGGATGGGCGATGTCGCGCTCGACGACGACGGACAGGGTTTCGGAGGACGTTTCGTTCATTGATCCATTCTTTCGAGCAGGTCTTCGAGATCGTCGAACCGGTGATGCCAGAACTGGGACATGCGGTGGGTCCAGTCGATCAGCGGGGCGAGTGCGCCGAGATGGGCGCTGTAGTGGGTCTGCCGGCCCTGGTGGCGGTCGCGCACGAGGCCGGCCCGCTTGAGCACGCCGAGATGCTTGGAGACGGCCGGCTGCGAGATGCCGGCGCGCGCGGTGAGCGCCCCGACCGTCTGTTCCCCCTCGCGACAGAGCCGCTCGAAGATGGCTCGCCGGCTCGGGTCGGCCAGCGTCCGGAAGAGGATTTCATGCGGCTGTTCGGTCACTATTCATAACCCAGTGGCTATGGTTTGGACCCATAACTGGAGAGATATGGATGTGTCAACCCGGGGGTGGGAGCGCGAACTTGAGGTTCTTCAAGAGATTCAACCGGTGCTGGAAAGGCCTTGTTCGGACGGGTAGAAATGGTGGCATGCGAATGGAGGTGGCGATGAAGATCGAGGCGTTCGGGGTCGAGATATGGATGAACCGGCATGAAAACCACTGCCGCTACAATCTCGCCGAGACATGCGTGGAATCGCTGACGGTGGCCGAGCTGCTGTCGCTGGCCGGCAAGCCGAATTCCGTGCTCGACGATCTCCTGCCGATGAAGCTGACCTATGGCGCGATCGAGGGCTCGGCGCGGTTGCGCGACGCGATCGCCGGGCTCTATGAACACCGCAGCGCGGACGAGGTGCTTGTCGCCCACGGTGCGATCGGCGCCAATGCGCTGGTCTATGCGGCGCTGGTGGAGCCGGGTGACCGTGTCGTCTCCATCGTGCCGACCTATCAGCAGCACGTCTCGATCCCCGAAAGCCTGGGCGCGGAAGTGCTGACGCTGCCGTTGCGGGCGGAAGACGGCTACGCGCCCGACCTCGACGCGCTGCGGCGGCTGGCGGGCGACAAGGCGAAGCTGATCGTGCTCGCCAATCCCAACAACCCGACCGGTGCGCTGATGGACCGGGTGGCGCTGGAGGAGGTGGTGCGCATCGCGGAAGGCTGTGGCGCCTGGGTGCTGGCCGACGAGGTCTATCGCGGGCTCGATCAGCAGGGCGAAGGCAGCACGATCTCGGTCGCCGATCTCTACGACAAGGGCATTTCCACCGGTTCGATGTCCAAGGCGTTTTCGCTTGCCGGGCTGAGGCTGGGGTGGATCGCGGCGCGGCGCGACCTGCTGGAGGCCGTTTCGATCCACCGCGACTACAACACGATCAGCGTCGGCATGATCGACGATTTGCTTGCGGCCATCGCGCTGGAGAGCCGCGACGCGGTGCTGGCGCGCAACCGCGCCATCGTGCGCGAAAACCTGGCGGTGCTCGACGCATGGGTCGCCGGCGAGCCGTCGATGTCGTGGGTGAAGCCGCGTTCAGGCACGACGGCGCTGCTGCGCTATGCGCACGACATGGGTTCGGGAGCGTTCTGCACCCGGCTGCTGGAAGAGGCCGGCGTGCTGTTCACGCCGGGGGCGGCGCTCGGTGCGGAGGGCATGGTGCGTATCGGCTATGCGAACAATGCGCGGGTTCTGCGCGAGGGGCTTGCGGCGGTGTCGGGGTTTCTCCGATCTTTCAGCTCTCGCTGAACGCCCTCCACCGCCTTCGGGTTGGCGATTTCAGCCATTCGGAAAACACGAAAGCCGCGGCGAACCGCGGCTTTTCGATGTTAGATGATTTGGAGCGGGTGAAGCGATTCGAACGCTCGACCCCAACCTTGGCAAGGTTGTGCTCTACCCCTGAGCTACACCCGCTCACGCGGCTCTCACCGCAAGCCGCGCCTATATGACCGAACTCGCTTGCGATTGCAACAAGGAAAGCTGCGAATTTCTGCAGCCTCCTTTCGTGCGGCCGAAACGCACGGAAAGTCACGGGCTGGACGGCTCGCCGCCGCCTCGGTTAAGCAGGGAAGCTACGTTTTACAGGCCTCTCCCGACCATGCCCAAGACCCCTGACGAACTGCTCGCCTTTCTCTCCGAACTCGGCATCGCCGTGAAGACGGCAACCCACCCGCCTCTGTTCACCGTCGCCGATTCCCAGGCCCTGCGCGGTCAGATACCGGGTGGCCACACGAAGAACCTGTTCCTCAGGGACAAGAAGGAGCGGTATTTCCTGCTCACGGTCGAGGAGGATGCCGAAGTCGATCTGAAAACCATCCACCAGGTCATCGGTGCATCGGGCCGCGTATCCTTCGGAAAGCCGGAGAAGCTGCTCGACTATCTCGGTGTTACCCCCGGTGCCGTGACGGCTTTCGGCATCGTCAACGATACGGAAAACAAGGTGACGATCGTACTCGACGAGGCGCTGATGCGCCATGACACGATCAACGCGCATCCCCTCACCAACGAAGCCACGACCTCGATCGGCCGTGACGATCTGCTGCGCTTCATAAAGGCCACCGGACACGAACCGCTCGTCTTGAAACTGTCGGCCTAGACGCCACATTTCAGGTCATCGCCCCTCGACCCGCGGCAAGCTTGGGTTTACAGCGTTGACGGAAAGGCGGCAAAGCAAGGATTTTCGATGAGCGTTCAGGATAATCCCTTCGGTGGCGGCTATGCCGTGCAGTACGGCAATGGCGGCGCGGAAAACGTCGACAGTCAGGGCGCGGCCGGTTTCGAAGTGAAGGACACCACGACGGCGCAGTTCACGGTCGATGTGATCCAGGAGTCGCGCCAGCAGCCCGTGCTCGTCGATTTCTGGGCACCCTGGTGCGGACCCTGCAAACAGCTTGCGCCTGCGCTCGAAAAAGCGGTGCGCGAGTCTGGCGGCCGCGTCAAACTCGTCAAGATGAACATCGACGAACACCCGTCCATCGCCGGACAGCTCGGCATCCAGTCGATCCCCGCCGTGATCGCGTTCCGCGACGGCCAGCCGGTCGACGGCTTCATGGGCGCGATCCCCGAAAGCAAGATCCGCGAGTTCATCGACAAGGTCGCCGGCGCCGATGCCGGCCAGGCGACCGCAGACGCGCTGGCTGCCGCGGCCGAGCTGCGCGCGGAAGGCGACGCTGAGGGCGCAACCCAGATTTATGCGGCAATCCTCCAGCAGGAACCCGAGAACCTCGACGCCATCGGCGGTCTCGCGGAAATGCTGTTCGACAGTGGCGACGCCGATATGGCTCGCGAGGTTCTCGCGCGCGCACCGGAAGCGGCGGCCGACGCACCGGAGCTTGCAGGCGTGCGGGCAAAGCTGGCGCTCGCCGAGCAGGTGGCCGCACTTGGCGACGCCGCGGCGCTGGAACAGCGCCTGGCGGCCGACCCGAATGATCATCAGGCACGCTTCGATCTCGCGCTGATCCACAATGCGCATGATCGACGCGAAGAGGCTGCCGACGCGCTGCTGGCGATCATGAAGGCGGATCGCGGCTGGAACGACGACGGCGCCCGCCTGCAATTGCTGAAGTTCTTCGAGGCATGGGGCATGGCGGACGAAGCGACGCTTGCAGCGCGGCGCAAGCTTTCATCGCTGCTGTTTTCCTGAGCGGCGACCGGCTGCGCCGCATATGCGGGGCGGCAAGGCAGGGAGAATCGTAAAGTGCAGGCCGGAAACGCGCGATACCGAACGGCGCGGGATCTTCCCGAAACGGTCCCCGTGTTCCCGCTCGAAGCCGCGCTGCTGCTGCCCGGCGGCCGCATGCCGCTCAACATCTTCGAGCCGCGCTATCTTGAGATGATCGATCACGCGTTGTCGCACCAGCGCCTGATCGGCATGGTTCAGCCTCGGCTCGACGGAGCGGTGCGCGGCGACGGCGAACCCGAACTGTGCGAAGTCGGATGCCTCGGTCGCCTGACGTCCTTTGCCGAGACCGGCGACGGGCGTTATCTGATTTCGCTTCAGGGCGTATGCCGCTTCCGCGTCGTTTCCGAGGTGGGCACAAAGACGCCGTTCAGGCAATGCCGGATCAAGTCCTTCATCGCGGATCTCGACATAGAGGCCGGCGCGGCGGAGATCGACCGGCCGGCCCTGCTCAAGGCGTTTCGCGCCTATCTGAAGGCGAACGATCTTGATGCCGACTGGGAAAGTGTCAGCCGCGCGGAAAACGCGATGCTGGTCAATGCGCTGTCGATGATGGCGCCCTACGGCGCGGCCGAAAAGCAGGCCTTGCTGGAGGCGCCCGACTTGAAGACGCGCGCCGAAACACTGATCGCCATCACCGAGATCGCGCTTGCGCGCGACGACGAGGATTTCGGATCGAGCCTGCAATGAGCGGAACCGGGGACCAGCGCAAGCCGATGGGCAGGGATATGGCGACCCGCACGGTCGACCCCAAGCTGCTCGAGATGCTCGCCTGCCCGCTGACCAAGGCGCCGCTGCGATGGAATGCGGAGAAGGGTGAACTGATCTCGCCGGGAGCAAGGCTCGCCTATCCGGTGCGCGACGGCGTGCCGATCATGCTGCCATCGGAGGCGCGTCAGCTCGGCGACGACGAAACTGGCCGGTGAGCAGGCGGGGCGTCGTAGCCGCTGGATCGGCTGGAAATGCCAGGCATGAACGGGCGCGCCGGCGCAAGGGCGACGCCAACCGCGAGGCGATCGCGGCGGCGGCGGCAAGCCTCTTCTGGCGCGAGGGATATGCGGCCAGCACCCTTGCCGGCATCGCGACCGCGGCCGATGTCCCGCCCGGCAATCTCTTTTATTACTTCCGCAGCAAGGCAGACATTGCCCATGCCGTCGCCGACGTGTTCTGCGCGGAGACCGAGGCAATGCTTCAGGCGACCGCCGAGGATGAGACCGAGCCGCGCCGTCGTTTGGGCGCACTGGTGTCGCGGCTTTCACGAAGCGCACCGAGCCGTGTCGCTCATGGCTGTCCGATCGCGCTGTGCGTGCGCGACTTTCGCGGCGATGCGCCCGTGGCCTCGGACCGCGCGGCAGAATCCTTCACCATGCTGATCGGCTTCATGGCGCGCGAGCTTGGCCGCACCGGTCAGCGCCCATCTCTGGCATTGGCGCAGGCGCGCGCGGCCCTTGTCGAATGGCAGGGCGGCATCATGCTCGCCCATGCGCTGAAGGACGCGACGGTGCTCTCGGAAAGCTTCCGCCGCATGGAGCGCCTGCTTGGCGCCCAGTGACGGCTCAGGCCAACCGACGGCATCTGTATGCCCCACGCAGGATTCCGGTAACCCGGCGGCTGGCCCGTGTCACGGCATTCGACACAGGATTGCGCATGTTTCGCCGACCTCTACCTCGACTGCTTCGCAGCCATATCGCTCATGTGCGAGACGGGAGAGATTGCGCCGACCGAGCCGCTTGGCCCCTTCCTCTCCCTCAAATTGGGCGCAAGACGGAGCAGGGGCTTTTCGCACGACGCTGACCTGAGTTCAGCGCCATGTTGCTGCGTCCGGCCATTCTCATCGGCACATGATGCAGCCGCTTGCGAGCGAGGTCCGGCCGATATCCGCCGCGGCAGCTGGGTGGGTTGCATGCGCGGCGCGATGCAGCGAACTCAGCCGCATGAGGGTACAGACAGCTCGACTGATCGGTTGTTGGTGACTGGCATTCTCCTGATTATCGATACCCGGGTCAGTGAAAGTTGCGCCCCTTGGGCATCAGCTTCTTCACATTGGCGGCGGGCTCGCCGCCATAGTGCCCGGCCGGCTCTCGCAGGGCTTCTCGATCGACCCCCCGCCTGTTCGGGCGGACCCGGCTGTCGTGGTCGATAGCCCGCTTGATCTCGTCCGGCGGTGAACGGAAATCGACGGTCTGGGCCGCTTCCGAAAGCGCCTCCAGCCGATGGCTCAGATCCTCGATCCGCTCGGCGACGATATGGATGACGCCCGACTCCGATTGCAGCTTCCCCGTCACCCGCACCAGCCGCCCGCCGAGGATGACCGGGCGATAGCGATCGAACACGCGGGGCCAGATGATGACGTTGGCGATCGAATTCTCGTCTTCCAGCGTCAGGAAGATCGCGTTGCCCTTGCCGGGGCGTTGGCGCACCAGCACCAGCCCCGCGACCGAGATCCGGCGCCCACCGCGAATATCGGGCAGCATCGCATTGGGTGTGACCCCGTCCCGCTCCAGCCCGGCGCGCAGAAAAGAGACCGGATGCGCCTTGAGCGAAAGCCGAAGCAGGCGGTAGTCGTGGATGACATGCTCGCCGAGCGGCATGGCGGGAAGTGTCGTCTCGGGTTCGTTGTCGGGCAGGCGGACCTCCGGCCGGTCGAACAACGGCAGGCGCTCGGCGGCACTCCTGCCGTCAAGCGCGCGTACCGCCCACAGCGCCGCGCGCCGGTCGAGGCCGATGGAGCGGAACGCGTCGGCCTCCGCCAGCTTTCTGATCGCGTCGACATGGAGGCGCGATCGCAGCCACACGTCGCGCACGGATTCGTAGCCGGCGTCGCGCTGTTGCACGAATGTCGTCATCTCCGCCTCGGACAAGCCCTTGATCTGCCGGAACCCCAGCCGCACCGCATGGCGTGTGCGAATGACACCATGCATCTCCCTGTGCCGGTGTGCGACCTTCGCGGGATCGAATGGCGCTTCCTCGAGCGTACAGTCCCAGGCGGAATGGTTGATGTCGACCGGCCTGACTTCCACGCCGTGGTCGGCCGCGTCGCGGACGAGCTGCGCCGGCGCGTAGAAGCCCATCGGCTGCGAATTGAGGATCGCCGCGCAAAAGACGTCCGGATAGAAAGTCTTGAACCAGCAGGACGCATAGACCAGCAGCGCAAACGAGGCTGCATGGCTTTCCGGAAAGCCGTAATCGCCGAACCCCTCGATCTGCTTGAAGACACGCTGCGCGAATTCCTCGGGATAGCCTTTCGCCGTCATCCCCGAGATCATCCGCTTCTTATAATCCTTTATGGTTCCAAGGCGCTTGAAGGTTGCCATCGCTCGGCGCAGTTCATCGGCCTCGCTTGGCGAGAAGCCGCCGGCTACGATGGCGATTTTCATCGCCTGTTCCTGGAACAGCGGGACACCGAGCGTCTTCCCCAGGATCGTCTCAAGCTCGGGCATCACATAGTCGGGCTTTTCCTTCTTCTCGCGACGCCGAAGATAGGGATGAACCATATCACCCTGTATCGGACCAGGCCGCACGATCGCCACCTCTATGACGAGGTCGTAGAATTCGCGGGGCTTCAGCCGCGGCAGCATCGACATCTGCGCGCGGCTCTCGATCTGGAACACGCCGAGCGTGTCAGCCCGACAGATCATGTCGTAGACCCGCTCGTCTTCCTTTTTTATGCTGTCGAGCGTCAGATTTAGCCCATAGTGCTCGTCCAGCAGGACGAAGGCGCGCTTCAGGCAGGTCAGCATGCCTAACGCCAGCACATCGACCTTGAGCATTTTCACCGCATCCAGGTCGTCCTTGTCCCATTCGACCATCTTGCGCTCGTCCATCGCCGTCTTGACGATTGGCACCATCTCGTCGAGCCGGTCCCTGGTGATGACGAACCCGCCGACATGCTGCGAGAGGTGGCGAGGAAAACCCATGATTTCGTTGGCGCGCTGCATGACTCGCACCGCAATGGGATCGCTTTCGGCAAGGCCTCCGGCCTTGGCTTCCTTCACGCCGACCTCGGACGAGGACCACCCCCAGATCGACCCGGAAAGGGCCGACTGGACGTCGTCCGAAAGCCCCATCGCCTTGGCCACCTCGCGCATCGCCGATCGTCCACGATAGGTGACGACCGAAGCCGCCAGCGCCGTATGTTTTTCACTATATTTCTCATAGATGTAGGCCATGACCTCGTCGCGTCGCTCGTGCTCGAAATCGACGTCGATATCCGGCGGCTCGCCGCGCTTTTCGGAGATGAACCGCTCGAAAAGGCAGTCGATGATGTCTGGGCCGACCTCAGTGATTCCGATGCAGTAGCAAACCACGGAGTTGGCGGCCGAACCCCGCCCCTGACAAAGGATGCCTCTCGACCGGGCAAACTTCACGATGTCGTGGACAGTGAGAAAGTAGCGCGCGTAGTTGAGCGTCGCGATGATGTCGAGTTCCTTGCGGATGAATTCCTTCACCCTTTCCGGCACGCACTCCGGGTAACGGTGCGTCGCGCCTTCCCATGCCAAGCGCTCCAGTTCCTGCTGCGGCGCCAGCCCAGATTCCGTCGGCTCGTCCGGGTAGTTGTATTCCAGCTCGCTCAGCGAGAATTTCAATGTTTCCGCAAACCGGATCGTTTCGGCAAGGGCACCGGGATACCGCTTGAACAGCCGCGCCATTTCCGCCGGCGGTTTCAGATGGCGCTCGCCATTGGCCTGCAGTGCGTAGCCTGCCCTGGCGACGGGCGTGTTGAAGCGGATCGCGGTAAGCACGTCCTGCAATGGCCGTCGTTCGGCGGCATGAAAAAGCACGTCGTTGATCGCCATCAGCCGCAGACCGGCTTCCGAGGCCATCGCCGCCGCCTGCTCGATGCGAAAGCGGTCATTGCCGTCGTACAGGGTTGCAACGGCGAGCCACACCGCATGCCGGCCGAAATGCTCCCGCAACTGCCTCAGAAGATCGCGCTCCTTTGTTACCTCTGTCGAAAGTGCCGGGATCACGGCCAGCGACATGTGCCCGCCCCATTCCAGCAGGTCGGCGAGATAGACCCTCGGGTCGCCTTTCGGGCTCTCGTCGCGAAAATTCGCCTGGGTGAGCAGGCGGCACAGGTTCCCCCAGCCCTTTCGGTCGCGCGGATAGGCAAGCACATCGGGCGTGCCGTCGGCAAAGACGAGGCGGCAGCCGGGATGGTAGGGCAGGCTCGATGCCGCCCCCTTTTCTTCCGGAAGTATCTGCTTCGACTGGCTCCAGGCGCGTACCACGCCTGCAACCGTGTTGCGGTCAGCAAGTCCCATGGCCGCGTGACCCAGCATGTAAGCGGCAACCACCAGCTCCTCCGGCCTCGACGCCCCGCGCAGGAACGAAAAGTTCGATTGCGTGGCGAACTCGATGTAGGGAACGGTCGCAGCACTCATGCGAAGACCCCTTGCATGAACCAGCGCGGCGGCGTTTCGCCCTTGTCGTAGAAGCCTTCGCGATAAAGCCAGTAGCGCCGACCGCTATCGTCCTCGACCCGGTAATAGTCCCGCGTTTCGCCCGCTTCCTTTTCCTGCCACCATTCCGGGGTGATGCGTTCGGGGCCTTCCGCCCCTGCAACGCGATAGGACGCGCGCCGCCAGCGGAAACGGGCCGGCGGCCCCTCGGGAATTTCAGCCATCACCTCGACCGGTTCAGGATGCGGGAAAAGCCTGACCGGCCGCTCTCTGGAAAGGAAATACGCTTCCCCTTTCGAAGGAGCGCCTTCCGCAGAGCCTGCAAATGGAACAAACGCAACGGCGCGTTCGGGGATGTGGCTTTGGACCATGACGGGCTGCAGGATCGAACGGTCGCCCAGCCGGGCGCGGACACGATCGGCAAAAAGCGCCAGCCCCACCTCATCCGCCTTGCTTTCGCCGGCCAAGTCGACCTGTTCCGCCGCGAAGGGTGCGGCTTCCAGTGCCGAAAGCCGCACCATTTCGAACCCGTAATCGGCATCGACGCCGCCAAGAGCCTTGAGCTTTTCGCGGAAGAGCTTGAGGATCAGCGCCGGCTCGCGCAGCGGCCGCGACGCGCCAATGGTCAGGCGATGCACGGCCCCGTCCACCCGGAAAAGGGCGAGTTGCAGCAGGCGCGCACCTTCGTCACGCCGCTCCAGATCGGCTTTCAGCGTCGCCGACAGGAGAAGCAGCAGCCGTTCGATATCCTCCTCAAGCACTACGGGCTCTGCGAGGCGGCGCTCCACCGAGAGTGGCGCGACGGGCAGGCGCGGCGACACCGCCTCCTCCAGCCGGCCGAGCGCCTGATCGAGCCGCATGACCGGTAGCCTGCCGAAACGGCGCACGAGCGGCCCGCGCGGCGTATCCATCAGCGCGCCGACGGTGCGCAGGCCCAGGCTTTCCAGCCCCTTGCATGCGGGAGGCTCAAGCCGCAGCGCCGCCGGCGGCAGGCCGGCGAGCGCCGGTGCCTCCGCGCCCGGCTCGATCGGCACAGGCCGCAGGAAACGGGCGGCCGCCCATGCCATGCCCGGCGTGGAGGCGAGCCCCGCACGGGCGCGAAAGCCCTGGCTGTAAAGCCGCTCCAGCACCTCGTCGAGCATCGCCTGTTCGCCGCCGAAGAGGTGGACGCAACCGGTGATGTCGAGGAAGAGCCCGTCCTCTCCGCACAGCGCGACCAGCGGCGTATAGCGATCGCACCAGTCGGCAAGGCTTTCCAGAAGCCTGCGGTCGGCCTCCGGCTCCGCCTCGATCACGTCCAGCCCGGGATGCATGGCGCGCGCATCGGCGACCCCCATGCCCGGCCGCAGCCCGAGGGCCGCGGCCGTCTCGTCGAGGGCGGCGATGCGTTGCGTATTGTTCTCGCGGCGGCTGATGGCAAGCGGCCGGCGGGCACCCTTGACCTCACGCCGCGCCTCTGAGCGCCAGGCCCGCCCCAGCCGCGCTCTCAGGATACGTTCCGTCGGCAGCAGCGGAAACCACAGCGCCATGATCCTGCGCCCCGCCGGGGTTGGATCGTCTCTCGTCAAAGGCGCGTTCATCGTCGTTCCATTCCAGTGTGAAGGTTGCAGGCATGCCCAGGCGGCTTCGGGAAACCGCGACGGTGAAAGCGGGCGGACCGATCGATCCGGCAAGCGCACCCGAAAGGATCTGCCGCTTCGCCGCGGGCGCGGCCGACACGACAAGCCGCACCGGAGCTGCCGTCGGCGCCGGCTCGCCGGCATGGCGCAGGAGATAGAGCGGGCGGCCCGCGGCCTGGGTGCGCCGATGCAGGCGGCGCGTGGCGGTCAGGTCGAGCTTCGGCGTGTGCCCCCGCACCTCGAGCAGCACCGCCGAAAGCGCGCCAAGCGCAGCGGCCTCCTCCGCCACCCACAGCGCATCCTCCAGCCGGCGGCCCTGCGCGACCAGCAGGGCCTCGGGCGGCAGGCCGAACCGGTGCAGGATACCGGGCGCATAAGGGCTTCCCGCCTCCGAAAACGTCTCGCTCGCAGTCACCCACAGAAGCGGTGCCTTCACCGCCGTCTGTCTGCGCGCCAGCGCGACCAGTGCCAGCGCGAAACCAGCCACGGCGCCTGCATCGCGCGTTTCCCTGCCATGGATCTCCACCAGAGCCGCGAGCGGCAACCCGCCGCCCAGCGCGGCGTCGAGGCCGTCTGCGCCCGTCGGCAGAAGTCCTGCCATGCCGTCGGCAGCGCCCTGCCGGCGCAGGACAATGCCCGCCCCGGCACTGGCCGAGCCGGCCACCTCAGCCGGCTCCAGCCGCTCCGGCAGCGTGCCCTCGATCCTCGCAATTTCCCGGCGCAAGGCACAAACAGCCTCTCGCGCCACGGCGGATGTCGCCATGATGCTGCTCTTTCGCGCTAAATGTTCCTATTATGTTCTAATGGATTCCAGAGCCGCACCGAAGAGTCAAGCGGAGTCTCGAAGAATTTATTCCTCTACTCTGGCGGCCAATCCGGCATCGCGCGCGTATGGCCCGGTAACGCTTGCGGAATCAGGGGTCGAAAGCCGCGCTGCAAAGGTCTATATGGCGGCCAAAGGACACTGCATGGCCCGCATCTATCAGACCCGCGACTGGACCGATCAGCTTTCGCCCTCGCTTCAGGAGTTTGAGCTTCTGGCGCTGGAAACCTATGCGCATCTGCCCGGCGAATTCCGCAAGCTCACCGGCGAGATCGTCATCCAGATCGCCGAATTTCCGACCGACGAGATCATGGACGACCTCGCGCTGGAGACGCCGTTCGACCTGCTCGGCCTGTTCGAGGGCCGCGGCATCGCCGAGCGCTGGAACCCTTCCACCGGAGAGGGTCCGAACCGCGTCACCCTCTATCGCCGCGCCATCCTGGATTACTGGGCTGAAAACGAGGAGACGCTGGGCGACATCGTCGCCCATGTGCTGATCCACGAGATCGGTCACCATTTCGGCCTGTCCGACGACGACATGGCGCAGATCGAGGAAAACGCCGAGACCCGGCCCTAGCGAAACCCCACAATTCCGGCGTTTCGGTAGTTGCTTGCAGACCTGTGACGCTATTCCCAGGGCGAGTCCCACAACCGATGAGGCGAAAACCGTGACCGTCCCCTCAGCGCATCCGGATGATCCGCACTACATCACCCGCAGCGGTTGGCTTCGTGCTGCCGTTCTGGGTGCCAATGACGGCATTGTCTCGGTCTCCTCGCTCATCGTCGGCGTGGCGGCAGCCGGCCCCGACCCCAAAACCGTCATCATCGCGGGAATTGCCGGGCTGACGGCCGGCGCCATGTCGATGGCCGCGGGCGAATATGTTTCGGTCTCCTCGCAGTCGGATACCGAAAAAGCGGATATTGCCCGTGAAAAGGCTGCGCTCCGAGACGACCCGGAAACCGAACTGGTCGAGCTGGCCGCCATCTACCGCGAGCGTGGCCTGAGCGAGGCGACGGCCATGCAGGTCGCCCGCGAGCTCACCGAACGTGACGCACTCGGCGCCCATGTCCGCGACGAGCTTGGCCTTTCGGAGCACCTCTCCGCCAATCCCCTTCAGGCAGCCTTCACCTCGGCGGCCACCTTCAGCGCAGCAGCCGCGATCCCGCTGGCAGCGGCATGGTTCGCACCAGATGGGACCGTCATTCCGGTCGTGCTGATTATCACCGTGGCGACACTCGCCGTTCTCGGCGCACTCGGCGCCAAAGCCGGGGCAGCACCCGTTCTGAGGGCCAGCGCGCGGGTCGTTGTCTGGGGTGTTTTCGCCATGGCGGTCACTGCGGGCATAGGCCGGCTGTTCGGGGTCAGCGTCTGATCCACCGTGTCGCCCGGCAAGCCCGGCGCGCTACTGCTCGCCGAGCTTCATGTCCGGATGATAGTCCTTGCCCTCGACTTCCTTGAAGACCGCCTGCCCACAGCGCATTGTCTTGGTCTCGGCATCGAACGCATAGGTGGGCGAGCCGTAGATGTGCCAACCCTTGTTCAGCGCCGCCGTCACCTTGTGACAGAAGCTCGAATCGTCTGGTCCGGTCAGGAATCGGTAGAGTTTCATCGCGTCTGGTCCTTTCCCAAATCCGCTTTCGCCAGCAGCCGTTCGGCCTGGTCGAGATGCAGCCGCTCGACCATCTTCCCATCCAGCGAGATGACGCCGCTGGCCGCGTTCTCCGGCAGCGCGAAGGCCGCGCGGATCGCCAGCGCTTCCGCGACCTCTTCGGCGGAGGGCGAAAATACAGTGTTGGCGGGGCCGATCTGCGCAGGGTGAATGAGCGTTTTGCCGTCGAAGCCCATGTTACGGCCTTCGCCGCATTCGGCCGCGAAGGCGTCGAGGTCGGAAAAATCGTTTTTGACCCCGTCCAGCGCATCGAGCCCGCCGGCGCGAGCCGCCAGCACGATCTGCATCAGCCAGGGCATCAGGTAGCGCCGGTCGGGGGTGGCGAGAACGCCGGTTTCCTTGACGAGGTCGTTGGTTCCGGCCACCAGGCAGGCCAGCCGCGCCCCGCGGTCGCGCCCCAGCGCGGCGATCGCGCCGATGTTCAGCATCGCCCGCGGCGTTTCGATCATCGCCCACAGCCACAGCGAGGCCCGCGCTTCCGTTTCGTCCAGCACGTCGTTCGCCTCCAGCACGTCGCGCGCCGTCTCAACCTTAGGCAGCAGGATCGCATCCGGGCGAGCCTCGCGCGCGGCCAGCAGATCGGCGTTACCCCATTCGCTCGACAGCGCATTGACGCGCACGACGATTTCCGGCCCGCCCTCGCCCCGAGCAGCGACGAACTCGCGCATGCGTTCGCGGGCGGCCTCCTTCTGCGCCGGCGCCACCGCATCCTCGAGGTCGACGACGACGCAGTCGCAGGCAAGGCTCGGCACCTTCGCCATCGCCTTTTCGTTGGCGGCGGGAACATAGAGCACTGAGCGGCGCGGGCGTGTCGGTCTGATCTGCATGGCGTCCTTTCTGGCGCAACGGATTTCCCCGCGCAAGCGCAAGCGCGCGGCAATGCCCCACTTGCAGCCCGGCGACGAAACTGTTTCTGTCCGCGCCGCATCGACAGAGGAAGAGCCGGCATGGCCAGTACCGACATCGTCATCATCGGCGGCGCGATCGTCGGCGCCTCCATCGCCTGGTCCCTGCGCGAGGAGGGCTTTGCGGGTTCCATCGCGCTGATCGAGCGCGACCCGCAATTCACCTGCTCCGCGACCACCCTGTCGGCCGCCTCGATCCGCCAGCAATTCTCGATCGCCGAGAACATCCGCCTGTCACGGTTCACCCTCGGCCTCTTCCGTGAGCTGAAAAAGCACTTCGGCGACGACGCCGACATCGGCTTTCGCGAGAAAGGCTACCTGATTCTGGCCGGCCCAGAAGGCGGCTCGATCCTCGAAGCCAACCACGCCGTGCAACTGGCCGAAGGCGCCGACATCGTGCTGGAGGACGCCGAGACGCTGCAGAAGCGTTTCGCCTGGCTGTCCGGCGAAGGTCTTTCCGCAGGCGCCTATGGCCGCTCGGGCGAAGGCTGGTTCGACGCCCATGCGCTGCTTATGCTGTTCCGCAAGGCGCTCAGGCATCGCAATGTGGAGATGATCACGGGCGAGGTCAGTTCCATCCGGCGCGAGGGCGACCGCGTCACCGGCGTCACCCTTGCCGACGGCGAAAGCATCGATGCGGGCCTCGTCATCAATGCGGCAGGCCCCAATGCCGGCCGCGTCGCCGCGCTTGCAGACCTTGCCCTGCCGGTCGAGCCGCGCAAGCGATCGGTCTTCGTCTTCGAGGCCCGCGAGCGCTTCGACGACATGCCGCTGCTGGTCGATCCATCCGGCGTCTGGGTGAGACCGGAAGGCTCGGTCTATATCACCGGGGGCGCCGAGAACGAGGACGGCGAAGGCCCAGCCGATCCGGCGGATTTCGATCCGGACTGGTCGCTGTTCGAGGAGGTGGTCTGGCCGACGCTCGCCGCCCGCATTCCCGCCTTCGAGGCGATCAGGCCCGGCCGCGCCTGGGCCGGCCACTACGAATACAACACACTCGACCAGAACGCCGTGATCGGCCCGCACCCGGAAGTTCAGAACTTCCTGTTCGCCAACGGCTTTTCCGGCCACGGACTGCAGCAGGCCCCCGCCGTGGGCAAGGCGCTGGCCGAATTAATCGTCCACGGAGCCTATCGCACTGTCGACTGCAGCCCCTTTGCCTGGCAGCGCATCGCCGATGGCCGCCCCTTCCGCGAACTCAACGTGATCTAGAGCGCGTTCCCGGCCGCCATTGACGCAGCGTCCGGCAATCCCTATGTGAGCGGCCGGGTTGGGAAGCCCCTGCCGCCCGCAGGCTCACGCCATGGTGAAGCTTCCCGGAGCATCGGACCGAAAAAGCGGAATCCGCTGCTCACGAGACGATCTCGTTTCCCTGTCATCCGACGGCCGAAACGGCAATGCGGGCTCCCGTGAACAGCATGCCGTCCACCTGAAGATAGGAGAAACGCGATGACCGATACGTCATCCGACTACAAGACCCATGCAAAACGCCTGCGCGACGCGCTCGCCGCGGACGGCATCGCCGTATCGCACGGCAAGGCGCTGGAACTCGTCGCCCGCCAGAACGGCGCACGAGACTGGAACACGCTGGCAGCGAGGGAAAACGGCACCGAAACGACCGCGCGGACGACGCCTTTCAGCGTCGGCGACCGCGTCGAGGGCACGTTCAACGACAGCCCCGCCCAAGGCCGCATCATCGGTCTTGCCGAGACCATCAAGCCGTCTCTGTGGCGCGTGACGGTGCATTTCGACCCGCCGGTCAACGCATCGACCTCGCGGCACTTCGCGGCCGAACGCCGCCGTGTCGAGATGGTCGTGGGCACCGACGGCCGCTCGCGCCGGCTCACCGGCACCGAGACCGGCGTGATGGCGCTTCACCGCGCCTGATTTGTTGGAGCGCTTGCGCCCAATCTAAAAACGCCTATCCGTCATGATTCGCATGCTTCCTCCCCCGCTTAGCGGGGGAGGAAGCATGCTGTGGCTGTCCACAACCTGGATCCTCTTCTGTTTACGGAGGACGGGGACCGCCGGGCCCGTTCGCCACGGCCGCGAGATGCCCCCGGTCACCTATTGCGACAATCGAGATTGGATCGCCGCGCGTTTCCGGCTTTACTGTAAGCTGGCGGAAGCCGTTGCCGTCGTTTGGCGAAGGTGTGGGTGAGGATGACTGTTTCGAACCGGCTGGATCTTGGTGTTTTCGACTACGTGATCGTGGGGGCGGGTTCGTCCGGGTGCGTGCTTGCGAACCGGCTGAGCGCGGATCCCGGCAAGCGCGTGCTGCTGCTGGAGGCCGGCGGTTCCGACAATTACCACTGGATCCATATTCCCGTCGGCTATCTCTACTGCATGGGCAACCCGCGCACCGACTGGGGCTATTCGACGGTCAAGGAGCCGGGACTGAACGGGCGTTCGCTTGCCTATCCGCGCGGCAAGGTGATGGGCGGATGCTCGTCGATCAACGGCATGATCTACATGCGGGGTCAGGCGGCCGACTACGACCACTGGCGCCAGCTCGGCAATCCCGGCTGGGGCTGGGATGACGTACTGCCCCTTTTTCGCAAGTCGGAGAACCACCACGCGTCCGGCGCGCCGTTTCACGGCCGGGACGGCGAGCTCAGGGTCGAGCGCCAGCGACTTTCGTGGCCGATACTCGACGCCGTGCGGGAGGCGGCTCAGGAGATGGGCGTGCCGCAGGTGGACGACTTCAATGGCGGCGATAATTTCGGCTCGTCCTATTTCGAAGTGAACCAGAAGGCCGGCCTCCGCTTCAACGCCGTGCGCGCCTTCATCCGCCCGGTGCGGCACCGCCGCAACCTGACCGTGATGCCGCATGCGCAGGCCGAGCGCATCGTCTTTAACGGGCGGCGCGCCAGCGGCGTCGACCTGAGGCTCGGCGGCAGGCCGGCGCGGGTGCATGCCTCGGGCGAGGTGATCCTCTCCACAGGCGCGATCGGTACGCCCCAACTGCTCCAGCTTTCCGGGCTCGGCGCGGGGTCGCTGCTGCAGGCGCATGGCATTCCAGTCGTGCGCGACATGCCGGCTGTCGGGGAGAACCTGCAGGACCACCTGCAGATCCGCACCGCATTCAGGATAGCGGGCGCGCAGACGCTCAACGAGCGGCAGTCGACGCTTGCGGGCAAGGCACGCATCGCGCTGGAATATGCCTTCAGGCGATCGGGGCCGATGTCGATGGCGCCGAGCCAGCTCGGCATCTTCATGAAATCGGACGCGATGTTCGACACGCCCAACATCGAATTCCACGTGCAGCCGCTTTCGCTGGAGGCGTTCGGGCAACCGCTCCACGATTTTCCCGCAATCACCGTCTCCGTATGCAACCTCCGGCCGCAGTCGCGCGGCACCGTGAAGATCGTCTCGCCCGAATTCGACCAACACCCGGAGATCGCGCCCAACTATCTTTCCACCGACGGAGACCGCCAGGTTGCCGCCGACTCGATCACAGCCGCCCGTCGCCTCATGGCCACGCGTCGCATGGCGCAGTACAAGCCCGAGGAGTTCAAGCCGGGAACGGCGATCCAGTCGCCCGAGGAGCTGGCGCGCGCCGCCGGCGACATCGCGACGACCATCTTCCATCCGGTCGGCACCGCGCGGATGGGGACGGACGAGCAGGCCGTTGTCGACCCACATTTGCGCGTTCACGGCGTCGAGGGGTTGCGGGTCGTTGACTGCTCCATCATGCCGACGATCGTATCCGGCAATACCCATGCGCCCGCCGTCATGATCGCGGAGAAGGCTGCGCAGATGATCGTCGCCTGAACGCCGGCGATCGGGAGCAGCCGCTTTGCGCCCGCCGACCAAGTTGATCTGCCTCCTCACCAACTAAAGTTGCCGGCGGCCTTGCCGTGAACACAATCGATCCCTATATCAAGTCAATCGATCTTGTTGACGAACTTTGTTTCCGCGCTACAGCGCTCCGACGATCTTCCCTCTCAATTTCGAAGACTGCGACGTTTGGCATCCGGCCAGGCGTCGATGATCTGTGCCGATTTGAAAAGGAAAATCGATATGGCTACTGGAACCGTAAAATTCTTCAACTCCACCAAGGGCTTTGGCTTCATCGAGCAGGACGGCGGACAGCCGGACGTGTTCGTGCATATTTCGGCAGTCGAGCGGGCTGGCATGTCGACGCTCGCCGAAGGCCAGAAGCTCAGCTTCGAGGTTGTCAAGGACAACCGCAACGGCAAGAGCGCAGCCGAGAATCTTCAGGCTGCATAAGGAATAGCGTTTCTGGTCTTTGACCACGGATGTACTGGCACTGGCCATCGAGACGCTCAGGAGAAGGTCGGGAATTCCCGGCCTTTTTCACTTTGAGGAGACCCGATCATGGATGACGTTTTTATCAATGCCGTTTTTCAGCCCAAGCCTTCCAAGCAGGAAAGCAAGGCGGACGTCACGACCAAGACCGCGCGTGCGATAATCGACCACGAACTGTCGGCCCGCGAGGCCAAGACCGAGCGGCTGCGTGCCGCGAGGCTGGCGCAGGAAGAAGCCGCGGCGAGCAAAGCGCCTGCCGTGAAGAAGCCGCGCAAAAAGAAGAGCTGATTTCGCGCAACGGAGACTGCGCGCGTTCGCGAGAAATCAGCCTGGACAGGGACCATGTCTATAGGCGCCGTAGCGGATGAAGCGGCTCGTTCAGCTCCTACCGCGCGGACGGGCGACGTCGTTCGAGCCTTCGGCCTCGGGTCCAAAGCCGTAGCTCATGCGCTTCATCTGCGCGATCACGCGCTCCATCTCGTCGTCGGGCAGCACTGGCGGCTCGCCCAGCGCCAGCGCCTGCACATACATGCGCGACAAAGTCTCGACCTCGATCGCCAGCCAGAGCGCGGCCTCCAGCGACGTGCCGAGCGAGATCTGGCCGTGCTGGCCGAGCAGGCAGGCAAGTCGCCCCTCAAGCGCTTCGAGTGCTGCGTCTGACAGTGCCTGGGTGCCAAAGGTCGCATAGCGCGCGCAACGGATGGTGGTGCCGCCAGCGACGCCGGTCATGTAGTGAAATGCGGGAATGGTCTTGTGATGGCAGGCCAGCGTCGTCGCGTAGACCGAGTGGCAGTGCAGCACGACATTGATGTCTTCGCGGGCCCTGAGAATATCGCGATGAAAGCGCCATTCAGAAGACGGGCGGCCTCCGACATAAGTGCCATCGAAGTCCATCTCCACGATGTCGTCCGGCGTCATGACGTCGTAGGGCATGCTCGACGGCGTTATCAGGAAGCCGTCGCCGGAGCGCACGGAGAGGTTGCCCGCCGTGCCCTGGTTGATGTCGCTGGTATTCATACGGCGGCAGATGGAAACCATCTCCTCGCGCAGCGCCTCGTTCGTCATCGTCCTCATCCTAATCCATGTGAAAAACGCGTTGCAGCGGCACGACGACCGGCTCGTTGCGGTCGCCCACCTGCATGATGTCGGCCATGAAATCCCACCAGCGGCGGTTGATCTGCGTTTGCGGCAGGTCGTCCATCGTATGGTCGTCGGCGCGCACGAGGGTGGCCAAGAGATGGTTCGTTTCCGGGTCGAGCCAGATCGTGTAGTCCGAGATGCCGGCCGCGCGAAGGGCTGCCAGCATCTGCGGCCATATCTCGTCGTGACGGTGCCGATACTCCTCGGCCTGGCCGGGATTCAGCACCATTCGAAACGCGATCCGTTCGGGCATCGGTCTATCCTCCTAGACGATACCGCCGCCAGCTGCGGCAACCGCCGGGCGCTCTGCGGTGACCTTGGCGCGGTAGCCTGCCGCGCGATAGGCGGCGACCGGATCGATCGCGCCGCCCGCCTTCAGCCGCGCCATGGCAAGGATCGGCTCGACGTCCGTGCGGTAGGCTGCCTTTAGCGTCTGCGTGGCCATCAGCGCGTCGTTGTCTTCCTGAAATGCGGTGAGCGCGTCACGATCCACCAGCAGCGCCTGCGCATAGGCGCGCTGCACTTCCGTGGCCGACAGCATCAGGCTCTCGATCGGGTCGGTGACGTTGTGGCTCTGGTCGAGCATGTGGGCGGGATGGAAGGCTTTGCCGGCGGACAGTTCGGCATCGACCAGCTCGTTGAAGACGAGGAACAGGCGGTATGGATCGATGGACCCTGCGTCGAGATCGTCGTCGCCATATTTGCTGTCATTGAAGTGGAAGCCGCCGAGCTTGCCGAACTGGATCAGCCGCGACACGACCATCTCGATGTTGACGTTGGGCGCGTGGTGGCCGAGGTCGACAAGGCAGAAGGCCTTTGGACCCAGCTCCTTCGCGATGATGTAATTGGTGCCCCAGTCCTGCACCACGGTCGAATAGAAGGCCGGCTCATACATCTTGTGCTCGGTGAAGAGCCGCCAGTCGTCGGGCAGGGCGGCATAGATGTCGGCCATCGCTTCCAGATAGCGTGAAAAAGCGCGGGCGAAGTTCACCTGGCCGGGAAAGTTGGAGCCGTCGCCGATCCAGACGGTCAGCGCCTTCGAGCCGAGCGTCCTGCCGATCTCGATGCATTCGAGATTGTGCTCGACCGCCTGCCGGCGCACGGCAGCATCGGCATGACTGAGCGAGCCGAACTTGTAGGAAAGCTTCTGGTCCGCCGCGTCGGAAAAGGTGTTGGAGTTCATCGCGTCGAAGCCGAGGCCGAAGCGCGCGGCCGCCTGCTTCAGGCGCTTCGGGTCAGCCTTGTCCCACGGAATGTGCAGCGACACGGTCGGTGTGGCGCGGGTAAGCTGCTGGACGACCGCGCAGTCCTCGATCTTGTCGAAGATGTCGCGCGGTTCGCCGCCGCCGGGAAAGCGAGCGAAGCGCGTTCCGCCGGTGCCGACGCCCCATGAAGGAATCGCGACGCTGAAGGCCTGCACCTTTGCCAGCACCGCATCGACGGCGATGCCCCGGCGTGCGAGTTGCTCGCCGAGTGCGGCATAGTCGGATTTCAGCGCGGTCTGCCTGACCTCGTTTTCCCGCGAGACGATGTCGGTTTCTATGATCGTTTCCATCTGGTCCTCCGTGCGAGGGCTCACCATGCGAAAGCCGGCAGCAGAAAGTCGGGCGGCGCGCCGTGCTCGGCAAAGAGCCGCTCGCGCTCCGCGGCGGAGCTGGCTTCCAGTATGCCGGTTGCGACCAGCGCCGTGTTCAGCCCGGCCGCCCGGCCGCCCGCGATGTCGTGCTCGATGCTGTCGCCGACACAGACGACGCGGCCCGGCGCTGGATTGCCGAGCAGCTCGAGTGCCGCCTCGTAGATGCGGGGGAAGGGCTTGCCTATCCACTCCACCGCGCCGCCCAGCTCCTCATAAAGCTCGGCGATCCGGCCGGCACCGAAGCGCGGCCCGGCACTCGTCAGCATCACCTTGTCGGGATTGGTGCAGAGACAGCGCACGCCACGGGCGGCAGCCGGCTCCAGCAGGCGGCGATAGTGGTCGAGATCGTAGCGGTCGCCCTCGCTGCCCGACAGAAGCACGATGTCGGCGTCAGCACCGCTTTCCGTAACGGTGAGGGGCAGGCCTTCGATCGCCGAGCGATCGCCGTCGCGGGCGATCAGCAGGCAGCGGGCGGATGCGCGATCGCGCAGCTCGTCGCTGAGCATGCGCCATGCGACCTCGCCGGACGACAGGAAATGGTTCCAGCTTCCCGCCTCAAAGCCCAGCCGTACCAGCCGCGCCTCGTTGGGGGCGGAGCGTTTGCCGGAATTGGACAGGAGCAGGCTTTTCTTGCCCGCCGCCTTAAGCCGCAACAGTGTCTCGACCGCGCCGGGATAGGACGCGGCGCCATCGTGCAGCACGCCGAACTGGTCGAGCACGAAATAGTCGAACCGGGCTGCGAGTTCGCTGATCCCGGAAAGCGGTTGCGGTGCGGCAGTGCTCATGCGGGCTCCCGGGCGTGTTCGAGCCCCTTCAGCGCCAGCCGCGCCGCGCCGGCGGCGGCCTGTTCGGAATGTGCCGGCAGGAAAGGAACGCCGAGCCTGCGCTGGCGGATGGCGGTCCAGACGGCATTGCCGGCGCCGCCGCCGACGCTGCGGACTGACCGAAGCGCGGGCGCGCCGAGATCGGCGAGGCGGTCGTAGCCACGCTTCTCGATTGCCGCGATGCCTTCCAGCATGCCCTTCAGGAACGCGGCGCCCGATGCCGGCCTGGGCTCGAGGCGCGGCTGCAAGGCGGGGTCCATGACCGGAAAGCGCTCGCCGGGCTCGAGTAGCGGGTAGTAGTCGAGCCCAGTTTCGTCCTCATGACCGATTTCATCCGAGAGCCGCGCGATCTCATCTCCGGTGAAATATTGAGCAAGCACTCTGCCGCCAGTGTTCGATGCGCCGCCGGCGAGCCAGAGCCCGTTGATTCGGTGGCTGTAGACGCCGAATTCGGGGGCGAAGACGGGCTGGTCGCACAGGAGTTTCAGGGTCAGCGTCGAGCCCAGCACGGTGACGCCGTCGCCCGGCTCGCTTGCGCCGGTTGCGACAAACGACGCGCAGCCATCGGTCGTGCCGGCGACGATGGCGACGTCTCCTGCGAGGCCGAAGCGTTGCGCCATGGTTGGCGCTACGGTGCCGATAGAAGTGCCGGGTGCGACCACGTGCGGCAGTAGTGCCGGCCGCAGACCGGTTGCGGCGATCCATTCCGGCCACCGCGCGGCGACCGGGTCGTAGCCGGTCTTGAGCGCGTTGTTTTCGTCGGTCGTGTCGAAGCGGCCCGAAAGCCGCCCCGCGATCCAGTCGGCCTGATGAAGCACCTTGCTCACGCCCGCAAAATCCTGAAAGACCAGCGCCTTGGCGAGCCCGGACGTCGCGCCGTGGGCCGCGCTTTTGCGCGCGATGACCGGTGCGATGCGGGCAAGCAGCGCTTCGTCCTCGACCTTGTCGCTGTACATGAGCGGCCGGGCCAGCGGCAGGCCATCGGCATCGACCGGCAGCAGCGTGCCGGAGGTGCCGTCGACGGCGATCGCGCGCACAGAAGATGGCTCCACGGCCGTCAGCACCTGCTCCAGCGCGGCCTCGACGGCGCGCCACCAGACGCCCGGATCGCGCGCGTCGGCGCCATGGTCGGACAGAGCCGATGCGCCTTGCGCGGCGATGTCGAAGGCCTGCGTCATTGCAACCGCGCGGGCGCCGGATGTGCCGAGGTCGATGCCGATGGCGAGGGGAGTCACGGATGACGCTCCGATGTGGCGACGGCGGGCGCGCAACTGTCCATGTCGGGTATCCCAAGCACCATCACGCCGACTTTCGCGCCGCCTTGCGGGCCAGTTCCTGCCGGTATTTCTCGGCGTCCCAATCGGTAAGCTGGAGGTGTTCTTCGGCAGTGAGCACACGCAGGGGCGCGCCGGGCGGGATGCGGGTCGCCACGTCGGCGAGACAGCGCGCCATGGCGTCGGCGCTCGGCGTCGCGTCCCCGCGCATCAGCACGCCGATGCCGGGGAACACGATCGAGACCGGTGTTGCGCCGATGCGCGCTACGACCGCCTGCGCATCTTCGCCGGGCCGCGCGATGGCAGAGCCCTCGCCAAGGAAAATCACATGGTCCGGGTAGAGGCTGCCATGCGCCGCGATCTCATTGCTGGCAGGATCGGTGGCGACGGCATGGGCGGCGTCGCTTTCGGGCAGACGAAACGCGACGTCTTTCGATGGGGCTGCACGCGCGCGCAGTTTTTCCATGTCGGCGGGGGGAGCGGAGCGCGGTTCGGCGGCGAGCCTTTGCGTGACTTCATTCAACAGGGCTTCGGCCGCGTCGACGGTTTCCGCGGCGACGACCAGACCGTGATTGGCCAGCACCAGAACGTCTGGCCTCTTCGAGGAATGCTCCGCTATGGCCAACGCCAGCGGCAGGCCAGGCCTTGCATAGCGCACCAGCGCCCAGTTGAGCCCGTCGAGCCTTGTCGCCAGCTCCGACCGGCAATCCGTGCGCACCGCAAGGGCGATGGTGTTGACGCAATGTACATGCAGAACCACGCGCTGTGGCATCAGCGCATGAACCGTGGTCTCGATCGAGGGACGCAAACCTGACGGATTGAGGTCAGGGATCGTGAACTGTTCGGCCCGCTCGGCGGCGGGATCGACGGATGAGACGGCGTCAAGCAGCGGTGCAATCTCCACCGGAACCATGATGTCGCGTTCCAGCGCATGGGCGAGCCATGTACCCGAAGCCTTGATCCAGAGGATGCCGTCGGCCTTCAGCGAAGTGTTGCCGCCCGCACCCTGAATGAGAAGGGGATCGGATCCGATCCGTGCCGAAAGCGCCCGCAGGTCGGCGAGCTCGACCCGTGGTGAAGCCGCTTCTCGCATGGTGCCGATCCTTTCCCTTGTCTGACTGCCTGCATCGACTGCCGGGCAGTGCGGGAGGGGTGGAACCCCTCCCGAAATCCGACCTAGGAGCAACGGGCGTTCGGACGAACGCAGCTCCGTTGCTCCAGTTTTGTTTTCCCAGCCGCATTTGTGCGACGCCAGACGATTCCGTCTGGCTGCAAAATGCTCTAGAAGTCGAAGTCGTTGATGTTGTCCTTGGTGAACACGAACGGCGCACCAAGAAGGATCTCCGAGCCGTTGATGACCTGGAGTTCACCCAGCTTGCCGGCTTCCACCGAGGTGGCGCCCGGCTCCAGCGTTCCATCGGCAACCGCGCGCAGCACGTAGGCTGCCGCATAGCCGAGGTCGACCGGGTTCCACAGCACCACCGACTTGACGCAGTCCGAGGCGACATAGGGCTTCATGGCGTTGGGCGTGGCGAGACCGACAACGGCGACGTTGCCGCACTGGCCCGCCTGCGTCACCGCATCGGCGGCAGCAGGCGTGGCGACGCTGGTCATGCCGAATATACCCTTCATCTCATCGCCATACTTGTTGATGAGCGTGTTGGCCTGGTTGAAGGACAGGATGTTGTCTTCCTGCGCCTCGACCGTCTCTAGCCACTTCATGTTGGGGTAGCACTCGCTCTGATAGGCCTCCATCTCGGCGATCCAGCGAGCCTGGTTCGGCGTGGTGAAGGTCGAGGTGACGATGGCGAAAGCGCCGTCATCGCCGATCTCGGCGGCCATCGCGTCGACCATCGATTTGGCGATGCCGTTGAACTCGGCCTGGTTGACGAACCACTGCCGCGCATCCGGCTCGGAATTGGCGTCGTAGCCGACGACATTGATGCCGGCCGCGAGGGCCTTCTTCAAAACAGGCGAGATGGCCACCGGGTCATTGGCGGCGAACAGGATGCCGTCCACGCCGCTGGTAATGTAATTGTCGATCAGGGTGATCTGGTCGTCGATATTGGCGCGGCTGGGGCCGTCGGTCTTGGCATTCATCGTGCCCATCTCGGCGGCCGCGTCGGCGATGCCCTTCGAGGTGGCGTTGAAGTAGCCGATGCCGACGAGCTTCGGCACGTCGACCACGGTCAGCGTCTTGCCCTTGCGGTCGGGGGCGTCGGTCGGCTCGCCGCCGTCATAGGGAACCGCGGCCGCCGCGGCTGCGGCACCGTCGCAGGCGAGCGGGCTGGTCGGCAGGTCGTCGCCGCCGGTCCATGTCGACTGGGCATGGCTGAGGCTGGTCGAAAACGACAAGGCCAGAATTGCAGACAGAACTATCTTACCCATGTTTTCCTCCACTGAGCGTCGAGGCACCCGCGAGCGGCGGTGCCCGGCGAAAGCGTTCCTCCTATCGGGAGCCGCTCCTCCCGAATATGTTGCTGACCAGGATGGCCATTATCAGCACGGCGCCGATCAGCATGATGGTGCCGTCACCCTTGACCCCGGCGAGCGAAAGGCCGTTCTTCAGCGCCTGGATGAGGCAGAGCCCGATGATGGTGCCGAGGATCGTGCCGCGGCCGCCGAATATAGACGTGCCGCCGAGCACAACCGCGGTGATTGCGTCGAGCTCTATGCCGGTGCCCATGTCCGAACGCGTGGTCGACACGCGCGATACGAAGATCACGGCTGCAAGCGACGCGGCGAAACCCGAGGCTGTGTAGAGCGCGAGCTTCGTCTTCTCGACCGAAAGACCGGAAAAGCGGCTGGCGACCTCGTTGGAGCCGATGGCGTAGACCGTTCGTCCCCAGCGCGTATAGGCGAGGATGATCGCAGCGATGATCGCGGCGGCGAAAAGGATCCAGAGCTGGGTCGGTACGCCGAGCACCTGGCCCTGGCCGAGCACATAGAACCAGTCGGGGTAGCCGCGCACCGAGCGAGCCTGACTGATGCCTTCGGCCAGGCCGCGATAGAGCGCGAGCGTGGCCAGCGTCGCTATCAGCGGCGGCACGCGGAAGCGGGTGATGATGAAGCCGTTCATGAAGCCGGCAAGGGTGCCGGCCGCGATGGCCGCGACGATGGCCATCGGTAGCGGCATGCCGACATTCTGCCAGAACACGCCGAGCAGGATCGCCACGAGTCCGAGGATCGAGCCGACGGAAAGGTCGATGCCGCCGGTGGCGATGACGAAGGTCATGGCGATCGCGATCAGGCCGATCTCCGTCATCAGCCGGCCCTGATTGAGCAGGTTCGAGACGGTGAAGAAGCGGTCGGACTGCCACGACAGCACGATCAGCACCAGCACGAGGAGCAGCGCCAGAAACGTTTCATGGCGGATGAGGGCGCGAAGGTTCATGGTCGCTCCCTCATGTCCGCCGGTGCCGGCGCAGCATGTCGGCCAGCACCGTCGCCAGGATCAGCAGGCCGATCACGGCCCTTAGCCAATAGGCCGAAACGTTGATGAAGATGAGCGCCGAGCCGATCGTTGCGAACAGGATGGTTGCCAGCGTCGAGCCGATGACCGTGCCGGATCCGCCAAGTATCGACACGCCGCCGATGACGGTCGCGGTGATGATCGTCAGTTCGAGGTTCGGCGGCACCGTCGACTGGATGACCTGAAGCTGGGTGGCGAACAGGATCGCGGCCACGCCGGCAAAGGCACCATGGATGGCGAAGACGGAGACCAGCCGCCGCTCGACGGGGATGCCGGTGGCGACTGCCGCCTCCGGGTTGCCGCCGATGGCGTAGATTGAGCGGCCGAAGGCCGAGTAACGCATCCACAGGAAGGCCGCGATGGTCAGCACGATCATGAACAGAAAGGGCACGGGCAGGCCGAGCAGCCGCTTCTGCGCGATCAGGAAATCGGGTGGCAGGTCGCTGATCCACGTGCCGCCGGTGACGCTGATGAGGCCGCCGCGCAGGATCGACAGCGCGCCCAGCGTAACGACGATGGAGGGGATCTTCGCGTAGGCGACGAGCACGCCGATGACCGTGTTGACCGCCATGCCCACGAAGATCGGCGCGACCAGCGCGAACCAGATCGGATAGCCGGAGACGGCCAGCGTGCCGGCTACGGTGGCGAGCACGCCGATCAGCGCGCCGACGGAGACGTCGATGTTTCCGGTCATGATAACCATGGCCATGCCGATGGCGGCGACGGCGATATAGGCGTTGCCGGAGAAGATGGTGACGAGGTTGTTGGCGTTGACGAAGCGCGGATTGACAAGCGTCACCACCACGAACAGCAGTACGATGGCGGCCAGCACCACGCATTCCTGGCCGTATTCGGCGAGGATACGGCGCAGCAGGCCGGGCCGCTTGTGGTCGGTCTGCGGGCGGACGGGGGGAAGGTTCACCGCCATGCTCATCAGGCCGCCTCCGCGCCGCGATGCGCCGTCATGGCGGCGCCGACGCGTTCCGGCGTCGCGTCGGCCCGGTCGATCTCGGCGGTGACCCGGCCGCCGCTCATCACGAGCATGCGATCGCTCATGCCGAGCACTTCGGGGAGTTCACTCGAGATCATCAGGATGGCGACGCCGCGCTTGACCAACTCGCCCATGATAGTGTGGATTTCGGCTTTCGCGCCGACATCGACGCCGCGTGTGGGTTCATCGAGGATCAGCACCTTCGGCTCGGTCTCCAGCCATTTGGCGATCACCACCTTCTGCTGGTTGCCGCCGGACAATTCGCTGACCGGCTGGTCGATGTCGCGGCAGCGGATGCCGAACCGCTTGACGGCCTCCCTCGCGCGCTCCGCCTCGGCGCGAGCCCTGATGAAGATGCCCGAAGACAGCTTCTCGATGGTGGCCATGGAGACGTTCTTGCGGATCGCCATCGGCCGCACGAGGCCCTGCAGCCCACGATCCTCCGGCACGTAGGCGATGCCGAGGTCGCGGGCCTGGCGAGGCGAGCCGATGCGCACCGGCGCGCCTTCCATGAGGATTTCGCCCGAGGTCGCCGGCGTCATGCCGAACAGCGTCAGCGCGAGCTCGGTGCGACCGCTACCGACGAGACCGGCAATGCCCAGAATCTCGCCGCGCCGGAGCCTGAACGAGATGTCCTGCACATGGCGGCCGTGATTGAGGTGCTTCACCTCCAGCACGGTTTCGCCGATTTCGGCCTCCGCCTTCGGGAAAAGGCTGTCGATGGGGCGGCCGACCATCATCGAGACGAGCTGCTGCTCGTTTACCTCGCCGATGTCGCAGGTGGCGACATGCGCGCCGTCGCGCAGGACGGTGACGCGATCCGCGAGCGCGAAGATTTCGGACATGCGGTGGCTGACATAGACGATGCCGACGCCGCGTTCCCGCAATTGGCGGACCACTTGCATCAGTCGCTGGACGTCGGATTCCACCAGCGAGGCCGTCGGTTCGTCCATGATGAGGATGCGCGCGTTGCGGCTCAGCGCCTTGGCGATCTCCACCCGCTGGCGCTGCGCGACAGACAGCGTCAGCACCTTGGCGTCGACGTCGAGATCGTGGGTGTCGAGCTGGTCGAGCAGTTCACGAGTGCGCGCGCGCACGGCCGCCCAGTCGATCCACCCGGCGCCGGTACGCGGATAGTGGCCGAGAAAGACGTTTTCGGCGACGGTCAGCTCGGGGAAAAGCAGAAGCTCCTGATAGACGGTGGCGATGCCTGCGGCGGTCGCGTCACCGGTGGCGGCGAACTTCATCTCCTCACCGTTCACGGTGATGGTGCCGCTGTCCGGCTTGTATAGCCCCGCCATCATCTTGATGAGCGTCGACTTGCCGGCGCCGTTCTCGCCGAGCAGCGCATGGACCTCGCCTTCGCGCACGTCGAAATCGACATCCTTCAGAACCTTGATGCCTACGAAGGACTTCGACATGCCGCTGAGGCTGATGAACGGCTCGCGCGAGGTCATCCGGTTGCCTCCTTGACCGGAACAGCCGAGGTCCGCGCGGCTGCGCGCCGCTCTGCGGCCAGTTCGCGCCAGCGGTCGCGATAGGTTTCCAGGCCGGGGATGCTGCTCGGCGCGACGGAGACCGTCTCGTCGCGGAAGGGCGAGAGGCCGAGCGCCTTGAAGGCGAGGGCGGCGGCACCGGTGGCCGACCCCTCGCTCATGGTCGAGCGGGCGACTGTCTGGGACGGACGAAGCTGGCCGAGCATCGCGGTGAACAAGTCGATCCTTGCGAGGCCACCATCGACGACGAGCAGGTTGTCGGAACGGATGAGGTCGAGCGAAAGGTCGGTCATCATGACCACGTAGAGCGCGGCGACGGCGGCACGCTCTTCGCCCTCGACATCGCCGCCGACGATCTCGCCGGTCGTTTCCGGAAACGGGCCGCCGGCTGCCCATGACGGCATGGCGAAGACGCTGCGCGCCATTACGCGCTCGACCGCATCCCGTGTGATGGGCTTGTCCCAGCCTCCGCTGATGACGTCATATTCGCGCCCGCCCATGAAGCGCAGCGAGGGCGCCGGCTCGCCGTTGACGGTGACGTTGGCGATCATATCGCGTTCGCCATCCAGCGCATCGAGCGGGCAGTCGAGGTTGATGATGATGACCCAGGTTCCGGTGGAGACCAGCGTGAAGCCGGAAAGTCCGGTCATCCGGTAATAGGCGAGGGCGGCGTTGGAATCGTGGACGCCATTGTGGACGTTCAATGTGCGATGCGCGCCTTCGGGAAGCGTGACTTCGGTGGTGCCGACCACTGCACCGGCTGGCGCGATCTCCGGAAAGAGATCGCGCCAGCCCAGCCGGTCTACCAGGGAGGAAAAGTCACGCTTCAGGGGAGCCCAGAGCTGGTTGTGCGCGCCGAGATAGGACCATTCGGCCAGCGGCCTGCCGGTGAAACGCCAGACCCAGTATTGCGGGAAGCACAGAATCGCCCGCGTCTTCGCGAAGCGTTCGGGCTCCTCGGTTTCGAGCCAGTGGATGTGGCGCGCGATCGAGAAGCCGAGTGGCAGGCGTGGCGTGTAGGTCTCGGAGAAATCCGGCAGGATCGGGTCGATTTTCGCGGCCACCGCATCGGGGATTTCCTGCTCGTAGTCGAGGACCGGGTGAAGCAGCTCGCCGTCGCGCACCAGCGCGAAGGCGCAGCCATGCGCCGAGATCATCAGGCCGGTGACGCCATGCATGGCGGTCACGTCGGCGAGTTCGGCGCTCATCCAGGAAAACAGCGCCTCGTCATCGAGTACGCTCCGGCCATGGAAGTCGTTCCAGACCGGCCTGGTGCGGCGCTCGTCCAGCAGCCTGCCGTCGGGCGCGAAGACGAACAGCTTCGAGTTCGTCTTGCCGAGGTCGAAGACGGCGAGCGGGCCGGCTTTCGGGGCCGGGTCCGTCACGGCCGATGCTCCGCCGCGACAAGCTCATGCTTGCGACGCGCGGTCTCCATGCCGACATCGATGAAGCGCCGCGCGTGGCGGGCGAGCTCGACATTGTCGGACCAGAGGTTGCGCCAGATCGCGGTCTTGCGCGACAGGTTCTCGTCGACGATCTCGGACGAGAAGGATTCGAAGGAAACGTCCTTTGAATAGCCGACGGCGACGAGCGCGTCGAAGATGGCCGGCCAGTCGATGCTGCCGGTGCCGAGGAAGCCGCGATGGCTTTCGCCGATATGGAAATAGCCGATCCTGTCGGCCGCGTGCCTGATGGCGAGCGCGGCGTCCGCCTCCTCGATGTTCATGTGAAACGTGTCGAGGTGCAGGAAGATATTGTCCGACCCGGACGTCTCGATATAGGCGATGCCCTGGGATGCGGTGTTGAGCAAGTTGCTCTCGAAGCGGTTGACGATCTCGACATTGAGCGAGACTCCGGCGCGTTTGGCACGCTCGGCGACTTCGGCAAGCGTGTGGGCGCTGCGGTTCCAGCCGTCCTTCGTCGGCATCTCCGTCTGCAGGCCATGGCTCGTCTGCAGGATGCCAGCAAGGACATTGCCGCCAAGATCGCGGGTGAGCGCGACCATTTCATCGAGAATCTCGACGCCGCGCGCGGCGACAGCCCTGTCGGCGCTGGAGATGTCCCCTTCCTCCGGGAGGCCGATGCTGATCGCGACGCCAAGCCCATGTTCGGCGATGCGTTTGGCGAGACGGTCGATGTCGACGTCGGCCGGATCGAGATATGAGAATTCGATCAGATCGAAACCTGCTTCCTTCGTCCGCTCCAGCGTGCGGTCGAGCGCTGACTGGTCGGATGCCGCCGACCAGACGAAGGAATGAATGCCGACATGCGCCATGGTTCTTTCCCCGTTCGAAGTGGAAGGCTTCCGGCCGCGATAGACGCGGCCGGAACGTGCGCTTTGGTTCAGCGGGCGGCGGTCCAGCCCTGGTATTCGCCGAGATTTTCGGCCGTGATCAGCTTGGGATCGAGCAGGACCGTGGGTTCCGCTGGCTTGTCGCCCGCAAGCACTGCGGCTGCCATGTCAAGCGCCTGCCCGGCCATGACGTACGGGTCCTGCGAGGCCGATGCCTTGATCATGGAATTGCCGCTGGAGAGTTCCTTCTCGATGTCCGGCGCGCCGTCGACGGCGGTGATGATGAACTCGTTGCGGTTGAGCTGGCGGGCGGCCAGCTGGGCGCCGATGCCGGTCGGATCGTTGATCGCGAAGACCGCGTCGATCTTGTCGAAGCGGGTCAGCAGCGCCTGGAAGACCTTCAGGCCGCCGTCGCGCGAGCCTTCGGCGTTCTGGTCGTCCGACAGGATGGTGATGTCGGGGTGCTGCGAAAGCACGTTCTTGCAACCCTGGACGCGGTCGATGATAGACGAGGAGGCCGGGCCGTTGAGGATGACGTAGTTGCCCTTGCCGCCCGTGTGATCGACCAGATACTGACAGGCGACTTCGCCGGCCTTGACGTTGTTGGTCATCACGGTGACGTCGGCGCCCGGCGCGGAGACGTCGAAGGCGGCAACCACGATGCCCGCTGCCTGTGCCTTCTTGACGGCCGGTTCGATCGCCTTGGCATCGACCGCGTTGAGCATGATGACGTCGACGCCGGCAGCGATGAAGCTGTCGACCTGCGAGACCTGCTTGTTGAGATCGTAGTCGGCCGACACCGACGTGACCTCCACGTTCGGGTTGATCTTTTTCGCGGCGTCCTCGATGCCCTTGATGGTTGCAACGAAAAACGGGTTGCCCAGCAGGCCGACCGAGATGCCGACCTTTTCGAGATCCTTGGCGGATGCAGGGGCGATGGCAACCGAGGCGAGCGCGGCTGCGCAAAGCAGTTTGGTGATGCACTTCATTTGGTTCTCCTCCGACTGCGCCGCGCCTCTCGCGGCGCGATGCTATGTCCGGCCGGCGGCCGGCGCGTTGAGGCCAATCATGTTCGTGCTCCTGCCTGGAGCCTGTAGCGGTCGAGGGCGACCGCGACGATGATGACCAAGCCCTTGATGATGTACTGCCAGATGTCCGAAACACCGGCGAGAATGAGCCCGTTGGACAGCACGGCGATGATGAGACCGCCGATCAGCGTGCCCCAGATCGAGCCGACGCCTCCGACGAAGCTGGTGCCGCCGAGGATGACGGCGGCGATGGCGTCGAGCTCGTAGGATTGCCCGAGCTGGAGGCCGTTCGCAGCATAAAGACGCGCGGCCGACAGAGCTCCGCCGAGGCCGGCGAGCAGGCCGGAGACCCCGTAGACGAACAGCAGAACCAGCGGCACCTTGATACCGGTGAGCCTGGCCGCCTCAGCGTTGCCGCCGACTGCATAGATCCAGGTGCCCAGCACCGTGCGTCTGAGCACGAACCATGAAATCACCACGACCAGCAGCGCAATGATGACGAGCCAGGGGACGCCGAGAAACGTGCCGTTGCCGAGGAAGGCGAACGGCAGATCGGAATTGAAGACGGTTGTGTCGTTGCCGAGCAGGCGCGCCACGCCGCGTACCGCCGTCAGCGACCCGAGCGTGACGATGAAGGGTGGCAGCTTCAGATAGGCGATGAGCACGCCATTCATCATGCCGAAGGCGAGACCGGCGAGAATTGCAGCCGGTACGCCGAGCATGCCGATTTCCGGCATCAGCGACACGATCACGGCGATCATCGCCGAAGCCGCCAGTATGGAACCGACCGACAGGTCGATGCCGCCCGTGAGAATGACGAAGGTCATGCCGGCGGCGAGAACGATGTTGATCGAGGATTGCTGCAGCACGATCAGCAGGTTCGTCTCGGTCATGAAGCGCGGATTGATGACCTGGAAGATCACCGCCAGCAGGATGAGGGCAGGCAGCATGCCGAGTGCGGCGAATGCAACGCGGAAGCGCGCCTGCCGGGCGCCGTCGGTCGGTGCGGTGCTTGTCTTGTCAGTCATGTGCCTGACGCTCCGGTGGCAAGTTCCATGATCTCTTCCTGGGTGAACCGTCGGTCTGCGCGGGCGGATACTTCGCCGACGATCTCGCCGTCGCGCATGACCAGCACGCGGTCGGCCACACCGATGATTTCCGGCAGCTCGCTGGAGATCATCAGGATGGCGATGCCGTCCTTGGCGAGGTCGTCGATGATGCGGTAGATCTCGGACTTGGCGCCGACGTCGACGCCGCGCGTCGGCTCGTCCAGGATAACGACCCTGGGCTTGGTCTCCAGCAGGCGGGCAAGCAGCACCTTCTGTTGGTTGCCGCCCGACAGCGAGCCGACATTCATGCGCGTCGAACTGGTGCGGATCGACAGATCCGACACCGCCCGTGTCGCGCGCTTGTCGGCCGCCGCAAAGTCCCGGAAGCCCAGCCGGCGTGCATCGCGCGCCATGACACCCATGTTGATGTTGTCGGCGATCGACATGTCGAGGAAAAGGCCGAGTTCCCTGCGGTCCTCGGTGAGATAGGCGATGCCCGCTTCCAGCGCGGCTCCCGGCGAGGCGATCTCCACCGGGCGTCCGCCAAGCTCCATGGTTCCGGCGGTCTTGCGGTCCGCGCCGTAGATCAACCGGGCAAGCTCGGTGCGCCCGGAACCGATCAGCCCCGAGAGCGCCAGGATCTCGCCCTCGTGCAGATCAAGCGAGCAGTCTTTCACCAGCCGCTCGGCGGACAGGCCGCGGACCGAAAGCGCGACCGGCCGCTGCGCACCGGGCGCCTGATGCTCCTTCTTGTAGAAAGACGAGATGTCGCGCCCCACCATCATCGAGACGAGGCGTGGCGCATCGAGCTCGTCGCGGTCCAGCGTGCCGACATAGCCGCCGTCGCGCAGCACGCTGACGCGGTCGGCGAGCTGATACACTTCTTCCATGCGGTGGCTGATGTAGATGATGGCGATGCCCTGCGCCTTGAGCCCGGCGATCACCTCGAACAGGCGATCGGTCTCGCGCGAGGTGAGCGATGTCGTCGGCTCATCCATGACGATGATGCGCGCATCTGTGGACAAGGCCCGCGCGATCTCGACGAGTTGGCGCTCCCCAAGCGAAAGCTGCGAAACCCGTGTGCGGGGCGAGAAGGACAGGCCGAGCCGGTCGATGATCGGCTTCGCGCGCGTCATCATCGCGCCGGCATCGACGACGCCGAACCGGCGCGGCTCGTTGCCGAGGAAGATGTTCTGCGCAACGGTCAGGTTCGGCGCGAGCGACAGCTCTTGATAGATGACCGCGACGCCGTTCGCGCGGGCCTTGATCGGGTCGCCGGTGGTGACGGGCTGCCCGTCGATGAGGATTTCGCCGCCGGGATCGGGCCGGTAGGCGCCGGACAGCATCTTCATCAGCGTTGATTTGCCGGCCCCGTTCTCGCCCATCAAGGCATGCAGTTCGCCGGCGTGGACCGTCAGTGAGACGTTGCGCAATGCCCGCACGACGCCGAACGTCTTGCTGATATCGCGCATTTCCAGGACGGGCGCGGCGCCGGCCATGTCAGCCTCCAAGCCCGTTGGCGGAGACAACGCAGAGGCTGACGCCCGCGTTCTCCAGCATCTTGGCATGCTGGTCGCTGATGCCGTCATCGGTGATGAGGGTCGCGATCCTGGAGAGCGGCAGGGCCACGTTGCGGGCGTGGATCGAGAATTTGCGGCTGTCGGCCAGCACGACGATCTGGTCGACATTCATGCTGAGCTCCTGGATCGAGCGCACCATCAGCGGGTGCGATTCCAGGAGGCCGTCGGGGCTGATGCCCTGCGCGCCGACGAAATATTTGGAAGCGAAGAACGATACCGGCTGGGCAGGCGAATAGATGACGCGCGGTTCGCGGTGGAGTTCGCCGCCGGCGACGGTCAGGCTGCATTTGCCGTGATCGCCCAGATAGGCGGCGAGCGGCATCGAGTTGGTGAACAGACGGATGTTGCGCTCGGCGAGCTTCACGCCGAGGTGGAAGCAGCTCGAGCCGCCATTGACGATGACGGAGTCGCCGTCGGCCACCATGGTGGCGGCACAGTCGGCAATCTGGCGCTTCGCGTCGACCGCGAGGTCGCGATTCTCGTCATAAGGGCGTGCGAATGCGGTCGCTTGCGCAGCTCCGTCCAGCGCCGAGATGCCGCCATAGACCTTTCGAGCGGCACCAGAGCCATCGATCTTGTCTATATCGCGCCGGATGGTGGCAGCCGACACGCCGAGACGCTCCTGAAGGTCGCGCACGGAGGCAAACGGCCTGTCCCGCAGGATCTCGATGATCTGCTTGTGGCGGCTCAGGTCGCTCACGATTCCTCCTCCCGTGGCGTCGCGAAACGCGTCGTATGAGTTAAGTTACGCAAAATAGCGTTGCGTGCAAGCGGATAATGAGAATGTTTGCTCATATCGCAATGCAAACAAAGGCTATTGCATCGCAATATGAGCAACTTCACTCTTTTTACGATTGACAAACTGCATGGCTTGGCCTGAATTGCCGGCAGCGAAGCGGCACCCCTTCGTGCCGCACCGGGAGGAGTGTGGATATGATCGGGAACAGCGCCGCGCGGCTCGAAAACCTTTGGGACGACGCCAGGGCTGCCGCGATGAGCGAGCCGGAACGTCTCGTCTACCGCTCCAACCTGCTCGGGTCCGACAGGCGCGTGACCAATTATGGCGGCGGCAACACATCTTCCACGATCACGCAGAAAGACCCGCTGACCGGTGAGGACGTCGAGGTGCTATGGGTCAAGGGATCGGGCGGCGACAGCGCCTCGATCAAGCTCGACGGTTTCGCAACCCTCTACATGGACAGGCTGAACGCGCTGAAAGGGCTCTATCGCGGGCTCGCGCATGAAGACGAAATGGTCGGCTACCTGCCGCATTGCACCTTCAACCTCAATCCGCGCGCGGCCTCGATCGATACGCCGTTGCACGCCTTCGTGCCGCACCGATATGTCGATCACATGCACCCCGACGCGATCATCGCGATCGCGGCTGCCAAGGATTCCGAAGCGCTGACGAAGAGGATCTTCGGCGACGCCATCGGCTGGCTGCCATGGAAGCGGCCGGGCTTCGAGCTCGGCCTGTGGCTGGAAAAATTCTGCCGCGAGAATCCGCAGGCCAAGGGCGTCGTGCTGGGAAGCCACGGACTGTTTACTTGGGGCGACACGCCTAAGGATTGCTACGCGACCACCATCGACACCATCAACCAGGCTATCGCCTGGTTCGAGAACGAGGCGGCGGACAAGCCGGCCTTCGGCGGAGCGGCGACCCGCTCCCTGCCCGCTGCGAAGCGCCGGGCGATTGCCGCGCGGCTGATGCCGCGCATACGCGGCATGATCTCGGCGGACGGTCCGCGCAAGGTCGGGCACTTCGACGATTCCGATACAGTGCTTGAATTCGTGAATTCCGCGGAGCTGCGGCCGCTGGCGGCGCTCGGAACATCCTGCCCGGATCATTTCCTGCGCACCAAAATCCGGCCGCTGGTGATCGAGTTCGATCCCGCGCGACCGGATGTCGATGCCGTGGTCGCGGCGCTGCCCGGGGCGCTCGACGAATACCGCGCCGGCTACCGGGCCTATTACGAAGAATGCAAGCATGCGGATTCGCCTGCCATGCGCGACCCCAACGCGGTGGTGTACCTGATGCCAGGCGTCGGCATGTTCACATTCGCCGCCGACAAGGCGACGGCGCGCATTTCCGGCGAATTTTACGTCAACGCCATCAACGTGATGCGCGGCGCGTCATCGGTGTCGAGCTATGTCGGCCTGCCGGCCCAGGAGGCGTTCGACATCGAATACTGGCTTCTCGAGGAGGCGAAGCTGCAACGCCTGCCGAAGCCGAAATCGCTGGCCGGCCAGATCGCCTTTGTGACCGGCGGGGCGGGTGGCATCGGCAAGGCAACCGCGACACGGCTGTTGCGCGAGGGCGCATGCGTGGTGCTCGCCGACATCGACGAGGCCGCGCTCGGCAGCGCACGAGACGAATTCGCCAAGGCCTTCGGAGCGGATTTCGTGCGCACCGTGAAACTGGACGTGACCGACGAGACGGCAGTCGCCTCGGCCTATGCTCGTGCCGCGGTCGAATATGGCGGGGTCGACGTTCTCGTCTCCAATGCGGGGATCTCATCCTCGGCGCCGATCGACGAAACCGAACTGTCGATGTGGGACCGCAATATGGACATTCTCGCCAAGGGGTATTTCCTCGTCTCGCGGGAAGCGTTCCGAACCTTCAAGCAGCAGGGCGTGGGCGGCAACATCGTCTTCATCGCCTCGAAGAACGGGCTCGCCGCGTCGCCCAACGCGGCGGCCTACTGCACGGCCAAGGCTGCGGAAATCCATCTCGCACGCTGCCTGGCACTGGAGGGCGCGGAACACCAGATCCGCGTCAACACGGTCAATCCGGATGCGGTGCTGCGCGGTTCCAAGATATGGACCGGCGAATGGCGCGAACAGCGCGCGGCCGCTTATGCGATGGAGCCGGATCAGCTCGAGGAGCATTACCGCAAGCGATCCATGCTGAAGCGGTCGGTATTTCCGGAGGATGTCGCCGAGGCTGTGTACTTCCTCGCCTCCGACATGTCGGCGAAATCGACCGGCAACATCATCAATGTCGATGCGGGAAACGCGCAGAGTTTCACCCGCTAAAGCGGCGCGAAGGCACCCGCAAACTGTATTTCTGAAGGACGTTCGGTCTTCGGTTTGGGATATAGCCGGAGCCGTTTCGGGCTGTGCGCGGTTTCCGGACAGGTTTCGTTTGACATTCGTTATGTTTTCGAAATAATCCCCCTTGGTTTTCATACTGCGCATTTATGCTGCATTGCGAAAGCAAGGGGAATCCTGCGTGGGCACTGCCAGCTACGACATCTTCATCATAGGCGGCGGCATCAACGGATGCGGCGTGGCACGCGATGCCGCTGGGCGCGGCTACTCGGTTTTCCTCGCCGAAATGAACGATCTGGGCAGCGGAACCTCGTCGGGTTCGACCAAGCTGATCCATGGCGGCCTGCGTTATCTCGAGCATTACGAGTTCAGGCTGGTGCGCGAGGCGTTGATGGAGCGCGAGGTGCTTTGGCGCGCCGCGCCGCATATCATCTGGCCGATGCGTTTCGTGCTGCCTTATGCCGATGGCATCCGCCCGGCATGGCTGATCCGGCTCGGACTGTTCCTCTACGACCACCTGGGTGGGCGGAAGCTCTTGCCTGCCACGCGCACACTCGACATGCGGACGGACCCGGCCGGAAAGCCGCTCAAGCCGCTTTTCCGCAAGGCGTTCGAATATTCGGACGGGTTCGTCAACGATGCCCGCCTGGTTGTGCTCAATGCGCGCGATGCCGCTGACCGCGGCGCGGTGATCCGCACCCGGACGAGGGTGGCGAGCGCGCGCCGCGAGGACGGGCTGTGGACGGTGACGATCGAGGATACGGGCACCGGCAAGACCGAAGAGGTGAAGGCGCGGCTGCTCGTCAATTCGGCCGGGCCATGGGTCGATGATGTGCTGGCGGGCACGCTGGGGCGCAACGACGTTCACAATGTGCGGCTGGTACAGGGCAGCCACATCGTGGTCCGCAAGAAGTTTTCGGACCCGCGCGCCTATTTCTTCCAGAACCGGGACGGCCGCATCATCTTCGCGATCCCGTATGAGGACGATTTCACCCTTATCGGCACAACTGACCACGATTACGAGGGCAACCCCGCCGATACGTCGATCACCGAAGAGGAGATCGATTATCTGTGTGCGGCGGCCAGCGAATATTTCACCGAGCCGGTCGAGCGAGACGACATCGTGTGGACCTATTCCGGCGTGCGCCCGCTCTATGACGACGGGGCGTCGAAGGCGCAGGAGGCCACGCGGGACTATGTGCTCGCGGCAGAAGGCGGTGACGGCGAAGCGCCGCTGATCAACGTATTCGGCGGGAAGATCACCACCTATCGGCGGCTCTCGGAAGCCATGCTCGAAAAGATCGAAGGCCTTCTCGGGGCTAAGGGAAAGTCCTGGACGGCGGATGCGGTCCTGCCTGGCGGCGACTTCCCGGCGACGGGCTATGATGCGGAGGTTGCGTCGCTTCGGAAGGATTATCCGTTTGTCGACCAGCGCATGGCGCAACGACTGGTACGCCTCTACGGCACGCGCGCCCGGGCGATTCTGGGTTCGGCAGCGTCGCTTGCCGATCTCGGGCGCAATTTCGGCGCTGATCTCTTCGAGGCTGAAGTGCGCTATCTTGTCGAGAACGAATGGGCGGTGACTGCGGACGACGTCCTGTGGCGGCGTACCAAGCGCGGGCTGCATCTGAGCGCCGAGGAGGAAGCGGGGCTCGAGAAATACATGAAGGAACTGGGAGGGCGCCGGCACACAGCCGCCGCGTGAACGAAAGCACGGCAGACGATCTCGGAGGAGGATCAATGCTCGAACTGCGCAACGTATCGAAGGTTGTCGGACGCGATACGCATATCGGCGACGTGTCGCTGACGCTGTCGCATGGCAGCCTCAACGTGCTGCTCGGGCCGACCCTTTCCGGCAAGACCAGCCTGATGCGCCTCATGGCAGGCCTGGACGTGCCAACCGCCGGCTCGGTCTGGCTCGACGGCAAGGACGTGACCGGCGTTGCCGTGCAGAAGCGCAACGTCGCGATGGTCTACCAGCAGTTCATCAACTATCCGGCGATGACCGTCTATGAGAACATCGCCTCGCCGCTGCGGGTCGCCGGCCGCGACAGGGCGACGATCGACCGCGAGGTCAGGCAGGCGGCCGAACTGCTGCGGCTGACGCCCTATCTCGACCGCAAGCCGCTCAACCTTTCGGGCGGACAGCAGCAGCGTACAGCACTTGCCCGCGCCATCGTCAAGAATGCCGGGCTGGTGCTGCTCGACGAGCCCCTGGCCAATCTCGACTACAAGCTGCGCGAGGAGTTGCGCGCCGAGCTGCCGCGCATCTTCTCGCAGTCGGGCGCGATCTTCGTCTATGCGACCACCGAGCCGTCGGAGGCGCTGCTTCTCGGCGGCAACACGGCGACGCTGTCGGAGGGGCGGGTGACCCAGTTCGGCCCGACCATCGAAGTGTTCCGCAAGCCCAACGACCTGCTCACCGCGATGACCTTCGCCGACCCGCCGCTCAACACGATGCTGCTGACCAAGAGAGGAAACCGCTTCGAGCTGGATGGCGGACTGAGCCTGCCGGCGCCGGCCCATCTGGCGGGCATCTCGGACGGCTCCTACACGATCGGCTTCCAGCCGCATCATCTCACACTCGCGCCAGCCGACGACCGGGCGGTCGCGGTGAAGGCGAAGGTGACCGTCACCGAGATCACTGGCTCGGAGAGTTTCGTTCACCTGGCCGTGGCCGATGAAAAGTGGGTGATGCTGGCGCGTGGCATTCACAATTTCGAGGCCGACCAGATGATCGACGCCTACATCGATCCGCGGCATCTGATGGTCTTCGACAGCACCGGCCGCATGGCGCAGGCAGCCTGAGGGGAAGAGATGGCACGGATCGACCTCGACCACATCCGCCACTCCTACGGGCCGAAGCCGCAGGGCCCGGCCGACTATGCTCTGAAGGAAGTGCATCACACGTTCCGCGACGGCGGCGCCTACGCGCTGCTCGGGCCGTCGGGCTGCGGCAAGACCACGCTACTCAACATCATATCCGGGCTGGTGGAGCCGTCGGAAGGTCGCATCCTCTTCGACGGCAACGATGTGAGCCGGCTTTCCACCCAGGAGCGCAACATCGCGCAGGTGTTCCAGTTCCCGGTCATCTACGACACGATGACGGTCTACGACAATCTGGCCTTTCCACTGCGCAATCGCGGTGTGCCGGCGGACGAGATCGACCGGAAGGTCCGCGAAATCATCGAAATGATCGACCTGCAGGAATGGGCACAGCGCAAGGCCCGTGGGCTGACGGCCGACCAGAAGCAGAAAATCTCGCTTGGCCGTGGGCTGGTGCGTTCCGACGTCAACGCCATCCTGTTCGATGAGCCGCTGACGGTCATCGATCCGCACATGAAGTGGGTGCTGCGCTCGCAGTTGAAGCAGCTTCACCGGCGCTTCGGTTACACCATGGTCTATGTCACGCACGACCAGACCGAGGCCCTGACCTTCGCCGACGATGTCGTCGTCATGTATGAGGGCGAGATCGTGCAGATCGGCACGCCGGATGAGTTGTTCTCGCGGCCGAAGCACACCTTTGTCGGCTACTTCATCGGCTCGCCGGGCATGAACGTGCTGCCGGTGGCGCTCGACGGCCAGCGGGCCCAGCTCGGCGGCCAGACGATCCAGCTTCCCGCCGCGCCTGCCGGCAAGCCCGCAGGCACAATCGAGCTCGGCATCCGGCCGGAGTTCGTGCGCGTGGGGCGCAGCGGCATGCCGGTCGCGATCAGCAAGGTGGAGGATGTCGGGCGCTACCGGATCGTGCGGGTCATGCTCGAAGGCCGCGAGATCGCGGCGATCCTCGGTGAGGACGACGACATTCCCACCGATCCGAAGGTGAGCTTCGATCCGGCGGGGATCAATCTCTATGCCGATTCCTGGCGGATAGCGACGGAGGGCTGACCATGGAGAAGACCTGGAACAATCGGGCCTGGTTCATGGTGCTGCCGGTGCTGCTGCTGGTGGCGTTCTCGGCCGTGATCCCGCTGATGACAGTCGTCAATTATTCGGTCCAGGACACGTTCGGCGGCAACCAGTTCTTCTGGGCCGGCACCGAATGGTTCGAGGAGATTCTCAGCTCCGACAGGTTCTGGCTGGCGATGGGTCGGAATCTCGCCTTTTCGGCCATCATCCTGGCCATTGAGATTCCGCTGGGCATCTTCATCGCGCTCAACATGCCGCGCAAGGGCTGGGGCGTGCCAGTATGCCTCGTGCTGATGGCGCTGCCGCTGCTGATACCGTGGAACGTAGTCGGCACGATCTGGCAGGTCTTCGGCCGCATCGACATCGGCCTGCTCGGGCGCACCCTCTACACGCTCGGCATCGACTACAACTACGTCAACGATCCGATCGATGCCTGGGTTACGGTCATTGTCATGGACGTGTGGCACTGGACGAGCCTCGTCGTGCTGTTGTGCTATGCCGGCCTCGTCTCCATCCCCGAGGCCTACTACCAGGCGGCGAAGATCGACGGCGCGTCGCGCTGGGCCGTCTTCCGCTACATCCAGCTTCCGAAGATGAGCCGCGTGCTTTTGATCGCGATCCTGCTGCGGTTCATGGATTCCTTCATGATCTACACCGAGCCCTTCGTGGTGACGGGTGGCGGGCCGGGCAACTCGACGACGTTCCTGTCGATCGATCTCGTGAAGATGGCGATCGGGCAGTTCGACCTCGGCCCGGCTGCGGCGATGTCGATCATCTACTTCCTGATCATCCTGGCGATGTCGTGGGTGTTCTACACCGTCATGACCAATTACGACGCGGAGAAGAAGTGATGGCCGGCGACGAAAGGACGGCCACGATGCGCAACGGCGAGGCCGTGCCCGCGACCCGGAACGCGGCCGACAAGGCGGCGGCGAACGAGCGCGTGCTGCGGCAGATGCGCCGGCGCGGCGGGGAATCCCGCTTCTGGTGGCTGGTGCCGACGCTCTACATCATCTTCCTGATGCTGCCGATCTACTGGCTCATCAACATGAGCTTCAAGACCAATCAGGAAATCCTCAACGTCTTCTCGCTGTGGCCTCAAAGCCCGACGCTGCGCAACTACGCGGTGATCTTCACCGATCCGTCCTGGTATTCGGGCTATATCAACTCGATCATCTACGTCGTGCTCAACACGACCATTTCGGTACTCGCGGCGCTGCCGGCGGCCTATGCCTTCTCGCGCTACAGGTTCCTCGGCGACAAGCACCTGTTCTTCTGGCTGCTGACGAATCGCATGGCCCCGCCGGCGGTCTTCGCGCTGCCGTTCTTCCAGCTCTATTCGGCCTTCGGCCTGATCGACACGCATATCGCCGTGGCGATCGCGCACTGCCTGTTCAACATTCCGCTGGCGGTCTGGATCCTCGAAGGCTTCATGTCCGGCGTGCCGAAGGAAATCGACGAGACCGCCTATATCGATGGCTATTCCTTCCCGCGCTTCTTCGTGAAGATATTCATGCCGCTGATCGCCAGCGGCATCGGGGTGGCTGCCTTCTTCTGCTTCATGTTCTCTTGGGTGGAACTGCTGATCGCCCGCACGCTGACGACGACCGACGCCAAGCCGATCGCCGCCACGATGACCCGCACGGTCTCCGCCTCGGGGCTCGACTGGGGCGTGCTGGCCGCAGCCGGCGTGCTGACGATCATCCCCGGCGCGCTCGTGATCTGGTTCGTGCGCAACTACATCGCCAAGGGCTTCGCCCTGGGGAGGGTATGATGACGCAAACACGCCGCTGGCAGATACCACTGGCCGTCGTCCTGGCGATCTACGTCGCGGCGGTCTGGTTCTTCATGCAGCGCCTGCCGGTCGAGGACGGCGAGCGGGACTGGTTCGCCTCGCTGTTTCCGCGGAGCTGGATGGCATGGTCATTCCCGACCGCGCTGTTCTTCTCGACCATCTTCCTGCTGCTCGCGCTGATGGCCGTGTGGGAATACGCCCGGCCCGGGGGGCATCCCCGTGTGGGCATCCTGCGCTTCGAGACGACGCGCGGCGACCGCCTTTTCGTTTCGCTGCTCGGCAGCGCCTTCATCCATCTCGCTTGGCTTGGGCTGGTCGGGCCCGGCCTGTGGTGGGCACTCGCACTTTCGGTCGTCTACGCCATCGGCGTGTTTCGATACGTGTAGCGCGGGAAACTGCGGATGCGGCACACCTGCGCCGCTTCCGGATCGCATTCAAACCCTAGGGAGGAAATCAATGCGACGGCAGCTTTTGGCATCAACGACAGCAATAGCGCTCCTGGTCGGAGCGGCGCCCGCCTTCGCCGACATGGAAGCGGCGCGGGCATTCCTCGACGCAGAGATCGGCGACATGTCCGCGCTCAGCCGCGAGGAGCAGGAAGCCGAGATGCAGTGGTTCATCGACGCTGCAGAACAATTCAAGGGCATGGACATCAAGGTGGTGTCGGAGACCATCACCACGCATGAGTACGAATCCAAAACCCTGGCCCCGGCATTCGCAGCCATTACCGGCATCAACATCACGCACGATTTGATCGGCGAGGGCGACGTCGTCGAGAAACTGCAGACGCAGATGCAGTCGGGCGAAAACGTCTATGACGCCTATGTCAACGACTCGGACCTGATTGGCACCCACTGGCGCTACCAGCAGGCCCGCTCGCTGACCGACTGGATGGCGAACGAGGGCAAGGACGTCACCAACCCGAACCTCGACCTCGACGACTTCATTGGGCTGAAGTTCACCACTGCGCCGGACGGCGATCTCTACCAGTTGCCCGACCAGCAATTCGCGAACCTCTACTGGTTCCGCTACGACTGGTTCAACGACGAGACGAACAAGGCAGAATTCAAGGAGAAGTACGGCTACGACCTCGGCGTGCCGGTGAACTGGTCGGCCTATGAGGACATCGCAGAGTTTTTCACCGGCCGCGAGATCGACGGCAAGCAGGTCTATGGCCATATGGACTATGGCAAGAAGGACCCGTCGTTGGGCTGGCGGTTCACCGACGCATGGCTGTCGATGGCCGGCAACGGCGACAAGGGCCTGCCGAACGGCCTGCCGGTCGACGAATGGGGCATCAAGGTCGACGAGAACTCGCGCCCCGTCGGCTCCTGCGTGGCGCGCGGCGGCGACACCAACGGCCCGGCTGCCGTCTATGCCATCCAGAAATATCTGGACTGGATGAAGGCCTACGCACCGGCCTCGGCGCAGGGCATGACCTTCTCGGAATCCGGCCCGGTTCCGGCGCAGGGTGAGATCGCTCAGCAGATGTTTATGTACACGGCCTTCACCGCCGACATGGTCAAGGACGGGCTGCCGGTGGTCAACGAGGACGGCACGCCGAAGTGGCGTTTCGCGCCGTCGCCGCATGGCGTCTACTGGAAGGACGGCATGAAGCTCGGCTACCAGGACGTGGGATCGTGGACGATCCTGAAGTCCACCCCCGACGATCGCGCCAAGGCCGCCTGGCTCTATGCGCAGTTCGTCGTCTCGAAGACGGTCGACGTCAAGAAGAGCCATGTCGGCCTGACGCTGATCCGGGAATCGAGCATCCAGCACGAGTCCTTCACCGAGCGCGCGCCCAAGCTCGGCGGTCTGATCGAGTTCTACCGCTCGCCGGCCCGCGTGCAGTGGTCGCCGACCGGCACCAACGTGCCTGACTATCCGAAGCTCGCACAGCTCTGGTGGCAGGCGATCGGCGATGCGTCCTCTGGCGCGAAGACACCGCAGGAAGCGATGGACTCGCTGTGCGCCGAGCAGGAGCGGGTGATGGAGCGACTGGAACGCGCAGGCGTGCAGGGCGACATCGGCCCCAAGCTCGCCGAGGAGCATGACCTGGAGTACTGGAACAAGGATGCCGTCGAGAAGGGCAACCTCGCGCCGCAGCTCAAGATCGAGAACGAGAAGGAACAGCCCCAGACCGTCAACTATGACGAGCTGGTCAAGAGCTGGCAGTAAGATCGAGCTCGTTCGATCGACAGGCAGGGGGCCGCTTTTGCGGCCCCCTGTCTTTCCACGTCTGCGAACGCGAGGGCATTACGTGATGAACCGAAAGCATTCGCAATGCGTAATCCAAGCATGGACATGCAATCGATGACCAACGGAACCTCGGCGCCATGAGCGACGCCAAGCCGGATGGCGGCGCGCCGGTGCTCGTGCTGTTCCGCCACGATCTGCGCGTCGCGGACAACGGCGCGCTGGCGGCGGCCGCGCAGGCGGACAAGCCGGTGCTTGCGGCCTATGTGCTGGATGAGGAAAGCGAAGGCGTGCGCGCGCCCGGCGGCGCGGTGCGCTGGTGGCTGCACCATTCACTGGCACGGCTGACGGAAAGCCTTGAAAAACGCGGCGTTCGGCTTGTGCTGCGCAGCGGGGCGATGCGGGATGTCGTCGACGATCTTGTCGGCGACAGCGGTGCCGACACGGTGTTCTGGAATCGCCGCTATCATCCGGCAGGAGCGGCGGCGGATGCGGCGATCAAGAGCGCGCTGCGCGAACGCGGCCTGCGTGCCGAAAGTTTCGACGGACAGCTTCTGCACGAGCCTTCTCGTCTGCAGACGGGCGCGGGGTCGTTCTACAAGGTGTTCACGCCGTTCTGGAAGGCGATGTCGGCCGGTCCCGATCCGCGCGACCCGATCGATCCACCGCGCAGGATCGCCGGCTATGACGGCAAGATCGCCTCGAAGACGCTTGACGAGCTGTTTCCATTGCCACGATCACCGGATTGGGCCAAGGCTTTCGGCGAAGTCTGGACGCCCGGTGAAGACGGCGCGCATGCGCGGCTTGAAAGCTTCATCTCGGAACGGCTGGACGATTATGCGGATGGCCGCGATTTTCCGGCCGGCGGGTCGACCTCGGGACTGTCGCCGCATCTGGCGCATGGCGAGATCACGCCCTACCAGATCTTCGCGGCGTTGCGCGCCGAGGCGAAGGAGGTCTCGAGCGCTAACCTTGCCAAGTTCCGGGGGGAAATCGGCTGGCGCGAGTTCTGCCACCATCTGCTGTTTCACAATCCGGGGCTCTGCGAGGAAAACTTCCAGCCAACCTTCGATGCCTTTCCATGGAAGTCCGACAAGGAAGCCCTGCGTGCGTGGCAGCGGGGCAGAACCGGGTATCCGATCGTCGATGCCGGCATGCGCGAACTCTGGCAGACCGGCGTGATGCACAACCGGGTGCGCATGATCGTCGCCTCGTTCCTGACCAAGCATCTGCTGATCGACTGGCGCGAGGGCGAGCGCTGGTTCTGGGATACGCTGGTGGATGCCGACGCCGCCAGCAATCCGGCAAACTGGCAGTGGGTGGCGGGATCCGGCGCTGATGCGGCGCCCTATTTCCGGATATTCAATCCGGTGCTGCAGGGCGAAAAGTTCGATCCCGACGGCAGCTATGTCCGCCGCTTCGTGCCCGAGCTGGACAAACTTCCCGATCGATACTTGCACAATCCATGGGATGCACCGGACAAGGTGCTGGCAGACGCCGGCGTGGAACTTGGGCGAACCTATCCCAAGCCTGTGGTCGACCATGCGTCAGCAAGAAAGCGCGCGCTGGCTGCATATGAGGCGGCCAAAGAAGGGCAGTAGCCCGCGCAGTCGTTCCGCTGTCCGGCCCCGCCCAATTCAGACGCACCGCCAAAAGCGGCGCCAAGCCACTCAGCCAATTGCCATCGTTCCAGTGCGCGCGTCGCCGCGCGCGCCGGTGAAACGCCTCTTGACGTAATGGCTCAAGATGGAATAAATATTTCATAACACGTGAATATGGCGCGAACATTCTGAAATGGCGATCCGGGGGAGGAATTGTCGATCCGGGTTCGCCTGTCGAGCCACGGAAGACGGGTCTGCCGTCAGGCGGCAGGTCTCCGGCTATAAATCGGTGCAGCCGGACACCGAATGTGGAGGAGAACGACAATGAGGAAGCTTCTATTGGCGCTCGGGCTGGCCGTTGCGACGGCCGCAGGAGCCGCCGGCACGGCGCAGGCCGAAGGCGAGCGGTTCGTTTTCGTCAGCCATGCGCCGGATTCCGATTCATGGTGGAACACGATCAAGAATGCGCTGAACGTCGCCGCCGAGCAGATGGACGTGACGGTCGAATACCGCAATCCACCGACGGGCGACATCGCCGACATGGCGCGCATCATCGAGCAGGCCGCTGCCTCGAACCCGAACGGCATCATCACCTCGATCGCCGACATCAATGCGCTGGAGGGACCGATCGGCGATGCGGTGGCCAAGGGCATTCCGGTGATTACCGTCAACTCCGGTACGGTCGAGCAGTCGAAGCAGCTCGGCGCGATGCTGCATATCGGCCAGCCGGAATATGACGCCGGTAAGGGCGCCGGCGAGCGCGCCAAGGAGGCGGGCGTCACCAAGTTCGTCTGCGTGAATCACTACATCACCAACCCGGCCTCGGTTGAGCGCTGCCAGGGCTTCGCGGACGCGCTCGGCGTCGAGCTTGGCAACCAGATGATCGATTCCGGCATCGACCCGGCCGAGGTGAAGAACAAGGTACTCGCCCATCTGCGCGCCAATGCCGACACCAACGGCATTCTGACACTGGGACCGAACTCGGCGGAGCCGACGCTGGCAGCCCTTCAGGAGAACGGCATGGCGGGCGAGGTCTTCTTTGCGACCTTCGACCTGTCGCAGGGCATCTCTGAGGGCATCAAGGCCGATGTCATCGACTTCGCCATCGACCAGCAGCCTTACCTTCAGGGCTATCTGCCGATCGTGCTCCTGACCAACTATGCCCGCTACGGCGTGATCCCGCCGAACTCGATCAATTCGGGTCCGGGCTACATCACCAAGGACAATATCGAGCAAGTCGAGGCGCTGGCGGGCGAATACCGCTGAGCTGCTGAACTCGTGCCGGGGGTGGATGCGCCCCCGGCCCTGAAATCCGCATCGAGACGACTTTGAATGTGCCAGACATGCGGGTCTACGCGCCCGGTCGATGGCGCGTGGGCGATCGAGGGAGCGAAAGATGAGCGAGAGCGTCCAGCCAAGCGCGCAAGGCGCGTCCGGCCAGCCACCCGAGAGAGACGAGCGGGTTCGCGAGGTCTCGCGCTTCCGCAAGGCGCTGATACGTCCCGAGTTGGGCGCTATCTGCGGTGTCATCCTCGTCTTCGTCTATTTCCTCATGGTCGCGCGCGACACCGGCATGTTCAGCGCCGAGGGCGTCATGAACTGGGGCGTGGTCTCGGCGCAGTTCATGATCATCGCCGTGGGCGCCTGCCTGCTGATGATCGCCGGCGAGTTCGATCTTTCGGTGGGTTCGATGATCGGCTTTTCCGGCATAGTCATCGCGCTGCTCTCTGTGACGTATGGCTGGCCGATGTGGGCGGCGATCATCGCCGCTTTCCTGCTGGCGATGGCGATCGGCTGGGTGAACGGATTTCTCGTCATCAAGACCGGCCTGCCGTCCTTCATCGTGACGCTCGCCTTTCTCTACATCCTGCGCGGCCTGACGATCTTCATCTCGATCTCGACGACGCGCCAGACGATCATCGGCGGCGTCAAGGAGGCGGCCGAGGGCGACTGGCTAGCGGCGCTGTTCGGCGGCAAGATCCTCGGCGGGCTGTTCGTATGGCTCGCCGACATCGGGGTGATCGGCAAGTTTGTGGCCGGAACGCGCGCCGGCCAGCCGGTGATCGACGGTATTCCCATGTTGATGGTCTGGGCGCTGGCGCTCATCATCTTCGCGCATGTGCTTCTGACCCGCACCCAGTTCGGCAACTGGATCTTCGCCGCCGGCGGCGACGCCCAGGCAGCGCGCTATGTCGGCGTACCGGTCGACCGGGTGAAAATCCTGATGTTCGTGTTCACCGCATTCTGCGCCACGGTCTTCGCAACCTGTCAGGTGCTCGAGTTCGGCTCGGCGGCGGCCGACCGTGGTCTCCTGAAGGAGTTCGAGGCGATCATCTCCGTGGTCATCGGCGGCGCACTGCTGACCGGCGGCTACGGTTCGGTGATAGGGGCGGCCTTCGGCGCGCTGATCTTCGGCGTCGTGCAGCAGGGCCTGTTCTTCGCCGGCGTCGAAAGCTCGCTGTTCCGGGTCTTCCTTGGGGTCATCCTGCTGCTCGCGGTGGTGCTCAACACCTATATCCGCCGCCTGATCACGGGGGAGCGCTGAAATGGCAGACACACCGCTCATCGAACTGCGCGACATCGAAAAGCATTTCGGCTCGGTGATCGCGCTGGCCGGCGTATCGGTCTCGGTCATGCCCGGCGAATGCCACTGCCTGCTGGGCGACAACGGCGCCGGCAAGTCGACCTTCATCAAGACGATGTCGGGGGTGCACAAGCCGACGCGCGGCGAAATCCTGGTCGACGGCGAACGCGTCGCCTTCACCAGCCCGCGCGACGCGATGACGCGCGGCATCGCCACGGTCTATCAGGACCTCGCGATGATCCCGCTGATGTCGGTGACCCGCAATTTCTGGATGGGCCGCGAGCCGAAGCGGCGCGTCGGTCCGTTCCGCTTCTTCGATTTCCAGACCGCCAACAGGGTGGCCATGGAGGCGATGCGCGAGATGGGCATCCGCCTGCGCGAGCCGGACCAGGCTGTCGGCACGCTTTCGGGCGGTGAGCGCCAGACGGTGGCGATCTGCCGGGCAGTCCATTTCGGGGCGCGGGTCCTGATCCTCGATGAGCCAACCTCCGCGCTCGGCGTTCGGCAGACCTCCAAGGTGCTTGCCACCATCGACCAGGTGCGCAAGAAGGGCATAGGCGTCGTGTTCATCACCCACAATGTGCGCCACGCCATGGCGGTCGGCGACCGGTTCACCGTTCTCAATCGCGGCCAGACGCTCGGCACGGCGAAACGCGGCGAGATCACGACCGAAGAATTGCAGGACCTGATGGCGGGCGGCGCCGAGCTTGCGGAGCTGGAGGGCTCGCTTGGCGGGACGGTCTAGGGCTTACCTGTCAAAAGCATGGATGAAAAACCGGATGGGGACGCGGGTCGCGTCCCCCGTTTTGCGAGCAAAAAGCAGATGACACTATCTTTCGCCCTTCTTGGCGCCGGCCGCATCGGCAAGGTCCATGCCCGTGCCGTCGCCTCCAACGACAAGGCGCGGCTCGTTGCCGTCGCCGACTCCTTTGCCGACGTCGCCCAGGAGCTCGCCGCCATCTACGGTGCGACGGTGAAAAGCATCGACGAGATCGAACGGGCGGACGATGTCGATGCCGTCATCATCTGCACGCCGACCGACACGCATGCCGACCTCATCGAGCGGTTCGCGCGCGCCGGCAAGGCCGTGTTTTGCGAAAAGCCGGTCGATCTCGACATCGGTCGCGTGGAGCAGTGCCTGTCGGTGGTGGAGCAGACCGGTGCCACGCTGATGGTCGGTTTCAACCGGCGCTTCGACCCGCATTTCAGGGCCGTTCGGCAGGCGATCGACGATGGAGCGGTCGGCACAGTGGAAATGGTGACGATCACGTCGCGCGACCCCGGCCTGCCGCCATTGGACTACATCCCGCGTTCCGGCGGCATCTTCCGCGACATGACGATCCACGATTTCGACATGGCGCGCTTCCTGCTGGGCGAGGAGCCGGTGACGGTCAGCGCCAGCGCCTCCGTGCTGGTCGACGAAAGGGTGGGCGAACTCGGTGACTATGACAGCGTCAGCGTGATCCTGACGACGGCCTCCGGTCGCCAGTGCACGATCTCCAATTCGCGCCGCGCGACCTATGGATATGACCAGCGCATCGAGGTGCTCGGCTCGAAGGGCATGGTGGCGGCCGAAAACCAGCGACCGGTCTCGATCGAAGTGGCAAATGCCGCGGGCTATACGCGGCCGCCGCTGCACGATTTCTTCATGACCCGATACACCGAGGCTTACGCCAACGAGATCGCGGCCTTCATTGCGACCGTTACGGAAGGCAAGGCGCCGTCGCCGAGCGGGGCGGACGGGCTTGCGGCGCTGCGGCTCGCGGACGCGGCGCTGACCTCTGCCGGGGAAGGCCGCACTGTCCGACTGTAGCCGTGTGGTCCCGCCGGTCTATGCGGCGGGGTGGGCGACGTCGATCCAGCGCCGTTCGGCATGCGAGCTGGCCATTGCATGAACGGTACGCTCGATCTCCAGCCCGGCGTCGAAATCGATGATGCGGGCATCCGCGCCGGAAAGGCACGTGATCAACTCGTGGCACTCGATGGTCTTGAGATCGTTGAACCCCAAGCCGTGACCCGGCGCGGGAATGAACTGGCCGTAGGGTTCGTGCCGGGGTGCGCTGAGGATGGTGCGGAAGCCCTGTTCGCCGGCGGGATCGGCGGTGAGATAGAGCTGCACCTCGTTGAAGCGCTCCTGATCGAACAGGATGGTGCCCTTCGAGCCGAAGATCTGGATCGCGATGCGGCCCTTGCGGCCCCATGCCGAACGGCTGACCTGCAAGGTGGCCGGGATGCCGCTTTCGAGCTGCATAAGCGCGGAGGCGATGTCGTAGGTTTCTACGTCGCGCCGCCCGCCGCCATGCACCGGCCGGTCGGGATAGGGCATCGACATGTCGCAGACCACGCGCGCGACGCGGCCAAACAGTACCGAAACGATGGAGAGCGGATGCACCGCAAAATCGTCGAGCGCGCCGTAGCCGGACCTGGCTTCATGTTTCCAGAAGAACATGGCCTCCGGGTCGGCCATGAAGTCTTCGTCCATCTCGATGCGCAACTGTGCGATCGCGCCGATGGCGCCGTCGGCGAGCAAGCGGCTTATATGCCGCATCGCGGGGCTCTGGATGTAGTTGTAGCCAAGCACCGCAACCTTGCCGCTCGCCCGTGCCGCCCGCGCCATGCGCTCGGCATCGGCGAAGGCGGGCGCCATCGGTTTCTCGCACCAGACATGCTTGCCGGCTTCGAGGGCCGCGATTACCATTTCGGGATGGAATTCATTGGGTGCGGCAATCGACACGACATCGACCTGCGGATCGGCGACGACGGTGCGCCAGTCTTCCGTCGACCGGGCAAATCCGAACTCGTCGGCGCGCCGCCCTGCCAGATCGGCATCGACCTCGGCGAGATGGGCAAGGGTGATTGCCGGCATGTCGGGGAAGACGGTGCCGACCGCCTTCCAGGCGAGCGTGTGGCATTTGCCCATGAAACCGGTGCCGATCAGGCCCACGCCGATATTCGCAACCATGCTCTCTCCCATCGCTTGGCAAGCCAATGCGAATGATTTAGTCTATTTACATCAAAAATGGAATGTTTAGTTCATTGGCGCCAGTGCGGCGCTTTATCTGCCTGTGAGGCCGGGAGACGACACTGGGATGAATGACCGATCGCCGGCCGGCGAGGCTGCCTATCCAAGAGATTATGAAACGCTGCGGGAGACGATCCTTGAGCAGCGCAGCGTCTTACCGAAGCGCATTGCGCAGGTGGCTGCCTATGCGCTGGACAACCCCGACGAGATCGCCTTCGGCACGACGGCCAGCATCGCGGCTTCGGCCGGCGTGCAGCCCTCGACGCTGATCCGCTTCGCACAGCAGCTTGGCTTCGACGGGTTCACGAGCCTGCAGTCGGTATTTCGTGAACGTCTGCGCGAGCGCAACACGACCTATGAGGAGCGGCTGGCCGCGCTGCGCGACGAGGCGCAGAACGGCGCGACCAACCGGGCGATGCTCGACGGGTTCCTCGCCGCATCGGTCCGCTCGCTGGACCTGATGGCGCGGAGTGTGGACGAGGCCACGCTCGACAGGGCGGTTGGCATCCTCGCACGGGCGGAGACGCTCTATATCCTCGCCAAAAGACGCTCTTTTCCGGTCGCCAGCTATCTCGGCTATGCGCTCGGCAAGCTGCATGTGCGCAGCCAGATCATCGAATCGGCATCCGGGCTCCAGCCGGAGATCATCGGATTCGCCACGCCGCGCGATGCGGTGATCGCGGTGAGTTTCTCGCCTTATGCGCCAGCCACGATCGACGAGGTCCGGGTGCTCCACGAGCGCGGGGTGCCGATCGTTGCCATCACCGACAGCGCCTTTTCGCCTCTGGCGCAGTTCGCTGCGGTCTGGTTCGAGGTTGCCGAATCGGATTTTTCGGGCTTCCGCTCGCTCGGCGCGACCATGGCGCTGGCGATGACGCTTGCGGTCGGTTGCGCGGAGGAACGGCGCCGTCTCGCCGGCTAGGAAACGGCATAGCCACAAAAGGAATGTCTATTCCATATTGACGTTACATTGGAATTGATATTTCGTATTGAGGATGCCGGCGGCTAGAGGCCGGCATTTCGGCCTTGCGAAAAGCTGGAGGACAACATGGCCGCCTCGGCAGGCGAACGCACCGCTGAACTCGACGTCATCACCATCGGGCGCGCCTCTGTCGACCTTTATGGTCAGCAGATCGGCGCGCGGCTGGAGGATGCGGCGTCTTTCGCCAAGTCGGTCGGCGGCTGCCCCGCCAACATCGCGATCGGCACGGCGCGGCTGGGCCTGCGCTCGGCGCTGCTGACGCGTGTCGGCGACGAGCAGTTCGGCCGTTTCATCCGCGAGCAGCTCGGACGCGAAGGTGTGAGCACCGACGGCATCGTTGCCGATCCGGAGCGGCTGACGGCGCTGGCGATCCTCTCGGTGCAGGACGACAGGTCGTTTCCGCTGCTTTTCTATCGCGAGAACTGCGCCGACATGGCGCTTAGCGAACATGACGTCGCTGCCGATTTCATCGGCCGGGCGCGCGCCGTCGTCGTCACCGGCACGCATTTTTCGCGGCCGGGAACCGAGGCCGCTCAACGCAAGGCGATGCGGCTGATGCGCGAGGCCGGCGGCAAGGTCGTGCTCGACATCGACTATCGGCCGAACCTGTGGGGGCTCGCGGGCCATGCGGAAGGAGACAACCGCTACATCGCCTCGGCCGCCGTTTCGGCAAAGATGAAATCTGTACTTGCCGAATGCGACCTGATCGTCGGCACGGAGGAGGAAGTGCTGGTCGCGTCGGGCGAGAGCGAACTGCCGGCAGCGCTGAAGACGATCCGTGTGCATTCGCAGGCCGTGATCGTGCTGAAGCGTGGCCCGATGGGCTGCATCGTCTATGACGGCGCGATCCCCGACGATCTGGAGCGGGGCATCGTCGGGCGCGGCTTCCCGATCGAGGTCTATAACGTGCTGGGCGCAGGCGACGCGTTCATGTCGGGCTTCCTGCGCGGCTGGCTGCGCGGCGAGCCGCTGGAGACGGCGGCGACATGGGCCAACGCATGCGGCGCCTTTGCCGTGTCGCGACTGCTCTGCGCGCCGGAGATCCCGACCTTCGAGGAGCTGCAATTCTTCCTGAAGCATGGCTCGCGGCATCGCGCGCTTCGCAAGGACGAGGCGATAAACCATATCCACTGGGCGACGACGCGGCGCACCGGAATCGCCTCGATCATGGCCTTCGCAGTCGACCACCGCGCGCAGTTCGAGGAACTTGCCGCGCGCCACGGGCAGGACGCGGCGCGCATCAGCGTATTCAAGACGCTGGCCGTCAGAGCGGCGGCGAAGGTTGCCGGCGGCAGACCGGGTTACGGCATGCTGATCGACGAACGGTTCGGGCGCGAGGCGCTGTTCGAGTTCGCGCGGCACGAGTTTTCGTGGCTCGGCCGGCCGGTCGAGGTGCCGGGCTCGCGCCCGCTGCGCTTCGAGTTCAGTCAGGATATCGGCTCGCAGCTCGTGGAATGGCCGGTCGACCACTGCATCAAGTGCCTGTGCTTCTACCGGCCCGACGATCCGCCGGCGCTCAAGGCGGAGCAGCAGGAGAAGCTGCGGGCGCTGTTCGATGCCGCGCGCAAGGTCGGGCGCGAACTGCTGATCGAGATTATCTGCGGCAAGCACGGGCAGCTCGCCGACGACACGGTGGCGACCGCGCTGGAGGAGCTTTACGCGCTCGGCATCAAGCCCGACTGGTGGAAGCTCGAACCGCAGGCCTCGCCTGCGGCGTGGAATGCCATTGCGTCGGTGATCGAACGCAACGACCCTTGGTGCAGGGGCGTCATGCTGCTCGGGCTGGAGGCCCCGCAGGCCGAACTTGAGGCCGCATTCGCGGCAACCGCCGATGCGCAGGTGGTAAAGGGTTTCGCTGTCGGCAGGACGCTGTTCATGAACGCGGCGGAGAGCTGGTTTGCCGGCGCAATTTCCGATGAGGCGGCGATTGCAGAGATGGCTGATCGCTTCGACAGCCTCACGCGGGCCTGGCAATCGGCAAGAGCGGACAGGGCGGCGTGACCATAGAGGGAGGAAGGACATGACGAGGACCGTGCGCCTGACGATGGCGCAGGCGCTGACGCGCTTCATGACCCGCCAGATGACCGAGATCGACGGCGCGCGCGTGCCGGTTTTTGCAGGCGTATGGGCGATCTTCGGTCATGGGAATGTCGCGGGGCTCGGCGAAGCGCTCTATCAGGTGCGCGAGACGCTGCCGACCTATCGCGCCCATAATGAGCAGGCGATGGCGCATGCGGCGATCGCCTATGCGAAGGCGAGTTTCCGCCGCCGCATGATGGCGGCAACGACGTCGATCGGCCCGGGCGCAACCAATCTGGTGACGGCGGCAGCCCTTGCGCATGTGAACAGGCTTCCGGTGCTGCTGCTGCCCGGCGACGTGTTCGCCAGCCGCATCCCCGATCCCGTTTTGCAACAGGTGGAAAGCTTTGCCGACGCGACCGTTTCGGCCAACGACTGCTTCCGGCCGGTCTCGCGCTATTTCGACCGCATCGCGCGGCCGGAGCAGATCGTGCCGGCGATGGCGCGGGCCATGCAGGTGCTGACCGACCCGGCCGACTGCGGGCCGGTGACGCTGTCGCTTTGTCAGGACGTGCAGGCAGAAGCCGACGACTATCCCGAAAGCTTCTTCGACGAGCGGCTGTGGCTGCCGCGCCGTCTGCGTCCGGATCGGGGCGAACTCGAAGGGGCTGTCGCAGCGATCAGGGCGGCGAAAAAGCCGCTCATCATCGCCGGCGGCGGCGTTCTCTATTCGGGTGCTGCCGATGCGCTGGCAGCGCTGGCGGAAGCGGGCGGCATTCCCGTCTGCGAAACGCAGGGCGGCAAATCCTCGCTGCCGGACAGTCATCCGCTCAACATGGGCGCGGTCGGCGTCACCGGAACCGAAGCCGCCAACAGGCTGGCGCGCGAGGCAGACCTCGTGATCGCGGTCGGAACCCGCCTGCAGGATTTCACCACCGGATCCTGGTCGCTGTTTGCCGATCCAGACAAGCGCATCGTCGGCCTCAATGTCCAGCCGTTCGATGCCGGCAAGCATCGCGCGCTGACGCTGGTGGCCGATGCGCGCGAGGGGCTGACGGAGTTGTCGGATGCACTCGCCGGCTGGGCCGCGCCCGCCGCCTGGACGACGGGCGCGGAGGCAGGCAAGGCCGCATGGCAGGAGGCCGCTGCGCGGGTGACGGCCGCCACCAACGCGGCGCAGCCGAGCGACGCGCAGGTGATCGGCGCGGTGCAGCGAGCGATCGGCAATGACGCGATCGTGCTGCACGCGGCAGGCGGCTTGCCGGGCGAACTGCATAAACTTTGGCAGGCCGGCGGGCCGGGTTCATATCATGCCGAATACGGCTTCTCGGCCATGGGCTACGAGATCGCAGGCGGCCTGGGCGCCAAGATGGCGCGGCCGGACAAGGAGGTGGTCGTCATGGTCGGCGACGGCTCCTACCTCATGCTCAATTCCGAGATCGCCACATCGGTGATGCTCGGGCTGAAGCTGACGATCGTGCTGCTCGACAATCGCGGCTTCGGCTGCATCAACCGGCTCCAAGTCGCCACCGGGGGTGCGAGCTTCAACAATCTGCTCAAGGACGCGCAGCACGAGGTGCTGCCGGAGGTCGATTTCGTCGCCCACGCGGCGAGCCTCGGCGCGCATGCGGTCAAGGCGGCCTCCATCGCAGAACTGGAGGCGGCGCTGCAGGCGGCGCGTGGATCCGACCGTACCAGCGTTGTTGTCATCGACACAGATCCGCTTGTGAGCACCGAGGCGGGCGGTCACTGGTGGGACGTGGCGGTGCCCGAGGTGAGCGAGCGCGAGGACGTGCGCGCCGCCCGCGCATCCTACGAGGACGCTCGGGAAAAGCAGCGCATCGGCGACTGACGGATCCGAGACAAGGCAACTGGAGATACGACCAACATGATCCGCATCGGCGCCAACCCCATCGGCTGGTCCAACGACGACATGATCGAGATCGGCGGGGACATTCCGCTGGAGCGCTGCCTTGCCGAGGCGCAGGCTGCAGGCTTCGTCGGCATGGAACTGGGCAACAAGTTTCCGCGACGCTCGGCCGAGCTGCGGCCTGTTCTCGAACGCTTCGGCCATGCACTGGTGAGCGGCTGGTGGTCGACCGAGCTGCTGGTGCGAGACGTCGACACCGAACTTGCGGCTGCGCGGGATCATGCGTCCCTGCTTGCGGAAATGGGCTGCGGCGTCTTCATCGCTGCCGAGACCTCCAACGCGATCCATAGCAACCGTGCCGTGCCTTTGTCGGCGCGCCCGGTGCTTGCAAAGGACGACTGGGCGCAATTCGGCGAGCGCTTCACGGCATTTGCCGCGGCGCTGAGGGCTGAATACGGGCTGCAACTGGTCTATCATCACCACATGGGAACCTGCGTGCAGACCGAGGCCGAGATCGACCGCTTCATGGCGGTAACGGGCGATGGCGTGAAGCTCCTGCTGGATACCGGCCACGCCACATGGGGCGGCGCGGACCCGGCGCGGCTCGCGCGGCACTACCGTGACCGCATCGGCCACGTCCATTGCAAGGATGTGCGCGAGGATGTGATGTGGCGCGCCAATCGCAAGGACTGGTCGTTTCTCGATTCGATGCTGGAAGGCGTCTACACAGTGCCGGGCGACGGCATGATCGACTATGTGCGCGTCCTGAAGGAGCTGCCGGGCTATTCCGGCTGGGTGGTCGTGGAGGCGGAGCAGGACCCGGAAAAGGCCGAGCCTGCCGCCTATGCGCGGCTCGGCCATGCAAATCTAACGCGTTTTCTTTCGGAAGCGGGGCTTTCATGAACGGCAACGATTTCTTCCGCCCGCTCTGGCTTCGTGTCGGCATCGTGCTCGCCTGTTTCGGCTGGGCGGTGCTGGAACTGGTGAACGGCCAGACCGGCTGGGCGATGCTGGCGGGGGCGGTAGGGGCCTATGGCGTATGGAGCTTCCTCATCGCCTACGAGCCGCCAAGCAAGGAGTAGAACCATGCCGCGACTGCATGTGAAACCGCAGGGACGCTCGGGCAGGGTGATCGCCGTCACCCCGGAGAACGCCGGCTGGCAGCATGTCGGTTTCGAACTCTACCGGCTGGCACCGGGCGAAACGGCCGAAGCGGAGACCGGCGGGCGGGAGGCGTGCCTCGTCTTCATCTCGGGCAAGGGCGAGACCGTGGCGGGTGGAGAGCAGCTCGGCGTGCTCGGCGCGCGCATGTCGCCCTTCGAAGGCAAGCCGTGGTCGGTCTATGTGCCGCATGGCAAGCACTGGTCGGTCACTGCAGAAACCGATGTGGTGCTTGCAGTCTGCACCGCGCCGGGTCTCGGCGGCGGGCTGCCTGTGCGGGTCATCGCGCCGGACGCGCTGGGCCAGGAGGTGCGCGGCAAGGGCACCAATACGCGTTACGTCACCAATATCCTGCCCGAAGGCGAACCGGCGGATTCGCTGCTCGTGGTCGAGGTCATCACGCCCGGCGGCCATACGTCGAGCTATCCGCCGCACAAGCACGACCGCGACGACCTGCCGCGCGAGTCGCTGCTGGAAGAAACCTATTACCATCGCCTCAACCCACCGCAGGGCTTCGCCTTCCAGCGGGTCTATACCGATGCCGACGAGACCGGCCGTCGCGAACTCGACGAGACGATGGCGGTCGAGGACGGCGACGTTGTGCTGGTGCCCAAGGGATACCACCCCTGCGCGGCCTGTCACGGCTACGACCTGTATTATCTCAACGTGATGGCCGGTCCGAAGCGCACGTGGAAGTTCCACAACGCACCGGAACATGAGTGGCTTCTCGGGTAGTGTTCCGGCGGTGGGAGGACCCTCTCCCGTTTCCGGGAGAGGGCAGGATGCGGATCAGTTCCGGCCGGCGAGCAGCGGTTCCGTCATGGCGCGGCTGTAGGCATGTGCCGTCTGGTAGTAGGCATCGTAGCTTTCCAGGACCCGGGCGACATCTTCGCTCTGGCCGCGCAGCTCTTCGCGAACCTCTTCCCAAGCGCCGCGCATCGCGTCGATCACGTCCTTGGGGAAATCAAGGAACTCGACGCCCTCATCCTTCAGCGCCTTGAAGGATTGTGCGTTGAAGTAGTCGAACTGCGCGTGCATCTCGAGCGCGGCCGCATGGGCGGCGTGCTGGCAGATGGTCTGCAGGTCGGCGGGCAGTTCGGCCCAGGCGTCCTGGTTGAAGACGACCGCGACGGCAGCGCCGGGCTCGGCATAGGCCGGCATGTAGCAGATGTTGGTGATGCGCTGCAGGCCGAAGGCCTGGTCGAGCATCGGGCCAACCCATTCGGCCGCGTCGATGGCGCCGGACTGCAACGCCTGGAAGATTTCCGTCGGCGGCAACAGCACGGCGTTGACGCCAAGCTTGCGAAGCATCTCGCCGCCGAGGCCGGCAATGCGCATGTTGAGGCCCTGGAGATCGGCCACGCCTTCGATGCGTTTCTTGAACCAGCCGCCGGACTGCGTGTTGGAATTGCCGGAATAGAACGGCTTGAGGTTGCGCTGGGCGTAGATGTCGTCCCAGATTTCCTGACCGCCGCCCCATTTCAGCCATGCGACATGCTCGGTCGAGGTAAGGCCGAAGGGAACGCCCGTGTACCAGTGCAAGGCGGGGTTCTTGCCTGCCGCGTAATAGGTCGGGCCGTGGCCCACGGGCACGTTGCCCTGCTGGACCGCATCCTCCACGCCGAAGGGTGGGACCAGCTCGCCCGCGCCGTATACCTCGAGTTGGATGCGGCCGTCGGACATGGTTGCGACCATCTCGGCGAAGCGGGTGACGTTGGTGCCGACACCCGGCGCCGCCTTGGGGAAGGCGGACGCGATGTTCCACTGCACCCGCCCCTGCGCGATGGCGGGCGCGGCAAGGCTGGTGGCTGCGGCAAGACCGGCGCCGCCGGCAAGAAAAGTCCTGCGTTTCATGGTTCCTCCCAGGGTTGATGGCAGCCCTAGCCGAAGATCAGCGAAGGCAGCCATGTCGCAAGTTCCGGTATTGCCACGAGAGTGGCAAGCGCAGCAAGCTGGAGCACCACGAATGGCGCTACGCCGCGATAGATGTCGCCGGTGGTGATCGAGCGGGGAGCCACCGACCGGAAATAGAAAAGCGCGAAGCCGAAAGGCGGCGTCAGGAATGATGTCTGCAGGTTCATCGCCAGCAGGACGCCGAACCAGACCGGCGAGATGTCGGTACCGAGGATCGCAGGCCCCATCAGCGGCACGACGATGTAGATGATCTCGACCGCCTCAAGGATGAAACCCAGTAGGAAGACCATCAGCATGATGACCAGCAGCGCGCCCATCTGGTCGCCCGGCAGGCTGCGCATCAGTTCCATGACCAGACGGTCGCCGCCGAAGCCCCGGAAGACCAGCGCCAGCAGCGAGGCGGCAATCACGATGCCGAACACCATGCCGGAAATCTTCATGGTTTCGCCAAGCGAAGGCTGCAGCAGGCCGCTGCGCCAGAGCTTAAGCGCAGCGGCAAGCGTGCCGAACGCGATCAGCGCCACGGCGACGATTGCGAACAGGCCCGCGGCGCTGTCAGTTGCGGTCCTGCCGATACCCGCCGCCCGCAGCGCAACGAGGGCGAAGGCAGCGAGCCCCGCAGCCGCGAGCAAGGTCCGGACGCTCCGGTTTTCGGTTGTAGCGAAGGCAGCCATGAGCAGTGCGCCGACGGCGCCGAGCCCGGCGGCCTCTGTCGCCGTGGCAACGCCGGCCAGGATCGAGCCGAGCACGGAGAGGATCAGCAGCATGGGCGGCAGGAAGGTGAATATCACCTCGCGCGGATGGACACGCGGCAGCGATGGCGGCTTGGCTGCCTGACGCGCGGGGCGCATCACCACGGTCAGATAAAGCGCGTAGAGCGCGACGAGGAGAAGCCCGGGGATCAAGGCACCGGCGAAGAGATCGGCGACGGAGACGGGCAGCGGCGCAAAATTGCCGGCCTGCTGCTGCGCCTCCAGATAGGTGTTGCCGATCTGGTCGCCGAGCAGCACGAGGATGATGGATGGCGGAATGATCTGGCCCAGCGTGCCGGACGCGCAGATCAGGCCGCTGGCGCGGCGCGGCGGCACGCCCGCCTCCAGCATCGGCTTGAGGCTGACGAGCACCAGCATCACGATGGTGGCGCCGATGATGCCGGTGGCGGCGGCGATCATCGCCGAAAAAAGCAGCACCGACAGGCCCATGCCGCGCGCGCTGCCGCCCATCATGCGCGCCAGAACGGTCAGCATGTTCTCCGCCAGGCGCGCCCGCTCCAGCAGCACGCCCATCAGCACGAATAGCGGCACAGCCATCAGCAGACTGTTGGACATGATGCCCCAGACGCGGGCAGGGAAGAACTTCAGGAAGGTAAGGTCAAAGACGCCAAAGATGCTCGCGATCACGGCGGTCACCAGAGGCGCGCCGGCGATGGCGAGCATGGCCGGGATGCCGCTGAGGATGCCCGCGAATAGGCTCAGCAGCAGCAGTAGCAGGAAGAATTCCTGCGCGATCACGATGAGGCCCCCGCGCCGGGCTCGCCGCGAAGCACGGCAGCTATGCCCTGGACGATGGTGAGGCCGGCGGCGATCGGCAGCGTCGTCTTGATCAGATAGAGGCCGGGCAGGCCGCCGGTCTCGATCGACGCCTCGCGAATCTGCCACGCGTAGCGCAGCTCCGGCCAATAGGCCCAGATCAGCAGGCCAAAGGCCGGGATCAGGAACAGGATCAGCGCGACGGCATCGGCGATCCTCAGATAGGACGGGCCCATGCGCTCGGAGATCACCTCGACGCGCACATGGCCGCCCTGGGCGAGACAGACCGGAACCGAAAGCGCAAGCAGGATCGCGAAGGCATAATTGGCGAAGTCCTGGAGGCCGATATAGCCAACCCCGAAGCCGTAGCGCAGCACGACAATGGTCAGTACGGCGGCCACAAGCAGCAGCACCGCGACCATGCAGGCGGCACGCGTGATGCGGTCGAGTAGAGCTGCAATATTCAGGAAAAGCCCGCGCATGGCCCTGTTTGCTCTATCCGCGGAAAGATCACAAGCGGCGTTGCGGTCCTTCGCGATGGGCCAGCGGGAAGCATGGCCACTCGGTTACCTGACCCGGTTGATCGCATGGGCTGCCTCAGACGCCAGCGGCGCGAACCGTTCGGCGAAGGCGCTGGGGGTCCATTCGCTGAGCGAGCCCGCGATATGGATGGCGCCGAGCGGTCTTCCGTTCGGGCCAAGCACGGCGACACCGACTGCCACCTCGCCGACAAGCACCTCCTCGACCGTCAGCGCATAGCCGAGCTGGCGTGCCTCCGCGATCTTCTCGCGGACTTCCTGCGGATCGGTAATCGTCTTGTCGGTGAAAGGGCGACGGTCGGACCGCGCGATGATGTCCTCGACTTCCGCATGGGGAAGACGGGACATCACGGCGCGACCGCCGGAGGTGCACAGCGTCGGCACGGAATGGCCGACCAGGGTGGCGAAGAACGTCTCGCGCTTGCTCTGCATGCGCACCGCGTAGACCATTCGCAGATCGTCGAACAGGCTGAAGTCGACGCGCTCCCGGGCGTTGCGGCGCAGGTCCAGCAGTACCGGTGTGGCGCGTTCGATCAGCGAGTTGAGCCGCAGATAGTCGTGGCTATGGTCGAGCAGCCTGATGCCCGGGATATAGCCGCGCCCGTCCTCGTCACGCTCGATGTAGCCGAGTGTCTGAAGCGTATGTACAATGCGCTGGGCCGCGCTGCGGCCGACGCCGCTCGCCTCCGCGATCGCCGTCAGGCTCAGCGGCCTCTGCGTGCGATGAAAAGCGGACAGCACCTGCATCGCGCGTGCCACCGCCTGCACGAAGAGCGGGTCTTCGCGCACGCCGTCTTCGGGGTCGCGAATTCCGTTCTCGCCGCTGACTATGTTGCGTAGCATTCCATTCCCCGCTTGCCTGTTGACGAACTGTTTGACCCTCACTACCGTTGAGTAGCGATATAACTGTATCGCCTGTCGATACAAGCTATTCTCGCACTGGGTCAATCGGGACAAGATGGTAGGTTGGATGAGCAAACGTGTTGCCATCGGCGGCTTCCTCCACGAGACGAACACGTTTGCGCCGACACTGGCCCGCTACGATAATTTCGAACAGGGCGGTGGCTATCTACCGCTGAGCCGTGGCGACGAGATCCTAGCCCGCTGCGGTGGCGTCAATCTCGGCATCAGCGGCTTCGTCGACTACGCGAAGGAGGCGGGCTGGGAGCTGGTGCCCCTGCTGTGGACCGGCGCGATCCCGTCGGCGCATGTCGAGAAGCACGCATATGAAGCCATAGCGGACGAACTGGTTGAACGGCTGCGCGCGGCTGGCCCGCTCGACGGACTTTTGCTCGACCTGCATGGTGCGATGGTCGCCGAGCATGTCGACGACGGGGAGGGCGAACTGTTGGCGAGGCTGCGCGCGGTTGCGGGGCCGGACCTGCCGATCGCGGCGAGCCTCGACCTTCATGGAAACGTGACGCGCAAGATGGTGGACCTTGCCGACGTGCTGGTCGCCTTTCGAACCTACCCGCATGTCGACATGGCCGAGACCGGCTACCGCGCCGCCGCACAGCTTGACCGGGTGATGGCGCGGGGCAAGCCGTTCGCGAAGGCGTTCCGGCAGGTGCCTTTCCTGATCCCCATCCCGTGGCAGTGCACGATGATCGAGCCGGCAGGGTCGCTCTACGAAGATGTCCGGGCGGCGGAGGCCGGGCCGGTTTCGAGCGCATCGATCCTTACCGGGTTTCCGGCGGCCGACTTCGAGGATTGCCTGCCGAGCGTGCTGGCCTATGCCGAAACACAGGAAGAGGCGGATGCCGCGGCCAATCGCCTGGAGCGGGCGTTTCTCGACCGTGAAACGCGGTTTGCCGGCAAGGCCTATTCGCCTGCCGAGGCGGTGCGCGAGGCGGCGCGCCTTGCCGCTTCCGCGATACGCCCGGTGGTGATCGCCGATACGCAGGACAATCCGGGCGCCGGCGGAGACTCCAACACGACCGGCATGTTGCGCGCCCTGATCGATGCGGGTGTGGAACGCGCGGCGACGGGCCTGATGGTCGACCCCGAGGCGGCGAAGGCCGCCCATCAGGCGGGCGAGGGCGCGGAGATCACAATCGCGCTGGGCGGACATTCCAACATCCCCGGCGACGCGCCGCTGGAGGGTACGTTCCGCGTCGAGCGCATCTCGGATGGCCGTTTTGTCGCGACAGGGCCGTATTATGGCGGGGCGCAGATGAATCTGGGACCGTCGGCCTGCTTGTCCATTGGCGGGATCAGGATCGTCGTCTCCACCTACAAGTCCCAACTCGCCGACAGGGAGATGTATCGCTTCGTCGGCATCGATCCCGAAAAGCAGGCGATCCTGGTCAACAAGAGTTCGGTACATTTCCGCGCCGATTTCGAGCCGATCGCCGAAGCAATCCTTGTGGCGACCGCACCCGGTCCGATGGCGCTCGATCCGGCCGACCTGCCGTTTACGCGGCTGCGGCCGGGCACGCGGCTGTCGCCCGGCGGCCGCCCCTTTCAAGGTGAGGAGGCCGTTCGCCGCGCGGTATGAGGCCGCTCCGTTATACCAACCGGCAACAAGACCGGACTGAACCACAGGCAAAAATCAAACGAAGAGGGAAACAGATGACACTGATGTCTCACGACTTTTCAAGGTCGGTCCTGGCCAGGGGCCGCTCGATCGCCGCTGCCGCCATGCTGGCGGCGTCCACGGCCATCATACCTGCCGGCACAGCGCTCGCGCAGGATGGCGATACCATCACCGCGGTGATGCATTCGGGCCTGCGCGTGCTCGACCCGATCATCACCACAGCGCATATCACCCGCAATCACGGCTACATGATCTATGACGTGCTGGTCGCGCAGGACAAGAACTTCACGCCGCAGCCACAGATGGCGGAATTCGCCGTCTCCGACGACGGGCTGACCTACACGTTCACGCTGCGTGACGGTCTCAAGTTCCACGATGGGGAGCCTGTGACGGCCGCCGATGCAGTTGCCTCGCTGCAGCGCTGGGGCAAGCGCGATTCCGGCGGTCAGCTCATCTTCGACGTGACCGCGAGCCTCGAGGCGACGGACGACAAGACCGTTACCTGGACCCTGTCGGAGCCGTTCGGTCCGCTGCTCGACATCGTCAGCAAGCAGTCGGCGGTGCCGCCTTTCATCATGCCTGCGCGTGTAGCCGAAACCTCCGCCGACGAGGCGATCACCGACTATACCGGGTCTGGGCCGTTTGTCTTCGTGGAGGAAGAATTCGAACCCGGCGTCTCGGTGACTTACGCCAAGTTCGCGGACTATGTGCCGCGCGAGGAGCCCGTCGACTGGATGGCGGGCGGCAAGGTCGTCAACGTCGACACGGTGAAATGGGTGGCGATGCCCGACGCCCAGACGGCGATCAACGCGCTGGTTTCGGGCGAGATCGACTATCTCGAGCAGACGCCGATCGACCTGCTGCCGATCCTCGAGGCCAGCCCGGACGTGGTGGTGGAGGTGCGCGATCCGCTTGGCTATCAGACGATGGGCCGCATGAACTTCAAGCATCCGCCGTTCGACGACGTGAAGATCCGGCAGGCGGCCCTGATGGCGATGAGCCAGGAGCCGGTGCTGGCAACCTTGATCGGCAATCCCGAGTACTACCAGATGTGCGGTGCCGTGTTCGGGTGCGGAACGCCACTGGAGTCCGCTACGGGAACGGAGAGCCTCACGGGTGCCGGAGACGCAGCCGGCGCCAAGGCTCTGCTCGAAGAGGCCGGCTATGACGGCACGCCGATCGTGCTGATGCAGCCGACCGACGTGGTGACGCTTACCGCCCAGCCTGTGGTGGCTGCGCAGCAGTTGCGCGAAGCCGGCTTCAACGTCGACATGCAGGCGATGGACTGGCAGACGCTGGTGACGCGCCGCGCCAGCCAGGCGGCGCCTTCGGAAGGCGGCTGGAACATCTTCTTCACCAACTGGATGGTGCCGGAGATTTCCTCGCCGCTGATCAACCCGATGGTCAACGGTCGTGGCGACGCTGCCTGGTTCGGCTGGCCCGAGGACCCGGAGCTGGAAGAGCTGCGCGCGGAGTTCATCGCCGCCACCTCTGCGGACGCGCAGAAGGAGATCGCGGAACGCATCCAGGCGCATGTCATCGATGTCGTGAATTACGTGCCGCTCGGTCAGTATCTGCCGGTCCAGTCGCGGCGCACGAACATCGTCAACATGATCCCCGCGCCGGTGCCGGTGTTCTGGGAGGTCGACAAGACCGAGTAAGGCCCGCTTCGTCCCCCGCCTTCGCGGCGGGGGACATCATTTCCTCCGAGTCCAGAAGGGGCCACCTCGCCGATGCTTGGCTACATCATCCGGCGCATCCTTGCCGTCATTCCCGTGATGGCGATCGTCGCGATCTTCGTCTTCCTGCTTCTGCGCCTGACGCCGGGCGATCCCGCGGCGATCATCGCGGGTGATTCCGCCACGCCCGCCCAGCTCGAGCGTATCCGCGAGTCGCTCGGCCTGTCCGAGCCGCTCCACGTCCAGCTCGTCACCTGGATCGGCCAGCTCTTCCGGGGCGATCTCGGCACCTCGATCATCTCGAACCAGCCCGTGACCCGGCTGATCGGCCAGCGCATCTGGCCGACGCTACAGATCGGCACGCTGACCATCATCCTGTCGGTGCTGATCGCCGTGCCGCTCGGCGTGCTTGCCGCTTGGCGCCACCGGACCTGGGTCGACTACGCGGTGATGACCTTTTCCGTGCTCGGCTTCTCGATACCGGTCTTCGTCATCGGCTACATCTTCATCAAGATCTTCGCGATCGACCTGCGCTGGCTGCCCGTGCAGGGCTACAGCGCGCCCAGCGAAAATCTGCAGGCTTTCTTCCTGCGAGCGATCCTGCCCTGCCTGACGCTGGCGACGATCTACGTCGCGCTGATCGCGCGGATGACGCGCGCGAGCATGCTGGAGGTGCTGGGCGAGGACTATGTGCGCACCGCGCGCGCCAAGGGCGTGAAGGAGCGTATCGTGCTGTTCCGTCATGCGCTGCGCAACGCGGCGGTGCCGATCATGACCATTATCGGCACCGGTTTCGCTCTGCTGATCTCGGGCGTGGTGGTGACGGAGAGCGTCTTCAACATACCCGGCATCGGCAGGCTCACAGTCGACGCGATCCTGGCGCGGGACTATCCGGTGATCCAGGCGATGATCCTGCTGACGAGCGCGATCTACGTGTTCATCAATCTCCTTATCGACATTTCCTACACCTTCTTCGATCCGAGGATCCGCTACTGATGGCCGGCCAACCGCAACCGACCTCCGCCATGCAGGTCGTGCTCGGCGCGATCCAGCTTCCGGCGTCCTTCCGCCTCGGTGTCGGCCCTATCATCGCGGCGGTCGTGCTGTTCCTGATCGTGCTGGCGACAGCCACGGCCTATCTCTACGTGCCGCACGACCCGATGAACATGAACGCACTGCAACGCCTCAAGGGGCCGAGCGAGACCTTCTGGCTCGGCACCGATCCCTACGGCCGCGACCTGTTCTCCCGCGTCATGATCGGCGGGCAGGTGTCGTTGCTGATCGGCATCGGCGCGGCAATCGTTTCCGTCTTTATCGGTTTGGTGATCGGCCTCGTCTCCGGTTTCTTCCGTACCGCGGACGCGATCATCATGCGCATCATGGATGCACTGATGGCGATCCCCTCGATCCTGCTGGCCATCGCGCTGGTCGCACTCAACGGGCCGAGCATCTGGTCGGTGATCTTTGCGATCACCATTCCGGAGATTCCACGTGTGGTGCGGCTGGTGCGCTCGGTCGTGCTTTCGGCGCGCGAGGAGCCTTATGTCGAGGCTGCGATCGCGCTCGGCTCGTCGATGTCGAAGATCCTGTGGCAGCACCTGATGCCGAATACGCTCGCGCCGATCATCGTGCAGGGGACCTATATCTGCGCGTCGGCGATCCTCACCGAGGCGATCCTGTCGTTCCTGGGCGCGGGCGTTTCGACCGAGATTCCCACCTGGGGCAACATCATGGCCGAGGGGCGCATGTTCTTTCAGATCAAGCCCGAACTGATCTTCTGGCCGGGGCTGATGCTGTCGCTTTGCATCCTCTCGATCAATTTGCTCGGCGACACGGCGCGCGACATGCTCGATCCGCGCCTCAAGAAGCGGGAGGCCTGAGCGATGATCTTCCGCAATCGCGATTTCTCGGACCGTCCGACGGCTTTGCAGATCAAGGGCCTCTCCGTCGCCACCGTCGGCGGCAGGACGGAAACGCAGATCCTTTCTTCCATCGACGTGACGATCCGCGACGGGGAGACCGTTTGCCTCGTGGGCGAGTCGGGTTCCGGCAAGTCGGTCACCTCGCTCGCCGTCATGGGACTGCTTCCCAAAGGCTCGCTCGAGGTCACCGGCGGCCGCATCGAGCTGGAGGGTCAGAACCTTCTCGACCTCGATGCCGGCGCGATGCGGGAGATGCGGGCGCGCCGTATCTCGATGATCTTCCAGGAACCGATGACGGCGCTGAACCCGGTCATGACGGTCGGCGCGCAGATCGAGGAGGTGCTGGACAGCCACACAAGGCTGGGAGCAACCGAGAAGAAAAAGCGCGTCATCGACATCATGGAGCAGGTGCATCTGCCCGACGTCGAACGTGTTTACGGCTCCTACCCGCACCAGCTTTCCGGCGGCCAACGGCAGCGCATCATGATCGCGATGGCGCTGATCCTCGAACCCAAGCTGCTGATTGCCGACGAGCCGACAACGGCGCTGGACGTGACGACGCAGAACCAGGTGCTCAAGCTCATCGCCGAATTGCAGGAACGCCACGGCACCGCCGTGCTCTTCATCACGCACGACATGGGCGTCGTGGCCGAGATCGCCGATACCGTGTACGTCATGCGGCATGGCGAAATCGTCGAGCACGCGCCGGTGGAAACGCTGCTTCGTTCGCCCCGCAAAGTCTATACGCGCGAGCTGCTCGCCGCGGTTCCGAGCCTGATTCCGCGCGCGGCACGCGCTTCCCGTGATGGCGCCCCGGCGCTGGACGTCAAGGGCCTGACCAAGATCTACGATACGCGCGGCGTTTTCGGCAAAGGCCGGCAGACGCGTGCGGCCGAGAATGTCGATTTCGCGATCGGCCGCGGCCGCACACTCGGCATTGTCGGCGAAAGCGGATCGGGCAAGTCGACGGTGGCGCGCTGCATCATGCGTCTCATCGATCCGACAGACGGCGAAATCCGGGTCGGGCAGGCCGACATCGCCAAGCTCAATCGCGCCGCGCTCCAGCCGCACCGCAAGCATATCCAGATCGTCTTCCAGGACCCGTTCCGGTCGCTCAATCCGCGCTGGACGATAGGCGACAGCCTCATCGAGGGACTGCTCAATTTCGGCCAGTCGCGCGACGAGGCCCTCAAGCACGCCGGCGAACTGATGGAGCTGGTCGGCCTGCCGCGCGACGCGCTCAGGCGCTACCCGCACCAGTTCTCGGGCGGCCAGCGCCAGCGCGTTGCCATAGCCCGCGCGATCGCGATGCGGCCCGACATCCTCGTCGCCGACGAGGCCGTGTCTGCGCTGGACGTTTCGGTCCAGGCGCAGGTGCTGAAGCTGCTCGACGACCTGCAGGAAAAGCTCGGCATCGCCATTCTCTTCATCACGCATGACCTGCGGGTCGCCGCGCAGATCTGCGACGAGGTGGTGGTGATGCAGCACGGCCGCATCGTAGAGCACGACACGGCCGAGAACGTGCTGGGCCGCCCGGCGCACGACTATACGCGGGCGCTTATCGAAGCGGCGCCCGGTCGAAGCTGGGACTTCGCCAATTTCAGGGAACTCGCGACGAACTGAGCGTCGCACATGCCAAGGAGACGACCATGCCAAGCCTGCCCCGGATCGAGGAATATGCCGACGAGCTGACCGCCATCAGGCGCGACCTGCACGAGCACCCGGAGATCGGTTTCGAGGAGACGCGCACGGCGGGCATCGTCGCCGAGAAGCTTCGCTCCTGGGGCATCGAAGTGCATACGGGCATCGGCAAGACCGGTGTCGTCGGCGTGCTGGAAGGCAAGGGCGGCGGTGGCCGCGCGGTCGGCCTGCGCGCCGACATGGACGCCCTGCCGATGGACGAGGAAACGAACCTGCCGTGGCGCTCGAAATCGGCGGGCAAGTTTCACGGCTGCGGCCATGACGGGCATACGACCATGCTGCTGGGGGCTGCGCGCTACCTTTCCGAGACGCGGGACTTTTCCGGCAAGGCGGTGTTCATCTTCCAGCCCGCCGAGGAAGGCCTGGGCGGCGCGCGAGCCATGCTTGCCGATGGGCTTTTCGAGCGGTTTCCCTGCGACGAAGTCTATGGCATGCACAACAATCCGCTCGCGACCCCCAACAAGGTTGGCGTGAAGCCGGGGCCGGCGATGGCGGGTTCGACCTTCTTCGACATCCATGTGAAGGGCGTGGGCAGCCATGGCGCCATGCCGCACCATTCGAAGGACCCGATCGTCGCGATTACTTCGCTGGTGCAGACGCTGCAGTCGATCGTCAGCCGCAACGTGCCGGCGGTGAAGCCGGCCGTGCTTTCGGTCACGCAGATCCACTCCGGCTCGGCCTACAATGTCGTGCCCGACAAGGCGGTGATCTGCGGCACGATCCGCTATTTCGACGACGAGGTGCGCGACCTAATCCACAAGCGGATCGAAGAGATGTGCGAGGGCTATTCGAAGCTGTTCGGCATCGAGGTGACGGCGGATCTGCGGCCGATCTTCACCGTACTGATGAACGACGCCGACCTGAGTGAGGCCTATCTCGACGCGGCTTCGGAGATTGTGGGGACCGAAAACATCACCAACGAAAACGAACTGGTGATGGGCAGCGAGGATTTTGCCGACATGCTGAAAGCCGTGCCGGGCGCCTATTGCACCATCGGCCATGGGGGCGATGTGCCGGTTCACAATCCGGGTTTCGTCTTTGATGACGCCATCCTTCCGGTGGGCGCCAGCGTCATGGCGCGCATCGTCGAGAAGCGCCTGCCGCTGAGCTGAGTTCCACATAACGAGGGCAGAACCCCGACGCATCGGCGGGGTTCGTTTGCCTATCCGGCGATTTCAGCCGATGCCGAAAGACGCATTCATGAACCTGAACGCACTCCCCTTCGACAGCGACGCCATGATTTCCGGGCTGAAGCCCTGGATCGAGTGCGAAAGCCCGACATTCGACGCGGCAGCCGTCGACCGGATGATGGACCTTGCGAGCTACGATCTGGCGGCCGCAGGCGCCGAGATCGAGCGGATCCCCGGTCGCATGGGGTTTGGCGGGTCAGTCCGCGCGCGGTTTCCGCACAAGAATTTCGGCAAGCCGGGCATCCTGATCTCCGGCCATCTCGACACCGTTCACCCTATCGGCACGCTTGAGAAGCTGCCTTTCCGCCGTGACGGCAACAGATGCTACGGCCCGGGCATCCAGGACATGAAGGGAGGCAACTACGCGGCGGTGGAGGCGATCCGACAGCTCGCGCTGGCCGGCATCGAAACGCCTCTGCCCGTGACAGTGCTGTTCACGCCGGACGAGGAGGTCGGCACGCCCTCGACCCGCGAGCTGATCGAGATGGAAGCGCGGAAGAACAAATATGTGCTGGTGCCCGAGCCCGCGCGCCCCGACGGCGGCGCGGTGACCGGCCGCTATGCGATCGCGCGCTTCAACCTGAAGACCGAAGGCCGGCCGAGCCATGCCGGCTGGGCGCTCAAGGATGGCCGCTCGGCGATCGCGCTGATGGCGCGCAAGCTGCTTGAGGTGGAGGCCATGACCAGCGACGACTGCACCTTCTCCGTGGGCGTCATCCATGCCGGTCAGTGGGTCAACTGCGTTTCGTCAGTCTGCCATGCAGAAGCCCTGTCGATGGCGAAGCGCCAGGATGATCTTGACCGGGGCGTCGAGGCGATGCTGGCGTTGACGGCGGAGGAGAACGACGTCCGGTTCGAGGTGACGCGCGGGGTTACCCGTCCTGTCTGGGAACCGGACGCGGGCACCATGGCGCTCTATGAAGTGGGCAAGGCAGTTGCTGCCGAGATCGGCTTCGACCTGACGCATGGCAGCGCCGGTGGCGGCTCGGACGGAAACTTCACCGGCGCGCTCGGCATCCCAACTCTCGATTCGATCGGCGTGCGCGGCGCGGGGCTACACACGCTGGGCGAACATATCGAGGTGGACAGCCTTGCGGAACGGGCTCGGCTGATGGCGGGTCTGCTCGCGCGGCTCGACTGAAACGAGGATGCCGGCGGTAAGCGTGGCGTCCTGACCTAGTTGGTGCGCCCGGCCTCTTCGCGGAAGCGCTTCCATGAAAGGTCTATCCGGTCCTGCACGGCGGGGTTCGGCTTGTGGACCCGCGCGATCCGGACCGAGCGTTCGACGACCGCAGCGAGGTCCGCCGGGCCTGCGCACGCACGCGCGAGAATAGCAGCGCCGGTTGCCGACGTGTCGCGTTCGGCGACGACACGCACTTCCCGGTTCAGCACGTCGGCGATGATCTGACACCATGCAGGCGACTGGGCGCCGCCTTCGGCAAGATGGACCCGCTCAAGCCCGACGCCGGCCACCTCGAAGCTTTCCAGACAGGCACGGATGTTGAAGGCGACGCCCTCGTAGACGGCGCGCACGAGATGACCGGCTCCGTGCGTGACGTTCAGGCCCGCAACGGCGGCAAACCGCGAGGGGTCGTTCCATGGCGTGCCGGCACCCTCGAGGAACGGCAGGAAAACCGCGGCGTCCGATCCGGGCTCCGTTGCCTGAACAAGGCGTTCAAGATCGTCAAAGCCGAAGGGGCGGCCGGCAAAACCGGTGCCGAGATTGCGGAGCCAGGCGATCGAGAGGCCGCCGGCGGGGATGAGCCCAAGCCATAGTTCGCGGTCGGGCGTGACGTGCGCCATCCGCCACAGGCCCGGAACCAGCGCCGGTGGCTGGTTGGGAACGGAGGCGACGATATGGCCGGCGGTGCCGAGCGTCACGGCTGCTGTACCGGCTGCGAACGCGCCGCAGCCGACGCCGAGCGCACCGGTGTCGCCCGAACCGGGCACGACGCCGAGGCCACGGGGCAGGCCGGTTGCTGACGATGCCTCGGGGGTGACATGGCCGACTATTTCGGTTGAGGCGCGGATCGGGCTGAGATGGCCGGGCGCGAGGCCCGAGAGGGTCACCAGCGCCGCGTCCCATTGGCGGCTGACGAGGTTCATCATCAGCGTTGCCGACGCCTCATTGGCATCCGTCGCGACGGCGCCAGTGAGGCGCCACAGGATGTAATCCTTGACCTGAAACACATGTCTTGCCCGCTGCATTCGCGCAGGCTCATGGCGGGCCAGCCATTGCAGCTTGGGCAGCACCGCGATCGGAGAGGTTGGGGACGAGACCTTGGCTGCAAGCGCCTCGGCATGCGAGCGCTCGAGTTCGGCGACCTCGTCGCCACAGCGCTGGTCGAGCCAGATGAGGCTCCGTCCGAGAGCCGCGCCGTCGGCATCGATCAGCACGATGCCGTTCAATTGTCCCGACAGGCCGGCCGCGATGACGCTCGCGGGGTCGATTTCCGCCATGACGACCGCGGCAGCGGTCGAAAGCGCGCGCCACCAGTCCTCGGGCTCCTGTTCGGCGCGATCCGGTGCGGGCTTGAAGGTCTCGTAGCCGCTGCTCGCGTGAGCCGCGAGCGTGCCGTCCCCACGCAGCGCCACGACCTTGACCGCGGAGGTGCCGAAATCGATCCCGAGCGTCAGGCCGTCAACCACGCCGGCCCTGCTGGTAGATGATGGCCGCAACGGCGATGACCAGACCCTGCACGATCAACTTGCCTGACTGGTCGACACCGAACACCGTCAGCAGGTTGAGGACCATGACGAGAAGGGCGGCACCCAGCACGGTTCCCACTGCGCCGCCGGCTCCGCCGCCGAACACGGCTCCGCCGAGGATCACAGCGGCAATCGAGCTCAGGACGTAGTCGGCGCCGAGGTTCAGCGAGCCGACGCCGACGAGGCCGGAAAGCAGCAGGCCGCCGCTCGCGGCAAACAGCCCGCTGAGGACATGCGAGACCAGTAGCGTACGATTCACCGGGATGCCGGAATAGGTGGCGGCAGACGGGTTGTCGCCCGCGGCGAAGATGTAGCGGCCAATCGTAAGCCGGCGCATGAGCAGATAGGCGACGATGGCGAAGCCGAGCCAGATGAGGCCGGACACGGGAACGACGCCGATGCGGCCACGGCCGAGCCACTTGATCACGTCGGCCATCGAGCTGCCCGGCGCGCCGCCGGTGTAAAGGAAGCCGATGCCGGTGATGATGGCGGCCGTGCCAAGGGTGACGACGACGGCCGATGCGCGCAGCACCGTCACCAGTACGCCGTTGACGAGGCCTATGAAAAGTCCGGCGGACAGCGCCACGGCGATGGGGACGGCTGGGTGATAACCGTTCCACATGGCGTGCGAGACGATGAGGTTGACGAAGGCGATCGTCGCACCGACCGAGAGATCGAGCGAACGATTGGCCACGACGAATGTCTGGCCGAGCGCAACGATGCCGAGCGGCGCTGCCTGACGCAGCAGGATCATCAGGAAGGGAAGCGACAGGAACTGCGGCTGGGTGAAGGCCGCAAACACGCAGACCGCTATCAACCCCCAGAAGGCAGGGGGAAGGGAAAGAAGCATCCTCTTCACAGGCCGGCCTCGCGTCTGCGGAAGAGGCTTACGGCGGCAATCAGCATCGTGCCTTTCACGACGAACTGGTAGTAGGGCGATACGCCAGCCAGATTGAGCCCATTGTTAAGAATGCCGATGATGAGCACGCCGGCAATGGTTCCGATCGGACCGCCGACGCCTCCGGAGAGGAGCGTGCCGCCGAGAGCCGCGCCCAGGACGCTATCGAGCCCCAGTGCGCTGCCGACATTGGGGTCGCCCGACGCGAGGCGTCCGGTCAGGTAGGCACCGGCGAGCGCGGCCGCCAGAGACGAGATCACATAGGTCGATACGCGGATTTTCGGCGCTGCGATGCCGCTTATCCAGGCGGCCTGCGGGTTCTGGCCCGTGGCATAGAGCTTCACGCCGTAGCCGGTCCCGTGCATCAGCCAGATCGCGGCGATGACGCCGGCGACGATCCAGTAGAAGCCGGCGGGAAGGCCGAGGAACGAACCGGACGCCAGCCCGACGAGTGCGGGCGGTGCAATGCCACCGGGCGTGGGGAGGAGGATCAGGGCGATGCCCTGCACGATCGAGCTGGTCGCCAGCGTCATAATGATCGGATGAACGCGCAGATAGACGCAGCCCATACCATTGGCGAGCCCCACGGTAGCGGCGGCGGCGAAAGCGAGCGGTATCTTGACCGGGTCGGCCAGATCCAGCGTCAGGATGGCCGAGGTCAGCGAAATGACCGCGCCGACGGAGAGGTCGAACCCGGCGCCCAGAAGCACAAAGGTCTGGCCCAGCGAGACGAGGAAGAGGGGTGCGAGCTGGCCCGCAAGGTTCGACAGGTTCGTGCCGGAATAGAAACTCTGGGGCACGATGACCGACAGCGCGACCAGCATCAACGCCAGGATGGCGAAGGACAAGGCCGCGCCGCGCTGGCGGTACCAGAACGCATCCCGCCGGAAGCGGGCAAGAAGCCTGCGCGGGGTACTCGGCGATGCGGCGCTCATGCCGCCTGGCTTTCGACGGCAGGCAAGGCCGCCCGCAGCAATTCGCTCTCGGTCGCGCCCTCGGCCGGAACCTCGGCGACGATCCTGCCGTCGCGGATGACAAGAAGACGGTCGCAGAGGCCGATAAGTTCTGGCAATTCGCGCGACGTGACGAGTATTCCGCGCCCGCCGGCGGCGAACTGCCTGAGCTGGCGGTAGATTTCGCGCTTCGCACCGACATCGACGCCGCGCGTCGGCTCCTCGCAGAGAAGGATACGGGCGCCCGCAAGCAGCCAGCGGCCAAGCACCACCTTCTGCTGGTTGCCGCCCGAGAGATCAACGACCGCCGTTCGTGCGTTCGGCGCCTTGACGGCGAGGTCCTTCATGATGCCGCCGACCTGCTGCCGCATGCCGGGAACCCAAGACAGAATCCCACGCCGCGCGATGGCGGCCGTGGCCATGTTGGCGCCGATGTCGAGCGACAGGAACAGCCCGTCATCCTTGCGGCTTTCCGGGACGAAGCCGATGCCCCCCGCCATGCGCCGACGCGCCGAGTGCCCCTCGATCGCATCGCCGCCGAGGACGAGCGAGCCGCCATCGGCTTTGTCGAAGCCCGCCAGAAGGCGCATAAGCTCCTGCTGGCCCTGGCCTTCCAGGCCGGCGATCCCGACGATCTCGCCCTCGCGGATTTCGAGCGACAGAGGATGCGGCGACGCCTCTCCGCGCAGATCTTTGGCAGACAGCAGAACTGATCCGGGTTGCGCTGCGCGGGGCTCGAAAAGCTCTTCGATGGGACGCCCCACCATGCCCTGGATAACCTCGTCGACGTTCGTTTCCGCCGCAGGCACGCAACGGACGAATGCGCCGTCCTTCATGATCGTGATGTCGTCGCAGATCGCGAAGATCTCGCTCAGCCGATGGGAGATGTAGAAGATGACCTTGCCTTCGCCGGCGAGCCTGCGGATCAACGCAAACAGGGTCTCGACTTCGTGCGAGGCAAGCGCGGCGGTCGGCTCGTCGAAGATGAAGACCGACGCGTCGGCGAGGACCCCCTTGGCGATCTCGATCATCTGCTGCTGGCCGACGCTCAGTGCGCCGACCCGCCGGTCGGGATCGATGCGAAGGTCGAGCGCGGCAAGTGCGGCGACCGTCCTCGCCTTCATCTCGCCGCGCCGGACGGCCCTCCCGTTTTCGCCGGTGCGGCCGAGAAAGAGGTTTTCTGCCACCGACAGGTTGGGCAGCAGGGAAAATTCCTGGAAAATGGTGGAAATGCCGGCGTGATGCGCATCGCTGGGATGGTTGAACTGGACCGTCTCGCCGCGAAGGCGGATCGTTCCGGCATCCGGCCTGAACACGCCCGAAAGCAGCTTCATCAGCGTCGATTTGCCGGCTCCGTTCTCGCCCATGACGGCATGAACCTTGCCAGCGTGGCCGACGAGCTGCATGTCGCGCAGGGCCTTGACCGGGCCAAAGCTCTTGCTGAGGCCTTCGACCTGGATCAGGGGAGTGGCAGCCACCATCGCATCCAAACTAAATCACAGATTTGCGCAGCGTGCCGCGCATGACATCGGCCCGGCAAGGCCGAGCCGACAGGATGATGATAGCCTCAGTTGCCGTAGAGTTCCTTCAGCTTATCGTCGGGCAGGATGGAGCCCACCCAGTAGGAATCGTTCAGATCCGGACGATAGAGCTCATCGAGGTCGGCCGAGGTGTAGGGCTCGGCGACGACCTTGTATTCGCCGTAGATGTCCTGGCCATTGAGCACGCCCACGGCGGCGGCCACACCTTCGGCAACCATCCAGGTGGGGTTCTGCGGTGCGATCGAGTCGAAGCCGGCAGACTGGTTGTCCTTCCATGCGCCGAAGAAGCCGTTATTGGCCTCACCGGTCATCGGGACGAGATCGCGGCCCAGCTCGTTGAAGACCTCGATGCAGGCCTGCGTCATGGCGCCGCCCGACGACCACACGCCGTCGATCTGCGGGTGAGCGAGCGCAAGGCTCTCGCACGCCTGGCGGCCCTGGTCATAGGCCCACTGCGCGTAGACCTCGCCGACGACCTCGATGCCCGGATGCTTTTCGAAAACCTCCGCGGCGCCCGCCCAGCGGTCGGTGTCGACCGAGATGCCGGCTATGCCGCGCAGTGCGATGACCTTACCTTCGCCGCCCATGGATTCGGCGAGGAATTCGCCGCCGTCGCGACCGAACTTGACCTGATCGGCGAGGATGCGGACGGTCGCCTTCTCCGTCTCGGCGTCGGCTGCGACGATGATTACGGCTACGCCGGCGTCATAGGCCTTCTCGAGCACGGGCACGACGGCAACCGGCGAGGTCGGGTTGATGACGATCGCGTCGACGCCCTGAGCCAGCATGTCCTCGACGTCGGCCACCTGCTTCGAGGGGTCGAAATTGGCGTCGGTGACGATATAGCGCTCGATCTCGGGAAACTGGGCGGCGCGCCATTCGGCTTCGGCAAGAAGCTGGACGACCCAGCTATTGCCGGTGAAGACGTTCGAGAAGCCGATCGTATATTTGCCGTCGCGGCGCGCTTCATAGCGCGAGACGTCGACGAGCTCGGCGCCATCGGCGGGCCCGAGACCAGGATGAAGCGTCACCTCGGTCTGCGCATGGGCAGCCTGGGTGAGAAGTGCGAGCGCCACGCCCGTGCAGATGCCGGAAAATCTCATTGCAGTTCCCCTTTGCGTTGACCGGCACCCCCGCAACGATGAGCGGCGCCAGCTTCGATCGAGGAAACTCTAACAGCCTAGCCAGAAATGTAAAGATTTTCCTTTTTGGCTAAAGACTTGACATCATTCTGAATTCACTATGTTTTTTTCATGCAAAAATTTTCATTGTTAGGACTCAGGGCTTTGGCCGCGCGCAAGGCCCGCCTTGATCTTGGCAAGAAGGCCTTCCCGGTCCAGTTCGGCCGACTGTCCGATATGGAATGCCAGCAGCCCGATGACATAGTGGTAGGCGAAGTGCGAGATCGACGGCGTGTAGATGTCGATCTCCTCGAAGACGGATATTTCCAGAAGGATGTCGGCCTTGCGCGAAAGCGGCGTGTGCGGTGCGGTCATGCAAAGCACCTGTGCGCCCTGGCGATGGGCCATGTCGGCTGCGTCGAGCACTTCCTGTGAATGGCCGGTGTGCGAAATGCAGATGGCGACGTCGCCAACGCCCAGCAGGCTGGAGGCGATGCGCATGAAATGCGAGTCGGCCACATAGGTGGCTTCCAGGCCAAGCCGCATGAGACGCATTGCCGTTTCCGAGGCGATGAGGCCGGACACCGCAACGCCGAAGGTGCGGATGCGCCTTGCCGAGCGTATCGCACGGATGGCGTCGACCAGCGCTTCCGGGTTGAGCCGGGTGAAGGTCGAGTTCAGCGAGGCAACGACCTGCTGGAGATAGAGATATTCCAGCCTGCCGCCGGCGATCTCGACCTCGTCGAGAGCCTGGATGGACTGGTGGTAATAGGGACTTTGCGCGCTCTTGGCCTGCGCGATCGACAGCTTCAGTTCACGGAAGCCTTCGACCTCGAGGAGCCTGCTGAAGCGGGTGAGCGAGGAGGCCGAGACACCGGCTGCCTCGGCGACATCGGTAATCGAGCCGCGCAGGAAGAAATCTGCATCGGCGAGGATGAGGTCGGCGATCTTCTTCTCGGCCTTCTTCAGCCCGGGATAGATCTTGGAAATGCGGCTGAAGACGTCGTTCATGGTCGGTCCTGCATCGACTTGGCGATGGGACCGATATGGACCACGTCAGGCTTCCGCGCAAATCTCGCGGACGGCGCGCGCCATGGAGTCCACGAAGATCGAGAGCATCGCCTTGCCTTTCTCGGCGGTGGCAAGCGTGGCGTCTCCGAAAACGCCGCTCTCGCTGAGCTCGCCCATGGGGCGACCGCCCTGGAAATAGCCGCGATCACGGTCGGGATATTCCCGAACCGCCTTGTCCATGTCGACAAGGTGTGGAGCGACGGCGAGCATCAGCGACGTCTCGAATTCGCAGGCATGGACGATGCCGTGCCAGGTCGGGCTTTCGCAGTGCTCGGCCATCACGGAGCCGAGGTCCGGATAGAACAGCCGCCAGACCTTGACGCCGGCATGGTCCCACAAACGACGGGAGGCGTATTTCATCGTGGCGCCGTTCGCCTCGTGCCCGTTTATCAGGAACACGTGCCGGACGCCGTGACGGGCAAGGCTTTCCGCGATCTGGACGATAACATCCTCGAGCGTGCGGGATTCGACGGTTACCGAGCCCGGTGCGTCGCGCCATACCCAGGAATAGCCGTAAGGCATCGTCGGCATCACGGTTGCGCCCGTGGCCTCGGCGACCCGGACGGCCAGCGCCTCGGCGAGGATGATGTCGACGCCGAGCGGCAAGTGATAGCCATGCTGCTCCGTTGCGCCGAGAGGCAGGATCACCGCGGGACATTGCGCGATGCGTGCGGCAAAGGCGTCGCGGGAAAGGTTCTTGGCTTCGACAGTCATGGATAGCTCGCCGCTGGTCGTTGGTTTCAAAGGCTCAGAACCGGGCGAGCCAGCGCACCGGATTCTTCTTGAAGATGGTGTCGATCACATCGTCCGAAATGCCCTCCTCGCGCATGCGGGGAATGAACTTCGTCGCGATGAAGGCAAAGCCCGGCCCGCCGCCATAGCCGGTAAGATAGGAGGCGCGCCCCATATCGCCTGAAATCATCAGGCGCGACGCATGGCCTGCCTCGACCAGCGCCTTCACGCAGGCGATGCGCACGGAATCTGGATGGTACTTGACCTTGGAGACGCCGTCGAACTGGACGGTCGCGCCGCGCCTGGCGATCGAGGCGTGATACCACGGGTCCGGATTGCGGTCGGAGTGGCCGACAACGACCGCCTCCAGGTCGACACCCTCGCTTTCGAGAATATCGAGCATCTCCAGGCCCATCGTACCGGCTTCCGTGTGAAGCCAGACAGGCGCGCCGGTTTCCTTGTGCGCACGCGCGACGGCGCGGGTCGTCTTGTCTTCCAGCGCATGGATGAAGTTGTAGGAGCCGCCGGATTTCAGGTGGCCAGCCTTGTGCGATCCGCCGTCCATGCCTTCCATAACGTCGCGCACGAGCTTGTCGGCGATGCCGTTGACCGGCGTCGTCTCGACCCAGCGCGGGAAATAGGCGGCCTTGTTGAAGCCGCTAACGGCGACGACCGGCACACCCGCCTCGGCGGACATGCGCGCCATCGCCGACGGGTCGCGGCCGTAGTCGAGCGTCGTCGCCTCGACCAGCAGCGTTCCGCCCGACTCCTTGAAAATGACCAGCTCGCGCAACGAGCATTCGTAGCTCGACAATTCGAGATCGCGATCCTTCTGGACCGCCGGAGGGTAGGTGATCAGGTGCTCGTGGGTGTAGACAAGCCCGAGCCTGTCGGTCCCGATGTCGCCCAGAACGGTGCGGATCTTGGCCATGTGCTTCTCACGGTTTGCGCTGCAAACGGCGCAGCGATGGCCAACCTACCAAAAGCGAGCGTCATTGCAATTATTTTCGTAGATGCGTGTTGTGACTTTATGATGCCGGAAAATCAGCTATAATCCTTGAGAAAACTATTTTCACAAGGATATGGATCATGGCCTTCGTTCGAACCGTGAGTGGCGACATCGACCCTTCGGAAATGGGCGTGACCTATGCGCACGACCACATCTATTGCATTCCGCAGCTCTGGAAGGAAAAGGGCGATACCGATCTCCTGCTCGACAGCCCTGAGGCCTCGCAGGCGGAACTGGAACTCTTCGCGAAGGCGGGCGGGCGCACGATCTACGACGCCACGGCGATCGACTACGGTCGCGACGTCGGCACCGTCAAGCGGATCGCGGAAGCCGCCGGCGTGCAGGTGATCGCGACGGCCGGTTTCAACAAGGCGATCATGTGGCCCGGCACGATGCCCGGCAAGGGGATGACCTTCAACCAGTGGATCGCATCGCAGAGCCGCGACGCGCTCGCGCGCCACGTGGTCGCCGAGGTCACCGAAGGCATGGACGGCACCGATGTCAGGGGCGGTGTCGTCAAGTTCGGGACCGGCTACAACACGATGAACGAGTCGGAGATCAAGATATTGCTGGCGGTGCTCGACGCCCACAAGGAAACCGGCGCGCCAATCCATTCGCACACCGAACTCGGCACGATGGCCCTCGAGCAGCTCGACCTCGTCAAGGCGGAAGGCGTCGATCCGGCGCGGCTCACCATCGCGCACCTGGACCGCAACCCGGATCCGTGGCTGCACCGCAAGGTGGCCGAAACCGGCGTGTTCTTCTCCTTCGACGGCATCACGCGGGTCAAATATTATTCCGAAGACGTGCGAACCCGCTGCATTCTGGACCTCGTGCGCTGGGGTCATGAGGACCAGATCATGGTCGGCGGCGACATCGCTCGGCGGACGATGTTCGCCAGCTATGGCGAGGGCGGGCTGGGCATGGGCTTCATCCTCGAAAAGTGGAAACCGCGCTTCATCGAGGAGGCCGGGGAAGCGGGCTTCGACGGCGAGAAGCTGGTTCACAAGTTCTTCGTCGAGAATCCCCAGCGCGCCTTCGCGTTTGCGGGCTGAGACCCCGCCCGCCCGATCAAATATCGTCCAGCGGCCAGATGGGCCGCCGGATGTGCCTGTAGGGACGAGCGAAGAAGTTCTTGGTCGACAGCGCACCGGTGTCAACCTCGATCACCCTGCGGGCGATGGGCTCGAAGGCAGCGCGGAAATGCTGCATCGACTTGACGATAAGCGTGGATTTGCGGTGCGGGTCGATGCCCAGTGACGTGAACTGCGCCAGATCTGTCGCCTGTCCGTTATTGGTGATCACCGCGACCTCGACGCCGTTGATCCGCAGAAGCGCGCTGAGGCCGTGGTTGCGCCATGTGCCGCCGCCGATCGGTCCGTAGGCGATGAAGCGACCGCTGGAGAGGGTCACGACCTCCGCGGTCACATCCAGCGGTGCGCCGCCGATGGACGGGTCGACCTTGCCGCCAAGTTTCAGGCGTACGGTATTGCCGACGCCCGCTTCCTGCGCCTTGAGCGCTGCTTCGGGGTCGCAGATGGCATGGAAACCGACATTGGTCAGCCCTGCCTCGAGGATCGCGCGAAGCAGGGTCGTCGCGTCGCCATAGGCGCCCGATCCGGGGTTGTCGGAATAGTCCGAAATCACCAGAGGCCTGTCGTCGTTCGACGGCGCGGCCGCCTCGGCAAGCGCTTCCTCGAGCGGCGTAAAGGTGATCGTCGACCAGTGCCTTTCCTGCCAGACATAGTCCATCAGTTCTTCCGCGATCTCTTGAGCCTTGCCCCTGTCCTCGGCCGTGACCAGGATCGAGGGGCCGATGTCGTGAACGTCGGCAGACGAGAAGCCTGCCTGGACGCTGACGACCAGCGCCTCTCCCGACGCTTCCAGCGCATCGGCCCGCGCGAGCAGCTCGACCATGGGTCTGGATGTGGTCCGACCGCCATCCAGTGCATAGAGGATCGGTCGACGGGCGACGGCGACCCTTGGCCGGATTTCGCCGCGCAGCGTGCGGTCGAGCAGAGCTGCCGCCTGATGCCCGCGCTCGTACTGGTCGATATGCGGATAGGTGCGGTAGGAGATCAGCGCGTCGGCATTGTCGGCCATGGCTTGCGTCACGGTTGCGTGCAGGTCGAGCACGACGACGATGGGGATGGACGGTCCGATAGCGGCCCGCATGCGCGCCAGCAATTCGCCTTCGCCATCGTCATGGCTCTCCGTGGACATGGAGCCGTGAAGGTGTAGGAGTATGCCGTCCACCTCTCCTGCGGCGGAGAGCAGGATCGCTGCAAACTCCTCGAAACACGCGTCCGTTACCCGTCCGGCCGGCGTTGCCCCGGCGACGAGGGGCGTGATGGAGGACCAGCCGTACTTGTCAGCAGCTTCGTAGCCTGCGCCCATGAATGTGTGGGTGCCCCTGAAGGCTGCGGATATCTCGTTCTCGAGATAGAGCGTGCCCTTCTCGAAGCTCGTACGGTCCGTCTTCTGGACGCTGAACGTATTGGTTTCGTGCATGAATTCGGCGATCAAGACGCGTGCTGGCATATTCAAGAGGCCTCGTAACTGGATATCTTCGGCGTCGGCTGCGACGGTGCAACTATAGCCGGAGCCAGCATCCACGCTCCAGATAGCGTTGCGCCAGAGCCGCTCGTCAACGGATGCCGGCTGCTTGATCCTGCGGTGAGGGGTGTCTGGACCGATGACGTCCTTTCCGCAACCGCTATAAAGGTGCGCCACGCGGGACAATAACAATGAACTGGGGACGGGATGGCGACAGCGCGCGAACTGGGGCTGATGATCGGGGGGCTGCCCACGGGACCTCTCAATGCGATCACGGATGTTACCGGCGTGGCGGTGGGGCATCGAACGATGTCTGGCGAAGGGATCGCCACCGGGGTTACCGCGATCCTGCCGCATAAAGGCGACCTCTTCCGGCTCAAGCCGCGTGCCGCGGTCGACGTCATCAACGGTTTCGGAAAATCGGCGGGGCTGATGCAGGTTGCCGAACTTGGCACGATCGAGACGCCGATCCTGCTGACCAATACGTTCGGGGTGGCCGCCTGCACGCAGGCGCTGATCCGCAGGGCGGTTGCGGCCAACCCGGAGATCGGCCGCAGCACATCGACCGTCAATGCGCTCGTCTGCGAATGCAATGACGGCGGGATCAGCGACATTCAGGCGATGGCGGTTATGCCCCACGATGCCGATATGGCGCTGGATGCCGCAAGGCCGGGCGGCTTCGCCCAGGGTGCGGTCGGCGCGGGGACCGGCATGACGGCGTTCGGCTTCAAGGCCGGCATAGGTACGTCATCCCGGCTGATGCAAATCGATGGCGAGGACTTCACACTGGGGGCGATGGTTCTGGCGAATTTCGGGCCGGCCGGACAACTGGTCCTGCCGGACGGCCGGCGACCTGTGCCCGCCCGCGATGCCGAGGCGGAAAAAGGCTCGGTGATCGTGGTTCTGGCGACCGATCTGCCGCTCGGCGACCGTCAGTTGCAGCGGGTGGCGCGTCGCGCAGGCGCGGGGCTGGCGCGGCTTGGCGCGTATTGGGGCAATGGCAGCGGGGACCTTGCCGTCTGCTTTACCACCGCCGATCCGGTCGAGCATGCGCCACAAGCAGCGTTCGCTCCGCAGCGGCGTCTGGACGATGCAAAGATCGATCTCGCCTTCCGCGCCGCCGCCGAGGCGACGCAGGAAGCTGTTCTGAACGCGCTGTGTGAGGCGCCTGCAACACAAGGCCGCGATGGCCGCCATTACCCCTCGCTCGCCGATTGGCTCAAGGAGAACCCGCTACGATGAAGATTTTCATTTCCGCCGATATCGAAGGCACGGCCGGCATCAACCACTGGGATGAAACGATCCACGGCCATGCCGACTGGCCCGAATATCGCGCTCTGATGACGGCCGAGGTTCTGGCCGCATGCGGCGGCGCGCGGGCCGCAGGTGCCACCGAGATCGTGATCAAGGATGCGCATGACAGTGGGCGCAACCTGCTGGTCGAGCGGCTGCCCGACGATGTGCGGGTCGTGCGCAACTGGTCCGGCCATCCCGACGGTATGATGTTCGGCCTGAACGAGAGCTTCAGTGCCGCCATCTATACCGGCTATCATGCCAAGGCGGGGACCGAGGACAATCCGCTTGCCCACTCGTTCAACCTGAAAATCTCGCGCCTGCTTCTGAATGGCGAGGTGGCGTCGGAGTTCACCGTAAACGCGCTGTGCGCGGGGCTCTACGGTGTGCCCTCGGCGTTTCTTGCCGGAGACGCAGGCATCTGCGCCGACGCGCGCGCGATGGTTCCCGGCATGGGGACGGTCGAAACGCTGTTCGGCGCCGGGCCTGCCTCCAATTCCATCGCGCCGGCGCGATCCTGCCGCCTGATTCGTGACGGGGTCGAGGCTGCTCTGACGGGCGGCGCAGGCGGCATTCCCGCGACCGAGGGACCGTGGGAGGTGGTCGTGGAGTTCGTCAATCCGGTCAACGCGTATCAGTCGCGCTGGTACCCCGGAGCGCGCGAGCACGGTCCGCGGGCAGTGGCGCTCGAGGCGCGGGAGTTCTTCGACATCATGCGTGCCCTGCGGTTCATCAAGGGTTGATTTCGGCCTTAATCTGCTCGGCTGCACGCCACATCGTCTCGACCGGTTTGGAGCGGTTGGCGTATTGGCGGTAGAGGCGGATTTCGAGATCAAGATGCCAGTCGTCCGTTGTGGTGGCGACGACGAGCCGTCCATCCGCCAGTTCCTCGGCGACGAGGCTTTCGGGCAGCCAGCTCAGGCCGAAGCCGGTCATGGCGACCTTCTTGAGCCCGGCACTGATCGTGTTCTCGTGCACGGTGCGACGCGCAAAGGGCGGGCGCTTGGCCAGAAGATGCCCGAGCGCTACCCCGAAGAAGGACGCATAGCCGTAGGACAGGCATGGCACGACGAGATCGCCGGAGACGGCACGATCGAGGATGCCCGCTCCCTTGTGCGGCGTTCCGAAGATGCGGACCTCCGGTGCCGCGACCGGGACCAGCCTGTCATGCCCGATGGTCAGGTGCTCGAACTTGGCCCGGTCGAGGCGAAGCGGCACCTCGGGATGGGCGTAGGTGAGGAACAGATCCGCGTCTTCCGTGACCATTGCCTCGACATTGGCCTCGATCCCGCCGCGGTCGGGAATGAACGAGGTGCCGAGGGGGCCTGCCACGGCCTCTAGCCGACCCAGCCATTCGGGGAAGAAGGTCAAGGTGAGCGTGTGAAGGGCGGCGATGCGGACGAGCCGCGCGCCCGGTGAAGGCCGCAGCGTTTCGCGAATGGCATAAAAAGTGCTGATGGTTTCCTGCGCGACGGGCAGAAAGGCGCGACCCTCCGAGGTCAACTGGGCTGGTACTGTGGCGCGGGTGATCAGGGTTGTCCCCAGCCACGATTCCAGCTGCCTGATGCGGCGGCTGAATGCGGACTGGGTCACGTTTCGCAGCTCCGCGGCGCGCGAAAAGCTCGAGGTCTCGGCCAGCGCCACGAAATCTTCGAGCCATTTCATTTCCAACGCAGGCACCCCTTTCTGTCGGCGGCACTATCGGCACTCCCGGAAGCGACGACAAGGATGTAACGCACACATTATGCAGATTTTGCATAGTCATTTGTCAAAAGCGAATTTGCCAAGCACCGGTCGGGGTCCCACTGTTGGGGCTCTGACAAGGGGCGCGCCAAGATGCCCCGTCACAGGAGAATAAAGGGGAATGCACGGAGGGACCGGCCGGGGCTCGGTATAAATCCATTCGGCGTCGCAGCACGCGGGGGCGTGACGCCAGTCTGAATCACTTCACGATGCATCGGCGGTTCTCCGCTGTGATCCCCTGCTTTGTTTCAGCGCCGCGGGCGTCAATTTTCGGAGGCTTTTTTGTCCAGTCGTATCTTCGCTGACCTTATCCTGATCAATGGCAACATCTGGCGCGGCTATGAAGACGGCCGCTGCCAAGCGCTGGCCGTATGGCAGGGCAAGGTGCTGGCCACGGGCACCGACGGCGAAATGATGGAGCTCAAGGGGCCGGAGACGGAAGTCGTCGATCTGCAGGGCCGCTTTGCAAGCCCCGGCCTGATCGACAATCACCTGCACCTCATCGCGACCGGCCTGACCATGGGCATGGTAGACGTCACCGCTACGGCAGCGCCGACGCTGAAAGCAATTGTCGATGCCATTGCCGAGCGTGCGCAACAGACGCCGAAAGGCGAATGGGTGCTGGCGCGCGGCTACGACCAGGTCAAGCTCGATACCGGCGTCCATCCGACGCGCGCGGACCTCGACCGTGCCGCCCCGGATCATCCCGTGCTGGTGACGCGCGCCTGCGGCCATGTCGCGATCGCAAACTCCAAGGCGCTCGAGCTGGCGGGCGTCTCCGAATCCACCCCAACGCCGGATGGCGGCGTGATCGGCATGACTGGCAACCGCCTGAACGGCCTGCTGGCCGAGAATGCCATCGGCATGGTCAGGTCGGCGATCCCGAAACTGCCGGTGGAACGCCTGGTCGACGCGATCGAGATGGGCGGCCGCTACCTGCTGTCGCTGGGTATCACCAGCACGATGGATGCCGCCGTCGGACAAGTGGGTGGCCTTTCCGAAATCCGCGCATACGAACTCGCGAAGTTGGCGGGCCGCTTGCCGGTTCGGGTCTGGCTGGCGCTTCTGGGCGATCCAGAACGGTCGATCGTCGAGGATTGCTGGAAGATGGGCCTCGTCTCCGGCGCGGGCGACGACATGCTGCGCGTTGGCGCCGTCAAGATTTTCCTCGATGGTTCGGCCGGTGGCCGCACCGCCTGGATGACCGAGCCATACAAGGACGAGCCGGAAAATCTCGGCGTCCAGATGCTGCCCGACGAGCAGGTCTATGCGCTGGTGCAGGACTATCACGACAAGGGTTATGCGCTGGCCTGCCATGCCATCGGCGACGGTGCCATCGAGCAGCTCATCACCGCTTATGAGAAGGCGCTCGCAGCCTCGCCGGATGCCGGACGCAGGCACAGGATCGAACATTGCGGCTATCCCAGCGACGAGCAGAACCGGCGCATGAAGGCTGCCGGCATCCTGCCCGCGCCGCAGCAGGCCTTCATATACGATTTCGGCGACAGCTACGTCTCGGTGCTGGGCGAGGAGCGCGGGGCACGGTCATACCCGATCGGCACGTGGATGGAGATGGGGCTGAAGCCATCGACGGGATCCGATTCTCCGGTGTGTTCGCCCAACCCCTTCCCGAACCTCTATACGATGGTCACTCGCCGGACATGGAAGGGCACGCTCCTCTCCGAATCCGAGGCTCTGAGCCGTGAGCAGGCGTTGCAGGTCTTCACCGAGTATGGAGCGTATTCGCAGAAGGCGGAAAACGTGAAGGGTCGGCTGGTGCCGGGACAGTGGGCCGACATCGCCGTCTTCAACGAAGATCTCGTGGAGACGGCACCCGAGACCTTGCGGGATGACACGCGCTGCGTGCTCACCTTGCTTGCAGGCCGCATCGTTCATGATGCACGATAAGCGGCAAAGCGGCCCCATTGCGCGGGCCGTTGCCTGAGGAGGTTACGACAAACAACGATAATCGCGCCCGAGCGTAAGGAATGGCGCGCCACCAGAGGAGAGAAAGAACGATGTTCAAGACACTTTCATTAGCCGCGGTTCTAAGCCTCGGCACTGCGACGCTGGCCTGGTCGGCAGATGAGCCGCGACATGGCGGCACGTTCAACTTCACGGCGCCCTACGGCTCGGCATTCTCGACGCTGGATACCCATTCCAGCCCCAATATCCAGGAACAGTTCCTCACCTTTGCGATCCATCGCAGCCTGTATTCGTGGGATTCCAACGCAAACAAGCCGGTGCTTGAGCTGGCGGATTCGGTCGATGTCTCCGACGATGGCACCACCTACACCTATCATCTCAAGAAGAACGCGGTCTTCCACAACGGCAAGCCGCTGACCGCCGACGACTTCATCTTCACCTATGAGCGTCTGGCGACCGCCTCCAACGCCCTGTCGGGCGCGAGCTACCTCTCCATCATCAAGGGCGTCGAGGAATTCGGCTCCGGTGCCGCGACCGAGATCGCGGGCCTCAAGAAGATCGACGACAATACGCTGGAAGTCACGCTGAACGCGGCGGGCAATCCGGGCTTCAACCTCATGGAAGCCACGACGGCGATCTATCCCTCCGACGTGCCGCTCGAGCAGCAGGCGATCAACCCTGTCGGCCTCGGCGCCTTCAAGTTCAAGGAGCACATTCCCGGCTCGCAGATCGTGGTCGAGCGCTTCGATGACTATTACGAGGAGGGCAGGCCCTATCTCGACCGGGTCAACATCATCGTCATGGCCGAGGGCTCGGCGCGCGACGTGGCCTTCCGCAACAAGGAGATCGACGTCTCGATCCTCGGCCCGGTGCAGTATTCGGCCTACCAGGCGGATCCCGAGCTGAAGGACAACCTTCTTGAGGTGGCGGAAACCTTCACCCGCAATATCGGCTTCAGCCAGACCCAGGTCGAGGCATTCAAGGACAAGCGCGTCCGCCAGGCCATCAACTACGCCATCAACTCGGATCTCATCATCGAGCGCCTGGTCAAGGGCAAGGCCGTGCGCGCCACGAGCTGGCTGCCGGTGGGATCGCCCGCCTTCGACAGCGAAGCCAAGCCCTATCCCTACGATCCGGAGAAGGCCAAGGAGCTGCTGAAGGAAGCCGGCTATGAAGACGGCTTCGAATTCGAGGTCACCGCAACACCGAACGAAAGCTGGGGCGTGCCGATCGTCGAGGCCATCCTGCCGATGCTGGCAGAGGTAGGCGTCACCGTCAGGCCGCGTCCGATCGAATCGGCGGCACTCGGCTCGACGGTGCAGTCGGGTAATTTCCAGGCCTATATCTGGTCGAACCTGACCGGGCCGGACCCGCTGACGGTGATGCGCTGCTTCTGGTCGCAGACGCCGCAGTCGGCTTGCAACTACACCGCCTATTCGAACCCCGAATACGACAAGATCTATGAGGCGGCCCGTGCCGAGCGGGACCCGGACAAGCAGTTGGAGCTTTTGAAGCAGGCCAACAACTTCATCCAGGAAGAAGCGCCGATCTGGTTCTTCAACTACAACAAGGCGGTCATGGCCCATCAGCCGTGGGTGCACGGGCTGGTACCAAACGCGACCGAACTCGCGCTCCAGCCTTATGACGACATCTGGATCGACGACACGGCTCCGGAAAGCCGCAAGTAGGCCGAAAGCGCCGTCTACGGGAAGACATGCTTCTCGTGGACGGCTTCTTTTGCGAGTGTGCATCACTCCGCAACCTGACGCGGCCTGAGACGGGACCCGCCCATGCTACGTTTCGCGCTACGGCGCATTCTCCAGATCATCCCCACCGTGATCGTCGTCGCCCTGCTGATCTTCGTGATCTTCAGTGTTGTTCCAGGCAGCTTCGCGGCTAGTCTGTTCTCCGACGGACGGACCAACGCCGATCCGCAACTCATTGCCCGGATCACCGCCCAGTTCGGCCTGGACAAGCCGCTCCACGAGCGCTTCTTCACCTATATCTGGGACTTGGCACGGTTCGATCTGGGCACCTCGTTCCGCACGCGTCTGCCGGTGATCCAGATGATCAACGAGCGGATGTGGGCTTCGCTGGAACTTGCCACGGCCGCGATGGTGTTCGCGATCGTCATCGGTGTGCCGCTCGGCTTTCTGGCCGCGCTGCGTCCCGGATCGGTCCTCGACACCGTCACGATGATCGGGGCTGTTTCGGGCCTTTCGCTGCCGCAGTTCTGGCTGGGCCTGCTGATGATGCTGCTCTTCGCGCTGCATCTGAACTGGCTGCCGAGCTTCGGTTACGGCGACGGGTCGTTCCGCAACCTCATCCTGCCCGCCATGGCGCTGGGGGTGACGCCGCTCGCGCTCCTGGCGCGCACGACGCGTGCGGGCGTGCTCGATGTGATGAATTCGGACTTCATTCGCACGGCACACGCCAAGGGAATGAGCGAGACGGCGGTGGTGCGCCGCCACGTCGCCCGCAACGCGCTGGTGCTGATCATCACCACAGTGGGGCTGCAGTTCGGCTCGCTGATCGGCCAAGCCGTCGTCATCGAGAAGCTGTTTGCATGGCCGGGCATCGGCTCGCTGCTGGTCGACAGCGTGGCGATCCGCGATATTCCCGTCGTTCAGGGCACGATCCTCGTCATCGTGCTGTGGTTCCTGGTCATCAACACCCTTGTCGATCTGCTCTATGCAGCCATCGACCCACGCATCAAGCAGGAGTAAGCGGCGATGCGTCTAGGTTTCAATCTCCTCTTCGGAGGGTTCCTCACCGCCGTGGTGATCCTCGCTGGAGCCCTTGCGCCCTGGCTTGCTCCGTTCGACCCGGTTCTGGGTGCAAACCTGATGAATGCCGAGCTCCCGCCGGACAGCGAGTTCTGGTTCGGCACGGACAGCCAGGGTAGGGACGTCTATTCCCGCATCCTTTACGGCGCGCAGATATCGCTGACGGTCGGCATCGTCTCGCAGGTCATCAATTCGGTGATCGGCGTGACGCTTGGCATGACCGCCGGCTACTGGGGCGGCTGGTGGGACGATCTGGTCAACGGCCTGACCAACGTCATGCTGGCGATACCTTCGCTGATCTTCGCGCTGGCGGTGATGGCCGTTCTCGGACCGGGCCTGGTGTCGCTGCTGATCGCGCTCGGGCTGACGAACTGGAGCTGGACGTGCCGGATCGCGCGCTCCTCAACGCTCTCGCTCAAGTCGCAGGGCTACGTGCTTGCGGCACAGTCGCTCGGCTATTCCGACCTGCGCATCATGTTCACCCAGATATTGCCCAACATGATGGGGCCGATCCTGGTTATGGCGACGCTCGGCATGGGCAGCGCGGTGCTCTCGGAGGCGGCACTGAGCTTCCTCGGCCTTGGCATCCAGCCGCCATTCCCGTCCTGGGGGTCGATGCTGACGGATGCGCGCGAGATGATCCAGCTCGCTCCATGGGTGGCCATCTTCCCCGGGCTCGCGATCTTCCTGTCGGTGCTGGGCTTCAACCTGCTCGGCGACGGCCTGCGCGACAGTCTCGACCCGCATATGAGGACGCGCAAGGCATGACCGATCCGCTTCTCGAAGTAAAAGACCTGCATGTCGGCCTGCCCGCCGGGGGCGGGCAGATGTATCCGATCCTGCAGGGCGTTTCGTTCAAGATTATGCCAGGTGAGGCTTTCGGCCTCGTCGGGGAATCGGGTTCCGGCAAGTCGGTCACTTCGCTCGCCACGATGGGACTTCTGAAGAAACCATTGCGCGCGACGGGTGGCGAAATCCTGTTCCGGGGCCGCGACCTGCTGAAGCTTTCGAAACGCGAAATGCGCAAGCTCCGGGGCGATCGCGTCGCCATGATCTTCCAGGAACCGATGACCGCGCTCAACCCGCTGGTCACCGTGGGGCGGCAGATCGCCGAGATGTTCTATCTGCATCAGGGCAAGTCTTGGGCGGAGGGAGAGAAGCTGGCGATTGAGGCGCTCGCGAATGTGCGGGTGCCCAATCCCGACCGCCGGGCGAAGAACTATCCACACCAGATGTCGGGCGGCCTGCGCCAGCGCGTGATGATCGCCATGGCGATGGCCTGCGATCCCGACCTGCTGATCGCCGACGAACCGACCACCGCGCTCGACGTGACGGTGCAGGCCGAGGTTCTGCGGCTGATCAAGGAACTCTGCACGGAGCGCGGCACGGCGGTGCTTTTCATCAGCCACGATCTCGGCGTCGTCGCCTCGACCTGCCAGCGCGTCGGCGTGATGTATGCCGGAACGCTGGTTGAGGAGAACTGGACCGAGGCGCTGTTTGCCGATCCGCGACACGAATACACGCGCGGTCTTCTGGGCGCGCTTCCACGCCTCGGCAGCCGCTCGTCGCATGGCCGTCAGCGGCTGGTCGATATCGACAGCATCATCGACGACCGCTCAAAGCTCACTCAAACGCGCTTCATCAGCCCGCGCGAGGAAGGAGCGCCAGCGTGAGCGCACCAATTCTCGAGGTCGACAATCTGCACGTCCGCTTCCCCATCACAGGCGGTGGCATGCTGGGAACCGGCAAACGGACACTTTACGCGGTGACGGGTGTCAGCTTTTCGCTGGCCAAGGGCGAGTGCCTCTCGATTGTGGGTGAATCCGGTTGCGGCAAGTCGACAACGGCGCTTTCGATCATGGGGCTGCAGGAGCCCAGCGAGGGCACGATCCGCTTCAAGGGCCAGCCCATTACAGGTCCCGGCGCGCCGAGCCGGATGGCGCGCGCCAAGGCCGCGCAGATGGTCTTTCAGGATCCCTATGCCAGCCTTAATCCGCGCCAGACGGTGAACGCGTCGCTGGCGCAGCCGCTGAAACTTCACGGGATTACCGGCTCAGAAGCAACGGACCGCATCGCCGCCATGCTCGGGAGCGTCGGCCTCACGCCCGAACAGGGCACGCGCTACCCGCATGAATTCTCAGGCGGCCAGCGGCAGCGTATCGGTATAGCGCGCGCGCTGATCCTGGAACCGGAGATCGTCGTGCTCGACGAGCCGGTCTCGGCGCTGGACGTGTCCATCCGCGCGCAGATCATCAACCTCCTGCTCGATCTGCAGGAAGAGTTCGGCCTGTCCTATGTGATGATCTCGCACGATCTGTCGGTGGTCGAGCATATGAGCGACCGGGTGCTGGTGATGTTTTTCAGCCAGATCGTCGAGCAGGGCGGCTGGAAGGAAATTTTCGAGAATCCGCAGCACCCCTACACGCGGCGGCTGATCGACGCGATCCCAGACCCAGATGTCGCGCTGGGGCATGGCGGTCTGGCGGCAGGGGCAACGCAGCCCGCCGCGCCGGCCGGCTGGCGCTTTGGCTCCGACGGCAGCGCCGCACCGAACGTGTTCTCACCGCCGGAGCCATCGGAACTGGTCGACGTTGGCCCCGAACACAAGGTCCGCCTGCTGCGCGCTTGAGCAGCCTGAAGTCCTTGTCGTGGCCATTCTGGCCGCTTCATTGATCGCCCGGCCACCGTGGATCGGCCTCACCGTAGAGGCGCACGGCTTTTTCGCTGTCCGCGTGCAATCTCTTCTCGGTCTGTGTCCCGCCGCACCTCATCTTGTCCGAACGAAGCGTACACTTGGCGCTCAGAATCCGAGATGTTCGTTTTAGCGCTTCAAGAAGCGTACCGGCAGCCGCTCATATCCCCTCAGGACGTTGTTCATCGCCAGAACAGGCTCTCCCACCTCGATGCGTGCAACCCGTTCGACTATTGCCGTGAGGATGCAGCGCATTTCCAGTCTGGCCAGTTGCATACCAGCGCAGGCGTGGATGCCGTGGCCGAAACCGACATGGTCGATCAGGACGCGTCCCACGTCGAACCTCTCCGGGCGATCCCATTGCCGCTCGTCCCTGTTCGCAGAGGCATAGAGGATCAGCACCCGGTCGCCAGCCGGTATCGCGACGTCGCCGACGACCGTGTCGCCCGCGACCGTCCGGGTAAACCCGCGAATGGGCGATTCCAGCCGGACCGCCTCGTTGATCGCGTTGGGAACGAGCTTGGGTTCTTCCACCAGCCGTTCCCATTGGTCCGGGTTCGTGCCGAGCAGGTAGAGAAGGTGGCCGGTCGCATAGATCGTCGTGTCGAGGCTGGGTCCGAGATAGTCGCGCATCAGCATCTGGACCTGTTCGGGCCTTATGAGGCCTTGGTCGGCAGCGTCATAGAGCATCGCCACCCAGCCGCCCGGCCGCACGTTTTCGCGCGTCGCCTCGTTGACCGTGTAGGCGCGCATTTCCGTGATCACGGGAAAGGCGGCCTCCGCGCGTTCGTTGGCGCCGCCGAGCATGTCGAACACGGCGCTGGCCCAGCGCAGCATGTTTTCCCGGCCGTGTTCGGGCATGCCGACCAGTTCCGACACGATCGACACGGGCAGGTACTGGGCAAGATCGGCCATTCCGTCGAAGCTGCCCCGCGCCACGAGGCGCTCGACGAGGGCGTCGGCGGTCTTTGTGATGCGGTCCTTGACTTCGTTGAGGGCGCGCAGGCTGAGCGGCGCGGCGACGATGCGACGAAGCTCCTCGTGGAGCGGCGGATCGGAAGCGAGCAGGTTGCCCGGAGCGATGCCGTTGGCCCTGTCGTTTCCGGCTACGCCCATGCCGGAACGAAACGTGTCGTGGTCTGAAAGACATGCGCGAACGTCGGCGTGCCGCCCGATCGCCCACATGCCGTTGGCCGGCAGCCAGACCGCCGCGCCGAGATCGCGAATGCGGGAGTAGTGCGGGTAAGGGTCGCGGATCACCGCGTCGGAATAGATGTCTACGTCGTAGGCGGGAACGTCGTCCCGAACGACGGATGGCGAGGTTGCTGCAGTCATTGGCTCCTCCGACGGTTCGTTCATTCAGGCCACGGGCAAGGTCAAAGGCAATTGCCCAGCCCGTCGTGTTCATGGAGCGGACAGTTGCAGCCGCGCGGTGTCGCGGTGTGATGCCTGGCCTAGGCTGGTATCGTTCACCTTGCCGCGACGCCGCATTCCCGGATTACGGTGAGCGACGAGTTTCGAATGGACGCCAGGTCGAGGAGCGCAAATGAAGCCGAAGCCGAAGAACATCCTGTTCGTCATGTTCGACCAGCTTCGCTGGGACTACCTGAGCTGCTACGGGCACCCGCACCTCAAGACGCCCAACATCGACCGGCTGGCTTCGCGCGGAGTGCGGTTCACGCGGGCTTACGTGCAATCGCCGATCTGTGGTCCCTCGCGGATGTCGACCTATACGGGGCGCTATGTCCACAGTCACGGCGCGTCATGGAACGGCATCCCGCTCAAGGTCGGTGAAATGACAATGGGCGACCATCTGCGGGCGGCCGGCATGGGCTGCTGGCTGGTGGGCAAGACCCATATGCGTGCGGACGCCGAAGGCATGCGTCGGCTTGGCCTCGATCCGGATAGCATCATCGGCGCCCGTGTGGCCGAATGCGGTTTCGACGTGTTCGAGCGCGACGACGGAATGGTCGCCATCGGGCCTGACGGACCGCTCGAAAACCCCGATGAGCATCGCTATTCGCATTATCTGCGAGAGCGGGGCTACGCGGGCGACAACCCCTGGCATGACCACGCAAACTCCGGCGTGGATGCCGCTGGAAACGTGCTGTCCGGCTGGTTCATGAAAAACGCCGCGGAAGCGGCGAACATCGAGGAGCCCGACAGCGAAACGCCTTATCTCACGCGTCGGGCGATGGAGTTCATCGAGCAGGCTTCCGCGCCGTGGCTATGTCATCTCAGCTACATCAAGCCGCACTGGCCATACATCGTGCCGGCCCCGTATCACGCGATGTACGACACCTCGCACATCAAGCCAGCCGTGCGGACGAAAGAGGAGTTCGACAACGCACATCCCGTGCTCAAGGCATTCATGACGTCGCCCGTCGGCAAGGCATTCAGCCGCGACGAGGTGCGTGAAGCGGTGATCCCGGCCTATATGGGCCTCATCAAGCAGTGCGACGACCAGATCGGCCTGTTGATAGAGTGGCTGGATCAGACCGGACGGATGGACGACACCATGATCGTGCTCACCTCCGATCATGGCGATTTCCTCGGCGACCACTGGATGGGCGAAAAGACCTTCTTTCACGACACCTCGATCAAGATCCCCCTCATCATCTTCGATCCATCCAGCGATGCGGATACGACGCGCGGCACGATGTGCGACGAGCTTGTGGAAAGCATCGACCTGTTGCCCACATTCCTTGAAATCGCGGAGGGCGATCCGCAAGCCGTCGGCCACATCGTGGAAGGCAAGTCGCTGGTGCCCATCCTGCATGGCAAGGCGGACGGCGCGCATCGCGACCGCGTCATCTGCGAATATGATTACGCTGCCACTCCCATCGCCGAGCGATTGGGGGTTGGTGCGCGCGAGGCGGTCATCTTCATGGTCGCCGACAGGCGGTACAAGCTGATCCACTGCGAAGGCGGGTTCCGGCCGATCCTCTTCGACCTCAAGGCCGACCCAGAGGAACTTCACGACCTGGGCGACAGCGAGCAGCACGCCGCAATCATTGAGGAGATGTACGAACGCCTGTTCGCATGGACGCGCCGCATATCGCAACGGACGACGCGCAGCGAGGCTCAACTGCAGGAGATGCGCACCGCGATACGGCGTCGCGGCGTGGTGCTCGGCGCCTATGACGAGAACGACATGCCGCTGGAATTGACGGTGCACTATCGCAACCGGAAGGCCGCGATCCGCAAGCCGGCCGGCTAGCCGGCCACGAGCCAGGCTTTCGCTTCGCCGAGTACGCGATCCGCCTCGGGCGAGCCGTCGACGACGATGTCGGGCCGCAAGGTGCGGCCGCCTTCGACGAGCCGGTAGCCGAGATAGCGATAGGCTTCGGGGATGGACAAAAAGTCCGTCTCGTTCATGAAGCGATCGAATGCAGGCGAGGGGACGACCGGATCAAGCCGATCCTTCTCATAGATGGCGATGCGTTCGGCAATACGCCAGATGCCGTCCTGGCGGATCAGGCGATCGAGGAAGCGGGCGTAGCTCGTGTTGTCGACCGTGACGCCGGACAAGGTGGCGCGACCTAGAATCTGGACGCTCGTCTCGGCCAGAGCCCTGCCTTCCCCCACCTGCACGAAGGGTGTTCCGATCAGGTGCTTGCTGCGCGGCGAGGTCTTCTTGTGGGTCGCACGGCAACGCGCGATGAAATCGTCATGAAGGCCGGCAAACCACGAGACGGAGATTGTGCCGTCGCGCGCGAAGGTCTCCTCCAGTCGATCCCAATGGCCCTGGTCGCGCCATAGACCCCAGGCCTGGACGAGCTGGGTGATGAGCAATGTGTCTTCGGCGCGTGTCATGGAGGCCTCCTGCTTTTCCTTACGGCCCATTCTGTCGCTCGCTACGGCGGGCGCAGCTTCGCGGCGCAAGCTGTCCGCGATGCGGACGGCGGGATGCGGAGCGTGGACGCGTTGCGGGCGCGCGCTTTAAGTCGCTCGAGTTAGGTCAGGAGAAGGTAGGAGAACGCTGGCAATGTCGACATACCCGGCCAAAGTTCCGGTGGTGATTGTCGGAGCAGGCCCCACGGGCCTGACCGCCGCAAATCTGCTTGCCGCCTATGGCGTGGAGGCCATCGTCCTCGACCGCGAGCCCGGCCCCATGAACCTGCCGCGCGCAATCGTGATCGACGACGAGGGCGCGCGCACCATGCAGGTGTTCGGTCTCGATCGGACCTATATCGCAAACACCACGCCGGCGATCGGCTCCAAGTATTTCGCCGACGACGGAACGTGTTTCGCCGAGACGGGCGCCGGTGTGCGGAGCTACGGCTTCCCCAAGCGCCAGTATATCTATCAACCCGAATTCGAAGCGGCCTTGCGGGACCGGCTCGAGGAGCAGGCGCCGGGCAGCCTGCGATTTTCATCCAACGTCGTGGACGTGGAAACCAGTTCCGACGGCGCGGTGGTGACCGTCGAGGCTGCGGACGGGAAGCGCCACCGAATTGCAACCCAGTGGGTGCTTGCCTGCGACGGCGGCCGCAGCCCGATCCGTGAGCGTCTCGGCATCGCGCTCAGCGGCAACACCTATCGGCAGGACTGGATCGTCATCGACATGAGCGACGATCCCGACCGTTCGCTGTTCTCGAAATTCTTCTGCAGCAGCATCCGCCCCGCAGTCAGCGTGCCGGCACCCAATGGCGGCCGGCGTTACGAATTCATGGTGCTGCCGGGAGAGGATCGCGAAAAGGTCCTGACGCCGGATTTCCTGGCAGAACTGCTGAAGCCGTTCCGGCGCTACGATGAGCGCGACGTGCTGCGCAAGACCGTCTACACCTTCCATGCACGCATTGCCGAGCGCTTCCGGCATGAGCGCATCCTGCTGATGGGAGACGCCGCACACCTGACGCCACCGTTCGCGGGACAAGGCATGAATGCCGGCCTGCGCGACGCACATAACGTTGCCTGGAAGATCGCGGCGGTGGTCGGCGGCGCCGATGCGGCGATGCTCGACACCTATGACGCCGAGCGCCGCGGCCCCGCCTGGGACATGATCCTTCTCGCGGTGACGATGGGCAGCTTCGTCATGCCGTCGAGCAGCGAGGAGCTGAAGTTCCGCGATTTGCTGCTGAAGGCGCTCGAACCGTTTCCGGGGGTGCGCGACTACCTGATCCAGATGCGCTTCAAGCCGAAGCCGCGCTACAATGCCGGCCTTTTCCTCGACCTCGACCAGCCGACATTCGAGGCGAGCTTGGTCGGCGAAATGGTTCCGCAGCCACACATCGGCAGCGATGCACGGCTTCTCGATGACCATCTCGGTGAAGGTTTTGCACTGGTTGCCCAGGACGAGTCCGGCCGGCGCGCCATCGAGCAGCTCCAGCAGAGCCGACTGATGAGCCTTCCGCTCAGCAAGGTGCATTTCGATCCCAACGCCTGTTCAGGCACCGCGGACCACGCGCGCATAGCAAGACCGCTGTTGACGCACCGCGACCAGATCATGCTGATCCGTCCGGACCGCTATTGTGCGGCAGCCTTCGCGCCCGACCGGCTGCGAGCCGAGCTCGATCGCTACTCTTCGCTCTGTTCGGCGGCCACCCGGGCGAGATCGTCCGAGATGGACGCCGCGGTCGAGATGAGTGCATCCCTGTGAAGCCTTAGCGCCTCGTCGAACTTCAAGGCCGTGCCGATCCAGATCATGGTGAGGCAGGCGATGGGTCGCTCGCCGCTGTAGATCGGTGCCGAGATGCTCATCGTGCGCGCATTGAAGCCCTTGATCCGAAAGCCGACGCCGAGTTCCGATGTGCGGGCAAGAATATAGTCCAGCGGTCCGTCGTCGTGGAAATCGACCGCGTCGCTGCCGAGCCGCTCCCTCAGGCCCTCGATGATCTGCGCACGTTCCTGGCCGGGTACGAAGGCGAGATGCGCCCGCCCGCCGGCAGTCTCGAGCACCGGCAGTTCACGCCCCACCATGCCGTGATCGACCGAGAACGGGCTGATGTTGTGGGTCGATTCGCGAATGGCCATGCGGTAGTCGTGAAAGGTGACGAGGTCGAGCGGCCAGAGAATCTTGCGTCCGAGCTTCATCATTCTCGGCACTGCAACCTGCGCCACCCAGTCCTCATCGCGAAATCCGGAGCTGAGCGACTTGGTCTGCAACGTCGGACGCCAGGCATCCTCCGACGGGCCGCGCACCACAAAACCCAGCCCCTCCAGGGTCTCGAGCAAACGGTATGCGGTCGGCCGCGGGATGCCGACGATGCGGGCGACTTCGGCTGCCCTCAGCCCGTTGTTGCAGTTGATTGCCTGGAGTACTTCCAGTCCACGCTGCAGGGAGCGAACTGCGCCGAAAGTCGAAATGGTGCCGGCCTCCTGATGTTCACGATACGGACAATCGCGGGGGCTACGTTGCAACGAGCCGCCTGCATGTCAAGAGTGTCCGCCTGTCCGTTCGGTTCTCGCCGCGGTGGGAGGAAATACGTGGAAAACATCGAAAGGCGCATCAAGGGCGTCGCGCGCGTCGTTGCGCTCATCGGCTTCTTCGGCCTGCTTCTGCTGGCGGCGATGACCACGGTCGACATCCTGTTGAGGTGGCTTTTCAACGCGCCGCTCCACGGCGTCAACGACGTGAGTTCCGTCGTCATGGCCATCGTCATCGCCGCGTGCATCCCGGCAAACCTTGCAATGAAGCAGAACATTTCGGTCGAAGTCCTCGGCTCGATCGGCGGTACGCGCACACGGCGCGTGCTCGACGTCGTGGCCAGCCTGTTCACGCTCGTGTTCATCGTTCTGATGGCCTGGCGCTTTGTGCCTTACGCGGAAGGTCTGCGCGAGACCGGCGACCGGACCTGGGTGCTGGGCTGGCCCATCTGGCCTTGGTGGATGGCCGCATCCGCGTTGATGATCGCCGCCGCCATCGTTCAGGTTCTGGTCACGATCTCCGACATCGCCACTCTCATTCTGGGCGGGCCCGACGAGGCCGAGCCATCCGAGCCGACAGGCGGCGACGCCATCCTCTGACCTGATCGCCCTCCAGCGAAGGAATATCACTTGGATCCGCTACTGATTGCCCTGGTGGGCTTCCTCGCGATGATGGTGCTGATTGTCGTTCACGTGCCGATCGGCGTGGCGATGGCGCTCGTCGGCGTCACCGGCTTTGCCTCGATCGTGGGCTGGGGGCCTGCGGTCACCTTGATGGCAACCGAGCCGGCCTCGGCGATGGCCAATCTCGACCTCGCGGTGATCCCGCTGTTCATGCTGATGGGCAGCCTTGCCGCTGCCGCGGGCCTGGCGTCCGATGTCTACAACCTCGCCAACGCGCTGATCGGCCACCGGCGCGGCGGGCTGGCGTCGACCACGATCGTGGCGAGCGCCGGCTTCGGCGCGATATGCGGCTCGGGCGTGGCAACCACGGCGACGTTCGGGCGGGTTGCAATGCCCGAGATGCTCGAACGCGGCTACCGGCCTGATCTTGCAGCAGGCTCTATCGCAGCCGGCGGTACGCTCGGCATCATCGTCCCGCCGTCGAGCATGATGATCCTCTATGCCGTGCTGACGGAGCAGTCGGTACTCGACCTCTTTTCGGCAGCGATCGTTCCGGCCGCCCTGGCCGTCATCTTCTACATGATCGCCATTCAGGTGAAACTGACGATGGACCCCGAAGCCGCACAGCGCGGCGAGCGCGCCACCATGCGCCAGCGGCTTCATGCCGCCGGTCAGGCCTGGGGCGTCATCGTCCTCTTCGTCGTGGTCATGGGCGGCATCTATTCTGGCATCTTCACCGTCCACGAGGCGGCCGCCGTCGGCGTCGTGTTCTCATTCCTGCTGCTGGTCGCCAAAGGTCGCTTCACATGGAATACGCTGATCGGCGTGCTGGCCGAGGCGAGTGCGGGGACGGCGATGATCTACATCATGGTCTTCGGCGCCACCATCTTCTCCTATTTCATGGCGGTCTCCGGCGCGGCCGCCTTCATGGTCGGAGCGATTTCCGGGCTGCCTGTCCCGCCTATCGCGATCCTCGTGCTGCTGCTGGTGCTCTATATCTTCCTCGGCGCGTTCTTCGATGAAGTCGCCGCGATGGTGATCACGCTGCCGCTTGTGATCCCGCTCATCCTGTCCTTCGGCTACGACCTTGTCTGGTGGGGCATCATCAACGTCGTCGTGATCGGGATCGGCATGATGACGCCTCCGATCGGCATCAACGTCATGGTGCTGAATTCGATGTATCGATCGATCAGCCTGGGCACGATCTATCGCGGCATAATGCCCTTCCTGATCGCCGAGTTGGCGCGGCTGCTTCTGCTGACGCTGTTCCCGCAGCTGACTCTCTGGCTGCCCAGCGTGCTGCACTAACGATGTCCGCTAAGTGGACAGTTCGAATGGATGCAATGCCTTGCCGAGGGCCGCGCATTAGCGTCAATCCATCATGGAACGAACCAGCAGGGAGGATGCAATGACGTTCATGACCAGGCTGCTTGGCGCCGCTGCCGCGCTCGGTATCATCGCGGTTCCCGCGTCGGCGGAGACGTTGCGTTTTTCAAGCTTCGAGCCACCCGTCGCGCATGTGACGAAAGAGATCCTTACGCCGTGGGCCGAGGATGTCTCGGCAGCGTCGGACGGCGAACTCACGATCCAGATGTTCGCGGGCGGGTCGCTCGGCAGAAATCCCGCCCAGCAGCTCCAGCTCGTCGAGGACGGTGTCGCCGATATCGCCTGGGTGATCCCGGGCTATTCGCCCGGTCGTTTCCAGGAGAGCACCGTGGCGGAGCTTCCGTTCCTCATTCCAAGCTCGACGGCAGGGTCGCCGGCGATGTGGAAAATGTACGAGGACGGCCACTTCAAGGGTGACTTCGACAAGCTGAAGATGCTTGGCATCTTCGTTTCCTATCCCAATTCGATCGCCTCGAGGAAAGAGGTGACGGTCCCCGAGGACATGAACGGTCTCAAGATGCGGGCACCCGGGCCGACCATGCTGTCGGCGCTCGAGGCGCTCGGTTCGGTGCCGGTCGGCGGCATTACCGGTCCGACCGTCGCCGAAAGCATCAGCCGCGGCCTGATCGACGGAACGTTCACCCAGTGGGGCGCGATCGAGACGTTCCGGATGGGCGATGTCATCACGCATTTCAATACGGCACCGCTGGGCGCGACGCCGATGCTGGTCGTCATGAACAAGGCCAAGTACGACAGTCTGTCCGACAAGGCCAAGGCAGCGATCGACAAGTTCTCCGGCGCGGCATTCTCGGAACGCTTCGGCGCTTCCTTCGACGCCAATATCGCCGAGGCCCGCGACGAACTGCTTGCAAAGGGTACGATTACCGTCGTCGAGCCCGATGAGGCGCAGCTCGAGCAATGGAAAGAAGCCGTTGCCATCGCGACGCAGCAATGGATCGAGCAGAACGAGAACGGCCAGGCGATCCACGACGCCTTCGTCAAGGCGGTTGCCGAGGCTCAAGGGACGAACTGACGGCCCCTCAACTCGATTGCCGCCGCCAGACGATGGCGGCGGCGCTCCAGGGATAGGAACCATGGCACTCGCATCGCTCGGATACATAGGCGTCCGCTCCTCGCGCACGGCTGATTGGCAGAGCTTCGCGACCGATCTTCTCGGCATGCAGCAGGTCGATGCCGGCGGCAAGGTTCGCGCCTTCCGCATGGACGACCGCAAGCAGCGCCTGATCGTGTCGGCGGAAGGCGACGAAGGCCTGGACTTCATGGGCTGGGAAATCGAAAGTGCTGAAGCTCTCGATGCACTCGCCAGCCGTCTCGAGAATGCTGGCGTTGCGGTACGCCTTGAAGCGGTTTCGCTGGCCGACCAGCGCCATGTGACGCGGCTGATCTCGTTCGCGGACCCGGAGGGCAATCGGCTCGAAGTGTTCTGCGGACCCGAGATCGCTTCGGAACCGTTCCTCGCCGGCAGGCCGATCTCCGGCTTCAAGACGGGATCGCTGGGAATGGGCCATGCGGTGCTTCACGCCCGGGACGTCGACGTCCTCCTTCCATTCTATCGCGATCTGCTGGGCTTCCAGGTCACCGACTACGGGCTCAAGCCTTTCAAGCTCTATTTCTTCCACCTCAACGGTCGGCACCATTCCTTTGCCATGGTCGGGACCGGCCGCAGGGGCATGCACCATTTCATGGTCGAACTGCTTTCGCTGGACGATGTCGGGCAGGGCTACGATCTTGCCCAGCAGGACGCAGGCCGGGTCGCCTATACGCTGGGCCGCCATTCGAACGATCACATGACGAGCTTCTACGCCAATTCGCCCTCGGGCTTCTTCGTGGAATATGGCTGGGGCGCGCGGGTCATCGACCCGGCTATCTGGGAGCCTCACGAAACGTTCGACGGACCAAGTTACTGGGGGCACGACCGCCTCTACATGCCCGAGGATTCACCCGACCGCGCGCGGTTGCGCGAGATGCGGCTCGATGCGGCCAGGCGCGGGATGCGCGCCGCCGACCCCGCCTCCAACTGCGCCTGGCTCGACAGCATCGTCAGCAACGAGTGACGAAGCACTAGACTTAACCCCGACACATCAACACCTGCCAGGAGACATGACATGCGTGTCTGTTCATACATCATGCCTAACGGAACCCGATCCTACGGCATCGCCGACGGCGAAACGCTGATCGACGCCGGAGAAGCGCTTCGAGGCCGTTATGCCGATCTGCGCGCCGTCATCGCAGCGGGAGCGCTTGCCGAGCTGGGCAAGGATGCGGGCGGCGAGCGGCTGGCGTTTTCCGATGTGACCCTCCTTTCGCCGATCCCCAACCCGGACAAGATCCTATGCATCGGCCTCAACTACATGACCCACATCAAGGAGACGGGGCGCGAGGCGCCGAAGAAGCCTTCCATCTTCACACGCTATCCGTCGTCCGTCGTCGGTCATGGCGTCGATCTGGTGCGCCCGAAGGTTTCCGACTGGTTCGATTTCGAAGGCGAGCTTGCCGTCGTGATAGGAAAGCCGGGCCGTGCGATTTCCGCGGCGAACGCCTATGCCCATGTTGCCGGCTATAGCTGCTTCAACGACGGATCGATTCGTGATTTCCAGCGCCACACCACGCAGTTCTGGGCGGGCAAGAACTTCGACGGAAGCGGCTCCATGGGCCCGTGGCTGGTGACCGCCGAAGCATTCGGCGATCCGGCCGCCCAGTCCATGGAGACCCGGCTCAACGGCGAGGTGATGCAGTCGACGCCTATCGCCGACCTGGCCTTCGACGTGCCGGCATTGATCGAATACATCTCCACGGTCACCGAACTGCTGCCCGGGGACATCATCGCCACCGGCACGCCAAGCGGCGTGGGCCTGTTCCGCGAGCCCAAGCTGTTCATGAAAGCTGGCGATCGCGTCGAGGTCGAGATCAGCGGCATCGGCACGCTCGCCAACTCGATCGTCGACGAAGGCTAGGTAACGCCATGCGCGCCGTCCGTTTCGATACACCCGGAGGTCCGGACGTCCTGTATGTCGGAACCGCCGACATGCCGGTCGCGGGCCGTGGCGAGATCGTCATCAAGGTCAGCGCCGCGGGGGTCAATCGTCCGGACGTCTCGCAGCGTCTCGGCCGCTATCCGGTGCCGCCGGATGCCAGTTCGATCCTGGGGTTGGAGGTTGCGGGCGTGGTGGCCGAAGTCGGCGGCGGCGTGCAGGCCTTCAAGCCGGGCGACCGGGTTATGGCGCTCGTCCATGGCGGCGGCTATGCCGAATTCTGCCGGGCGGACGCGCGGCATGTCATGCCGATGCCGGATGGCCTTTCCTTCGTCGAGGCCGCCGGGTTTCCCGAAGTTGCCATGACCGTCGAATTCAACATGGTCATGCGCGCCGGCCTGAATACAGGAGAGACCGTCCTGGTCCATGGCGGATCGTCGGGGATCGGGACGTACGCGATCGCGAGGGCGAACAGCCTCGGCGCAACCCCCATCACGACTTCGCGCGGCGCCGACAAAGCCGCGTTCTGCCGGGGAATGGGAGCAGCGATGGCGATCGACTCGTCGGCCGGGGAATGGGTCGACGAGATCATGGACTTTACGGACGGCCGCGGCGTCGATGTCGTTCTCGACATGGTTGGGGGCGACTATGCCGACCGCAACCTGGCGTGCATGGCCGTGGACGGGCGCTATGCACTGATATCGCTCCAGGGCGGCGCGAAAGCGGCGGTCAATCTCGAACCGGTACTGCGCCGCCGCCTAACGCTGGTAGGCTCCACGTTGCGCCCGTTGCCCCCCGAGATGAAGGCGGCTATCGCCGCGCGGCTCGTGCGCGACGTCTTGCCCATTCTTTCCGAAGGAAGGCTGCGCCCGCACATTCACGCCACCTTCGACATCGAAGACGTGGGCGAAGCGCATCGCACGCTGGAGCAGAACGATCACTTCGGAAAGCTCGTCCTCACGATTGGCGACTTCCCGTAGCGCCATTCGCCCACGCATCCGCCCTTCCAGCCACACAGATCGGAGACACTCAATGCTGACCCTGTTTCATTCGCCGGGAAGCTGTTCGAATGGCATTCTGTATCTCCTCAATGAAGTCGGGGCCGAGCATGACGTCTCCGTGGTCAACGTTCTCGCCGGCGACCAGAGGAAGGAGGCCTATCTGAGCCTGAACCCGAAGGGGAAGGTTCCGGCGCTGCGGCTCGATGATTGTGAGGTGCTGACCGAATTCCAGACGATCGCGTTCTGGCTCGCGCGTTCCTTCCCGCAGGCGGGCCTGTGGCCGGAGGACACAATGGAGCAGGCGCGCACGCTCGAACTCCTGGATTTCATTGTCGGCTCGGTGCACATGCGCGGTCGCACATTCATCAGGATGCCGCACAAATTCGTGGACGACCCAGCATGTCACGCAGCGCTTCAAGCCCATGGGCGCCAGCAGGTCGCCAACGGATTGGCGCAGCTCGAGGCGACGCTTGGGGGCAAGCCGTTCCTGCTGGGACGTTTCGGCGTAGCGGACGCCGCTGCACTCTACGTCCTCGACTGGGCCGTGCGCGATGACATTGAACTGAGCAGCGCGCTTGTCGCGTACCGGGAACGGCTACACGCGCGGCCGGCCTTCGCTGCCTCTGTCGATAACTGGGGACCAATGTAGCGTCTCGGTACTCTCTGCCTTCAAACGCGGGAGAGCCAGCAAGAACATATGAGAGACGCTGAGTCCTCATTTAGAGGGCGTAACGGGCACACACGTCGAAATATTCGCGAGGCGGAACAAAATCCGCTGCAAATCGTATGGTTTGTATCCTAACCCGCGAACGGGGCGCTTTGATGCACGACCAGGATGTCCTCTACCCACCCGTCTGGGCAGTCAGTCATGTCTATCGTGCCTTGGCGTCCTTCCCCATCGCGGCATTTACACTCACTGTCGTCACCGACCTGGCATATTTGACGACATCGAATCTGCTTTGGCTGCACTTTTCCGAATGGCTGCTGCTGTTCGGGCTGATCGTAGGCATCATGGCGGCACTCTATCTCGGGATCATCTGCCTCGTGCGCCGCAGCAGGCCGTCGCGGTTACACGCGGTGTCCGGACTTGTCGCGTTGACGCTGGCTGCGCTCAACAGCTTTATCCACACTGCAGATGGATGGACGGCCGTTATGCCGTTTGGGTTGGCGACGTCCATCGCGACGGTCGTTGCCATGCTTCTAGCCGGATGGTTCGGTCGCGGGAGGCACGCCAATGAGTGAGTCGCTTGCTTACAGGTCCTTGGCACTCGCACTGGTCGCTGCCCTTGGGGCGGCCTGCAGCGGCGAGGACGAGTTCGACATCTCGCAGCAAATCGGTCCTGAGCCGGTGCTGCCCGAGCCGTCGTCGAGCCTCATCCCAGATTTGAAAGTGGCGGAAGTTGTCGGCTGGTCAGACGGTCAGACGCCCACTGTATCCGACGGGCTGGTAATCACCGCCTACGCCACAGATCTTGCCAACCCGCGCACTGTCCACACCTTGCCGAACGGCGACGTTCTCGTTGTGCAGTCGAAAGCGCCGCCGGGCAAGCCGCTCAACCGACCGAAGGATATCATCCGCGGTTTCATCATGTCGATGGCCTCGGGTGGCGGTGGTGAGAACAAGGAGACGAATCTTGTCACGCTGCTGCAGGATTCGAACCGCGACGGTACGGTGGACGAGCGCAGCGATCTACTGACGGGACTGACTTCCCCATTTGGAATCGCATGGCACGAGGATGTTCTCTATGTGGCCGCGGCGGATGCGATCCTCGCCTATCCCTATCAGCTTGGACAACAGGAGATCACGGACAAGCCACAGGTCCTGACGCCTCTGCCCGGAGGGCCGATCAACCACCACTGGACAAAAGATCTGGCGCTAAGCCCCGACGGACGGTTTCTCTACGCCTCTGTCGGATCGAACTCCAATGTCGGTGAGCGCGGGATGGAGGCCGAGAAGGGTCGAGCGGCCATCTGGCAGGTGGAAATCCAGACAGGGGCATCTCGCGTCTTCGCGTCCGGCCTGCGCAACCCGAACGGATTGAATATCCATCCAGAAACTGGCGAGCTCTGGACCGTGGTCAATGAGCGCGATGAGCTCGGACCGAACCTCGTTCCCGACTACATGACTTCAGTACGCGACGGCGGCTTCTACGGCTGGCCCTGGAGCTATTACGGCCAGCATGTCGACGAACGGGTCCATCCGTCACGGCCTGACATGGTCGAGCAGGCAATATCACCGGACTATGCGCTGTCCAGCCATGTCGCGGCGCTCGGTCTCGTCTTCACCAACGACTCTGCGATGCCGGAGGCGTATCTCAACGGTGCATTCGTTGGCAATCGGGGCAGCTGGAATCGTGACGCTTTCAACGGCTACAAGGTGATTTATGTGCCGTTCACCGACGGCATGCCTTCCGGTCAGGCTAAGGATATTGTGACCGGGTTTCTGGACGGCGAGGAGGCGCGCGGCCGTCCTGTGGGCCTCGCTATCGACGGGACGGGCGCTCTGCTGGTTGCTGACGATGCAGGCAACACGGTCTGGCGAGTTTCGTCTGCTGACGGGAATATTACACCGGAGCCTATTCCGACCGACCGCGTCACCGGCGTTTCGGCGGAGCCCGCGGAGACGACGCAACCGGCTAACCCACGTGAACCCGGAGATGGAGCCCCTTCTCAGACAGATGTCGCACCCCCGGTGTCGCCGGAGGAGGGGGCACCCGCGCCGCAGACGGAATGACGTGATTGGAGCAATACCTTGGGCCTATTCGCGCGGGGTTGGCGACAGCGCGGCAGGATCATCTGGATCAGGTCTCAGCATGCGCATCAGCACGTCGGACCGACGTATGAAGTGTTGGAAGAGTGCACCTGCCACGTGAAGCACGATCGCGGCGAGAAGGGCATTCTTGAGGACGACGTGTATAGCGCCGGCGGGAGGCACTGCAAGGAACCATGCAATGAAGCCGCTGACGGGCAGCAGGAGCAGAAGTGCGTAAATCGCGACGTGAACGACCTCGGACAAAAGCTGCAACAACCGAGGTTCTTCCGCAGGCGGTGGCGGTGCGCCGCGCGTCAAACGCAGCCCGATCCGGGTTCCGGCGAGCAGGAAAACGAGGATGCCGGCGCCGATGTGAAGATAGACCAAAGCAGCCGCCTCTGCAGGCGGTGTCTCGTTGCGCCGCAGGGCGTCCCATGCCGCCTCTATACCGCTGTGCGCTACATACTGGAAGGCGACGAGCACGACGACGGCCCAATGCAGTCCGATCTGGAGCGAGGAATAACCCGTCACCGGTTTCTGCATGGCATCGCCTCTTGTTTGGTAGGGAACGTGATTCCTGACCGCACGTTCCCGTTTTCCAGCGCGCGTCGGTATCGAAGTTTGATGCCAACCGCTTCGCGATCTGTATGCTGTTTCACTGGTTCGTTATCGCCGCAAAGAAAGCCCAGAGGGTAACCGACCTGACCCAGACCGAGCAACCAGCAGCCTTAAGGCGGATCGTGTCGCCCGGCCGGTGGGGTGCCCTTTCGGTCGCCTGCCCATTGCTCGTTTCCTGCAGCGGCATCCAGTCGGCGCTTGATCCTGCGGGCGAGGAGGCGAGCCAGGTGGCCACGCTGTTCTGGGCAATGGTGATTGGCGGCGTTTTCATATGGGCATTCATGGTGACGTTGTCGCTCTATGCATCGCTCTGGAAGCGCCGACCCATTTCGGAGGAGGCCGCTGGCCGCCTGATCCTGTGGGGTGGTGCTGCCTTTCCGGTAGCCGTGCTGACCGCCCTTCTGGCTTACGCACTGTGGCTGATGCCCTCGCTACGCCCCTTTAAGGCTGAGGAACAGGCGGAATTGCGGATCGAAATCGTCGGCAGCCAATTTTGGTGGCGGGTGGTCTATCATCAGCCGGAAGGCCCGCCGGTAATCTCCGCCAACGAAGTCAGAATGCCGGTCGGCAAACGCGTCGAATTCTCGCTGACAAGCGCGGACATGATCCACTCCTTCTGGATACCCGCGCTCGGCGGCAAGATGGATCTCATCCCGGGCAGGACCAACAGGCTTTCGCTGCTTGCCAACCGCGAAGGTACATATCGTGGCCAGTGTGCCGAGTTCTGCGGCACGTCCCATGCTCTGATGGCATTCCCGGCAATAGCAATGGAGACATCCGACTTCGAGGCGTGGCTGAGCGCGCGAACCTCGCCGTCAACAGGAGTGGAGGCGGAAGGAGAGGGGCGGGCGCTCTTCCTGCGCGAGGGATGCGGCGACTGCCACAGTGTGGCCGGAACATCCGCGCAGGGAACGTCAGGACCCGACCTTTCGCACATGGGTTCGCGGCTGACGATCGGCGCGGCGGCACTGGATAACGATGCCGACATGCTGAAGCGCTTCATCGCGCATTCTGCCTCCCTGAAGCCCGGAAGCCACATGCCAGCCTATCCGGCACTTTCGACCGATGACCTCACTGCCATCGCCGTGTGGCTCAAGGGGCTGCAATGAGCGAGATATCCCCGCCGGGACGCGATCAGGCAGAAGAAGAGAGGCAACTTCGTGCCGTTTGGGCCAACCCCAGTGGGTGGCGGTACTGGACTTCGGTCAACAATACGCAAATCGGGCTCTGGTACGGGTCCGCAGCATTCAGCTTCATGCTGTTTGCGGGGCTACTCGGTCTCCTGATCCGAGCCCAACTCGCCGTTCCAGAGAACGATCTTCTGTCGGCCGAGACCTACAACCAAGTCTATACCCTGCATGGCACGGTAATGATGTTCCTTTTCGCCGTGCCGATCTTTGAGGCGGTGGCAATCTTCCTGCTTCCCCCGATGCTGGGAGCGCGAGAACTGCCGTTTCCCCGCCTGGGGGCCTTCGGTTTCTGGAGCTTTTTGATTGGCGGAGTGTTCGTTTGCGGTTCGATCTTCTTCGGTGCAGCGCCGAATTCGGGTTGGTTCATGTATCCGCCCCTGGCAACCAGCGAACAGGCGGGCATCGGCGCCGATATATGGCTGCTCGGCCTATCCTTCATAGAGGTAGCCTCGCTCGCGGCCGCGGTCGAACTCATAGTCGGCATCATGAAGTGCCGCGCACCGGGTATGCGCATCAACCTGATGCCGCTGTTCGCCTGGTATCTGCTGATCGTGGCAGGCATGATCCTATTCGCCTTCCCGCCGCTTATCGCGGGTGACCTGCTGTTCGAGATGCAGCGTATGTTCGACTGGCCGTTCTTCGATCCGGAGCGCGGTGGCGACCCTCTCCTGTGGCAGCACCTATTCTGGATCTTCGGCCACCCAGAAGTATACATCATCTTCCTGCCGGCTATCGCCCTGTTGGCGATGATCGTCCCGACATTCGCTGGGCGGCCCATAGTCGGCTATTCCTGGATCGTGCTTGCCGCGGTCGGCACTGGCTTCTTGTCTTTTGGCTTGTGGGTCCACCACATGTTCGCGACCGGCCTGCCACAGATATCGCTTGCCTTCTTCTCTGCAGCCTCTGGTGCTGTCGCGATTCCGACCGGCGTGCAGATCTTTGTCTTCATCGCCACGATGCTGGCTGGAAGGGTAGTTTTCTCCATTCCGATGCTGTTTGCCATCGGCGGGCTTGCCATCTTCGTAATGGGCGGTCTGACCGGCGTAATGGTTGCGCTGGTGCCATTCGACTGGCAAGCGCACGACAGCTACTTCATCGTCGCTCACCTTCATTACGTGCTGATCGGCGGCATGCTGTTTCCAGTCTTCGCCGGGCTTTACTATTATTACCCGCTGATCGACGGGAAGCACATGTCCAAGAAGGTCGGCCGCTTCTCCTTCTGGATGATGTTCACCGGCTTCAACATCGCTTTCCTGCCGATGCACCTTACCGGCCTGCGGGGTATGCCGCGCCGCGTCTATACCTATCCGGCCGATATTGGCTGGGACTGGCTCAACCTGGTCTCGACCATGGGTGCGGTCGTCCTCGGCATCGGCATGTTCGCCGTGGTCGTGGACGTCACGTTGCACCGCCGCAAGCAACCGAAAGGAGAGGTAAACCCCTGGAACGCTGGCACGCTCGAGTGGATCAGCGAGCCAGAGGAGCTTTGGGGTATTCGCTCGATCCCGCGCGTCGAAAGTCGCTATCCGCTGTGGGAACAGCCGAACCTGGCGCACGAGGTCAAGGCCGGCAACTGGTATCTGCCCGACGCTGCGGAGGGGCTCCGCGAGACCCTGGTGACCTCGGTGCTGGACGCAGAACCTGAACAGGTGCTGCGCGTTGGAGGCACCTCTTTCGTCACGATCGTGGCCGCCTCGACACTCGGCACGGTGTTTGTAGCGTTGACCTTCAAGTGGTGGTTGGCGTCGCTAGTGGCCGGCGTGGCCTTCGTCGTCGCCGTGATCTGGTGGCTGTGGACCGGCACCGCAGCAGTTCCCAAGAAAGTCGAGAAGGACATTGGACGTGGCATGAGCCTGCCGCTCTACGCTTCCGGCGTGAAGTCAGCCGGTTGGTGGGCCATGTTCATTACCATGACGGGGGACGGCACGGCATTCGCCAGCCTCCTGTTTGGCTACTTCTTCTTCTGGACCATCCACACAGACTTTACCGGCGGTGTTGGCGGGCCGGGCATGTTCTGGCCGCTTACAGCGCTGGCGCTATTCGCCGCGGCGTGGGCTGCAACCCTCGGCGCTCGTGAAACCAATCGACGCGGGGGCGTGTTCGCAGGACGATTTTTGCTGGTTGCTGGAGCGGCTTTATCCATCGGGGGGTGTATCGCCGCCCTGGCGGGACCATGGACGACGGGCATGGACCCGACCGCCCACGTCTATCCTGCGATTGTCTGGATCCTCGTCATCTGGGCGTCGGTCCACGGCGCGGTTGGCGTCCTGATGCAACTCTACTGCCTCGCCCGCAGCTTCGCCGGCTACCTTACCCCGCGCCACGACATGGACCTGCACAATGTCGCGCTCTACTGGCACTTCATGCTGGTGACGGCGGTCATCACCTTCGGTGTCATCGGCTTGTTTCCGGAGGCGCTCTAGATGTGGCACCTGCTGCCGAGACAGGTCGAGACGCTCTGGACGCTGTTTACCGCGCCGGTGGTCTGGGCGCTGCATTTCCTTGCCTGCTACATTGGAGCAGCGATATTCTGCGAGAAGCCGGGTTTTCTGGGCAACGACTTCGGCAATCTTCGCATTGCCATCGGCGTCGTCACCACACTTTCACTGGGCATGATTGTTTTCTCCGCCGCGCTGGCGTGGCGGCAATGGGGATTTGGTGCCGGAGACCCGCCGCATGACGATCCGACCAGGCGCGACCGGCTACTTTTCCAAGGCTACGCTACGTTGCTTCTATCGGGCCTCAGTTTTGTCGCTGTCATCTTCACGGCACTTCCTGCTTTCTTCATTACGGAATGCCTCCGATGAGAAGGCTGGCGCTGGCGGCGGGCATCGCCATTCTGGCGATAGTCTGGCTGGGGCCTTTGCTCTCCGAATGGCGCGGATCTTTCGCGTCAGGAATGGTTGCCCACATGGCAGTCGTAGCGATCGTCGCTCCACTCATCTCTATAGGCCTACCCGTGCGTCTGCGTCCGGGACCTGGTATGCCAGTCGCACTGCCAGCCCTCGCCTCGCTGTTAGAATTGCTGGTCGTCTGGGGATGGCATGCGCCAGCCATTCGTTACATCGCGGAGACATCCGTCGCCATCACGGTGTTGGAGCAGGCGAGTTTTCTCGCCGCTGGACTTCTGCTTTGGTCCACCAGCTTCGCTGGAAGCGAAAGAGCTCATGCCGCAACGGGCGCCGGTGCGCTGCTGTTGACGTCGATCCACATGACCCTGCTCGGCGCTCTGCTGTCGCTCAGCCCGCGCCCGCTTTACGGGTCGGGAGAAGTCACCTGTTTCGGCGTCGTGCTTGATGCCGCGCAGGACCAGCAGGTGGGCGGCGTCATCATGTTGGGGGTCGGAGCAGCCGTGTATCTCGCCGGCGGGCTTGTCCTTGCCGGGAGGTTGTTGGGCCACGAAGGTGAACGACGTCGGACTTAGCTTGTTCACTAGCGTAGTGCAGCTTTAGGCCCGACAGCAGATTTTCAGTTGTTAGTCAAAATCAGAGCAGCGCAGTCGCTGCTAGCGGCCCAGAAAGCGTCCGCCAAACGGCTCGGCCGTTGTGACACGACCGTCACACAGCGCTGCTACGCAGTCCCGTCTTTCTACAAATCACGGGAGCCTTCCATGCGCGCTCACGCATTCCGATTCCTCGCTGCTGCGGCCTTTCTTACTATAGCCAGCCCGGCACTCGCCGAGCCCTCCGGTTCAATAACCGTCTACACTTCGCAGCCGAGCGAGCAGATGCAGGCTGTGGTCGATGCCTTCAACAACGATTACCCCAACGTCACCGTTGACGTGTTCCGTTCGGGTACGACCGAGGTCATGAGCCGGTTACAGGCCGAACTGACTGCCGGCTCCAGCCCGGCCGACATCGTGCTGCTCGCCGACGCCGTCGCGCTGACGCAGCTCAAGAACGCCGGTCACCTGTTGACCTATGCAGATGCGCCGGTGCGTGACATTCCAGAGGCGCTGGTCGATGCCGACAAGACCTATTTCGGCACCAAGCTCATCACCACCGGGATAGTCTATAACACCAATCTTGTACAGAAGCCGCCGAAGTCGTGGAAAGACCTGGTCGCGGCCGAGGTTGCCTCACAGACAATCATGCCATCGCCGCTCTATTCCGGCGCGGCGGTGATCCACGTTGGCACGATGGCGCAGCAGGGAGAGTTCGGCTGGGGCTATTACGACACGCTGGCAGAAAATGGCGCTGTCGCGGGCCAAGGCAACGGCACGGTGATTGAAGCCGTCGCAAATGGCGAGAAGGCCTACGGCATCATCATCGAATACATGGCTTTCAACGCCAAAAAGAAGGGCTCGCCGGTCGAGTTCGTATTCCCCGAGGAGGGCGTGTCGTCGATATCGCAGCCGGTAGCCATCCTTAAAGGGACCGACAATGAGGAAGCTGCCAAGGCTTTCGTCGACTGGCAGCTGTCGCGCACCGCGCAGGAACAGTCTGTGGCGCAAGGCTATTTCCCGATCGTTGACGGGGTCGCTTCGCCGGAGGGCTATCCAGAAGCGAAGTCGCTGAAGATCCTGCCCACCGACCACGGCGCAATCCTAGCCAATGACGAGGCCAATAAGAAGATGTTCGCCGAGCTCTTCGGTGGCTGACACGACGCTGGGAGGCGTCACCGGTGGCCGGCGCCTCTCACTGCCGGCGATACCCGTTGGGCGCCTTCTCATCTGGCTCGTGGCAGCATATCTCGTCGCAACGACGCTCTGGCCGCTGCTGCGCCTCTTCGCGGAGGCCTTGCGCAGCGACGAAGGGCGCACGCTCGGCATCCTGCTCGACCAATGGCAGAGCCGATCGACCGGGCGAGCTCTTTGGAACACCCTGGAAGCGAGCGCACTCGCCACGCTGCTCTCGGTGCTGATGGGAACCGCCTTCGCCGCGCTGGTGACGCTCACAAACATCCGGCTGAAAAGCGCGACCGTTTTCGCGCTGCTGTTGCCATTGCTGATACCGTCGCAGATCACGGCGCTTGCCTGGATCGGCCTTGTCGGTCCGTCGAGTCCGATCCTCAGCGCGTTCGGGGTAGCGCCCGCAGCCGGCACGACCAGCCCACTCTACTCGAAGTGGGGAATCGTGCTTGTCATGGGCATCGAACATGCCGGTCTGGTATTCCTGACGGTGCGGGCGGCTCTCATCGGCCTGCCGAGAGAACTGGTCGAGGCCGGGCGACTCGCGGGCGCCGGGGGTGCGCGCATGGTCGGCGCGATACTGATTCCACTAGCGTTGCCGTCTATCATTGCGGGTGCGGCGCTGTCGTTCGTCGCGTCGATCGGCAATTTTGGAGTACCCGCGTTCCTCGGCATTCCCGGGCGGTATTCGATGATGACGACGCTGATCTATCAGCGCTTGCAGGGTTTCGGTCCGTCAGCACTCGGGGAGGTAGCCAGCCTCGCGCTGCTGTTGACGCTGATTGCGGCGGCTGGCCTGGCGCTACGCGCGCTGGCCAGCCGCTCTTTCGCGACTGTCGTCGAGCGTGGTGGCGGAGCCATGGAGCCGCTCGACCTCGGCCGATGGCGCCTGCCGGCGGAATTGACTGCATGGCTGACAATGCTGTGCGTCTCGATCCTGCCGCTCTTCGCTCTGCTCGGTACGGCACTGATTCCGGCGACCGGGGTGCCGCTTTCCTCGGAAACAATTACCCTATCCAATTTCGCATTCGTGCTAACAGAATACGCCTCCGCGCAGCGTGCTTTCGTCAACAGTCTGCTGCTCGCACTCTCGGCGGCCATAATCAGTGCGGCGGTCGCACTCTGCCTCGCCTATCTCGGCGTGTTCGCCAAGAGCCGCGTCGCCCGAGCACTCGATCTCATCGCCGATGCGCCTTACGCCATACCCGGCACGGTGCTCGGGATCGCCATCATTCTCGTCTACCTGCCACCGCTGCCGTTGCTGGACGTTTCGATCTACAACAGCTTCTGGATCGTCCTGATCGCCTATCTCGCGCGTTTCCTGATCCTCGCGTTGCGCCCCGCCGTCGGCGCGTTGGAAGCGCTTGATCCGGCTCTCGATGAGGCCGGCAGGATGGCCGGTGCCAGCGTCGGACGCAGACTGATCGCGATCATCGTGCCGGCCGCAGCGCCGGCACTGGGCGCCGGTGCGATCCTCATATTCATGCAAGCCTTCAACGAACTTACGGTTTCGGCGCTGCTGTGGTCGAGTGGATGGGAGACATTGGGTGTGGTGATTTTCTTCCTGCAGCGCGAAGGCAACGCCGTTGCGGCCGCTGCACTTGCCGTGCTCACATTGTCGGTGACGCTGCTGATCGCGCTTCTGGCAACCGCCTTCGCTCGCCTCCTTCCGAAGGGTGTACTGCCATGGCACGGCTAGAGCTCACCGGGCTTGGGCGGGCCTACGGCTCCAGCCGCGCCGTCGACAACGTCGATATTGCGGTGCCGGACGGCGGCTTCATGGCACTGCTTGGGCCTTCGGGCTGCGGCAAGACGACCCTGCTGCGCCTCATCGCTGGGTTCGACCTGCCGAGCGCCGGCGAGATCAGGCTCGACGACGAGGTGGTGAGTACGCCCGACTGGGCTCTTCCGCCGGAGCGCCGCGGCGTCGGTATGGTATTTCAGTCCTATGCGCTGTGGCCGCACATGAGCGTCGCGGGAAACGTCGAGTTCGCTCTCAAGGTCCGCGGGCTGCCTGCGGCGGAGCGCAAGGCGCGGCTCGACCGTGTGCTCGATCTCGTCGGACTTACGCAATATGCGACGCGACGCCCTGCTGCGCTATCCGGCGGCCAGCGCCAGCGCGTAGCGTTAGCACGGTGCCTGGCGATGGAGCCGCGCGTGATCCTGCTGGACGAGCCGCTAGCCAATCTCGACGCGCATCTGCGCGAGGCGATGCAGGCCGAGTTCCGTCGCTATCATCGCGAGTCGCGAACGACATTCGTCTACGTGACGCACGATCAAAGCGAGGCGATGGCGCTGGCCGACCGGATCGCCGTCATGGACCGCGGACGCGTGGTCCAGTTCGCCGATCCTCGGACAATCTATCGCGAACCGGCGACGGCGATGGTCGCGCGCTTCATCGGCGGCGGCATGGCGCTACCCGCGTATGCAGCGCGTGGTTCGGGTATCGTCGATGTAGAGGGCTGCCAAGTGCCGGCGCGCGGAGAGACGGGTGGTCGCGGCAAGGTCGAAATCTGTGTCAGGCCTCCCGACCTGCAGTTGGCGAAGCTCGGCCCGAATGCGATTGGCGCCAGGGTCACGGACGTGCGCTATCAAGGGGCGCGCTCGTTAATCGCGGTCGCAACGGCGCGAGGTGCCGACCTGCGCGTCGAGCACGAGGGTGAACCGCCGACCATCGGCGAACAGATCGGCATCGCAATCAGGGACGCCTGGATCATTCCCGAATAGGCGCCGATCGCCTGTCGTCAGGCAGCAACAAATATGCGCTACGCGGAACTTACGTGGGATACGCCCAATTGAATGCTACAGCTACCAAGCTTGTCGAAGCCTGCGAACGTCTGCTCTGCGAGGTCGGCAGCGTCGAGGAACTGACGGCGCGACGCGTGGCGCTCGCCGCCGGAACAACGCCGTCCTCGGTGAACTACCATTTCGGGTCACAGGAACAGCTTATCATCGCGACCGGCAAACGCGTCTACAAGCGGCTCAATGCGGAACGCCTGTCGTTGCTCAACGCCGCTGTCCAAAAAGCATTCCCGGCCCCGCCGGTGCTGGAGGACATCATCGCGGCGCTGATCGGCCCATCGGTTCGGTGGAGCCTCGATCCGCAATCGAAATACAGGGTGCTGTCGCATTTGACCTCGATGTCCCAGCGTAGCAGTTCGCCCGAACTCTACCGTTCGATCGCTGAAGGCATCGAACACCACAATGTCTTCATCCCCTATTTCCGCCTGCTGGCACCGTGGCTCAGCGAGGCCGATATCGGTTGGCGCATAAGTTGCGCGCTCGGCATCCGCTCGCAGGTTACCCGCAACCGGCCGCGAAATGAGGTGCTGACCCGCCACACTATCGACTTTTCAGATGCCGAACAGGTCATAGCGCGCATTGTCGAGGTCGTCGCGCCAATGTTCCGCAGGCCCGAGATCGCAGGCCGGTAGATTCTTTCCACAGGTTCGAACGCCGTTCGAGAAGCGTCACGCGGGCGATACGCCCCCCCGATATTCACAATCCATCGCCGCCCTAAACGAGGCCCCGGCATGGCATCGATTGACATACGTTCCGTCCACAAGCTCTACGGCAAGACGCCCGCGATGCGTGGCGCGAACCTTGAAGTGGCAGACGGCGACTCCTGTGTCGTTCAGGGGCGGCCCGGTTGCGGCAAGTCGACTGTCCTGCGGATGATCCCCGGGCTGGAGGACATCATCTCGGGCGATATCTCGATCGACGGCCGCGTCGCTGCCGCGATCGGCCTGAAAAGGCTGCTCGTCCGCTCTCCCTTGCTGCTTTCCCGCGGGCAGTGGCAGCGCGTTGCGATGGGTCGTGCCATCATGCGCTCGCCGGGCATCGTCCTGTTAGACGAGCCGCTATCGGACCTCGACGCCGAGCTGCCCATCCACGTCGAGCCCCGCAGGCTCAGCATCGAATTCACCGAAACCTCCGGAGCAGATCCATGGCGCGAGAAGTCACTTTCGTACACCTGACCGATTTGCACATCGGCGACCCCACCGCCGATGATCATCTGTTCAGCGACACACGCGAAACGTTGCGGCTGGTGATGGCGCTAGTCGCCACGATAGAGCCGAAACCGAGCTTTATCGTGGCCAGCGGCGATCTTTCCAATCGCGGCGACACAGAAAGCTACGCCGCGCTAACAGAACTTATGCAGGCGACCGACCTGCCCATCGTCTACGCGCTGGGCAATCACGACACGCGTGTGGGCTTCTACGCTGGCATGGGCATCGATTCAGCCTACGGCGATACACCCTATTTCCACGACCGCGTCATCGACGACGTCCACATCGTCACGCTCGATTCGAGCACGCCGGGTTTTATCGGCGGCAGCATCGAGGACGAGCAGTTCGAATGGCTCGAGCGCGTCCTCGACACGCATCCGGACCTGCCTAAACTGATCGTCTGTCACCATCCTCCAGCGCTCGGCGAAGGCCCTGACGACACTCACTGGCGGCACGTTGCCTTCGAACACTCTGTGCGCCTCGCGGAAACGCTCAAGGGCCGCAACATAGTCGGCATCCTCAGCGGCCATATTCATCACGACCGCGTCTCGGTTTGGCACGGCATCCCCGTCGTCGTCGGTATCGGCCAGCATGCGGCCACCGACATTTTGCGAGGTGACGTGTTGCGCATGGTGCGCGGCGCGTCTTTCGCGATCGGTACGATCCGCAAGAGCGGGCTTTCGGTCGCATTCGTGCCGATGCCGTCGGACCGCGCCGAACTCAATGTCTACCCGCTCGAACTGCTGCGGCAGCGCGCCGCGCCAGTGCCGACCGCGGCCAAATAAAACTCCCACCCGTTGAAAGGACGTTCCTATGCTGCGCAGACATTTCCTAGCTTTGGCCCTGTCGACCGGCTTGGCCGGTGCGGCCAATGCCCAGATGGCCGACAAAGTCACCGAGCCGGTGACGCTCTCGTTCTACAACTACAATCTGGCCAGCGCCGGTATCGGCCGCGACGCGACACTGGAGCTGATCGCGCAGTTTGAGAAGGCCAATCCGTTGGTCAAGGTTGAGCCGATCGCCGCGCCGTCCAACGAGGTGCTGTCGCGTGTGCAGGCCGACATGGTGGCCGGCGTTGACGTCGACGTGGCGCAGCTTGTGTTCCGCGACCTGATCTACGCCGCCGACGAGTTGGGCGCCGTGGCACTCGAGGATCTGGCGGGCGAGGAATTGGCCAAACACGCCGAGGGCTTTGTGCCGCAGGGGCTGGCGCTTGGCGAGGTCGACGGCAAGACCTACGGCCTTGCCTACGTGTTCTCGACCCCGGTCATGTTCATCAACCGCGATCTATTCCGCGCGGCAGGGCTTGATCCCGACCAGCCGCCGCGCACTTGGGAAGATGTGAAAACCGCCGGCATGGCGATCAACCGGAAGACCGGCAAACACGGCTTCTTCCCCGGTGCTTACGGCCCGGCCGACGGAACCTTTGTCTATCAGTCGATTGTTATGTCCAACGGTGGCAAGGTGCGCGACGGCAACAAACTGACCTTCGCCGACGAGGACCAGGCCGACGCTGTCGCAATGCTGCGTGACCTGATGGACAGTGGCGCCCATGCGCGTATCGACGTCGGCGCGCATCTCGAAACGTTCCAATCCGGCAATCTCGGCATGTTCTTGTTCACCTCGGCGGTGCTGAATCGCCTGGAGCAGGCTTCGAAGGGCAATTTCGAACTCGGGCTCGCGCCGATGCCGGCCTTTGGTGAAAAACCGACGGCGCCAACCAATTCGGGCTCGGCCGTGTTCATGTTCTCGCAGGATCCGATCAAGCAGCGCGCCGCTTGGGAATTTATGAAATTCCTGACATCGGACGAGGCCTACACGATCATCACCTCCAGGATCGGCTATCTGCCCCTGCGCCCGGCAATCGTCGACGACGAGCGCTACCTGAAAGATTGGCTCGCCGCCAACCCGAAATACCAGGCCAATCTGGAGCAGCTCGAGCGCCTGACACCGAATGTCGCCTTCCGCGGTCCGAACTACCGACAAGTCGAAAACATGATGAAGGATGCGATGACAGAGGCCGTGTTCGGCGAAGGCGATCCACACGAGGTCCTGCGAACCGCGCAGGAGCTTGCGCAACCGCTGATGCCGCAGGACTGATCGCATCCACGTTCAACAGCACCGGAACATATGTCCCGGTGCCAACCTTCGCGGCCGAAATGACCAACATAGCCCTTTCCAATGCTGCCTGGCAAAAGCGGCGCATGCCGCGCCTGCGGCTGAGTGCAGTCGAGCCGTGGTTCTACTTGGCGCCGGCGCTGGCCGTTCTGGTCGTGTGGACCTATCTGCCGCTGCTACAGGCCTTCGAACTGTCGTTCTACCAGTGGAATATGCTGCCGCGCTCGCAGCCGCGTTTTGTCGGGTTCGACAACTACGCTAACCTGCTCACGCTGCCCGACATGCGGCAGGCGGTAATCAACACGATCCTTTACACACTCGGTCTTCTGCCGCTGTCTGTAGGCGTGCCGCTGGCAGTCGCACTGCTGACGGCGCGGCTGAGCGGGCCACTGCGCAATCTCTATCGCTCGCTGATCTTCGTCCCGATGATCGTGGCGCCGATCGTCGCAGCCATCATCTGGAGGTGGTTGCTCAACGAGGACCACGGTCTTGTCAACACATGGCTGCAGGCGATTGGCTTCGACGCGATCGGCTTCCTACGCAATCCCGACGTTGCGCTATGGACGCTGGTGTGGATCACCGGCTGGAAGCTGATCGGCTTCTCAACGCTGCTCTTCGCCGCCGCTGACAGCGCGATCAACCCGAGCTACATCGAGGCTGCGCAGATGGACGGTGCCAAGTCATGGCAGATCGTGCGCGACATCAGATTGCCGCTGCTGTCGCCGACAATCCTGCTGCTCTCCATGATGACGATCCTGTTCGGCGCGCAGTGGAGCTTCGTCTACATTAACGCACTGACGGGCGGAGGGCCGCTGCGATCGACGACGAACGTCTATTTCCTGATGTGGGAATATGGCTTCAAGACCATGGCGGCCGGCTGGAGCACGGCGGCCGGCGTGCTTGTCTTCCTCGTCTTCGGCCTCATTGCCTTGGGCTGCCTTGCGCTGATGAAGAGGCTCGCCGTCTATGACGAATGATGCACGCCTGGCCCGCTACAGCGCGCATACGGTGATGATCGTCTTGATGCTGTTGGCGATCTTCCCGGTCTTCTGGATGGTTCAGACCTCGTTCCGGCCGTCGAACGAAGTTTTTTCGTCGGGCCTGTGGCCGTCAGCGCCGACGTTACAGAACTACCGCGATGTGATGGCCGCGATGCCGATCTTCGGCATCCTGTTGAACACGTTCCTGATGGCCGCTGCGACGACGCTGGCGCAGGTCGCGACTGGCGTGCTCGCCGCCTGGGCGATCGTGCGATGGCGCTTCCCCGGCGGCCGGCTCGCCTATTCGCTGATCGCGCTGTCGTGGCTGGTGCCGTTCCAGGTCGTGATGATCCCCAACTATGTGCTGGCGACGCGGCTCGGACTGCTCGACAGCCTGACCGGACTGGTCGTGCCCAACGCGGCCGCCGCCTTCGCCGTGCTCGTTCTATACAATGCCATGCGCGGCTTTCCGCGCGAAATCGTCGAAGCAGCCCGCATTGACGGCGCAGGCAGCCTGCGCTCCCTGATCGAGGTCGTTCTTCCGAACCTCAAGGCGCCGCTCGCCTCGATCTCCATTCTCTGCTTCATTTCGGCGTGGAACGACTATTTCTGGCCGCTGCTGCTGATCCGGCGCATTGAGCGTTCCGTTGTGCAGATCGGCTTGCAGTTCTTCATGACGCAAGAGGGTAACGACTGGGGCTTGCTGATGGCCGCCGCGACGCTTGCCTCCCTGCCCATCCTGCTGCTCTACCTAGTCCTACAGCGCCAGGTAGTCGACTCCTTCATGAAATCCGGTATCCGCTGATGCCAGATGAAATGTTCACAGGGAACGAACGCCACATCCGTCTCGACGGCGCCTTCAACGTGCGAGACCTTGGTGGTTATCCGACCGCCCGCGGCGGCACTACGCGCTGGCGATCCTTCCTTCGCGCCGACGCGCTGCATGAGTTGACGGAACGAGACGTCAGCACCCTACTTTCGATTGGCCTTCGCACCGTGATCGACCTGCGTAGCGACACCGAGCTTGCGCATCAGCCGAGCGTATTTGCGCGGCACGAACGCGTCCGCTATCATCACATACCGCTGTTCGACGGGCTGGCGCCGGCAGATTTCATGCTAAAACAGGCGGAAACGATCGATCTCTCGCATCGCTATATTGAGGCTGTCGACACGTGCCGTCCCGCACTCTTGCGAGTCGCCAACACCATTGCAGAAAGCGACGACGGACTTGTCCTTTTCAATTGCACGGCGGGAAAGGACCGTACCGGTATCGTGGCCGCGATGCTGCTTGCCCTGGCGGGCGTGGCGCATGAAGACATTGCCGCCGACTACGCACTGACGGGCGAACTTGCGGGTCCCTTCATCGACCGCCTCACCGCAAGGGCGCTGGCGCGTGGTCTCGAACCGGCGATTGCCGCAAAGCTGCTGTCGAGCGAAAGGTCGGCGATGCTTTCCTTCATGTGCCACATAGAACAGCAGCATGCAGGATTCCATAATTACCTGGGCACCGCGCTATCCGCGCGAATTTCAGCGATCGAGGACCGGATACTTCGATCCTGATCTTCCGAACTCGTCTCCAGTCAACGGATTGCGGCAATCGATGCAGTTTACCCTAGCTTGCGTCCGAAGGCTCTGATCGTAGTCACGAAGGCGTCGAGCAACTCGGTGGCTTCCTCGGCCACGGTCAATGCGATCTCGTCATACTCGACGTCCATCTGCCTTACCTCCACGCGTCTGGCGCCGTCGCTGCGACCGCGTGCCCACAGATTTGAGGCCAGTTGCCGACGAAGTACTACCTACTCTCCATCAATCTTGACCCGTTCAGCCGCGCTCGATGCCGGGCTTCCTTCAGATCGGCGGCGCGTAGGGACTTAGTTGGAAGCCGTTGGTGGAGCCGAGGGGGATCGAACCCCTGACCTCGTCATTGCGAACGACGCGCTCTCCCAGCTGAGCTACGGCCCCGTCCAGCGGATGGGCGGCATTTACGAGCGAGGGCGCTATCGTGTCAAGCGCCAGGTGGCCGGCCCTGCCACCCGCATCGGATCTGCGCGCGATCCGTAACGGGCGTTTACCGTGCGGGGGCCGTGCGGCAGCTCGGCACTTGCCGGTTGTGCCCGCAATGGCTACATGTCGCGGGCGTTCGAAGGGAGACCGGCATGCTCGCGCTTATCCAGACCATCGTGCTCGCGCTCGATCTTTACTGGTGGATCATCATCGCATCCGCGATCTTCTCGTGGCTCTATGCATTCAACGTCATCAATCCGCGCAACCAGTTCGTGGGCTCGATCGGCAATATGCTGTTCCGCCTCACCGAACCGGCACTGCGTCCGATCCGGCGCTTCATGCCCGATCTGGGCGGCATCGACATCTCGCCGATCATCCTGCTGCTCATTCTCTTCTTCATCCGCCAGCTCCTTCTGACGACGGTCGCGCCGATCCTGCTTTCCGCCTGATCGAGATGTCGGCGGGACCAGCTTTCCACCGCCGCCATGTGGGCGGCGTGGAGCTATTTGTCCGGCTGACACCGAAATCGGCGCGCGACGCCATCGAGGGTGTGGAGGCCGGCGCCGACGGCCGCGCATTCCTGAAGGTGCGGGTGCGGGCCTTGCCCGAGAAGGGCAAGGCCAATCAGGCGCTTGAAAGACTTCTCGCATCGGCGCTTGGCGTGCCTGCGAGCTCGGTCCGCGTCGTTGCCGGCGGGACCGCGCGCCTCAAGACCCTTCTCGTGGCAGGTGACCCGGAGCTTATCGAAGCGCAGCTTGCACTCTTCGATGGCTGAAGCGAGGCTGGGCGTGCGGCTGCCTTTAGGTTAGATTTGCCCGATCCAGACCAGGGAGCAGCCGATGCGTATCATCCTTTCAGCCCTTCTCCTGCTTGGCGGCACCGGTATCGCAGGCGCACAGGAGATCGTCAGCGCCTACACCAATCTGGAAGCCGATCACCACTGCTCCGTCTTTGCGGCGGCTGAGGAAGGCGACGGCGACTGGGTCGACATGGTCTGCTCCGGCTATCGCGGATATCCGATCGTCATCTATTACGCCGACGCACGCGAATCGATCTTCTACGGCTTTCCGCCGGACGGCGATCTCGCTCCGGCCTGGGAGAGTTTCGACGGCTTCAATTCGGCGGGACCCCGCATCGAATGGCGCATCGAGCGCGACGGCTCGCGCGAGACGCCTTTTGCGACTATCCATCGCTGGTTCGTCAGCGAGCCCGACGATGCGGATACAAAGACCGAGGTTCTGGTGGTGGAAAAGGTCGGCCAGATCCATGGCCGGGAAGGGTGCGCCGTTGGCTATGTGGTCGCCACGGGCAACCCCGACGCTAATGAGAAGGCGCGGCGCATAGCCGATACGCAGGCGCGCGATTTCGCCTGCGGGGACCAGCCGGTCATCGACGCCGGAAGCGTGCCGGTGCCGCCTTTCAGCCGCGCAGAGAATTGAGGCCGATCCCGCAGGCCGGCCTCGTTCGTATCAGGATTTCGCGCGCTCGATGGCCTCGACGATCATCTTGCGGGCTGCTGCCGCGCCGCGCCAGTCGCCGATCTTGACCCACTTGCCGGGCTCCAGATCCTTGTAGTGCTCGAAGAAATGTTCGATCTGCTTGAGCGTGATCTCGGGCATGTCGGTATGCTCGTGCACGTTCTCGTAGCGCCGAGTCAGGTGCGGCGAGGGCACGGCGATGATCTTCTCGTCCTTGCCGGCATTGTCTTCCATCACCAGCACGCCGATCGGGCGCACATTGATGACGCAGCCGGGGATGAGCTGGCGGGTGTTGCAGACCAGCACGTCGATCGGGTCGCCGTCTTCCGAGAGGGTATGCGGCACGAAGCCGTAGTTCCCCGGATAGGTCATCGGCGTGTAGAGGAAGCGATCCACGACGAGCGTGCCGGCGTTCTTGTCCATCTCGTACTTGATCGGCTGGCCGCCGACGGGCACCTCGACGATAACGTTGACGTCTTCCGGTGGGTTGCTGCCGATGGCGATGGCGTCGATGCGCATGGTCGTCCGTTCCTGATGCTGCGTTTGCCCCGGCCGCCACGATTATGAGCGTGTCGCCGCAGGCGTCAAATCCGTCGAGCCAGCGGATATACCGCGCAGCCCGATATTGCAATGCAGCAAGGAAGGGAGGGGCGCGTCAGTCCCAGACGAAGGCGACTTTGCGCAATGCCTTCTGGTCGAAAACCTCGACGCCTTCGGCGACGTCGCGGCCGCCCGCACCGGTATAGAAACCGATGGCGTTGGCGTTTTCCTCGAGCGCCCAGACTACCAGTCCTGAGAGGCCGTGGGTGGCAAGCTTCTCGCGTGCGGCGGCAAAAAGACGCCCGCCGAGGCCGATGCCCTGATATTCCGGCTTGAGGTAGAGCTCGTAGATTTCGCCCTGCTGTGGCAACTCGCGCGCGCGGTTGCGCCCAAGCGTTGCATAGCCGACGACCTCCCCGCCGATCTCGATCACCAGAACACTGGCGGCGCGGCGAATGGCGTTGGACCACCAGGAGGTGCCGCGCCGGTTGATCATCGTCGTCAGCGCCCGATAAGGGATGATGCCGGCATAAGCGCCCTGCCAGGCTTCATGATGCACGCCGGCGATCGCGTCTGCGTCGCGTGGTTCCGCCCGTCTGATGTCGATCGTCAGCGTATTCATGATTTGTTAAGCATAAACCGGGGGGCGGCATTGCGGCAAGAGTCAGGCCGCGTGAGCGACCATTTCTCGCAGGGTGTTGCCGAACTGCCCGTTCAGATTTCGACGACGTGGTCGTCGAGTTCGTTGGGATTGTTGGTGTCGCCGGGAAAATGCCCGGAAAGCAGGGCGCCGGCGCGGTCGACCGCATCGGCAAGGCCCTCGGCAAGGTGGTCGGCGGAAGCGGCCGCGACCAGCCGCTCGACGATCCCGTTCCACTCATCCTGCTGCACCTTGGCGTTGATGCCGGAATCGGCCACGACCTCGGCATATCGTTCCGCAAGCGAAACGAATATCAGGATGCCGGTGCGCTGCTCCGTGAGATGCACATTGTGTGCGAGGAACTGCTTGAGCGCGTTGTCATGCGCGCGCAGGTAGCGCAGGCGTCGCGGCACCAGCAGGATCCGCAATCCCGGCACGGCAAACAGCACCAAGCAGGCGACGGCGAGTGCCGCGAGCTGCGACAGGGCGAGCGTCAGGTGGGACAGGCCGAGCCAGCTCTGGTCCAGCCAGATGGCGACCGGCAGGCTGACGAGCACCACGCCCACCGCAAGCATGAAGGCGGCCGGATAAGCGTAGCTGTCGCTGGAGCGCGCCACCACGCAATAGATTTCGCCGCGCGTGCGTGCTTCGGCTTCGCGGATGCGGGCGGCCAGCGACTGATGCTGATCCGGGGTCAGCGGCTTTGTCATCTGCGTCTCCCTACCAGCTTCCCGATGCGCCGCCGCCACCGGACGAACCGCCACCGCCGGAGAAACCGCCCCCGCCTGAGGACGACGACCAGCCGCCGCCGGAAGATCGTCCGGAGGAGCTTCGCGATGACTGCGTGTAGTCGAACTCCATGCCCAGCCATTTGTAGCGCTTGGCGCCGATCTTGCGGCCGAAGACAGGAGCCAGAAAGGCGAACGCGAAGGCGCCGAAGAAGAGAACGCACCAGACGAGGATGAAGATAACGACAAACCACGGCATGCTGTCGTCCTGTGCCCGATTGCGCTCGGCGCGGGCCTCGAGTTCGGCTGCGTTGCCTTCGAGGACCATGATGATGTCGTCGACGGCGCGGGTGATGCCGCCGGAAAAGTCACCCGCCCGGAAGGCCGGCACCATCGTGTTTTCGATGATGAGCTTGGAATGCAGGTCGGTGAGCGTGCCCTCGAGCCCGTAGCCGACCTCGATGCGCATTCGCCGGTCGTCGCGAGCGACCAGCAGCAGAACGCCATTGTTCTCGCCGGCCTGGCCCAGGCCCCACTGACGGAAAAGCCGGTTGGCGTATGGCTCGATGGCCTCCCCGCCAAGCGATTCGATCGTGGCGACGACGATCTGGTCCGACGATTTCTGCTCGAAAGCCTCCAGCGTGGCGACCAGCGCGCTTTCGTCGGCCGGATCGATCATGCCCGCGTTGTCAACGACGCGGTCGGTGAGCGCAGGCAGCGACTGGGCGAGCACGGGCAGGCAGAAGAGCAGCGCGGCCAGGAGAAGCGCTGCGCCGCGCCAGCAATGCGATGACGCGGGGACTGGCGAAAGCCGGTGCCGTTGGGTCGGGACCTGCATGGTTATGTGCGTAGCCCGCCTAGCCGTCGTTGCCGAAGTTCACCTGCGGCACCTCCAACTTGTCCTCGGCGACTGTGAAGTTCTGGAAAGGCTCGTTGTCGGTGAACCAGATCTTGGCCCATATCATCGACGGCAGGGTCCTCAGGGACGTGTTGTAGACGCGTACCGCTTCGATGTAGTCGCGCCGCGCCACTGCGATGCGGTTCTCGGTTCCTTCAAGCTGGGCCTGGAGCGCCAGGAAGTTCTGGTTGGCCTTCAGGTCGGGATAGTTCTCGACCACGGCAAGCAGCCGCGACAGCGCTCCGGTGAGCTGGGACTGGCTCTGCTGAAACGCCTCGAATGCCGCGGGGTCTTGCAGTAACTCCGGCGAGATCTGCACCTGCGTTGCCTGGGCGCGAGCCTTCACCACCGCCTCCAGAACCTCGCGTTCGTGGGCTGCGTAGCCGCGCACGGTCTCGACCAGATTAGGGATAAGGTCGGCGCGCCGCTGGTACTGGTTGAGCACCTCGCTCCAGGCCGCCTTGGCGCGCTCCTCGTTGGTAGGAATGGTGTTGAAACCGCAGGCCGAAAGGAGCGGCAGCATCAGAGCCACAAACAGCGCCGACAGAGCGGGCCGCGGCAGAGAAAAGGGAATGGCGCGCAACGACATGATTCGATCCCCGGGGTTGTAGAGAGCGCGACCTTAGCGACATTCGCGCGCCGCGAAAATGCGCTATCGCAAATCCGCTTGTGCTTGTGCGCGGCGCTGCCAAGCGTCTAAGGTCCGCGCAGCCAGGAAAGGGCCGCGGATGGGCCGGGACGACGACAGGAAAGCGGAATCGCAGCGCATCATCGGGCGCGTCGGCACCGAGAGCGAGCCGACGATGGCCGGTCGCGTGAAGGACCACATGACCGGACGCGACGCCCAGGAAAAGGACTGGGCCGAATTGTGGGGTACGCGCATCGGCCGATGGTTCGGGCTCGCCTTGCTGCTCTATCTCGTCTGGTGGCTGATCGACTTCACGGCAAGTGGCGGCTGAGACAATGACAAGCGAGGGACCGGGCGGGCGCAGCGCCGTCATCGTCGTTTCCAGCCACGTCGCGCGCGGCGCGGTCGGCAACCGGGCGGCCGTCTTTGCCTTGCAGCAGCTCGGCTTCCCGGTGTGGGCAGTGCCGACCGTCGTTCTGCCCTGGCATCCGGGGCATGGTCGCGCGACAAGGATCATTCCGGACCCGGATCAATTCACAGCGCTGATGCGCGATCTCGAATCGTCGCCCTGGATCGGCGAAGTGGGCGCGGTCCTTTCCGGCTATCTCGGCGATGCGGGGCAGGCCCAGGCGGTCGCATCGCTCGTCGCGGCGGTCAAGGCGCGCAATCCGGATGCACTCTATCTCTGCGATCCGGTGATGGGCGATGCCGGCGGGCTCTACGTTGCGGAGGCGACGGCTGCCGCCATGCGTGACCTGCTGATGCCGCTTGCAGACATCGCCACGCCGAACCGCTTCGAGCTGGAATGGCTTGCCGGCGAGACGCTCGGCGACAACCGCGCCGTGGCGCAGGCCGCGCTGCGTATGGGGCCGTCGCGGATGCTGGTCACTTCGGCCCATGCGCTGATGGCCGGTTCTATCGGCAACCTGCTGGTGACGCCCCGCGAGGCGATACTTGCCGAGCACCGCTCCGTGCCCAGGCCGCCTAACGGTACCGGCGACCTCGCCGCTGCCCTGTTCCTGGCGCGGCTCATGGAAGGCCGCAGCGCGGAGAAGGCGCTGCAGATGACGGCGGCGGCGGTGTTCGAGGTGGTGGCGCGCGCGGTCAAGCGCCAGGCCGACGAACTGATGCTGGAAACCGACGCTCAAAGCCTTGTGCATCCGATGGCGATGGTGCAGATGCGCCGGCTGGTGCATCCCGGCGGCGAAAGGCGTGCATGAGAAGTTGTGCCGGCGTTGACGGCTGCAAAGCCGGCTGGGTCGCGGCGATCCGCCGGCCAGACAGTACGGTCGAGGCGGCGGTCTTCGGCGATTTCGCCACGCTCGTCGATTTCCTGCCGGCTGACGCGACGACTGCCGTAGATATGCCCATCGGGCTGCCGGAGACAACCGGGAAGGCTGGCAGGGGTCCGGAACCGCTGGTGCGGCGGCATCTCGGACAACGCCAGTCGAGTGTGTTCTCGATACCGTCGCGTGCGGCTGTCTACGCTGAGCCGGGTCCGTTCGATGGCATCGAGGCCTGGTATGCGGCGCACCGGCGAGCGAGCGCGGTCGCGCGTGAAACATCCGATCCGCCGCGGGGAGTGTCCATTCAGGCCTTTGGCATCTTCTCGAAGATCCGCGAACTGGACGGGTTGATGATAGATCGCCCGGGACTGCGGGCACGCGTCATCGAATCCCATCCCGAAGCCGCATTCTGGCGCCTCAACGGCGAACAGGCGATGAGCCTGCCGAAGAAGGTGAAGGGGCGCGTCAACGCGCCGGGCATGGCCGAGCGCAAGGCGCTGCTGGCACGGTGCGGCCTGCCGGAAGCGTTTGTCTCCGCCCCGCCACCGCGCGGTGCTGCGGAAGACGACTTTCTGGATGCCTGCGCGGTGCTTCTGGTCGCCGAGCGACATGCGCGTGGCGAGGCGGTGTCGTTTCCCGATCCGCCGCTTGAAGACGCCCATGGCATCCCCATCGCCATATGGACCTGAGCAAGGCGATTGCACGACCGGCGGTTTGAGGCTAGTGGCAAGGCATGGAACATCTGCCGCAAAGACTGCTCGAAGGCTACAGCGCCTTCATGCGTGGCCGCTACGCTGCCGAGCGCGACCGCTACCGTGAACTCGCCCGCGAAGGCCAGACGCCCGAAACGATGGTCATCGCCTGCTGCGATTCACGCGCCGCGCCCGAGACCATATTCGATACCGGACCGGGCGAACTCTTCGTCGTCCGCAACGTCGCCAATCTGGTGCCGCCCTACGCGCCGGACGGCAAGCATCACTCAACTTCCGCCGCACTGGAATTCGCGGTGCAGAGCCTGAAGGTCAAGCACATCGTCGTGCTTGGCCATGGGCGCTGCGGCGGCATCCAGGCAGCCCTGTCCCCCACGGCGGAGCCACTCTCGCCGGGCGATTTCATCGGCAAGTGGATGAACCTCGTCGCGCCGGCGGCGGAGACGGTGGCCGGCAATGCGATGATGACGGCATCGGAGCGTCAGACCGCACTCGAGCGTATCTCCATCCGCTATTCGATCGCCAACCTGCGCACCTTCCCCTGTGTCTCCATTCTCGAGCGCAAGGAACGGTTGAGCCTGCATGGCGCCTGGTTCGATATTTCGACCGGCGAATTGTGGACCATGAATCCCGAGAGCGGGGACTTCCAGCGACCCGAGGTCGACTGACCCGCTACTCGGCCGGAGGCGGCGGGGTCTCGGCCGTGCGGGCCAGAACGACGCTTGCCATCGCGGGTTCGGGCAGCGAGCGCCACCACGCCCAGCACAGGATCGCCAGGATTCCGAGGCCTGGCACCACGGTGGCGATCGCGATCACCGGATCGTCGAAGAGAGCCGCCAGCAGCCCGCCAACCAACCCGCCGCCCATCTGCAGGAAGCCGCCCAGCGCCGCGGCCGCGCCCGCGATGTGCGGGAAGGGTGCGAGCGATGCGGTGGACATCGCGGGCAGGATGAAGGCTGCGCCGAAGGCATAGAGCGCAACGGGTCCCATCACGATGATGAAAGACGGCTCCATCACCCGTAGCAGCACCGCCAGCGCGAGGCTGCCGGCCGCGATGAAGGCAAGCCCGGCCGGCATGATGCGATAGGCGCCGTAAACGCCCATCGCGCGCCGCACGACCAGCGAACCGGCGAAAAACGCACCGGATTGAAAGAGCATTCCGAGGCCGAACTGCGTCGGCGACAGGCCCACCCGGCCCATCAGGATAAAGGGCAGCACGACGGCGAGCGTGTAGAAGGCGCCAATCGCGCCGCCCAGTGCCAGACCCGACGACATGAAGTAGCCGCTGCGTAGAAGCTGGCCGTAGGAGCGGACCAGCGCGCGGGGCCGGATGCGCGAGATGTCGCGAACCACCGTTTCGACGAGCATGAAATGGATGACCAGCACGATGACGATGCCGAAAAGCAGCATCAGCGCGAAGATCGAATGCCAGCCGAAAAGTTCCATCGTTATGCCGCCCAGCGTTGGCGCGAAGGCCGGGCCGATGCCGAGGATCATGCCGATCAGGTTCATGATCCGGGCCGAGCGCTCGTTGGTGAAAAGGTCGCGCACGACGGCACGCGAGATGGCAACGCCGACCGCTGCGCCGATACCCTGCAGGAAGCGGGCAGCGATCAGGAATTCGATGGTCGGGGCAAAAAGGGCCAGCGCACTCGCGAGCAGATAGATGCCCATGAAGGCGAGCGCCACGGGCTTGCGCCCGAAGCCGTCGGAGAGCGGGCCGCAGACGAGCTGGGCAAGCGCGAAGCCGGCAAAATAAAGCGACAGCGTCATCTTCACCGCCGCTTCGGTGGTGCCGAAGGCGCGCACGATCTCGGTCATGGCCGGGGTGAACAAGGCCATCGATATGGGGCCGACGGCGACAAGCAGCGCGCCGAGCAGGCTGACCCGACGTTCGCTCATCAAGGGTGCGGCGACCGGGGGGGTCGGATGGACGTTCATGTACTGGAACTTCCTTTCCCGAAGTCCGGGCGCATGCCGGCCAGGGTCGTGCGCATCGTTTTCAACCCGTCGCGAATCTCTTCGAGCTGCTTAGGCGCAAGCGAGACGGAGATGTCCGTGCGCAGCTCAGCGCCAATCCTCGAAATCTCCTCAAGCACCGGCTGCGCCGCTTCCGTGACCTCGACGAGCTTGGCGCGGCGGTCGCTCGGGTCGGGCTCGCGGCGCACGAGACCATGGGCTTCCAGCCGGTCAAGATAGGCGGACAGCGTCATCGCCTCCACGCCCATGCGCTCGGCGAGCACGGTCTGCCTGACCCCGCCGGCGCGGGCGGCGTTGACGAGCGTGCGCGCGTCACCCGGTGTCAGGCCGAGGCCGCTATTGGCCGTTCGGCGGTCGAATTCGGCGCGCAGCAGGCGGGCGACATCAGTGATCAGGAAGCCGATCGCGTCTGGATCGAACCTTGCGGGCATTCGTAAGATATCCTTATTATCTCGGTTTCTTATCGGCGCGGCCCTTTGCCGTCAAGGATCGGGGCGGCGCTGCGTTGCGCTTGCGCTGCGCGGCACCTAAATCAGGCACGATGTTCCAGCGCCGTTCGCGCATTCTTCCCCGAGGTTCCGCATGTCCACCGAAGCAATCGATCTTGACCGCCATCCGCTGACGCATTGGACGGCGCCTCTCGGCCTGCCTGACTTCGCGGCGATCAGCGATGATCAGTTCGCTCCGGTCTTCGACGCGGCGCTGTCCGCACATGAGACCGAGATTTCAGCGATTGCCGGCAACGAGCAGGAGCCGAGCATTGCCAACACGCTGGAGGCGCTGGAGCTGGCGGGTGAGGCGCTCGGCAGGGTCTCGGCGATTTTCTGGGGTCGGGCTGGGGCGCATACCAACCCGCAGATACAGGCGCTCGAACGCGAGATCGCGCCGAAGATGTCGCGCCATTTCTCGGCGATCTACATGAACGAGGCGCTGTTCGCACGCATCGATTCGCTCTACGCGCGGCGTGACGCGCTGGGGCTCGACGCGGAGACTGCACGCGTGCTCGAGAAGACATGGAAGCGCTTCGTCAAGGCCGGTGCGAAGCTTGGAGCCGAAGACAAGAAGAGGCTGGCAGCGATCGGCGAGAGGCTCGCTTCGCTGGGTGCGCAGTTCGGCCAGAATGTGCTGGCCGACGAGGCCGAATGGGCGCTGTTCCTCGACGATGGCGACGATCTCGCCGGCCTGCCGGACTTCCTCAAGGATGCGATGGCTGAAGCTGCCGAATCGCGTGGTCAGGCAGGGCGCTTCGCGGTCACGCTTTCCCGCTCTATCATCGAGCCGTTCCTGACGTTCTCCGCACGGCGGGACCTGCGCGAAAAAGCGTTCGCGGCTTTCACTTCGCGCGGGGAGAACGGCGGCGAGACCGACAATGGCGCGATCGTGAAGGAGACGCTGGCGCTGCGTGCGGAGAAGGCGAAGCTGCTGGGTTATGCCAGCTATGCCGCGTTGAAGCTCGACGACACGATGGCGAAGACGCCCGAAGCGGTGATGGAGCTGCTGGTTCCGGTCTGGGAGAAGGCGCGCGAGAAGGCGGCTGCCGACAAGGCGAAGCTGGAGCGCATCGCGCTGGCCGCAGGCAGCAACGACAAGATCGCCGCAGCCGACTGGCGCTACTGGCAGGAGAAGCTGCGCGCGGAGAAATACGCCTTCGACGAGGCCGAGCTGAAACCCTACCTCCAGCTCGACCGGATCATCGATGCGTGCTTCGATGTGGCGAACCGGCTTTTCGGGCTGACCTTCGAGGAGAAGAAGGGCATCGCCGCCTGGCACGAGGACGTGCGCGTCTTCGAGGTGAAGAATGCCGACGGGTCGCATCGTGCGACATTCCTGGCCGACTATTTCAACCGGCCATCCAAGCGCTCCGGCGCCTGGATGAGCTCGCTGGAAAGCGGCTACAAGCTCGGCGATGGAGCGTCGCCGATCATCTACAACGTGATGAACTTCGCCAAGCCACCCAAGGGCCAGCCGGCGCTTCTGTCGATGGACGATGCGCGCACGCTGTTCCATGAGTTCGGCCACGCGCTGCACGGCATGCTGACCGACGTCACATGGCCGTCGGTGGCGGGTACCTCGGTGTCGCGCGATTTCGTGGAGCTTCCCTCGCAGCTCTACGAACACTGGCTGACAGTACCTGAAATCCTGGAAAAGCACGCGCTGCACTATCGCACCGGCGCGCCGATGCCCAAGGCACTGCTCGACAAGATGCTGGCTGCGCGCACCTTCAACGCGGGGTTCGCCACGGTGGAGTTCACAGCGAGCGCGCTGGTCGACATGGCCTATCACGCAGAGGCGGACGCACCGGAAAATCCCGCCGAGTTCGAGGCCGACACGCTTCGAAGGCTCGCCATGCCGGACGAGATCGTCATGCGCCATCGCACGCCGCATTTCCTGCACGTGTTCTCAGGCGACGGCTATTCCGCCGGCTATTATTCCTACATGTGGTCGGAGGTTCTCGACGCGGACGCGTTCTCGGCATTCGAGGAAACAGGCGACGTGTTCGATCCGGAGATGGCCGGCAAGCTGCGGACCTTCATTTATTCAGCAGGTGGCTCAAGGGACCCGGAAGAACTCTACACCGCATTCCGCGGCAAGATGCCATCGCCCGAGGCGATGATGGAGAAACGCGGGCTGATCTAGCCCGCTACTTCAGGCAGGGCGCGAGGCCGCTTGCCGGGTCCGCGCAGGCCGGCTTCCTGCCGTCGCGTGGGGCAACGGGGCCCGTTACGGATGCGAAATCAACGCCCTCGGTGCCGGGGCGGTAGGTGTCGTCGCGAAGGATATCTGTCGTATCCACCCGTGGGGCGGGCGCGGAAAGGGCAACCCCCATTCCGACCATAACGGGAATGACTGCTGCTGCGGCAAGTTTGAGAACCCAGGCGGGCGTCGTCATTGTGACCTCGTGTCGATCTTCGCCACGGTAACGCGCAAGCGTTAAGAATGTTTCAAGCTTTCGTTAACGCGGGCGCCGAGATCTTCAGTCGGATGCGTAGCAGACGGCCTGCAGCTTGTTGCCGTCGGGGTCGCGGACATAGGCGGCATAATAGTCCGGGCCGTAATGTGGTCGTGGTCCCGGTTTGCCTTCGCTTATGCCGCCGCATTTCAGCGCTTGCGCGTGAAACACATCAACCTGCGCCCGGGTGTCGGCGATGAAGGCGATATGCGTGCCGTTGCCCCAAGTGGCAGGTCGACCGTCCTCGGGTGCGTAGATGTAGACCGTCGGCATTTGCCCGTCGCGCTCATAGGCCAGCGGCTTCTCCGGTGGTTTCGGTAGCCTGACAAAGCCTATCGCCCCCAGCACGGCATCGTAGAAGGTTGCCGAACGTTGCTTGTCGTTCGTTCCTAGCGTGATGTGGCTGAGAATGGACAAGACACCCCCCTTTCCTGTGCGACCAGACGATGGACCGCTCCGTTATTAGCAAACAGCGGTTGGCCAGCGCGCGCAAGCCGGATGATGATCCATCCTGACACGACGGATACCGAGCGTGATGGCGCCGCCGCGCCTATGCTCTGCAGCGATGCAGCCAGTGTCGGCTGACAACTTTCCACAGTCACGGAACAGTCAGCAAAAATTCATGCAGCGGACAAATGCCTGCAACCTTGCTCGGGGAGGGTGCCGTGGTTTTCAGCCATCAGGATGACAGCCATGAACATGATCCCCTCCCTTAACCGGCGCAGGCTTTTGAAGAGCGCCGGGGCCACCGCCGTTCTGGCAGCTTCCGGTCTCGCGATGCCGGCGCTGTCCCGGGCGAGCAGCCGCCCGGTTTTCACGCACGGCGTGCAATCCGGCGATGTCGATACGAATTCCGGCATGATCTGGACCCGCACGGACCGCCCGTCGCGTGTCATGTTCGAGGTTTCGACGACGGAGAGCTTCGCCAACCCGACGCGGCTGGCGCCGCTCGACGCGCTGCCCGACAGCGATTTCGCCGTGAAGCGGCTGCTCGAGGGTCTGCCCTCCGACCAGGAGATATTCTACCGCATGGTCGCCGTCGATCTTTCGGATACGAACGCGATGTCGGAGCCTGTCATCGGTCGTTTCCGGACCGCGCCGGCGGCGCGTCGCAATGTCCGCTTTACCTGGTCGGGCGATACGGCGGGCCAAGGCTGGGGCATCGACGAGCAGGGCATGTACACCTATGCGACGATGGCGCGGCACGAACCCGACTTCTTCCTCCACTCTGGCGATACGATCTATGCCGACGGGCCGATGAAGGACGAAGTCGAGCTCGCGGACGGCACCAAATGGGTCAACAAGGTGCTTATCGACGAGAAGCGCAAGGTCGCCGAGACGCTCGATGAGTATCGGGGCCAATGGAAATACAATCTGATGGACGAACACTGCCGCGCGCTCAACGCCGTTTGCCCGACCTTCTTCCAGTGGGACGATCACGAGGTGACCAACAACTGGTCGAGCTCGAAGGACCTTTCCGGCGACGACCGCTACAGCGAGAAGTCGGTGGGGCTGCTCACCGCCCGCGCGGCGCGCGCCTTCCACGAGATGACGCCGATCCGCTTCATGCCGGCTGAGCCGGGGCGCGTCTATCGCAAGATCGCCTATGGTCCGCTGCTCGACGTCTTCTTCCTGGACCTGCGCTCCTATCGCGGCCCCAACGGCGCTTCGATGGAAGAGGAAATGACCGACGCGTCGCGTGTCCTCGGTGCAGAACAGATGCGGTGGCTGAAGCGTGAGCTGGCGAACTCACGCGCAACCTGGAAGGTGATCGCATCCGACATGCCGATCGGCGTGATCGTGTGGGACAATTTCATGGAAAGCACCGGTGCGGAGGCGGTCGCCAATGGCGATCATGGCCCGGCCAAGGGGCGGGAGCTGGAGATCGCCGACCTGCTGCGCTTCATCAAGAATGCCGGTATCGACAATACGGTGTGGATGACCGCTGACGTTCACTACACGGCGGCGCACTATTACGATCCGAACAAGGCGCAGTTCCAGGACTTCAATCCGTTCTGGGAGTTCGTTTCAGGCCCCATCCATGCCGGCACCTTCGGCCCGAACGATCTCGACATGACGTTCGGACCCGAGGTGAAATACGTGAAGGCCCCTACGGCAGAACAGGGCGCCAACCTGCCGCCATCGGCCGGGCTGCAGTTCTTCGGTATCGCCGACATCGACGGGCAGAGCGAGCAGATGACGGTTCGGCTGATGGATCGCGACGACAACGAACTCTACAGTGTGACGCTCGATCCCGTGCATTCGACCTGATTTCTAGGGCCTTCTGCGAAGCCGCCGCTGCCGAAAGGAGCGGCGGCTTTTGTGATACTGAAGGAACGTCAGGCGCCGAGCTGGTCGCGATAGCGGCGCGAGCCCCTGATCTCCGAGCCGTCGCGTAGCCGAATGCGGAAATCACCGTCACCAGCCGGAACGATTTCGGTGACCATCGAGCGGTTGACGATATGCGAGCGGTGGACCCGCACCATGTCGACACCTGCCTCGCGGAGCTGCTGCTCCAGTGCCGTCAGCGTCACACGCGGCAGCAGGGTCCGTCCACCCGCGCGAATCTCGGCATAGTTGCCCGCCGCGCGCGCCCATTGCGTGGTGCCGGCGTCAATGAAGAAGGAGCGGCCGCCCGATTTCAGCGTCAGCCGCCCGGTCTCGCGGGCCTCGGCGCGCGTAGCCGCCGTCTCGCGCCTGCTTTCCTCGACGCTGCGGGACAGGGTCGCGATGGCGATGATGCCGGCATAGGGAAACAGGTCCTTGCGGAACTCATAAACCAGATCGGTCACCGGGTCGTCGAAGAACCAGTAATTGCCGCCGAGCACCAGCGGCGCCAGCAAGGTGCGCAGCAAGACCATGCCGGCAATATGCAGCAGGGAGAACGCCACGCTGCCGGCCGCCAGTATGGCAAGCGAGCGCAGCAGTTCCCCAGGGGCCAGCGGAAACCGCCTTTCGAGCAGGATGACGAGCGGCGCCAGCGCCAGGATCGCGGCGATGCTGGTGAATTCGTAGAACCATGGCTGCAGCGGATCGACTGCAAGGCCGATGCGCACTGCGTCGGTCCACCAGGAGGCGGCGTTGATCGCCGCGACGAGAGGAAAGAACGTCAGGCAAATGAGAAAGACGCGGCGGCCGATCCGGCGCTCGATCTCATCGTCGCTCAACACGTCCGGCAGGGTCATGACGCGACAGGTGCTCCCGCTGGCGTCCGCCGTTCGTCCCATTCGCGCCGCCGCTGGTCACAGGCCTCGAATTGCGCCGCGCCGCTCGTCCCGCCGGCCCGGCATCCGTCACCCGGCGCTGTTCGTCGCCGCGCGCTGGTGAATAGGCTCGCTCCGCAACACAGCTTTCGGAGACAATTCATGTCCGCCCTCATTTCCGTTCCGCAATCCACGCGCCGTCACGATCTCGACTGGCTGCGCGTGCTCGCCTTCGGCGCGCTCATCTTCTACCACATCGGCATGTTCTACGTGACGTGGGGCTGGCACGTGAAGAGCGATCACGCCTCACCGTTCCTGGAGCCAGCCATGTTGCTGCTCAATCCGTGGCGTCTCGCCCTCCTGTTCTTCATTTCCGGCGTCGCGCTGCGCTTTGCCGCCGACGCGCGCGGCTTCAGGGCGCTGCTGCCGGAACGGAGCGCGCGCCTGTTCGTGCCGCTTGCCTCCGGCATGCTGGCGCTGGTCGTGCCCCAGGCCTATTTCGAGCTCTGCTACAAGGGCGAATTCCGAGGCAGCATCGTGGATTTCTATCCGCGCTATCTCGGTATCGGGGAGGGGTTCTCGATCATAACGCCGACCTGGAATCACCTGTGGTATGTCGCCTATGTGCTCGTCTACACATTCCTTCTGGCAGGGCTGGCGCCGCTGCTGAAAATCCTCGAACGCAATTTCGGCGGCGTGGTAACCGGCTGGCTGGCGCGCCGTCCTGCCACGATCCTTCTCATTGCTGCGCCATTCGTGTTCTACTCGCTCGTGCTCAATCCGCTCTTCCCGACAACCCATGCGCTGATCGACGACTGGGCCACACACGCCAACTACCTGACCGTGCTTCTGGTCGGCTGGTTCGCGGCCCGCAACGAGACGTTCTGGTCGGCGGTCGACCGTGTGCTGCCGGTTGCGGGAGCGATCGTCCTGGCACTCGGCGTCGCCATCGTTGTGGCAAGGCTCAATCTTGACGAATTTCGCCGGATCGACGGTTTCTGGCCGGTCTTCGGCGTGGTTCGCACGATTTACGCATGGACCGTCATCGTCACGCTGCTCGGCCTGGCACGGCGGTTTCTACGGTGGCGTTCGCAGGCGCTGAACTACATGTCAGAGGCGGTGTTTCCCTGGTACATCCTGCACCAGACGATCATCGTGGTGGTCGGCTATGCGATGATCGGTTCGGGGTTGCCGGTATGGGGCGAGGCCGCCATCATCGTGGTTGCGACCGTCGGCGGCTGCCTGATCCTCCACGAATATGTCATCCGGCGGGTCCGGTGGCTGCGGCCGCTCTTCGGCCTCAAGGGCACCAGCAAAGGACGCGGGGCCGCTGCAGCCGGCGCTATGGCTTAAGGAAAGCCAGCCTCTCCCCACGTTTTGTGTAGGGGAGGGGCTGGCCCTTCGGGTTCGAATGCCTAAGGTTCGGCCGCCCCCTTTCGCATTTGCGAAAAAGCCTGTATGAGCGCGGCAACCGAAAACGCCCGTGCCCTGCCGGGCCTGCCGAACCTCCGAGAGACCTATGAAGCTCCGCAACATCGCGATCATCGCGCATGTCGACCATGGCAAGACCACGCTCGTCGACGAACTGCTCAAACAGTCGGGCTCGTTCCGCGAAAACCAGCGCGTGGCCGAACGCGCAATGGACTCGAACGACCTCGAGAAGGAGCGCGGCATCACCATCCTCGCCAAGGCCACGTCGGTGGACTGGAAGGATACGCGCATCAATATCGTCGATACCCCCGGCCACGCCGACTTTGGCGGCGAGGTGGAACGCATCCTGTCGATGGTCGACGGCGCGATCGTGCTGGTGGACGCTGCCGAAGGCCCGATGCCGCAAACCAAGTTCGTCGTCGGCAAGGCGCTGAAGGTCGGGCTGAAGCCGATCGTCGCGATCAACAAGATCGACCGGCCGGACGCACGCCATATCGAGGTCGTCAACGAGGTCTTCGATCTGTTCGCCGCCCTCGACGCCACCGACGAACAGCTCGATTTCCCGATCCTCTACGGCTCCGGCCGCGACGGCTGGATGGCGGAAGCGCCGGAGGGGCCGAAGGAAGACGGGCTGGCGCCCCTGTTCGACCTCGTGCTCAAGCATGTGCCGGAGCCGACGGTTCATGCCGGTCCGTTCCGCATGATCGGCACCATTCTGGAGGCCAATCCCTTCCTCGGTCGCATCATCACCGGCCGTATCGAATCGGGTTCGCTCAAGCCTAACCAGGCGGTGAAGGTGCTGCATCACGACGGTTCGCTGCTCGAGAACGGCCGCGTCTCGAAAATCCTCGCCTTCCGCGGGCTCGAGCGCCAGCCGATCGAGGAAGCGCAGGCCGGCGACATCGTCGCCATTGCCGGGCTTTCCAAGGGCACGGTCGCCGACACGTTCTGCGATCCTTCCATTTCCGAGCCGATGCAGGCCCAGCCGATCGACCCGCCGACGGTGACGATGTCCTTCATCGTCAACGATTCGCCGCTGGCCGGCACCGAGGGCGACAAGGTGACGAGCCGCGTGATCCGCGACCGCCTGCTCAAGGAGGCCGAAGGCAACGTCGCGCTCAAGATCGAGGAATCGGCCGACAAGGATTCCTTCTACGTCTCCGGCCGCGGCGAACTGCAGCTTGCGGTGCTGATCGAGACGATGCGCCGCGAAGGCTTCGAGCTTGCCGTCTCGCGCCCCCGCGTGGTCATGCAGAAGGACGAGGACGGCAACCTGCTCGAGCCGATCGAGGAAGTGGTCGTCGACGTCGACGAGGAACATGCCGGCGTCGTCGTTCAGAAGATGTCGGAACGCAAGGCCGAGATGGTCGAGCTGCGTCCTTCCGGCGGCAACCGCCAGCGCCTCGTCTTCCACGCGCCGACGCGCGGCCTCATCGGCTACCAGTCGGAGCTGCTCACCGACACGCGCGGCACGGCGGTGATGAACCGGCTGTTCCATGCCTATCAGCCCTACAAGGGCGAGCTGCCCGGCCGCGTCAACGGCGTGCTGATCTCCAACGACCAGGGCGAGGCCGTCGCCTATGCGCTGTTCAACCTGGAGGATCGCGGCCCGATGGTGGTCGACCCCGGCGTGAAGGTCTATCAGGGCATGATCATCGGCATTCACAGCCGCGACAACGACCTTGAGGTCAACGTGTTGAAGGGCAAGAAGCTGACCAACATCCGCGCCGCCGGCAAGGACGAGGCGGTGAAGCTGACACCGCCGATCCGCATGACGCTGGAGCGTGCGCTGTCGTGGATCCAGGATGACGAGCTGGTCGAGGTGACGCCGAAGTCGATCCGGCTGCGCAAGCTCTATCTCGACCCCAACGAGCGCAAGCGCTTCGAGAAGCAGCGGACGGCGGGCGCGGCTTAGAGTTTTCGCTCACGGGCCGCGCCGCCGCCTCGCGGCTGGCCCTCCGCGGGGGCGCGCCATCAGGCGCGACGCCCGGTCGGGCTTGCAGCCTTCGGCTGATCCCGTCTGCTGTTTGGCAGCTCGCCGTGCGGGCCGACTTGCCGTCCGTGCGATCCTGGCCTATTGAAGTCGCCTCCGAAACAATGCGGACGCCCTGAGCTTTGCCACAGTAACGACCGGTCTCATCGTCAGTCCCCAACGGGCGCGCAACAGCGCCCGCGAGATCGTCTTCGTTCGTGAGGGGCGGCGGTTCGAGACCGGTATGGCATCGCCTGCCTCCGGACACGCCGTCCCGAACATATCCTAGCGCCGCCGCACCGAGCCTCTTACGAGGCGTCTCGCCCCGCATGCTCCGCCGGACCCTTTTCAAGGGCAAGCGTTTATGCCGGGCACCCTGTGCATCAACTGGACCATCACCTCGACCGTATCCGTCCCACCCATGCCGATCCTGACCTGCGCACGCTGCGACACGCGGCGGGCATTCGCCAGCAGCGGCCGGTTTCGGCTCAACGCCAATGGGAAGCGTCTCGACGCCTGGCTGATCTATCGCTGCACCTTCTGCGACCAGACCTGGAACCGACCGGTGTTCGAGCGCCGGGTCCGAAACGCGGTCGATCCGGCGTTGCTCGACGCATTGCAGCGCAACGATCCAAGGCTTGCGTCGAAAACCGCTCTCGACACGACCGGCATCAAGCGCTGGGACCCCGGAGGCGATCACATCGGCCTATCGGTCGCCAAGGCGGTCGCTTCAGCCTGCAAGGTAGATGCCGCACTTCTGCAAATCACCGTACGCATGCCGTCGCCGGTGCCGGGTATACGGTGCGACAAGTTGCTGGCGCTTGGGCTCGGCGTTTCGCGAAGCGCTGTCAACAAACTGGCGCTGACTGGATGGCTGGCGTTCGAGCCGGCGGCGGCGACTGCTCTGACCAGACCGGTGCGCGACGGGCAGCGGGTATGGCTCAAGCTCGACGGGCTGAGCGATGCGGCGTTACTTCGAGCCGCCGCATCCGGACAGGCTGACACTCCCATGTCAGCAGCGTCTGCACCGGTCGATTGACAGCGTCCGGCTTCCGGCGATGATGCGGGCTTTGCATCGGGAGGCCCGCATCATGGACCTGGCATTTCTGATTACGGCCCTGATCGTCGTCGCATCGCCGGGCACCGGCGTTCTCTATACGCTGGCGGTGGCCCTCGGTCGCGGCGGGGCCGCGTCGGTGTCCGCAGCCTTCGGCTGCACGCTGGGTATCATACCGCATATGGTGGCGGCGATCCTCGGTCTTGCGGCGCTGATGCATACCAGCGCGGTGCTGTTCCAGATCGTCAAGTTCGCCGGTGTTGCCTACCTTCTGTGGATGGCCTGGAACACGCTGAAGGAGCGCGGCCTGCTCGATGCCCAGCCGGAACGGTCCCGGCTGTCGCATTTCGCGATTGCCCGGCGCGGCGTGCTGATCAACATCCTCAACCCGAAGCTTTCGATCTTCTTCCTCGCCTTCCTGCCGCAATTCGTGCCAGCCGACGCCGCAGCGCCGACGGCGACGATGGTCTGGCTCGCCCTGATATTCATGGCGATGACCTTCGCGGTCTTCGTCATTTACGGCCAGATGGCCGCACTGGTGCGCGGCCGCGTGCTGTCGAGCCCGGTCGTCATGGCGTGGCTGCGGCGGAGCTTCGCTACAGCCTTCGCCCTGCTCGGCCTGCGGCTGGCGCTGTCGACACGGTAACCTCAGGCTCTTGGCCCAGGAGGGTTGAACAATGGAACTGACCTCGCTCATCGTCTTTGCCGGCGCCCTGCTGGTTGCAGCCGGCTCGCCCGGCCCGTCGATCGCCGCGCTGGTGGCGCGTGTGATCTCCAAGGGGTTTCGCGATGTCTTTCCGTTTCTGGCCGCCATGTGGATCGGCGAGGCGATCTGGCTGTCGATGGCCGTCTTCGGCCTCGCCTTCGTGGCGCAGACCTTTCACTTCGCCTTTGTCGTGTTGAAATGGGCGGGGGTGGCCTATCTCTGCTGGCTCGCGTGGAAGATGTGGACGGCACCGGTGACGATCCGCGAAGGCGAAATGCCGCGCGCCGAGTCGCCGTGGCGGCTGTTCATGGCCGGCATGGCCGTCACGCTCGGCAATCCCAAGATCATGATGTTCTACATGGCATTGCTGCCGACCATTATCGATCTGGGCCAGGTCACTTTGGTCGGCTGGACCGAGCTGACGGCGACGATGGCTCTCGTGCTGATCGCCATAGATCTCGTCTGGGTCGCGGCAGCCGTGCAGGCGCGTCGTCTGCTGCGCAGCCCACGCGCCATGCGCGCCGCCAACCGGGTCTCGGCGACAACCATGGCCGGGGCCGCCGCCGCGATCGCCGCGCGGTCGTGATGTTCCTTATCGGCGTCCAATGGAGCCAGAAAGTTCAGACCGACTCCAAGAGATTCATACTGTCTGACGTACCAACTTTCCAACCGGCGAAGCAGCCCAGTACTCCGCACGCGGTGCACCGGGTCCCGACGTAGAGCCACCGAATGCCGCCCCGGTCGGGATAGATTGAAAACCCGACACCCACATTGGTGGACTCCGACCCACATTCAATGCATTTCAGACGCTCCGGCTCGGCGTCGCTCCAGTATTCGCCGCTGTCACATATGAAATGCTCGGATGCACAACTCCTACACGTTCGCCGCGCGACACTCTCATTGTCGTCCGCGTCCAAGAGAAACGCTAACGATCCGCAGTTGCATTGAGCAAGCCGGAGTTCGTGGACCTCATACCCTTTGGGGGCATAGGCTGCCAGGAAGCCTGCGATATCGCTCGGCTCGCTGCCGACCCACCAGGTGCCTGACGTATCTATGCTCATCGTCTACCGTGCCATGGCGTGGTATTCGGCGTTGGGGCGCATGTCAATGGCGGCCGCGACCCGGTTGGACATGTTGAAGAAGGCGGCTGTCGAGGCGATGTCCCAGATGTCGCGGTCGGAAAAGCCGGCATCGCGCAGGGCCTGCCGATCGGCTTCCTCGATCGTGTCGGGCCGCTCGGTCAGCTTTACGGCGAAATCGAGCATGGCCTTCTGTTTTGCCGTCAGATCGGCGGCGCGATAGTTCATCACCATCATCTCGCCGAGCGCCGGGTCGCCGGAGAGCTGGCGCACCGCCGCGCCGTGGGCGGTGAGGCAGTAGTAGCAATGGTTCACCGACGAGACGGCGACCGCGATCATCTCGCGTTCGAGCTTGGAGAGACCCGAATCGCCGAGCATCAGGTCGTTGTACATGTCGGTGAAGGCGCGCAGCTTCTTTTCGTTGAACGCATAGGCCAGAAGCACGTTGGGCACGAGGCCAAGTTTCTCCTCGCATTTGGCGAAATAGGCCTTCGTTGCATCGGAAAGCTCGCCCTCCTGCGCCAGATCCAGCGCCGTCACCTTTTCGCCCATCGCTTCATCTCCCTTTCATCGCTTGTCTGCATATTCGCCGCGCGCCGGTGGTCAACCCGGCTCGTCAAACCGTTTTTGTCTGCTACGATACCGACAAAAGTATTATTTGGGAGAGGGAATCGCCATGGTTGCGGGCACCAGGAAGCCGACCGCCACAAAGTCGAAAACGGCTGAAGTGGAGAAGCTTGCGGCCTTCCTCAAGGCAAGGGCCCCGGCCGAAGACCTTTCCGATTACGATCCCGGCGTCTTCGAACATGCGGCCGGGCTGGCTTACGCGGCACTGAAGCGGCACAAGCGCGGCGAAAGCGTTATCTCCATCGACGAGGACCCGGCGCTCCTGCGGCACGGCCGCCCGGTTTCCGCGATCACCATCGTCAACGACAACATGCCGTTCCTGTTCGATTCGATCACCGGCGAGATCGCAGAGAGCGCCGGCGAGGCGTCGCTGGTGCTGCACCCGGTCATTCTGGTTAAGCACGACAAGAACGGCGTCGCCGATCTGGTGGGCGACGGGTCGGCCGGCAAATCGGACCCGCAGGCTGACCGCGTCAGCCTCATCCATGTGCATGTCGCGCGCATGGGCAAGGAAGCGGCTGATGCACTCAAGGGCCGGCTGGGGCATATCCTCTCGCAGGTGAGAGCCTCCGTCACCGACTGGAAACCGATGCTCGCCCGGCTCGACCAGGCGATCCACGATTTCCGCTACGTGCCGGTGCCGCTCGACAAGGACGAGGTGACCGAAAGCATCGCGTTCCTGGAATGGCTGCGAGACGACAATTTCACCTTCCTGGGCATGCGCGAGTTCAAATATGTCGGGGGCGAGAAGAGCGGTTCGCTCGAGCGCACCAAGAAGGTCGGCCTCGGCATTCTTGCCGACCCCGACGTGCGGGTGCTGCGTCGCGGCGCGGAGCCGGTGACGACAACGCCCGAGATCCGCGCATTCCTGCACGGGCCGGAGCCGCTGCTGGTCACCAAGGCCAATGCCAAGTCGGTCGTCCACCGGCGTATCTATCTCGACTATATCGGGGTCAAGACCTTCGACGCGAAGGGCAAGCTGACCGGCGAACTGCGGATCGTCGGCCTGTTCACCTCGACGGCCTACACGCGCTCGGTGATGAAGATCCCCTATCTGCGCTCGAAGGCCAACGCCGTCATCGCGCGGTCGGGGTTCGATCCGGGCGACCACTCCGGCAAGGCGCTCATCAACGTGCTGGAATCCTATCCGCGCGACGAGCTGTTCCAGATCAGCGTTCCGATTTTGCGCAAGCATGCCGAGGCGATCCTGGCGCTGGGCGAGCGGCCGCGCGTGCGGGCACTTTTCCGCGTCGACCAGTTCGACCGTTTCGTCTCCGTCATCGTCTTCGTGCCGCGCGACCGCTACGATTCCAACGTGCGCGAGCGAATCGGCGATTTCCTCAAGACGATCTTTGACGGACGTTTGTCGGCTTATTATCCGGCCTTTCCGGAAGGCAGTCTCGCCCGCGTCCACTTCATCATCGGCCGCTCGGGGGACAAGACCCCCAAGGTCGAGACCGCGGCGCTCGAGGCGGGTCTGCGCGCCATCGTGCGCACCTGGGACGACGCTCTGCGCGAGGCTGCCGCCGATGCCGGTGTGGCGCCCGCGATGGTGGCCATCGCCAACCGCCTGCCGCAGAGCTATCGCAACTCGTTCCCGGCAGACATTGCGCTGCGCGACGCGGGCCGGATCGCGAATGTCGGCCCTGAGAACCCCATTGCGATCGATTTTTACCGGCTTGGAGACCACACAGCTTCCGATGCCGGACTGAAAATCTATCATCACGGCACGCCGGTGGCGCTGTCCAAGCGCGTGCCGCTTCTCGAAAACATGGGCTTCCGCGTCATCAGCGAGCGCACATTCGAGATCGAGGCCGAGGAGGGCGCGGCGCCCACCTTCGTGCACGACATGGAGCTGGTCAACGGCTTCGGCCAGCCGATCGACCTGTCCGACGGCGGCGCATTGCTGGAAGAAGTGTTCCTTTCCGTCTGGCGCGGGGAAACCGACAACGACGCCTATGCCGCGCTGGTGCAGACGGCGGGCATGGGCGCCCATCAGATACAGCTCCTGCGCGCCTACGGGCGCTATCTCCAGCAGGCCGGTATTCCCCAGAGCCAGGATTTTATCGCTGCCGTGCTCAACCGATACCCCGACGTAGCGCGGGCCCTCTTCCAGCTATTCGAGGCGCGGTTCGACCCGGCCATGCAGAAGGAGGGCGACGTCACGGCCCTTCACATCAAGGCGGCGATCAAGGACGCGCTTGACGCAGTCCCGAACCTCGACGACGACACGATCCTGCGCCGCTACCAGAACCTCATCGAATCCTCGTTGCGCACCAACTATTTCTCGGTCAAATCCGAAGGGCCGCGCTCGCTCGCGATCAAGCTCGATTCGCGGTCCGTTTCCGGTTTGCCGGAACCGCGTCCATGGCGCGAGATCTTCGTCTACGGCTCAGAGGTCGAGGGTGTGCATCTGCGCTTCGGCGCGGTGGCGCGCGGCGGCCTGCGCTGGTCGGACCGTGCGCAGGACTACCGCACCGAGGTGCTGGGTCTCGTCAAGGCGCAGCAGGTCAAGAATGCCGTGATCGTGCCGGTGGGCGCCAAGGGCGGCTTCTACCCGCGCCTGCTACCGACAGGCGGCAGCCGCGCCGAGATATTCGAGGCCGGCAAGAAGGCCTACATCAACTTCATCTCGACTATGCTGTCGATCACCGACAATCTCCACGGCGACAAGGTCGTGCCGCCGAAGGGCGTGATCCGCCGCGACGGTGACGACCCCTATTTCGTGGTCGCGGCCGACAAGGGTACGGCGACGTTCTCTGACACCGCAAACGCGATCAGCCAGTCGCATGATTTCTGGCTCGACGACGCCTTCGCATCGGGCGGGTCGGCCGGATACGACCACAAGAAGATGGGCATCACAGCGCGTGGCGCGTGGGAGGCGGTGAAGCGGCATTTCCGCGAGATGAACCGCGACATCCAGACCGAGCCCTTCACCGTGGTCGGCGTCGGCGACATGTCAGGCGACGTGTTCGGCAACGGCATGCTGCTGTCGCCCTGCATCCGGCTTATCGCCGCGTTCGACCATCGCGACATCTTCATCGATCCGAACCCCGACGAGGCGAAATCCTTCGCCGAGCGCAAGCGGCTATTCGAGAACCCGCAGCTCAACTGGCAGGACTACAACCGCGAGGCCATGTCGGAAGGCGGCATGGTGATCCCGCGCTCGGCCAAGTCGGTTTCGCTGACCCCGCAGGCCATGAACGCGATCGGGCTCGACAAGGCGACGGCCTCGCCGGCCGAGATCATGAATGCCATCCTCAAGGCATCGGTGGACCTGCTCTGGTTCGGCGGTATCGGCACCTATGTGCGCGGCGCGGGCGAATCGAATGCCGAGGTGGGCGATCGCGCCAACGACGCGATCCGCATCATCGGCGCCGAGGTGCGGGCCAAGGTTGTCGGCGAGGGCGCCAATCTCGGCCTGACCCAGCGCGCGCGTATCGAATATGGCCTCAATGGCGGGCGCTGCAATTCCGACGCGATCGACAATTCCGCCGGCGTGAATTCGTCGGACGTCGAGGTCAACATCAAGATCGCGCTGGCGGCTGCCATGCGCAAGGGCTCGCTCACGCGCCCCGCCCGCGACAAGCTGCTCGCCGAGATGACCGAAGAGGTAGCGGCGCTGGTGCTCGCCAACAATTACGAGCAGACGCTGTCGATCTCGCTCACCCGCCGGCGCGGGCTGGCCGATCTTGCTCATCAGGAGCGCTTCATGCAAGCGCTGGAGGGGCGGGGGCAGCTCGACCGGGTTGTCGAGGTGCTGCCGAGCAGTGCCGCACTGGCCGAGCGCGAGACGCGCGGCGAGCCGCTGACCCGCGCCGAGATCGGCGTCCTGCTCGCCTATGCCAAGATCGTGCTGTTCGACGACATCGTGGCGAGCAAGCTGCCCGACGATCCGCATTTCCATACCGACCTGATGAGCTATTTCCCGGCCCGCATGGCCAAGAAATATGCGACCGAAATCGAAGGACACCGGCTGCGGCGCGAGATCGTTGCGACGGTTGTTGGCAACGATGTTATCAATCGTGGCGGGCCGTCGTTCATTACGCGCATGCAGGACCTGACCGGCTGCGCGGCGGCCGAAGCCGTGGCTGCCTTCTCGGTCGTGCGGGACGGTTTCGAACTGCCGGCGCTCTACAGCGAGATCGACGCGCTCGACAACAAGGTGGACGGCAACCTCCAGCTCGAGCTTTACCAGTCGGTCGGGCGGCTGGTGCATTCGGCGACCACGTGGTTCCTCAAGCACGACGACAACGCCGCCCCGCTGGGTGAGCGCATCGCGGCGCTGCGGGCCGCGCGCAAGGCACTCGAGGGCCGCATCGGCGCGATGTTGCCGTCCTTTACCGGAGACCGGCTGGAGGAGCGTACCCACGAGCTTTTCAAGGCCGGCGCGCCGGAGGCGCTGGCCAAGCGCGTCGCCTTCCTGCCCATCGCGGAACTGGTTCCGGACATCGCCCGTGTCGCGCGGGATGCAAAGTCCGGCCTGGTGGAGGCGGCGCAGGCGTTCTTCGCCGTCACAGACGCCTTCCGTATCGGCCGCATCTCGGATGCCGCGCGCGCGATCACCCCGTCCGACTATTATGACGGGCTGGCGCTCTCGCGCGCCACGGAGATGATCAGCACAGCCCGCAACGATATGGCGGCGGCGGCGCTCTCTCGCTTCGGCAAGCAGGCCGACCCGGTCGCAACCTGGCTGGAGGCCGGTGGCGAACGCGTGGCCCGCGTGCGCGACCGGCTGCAGGCGCTGACCGAGGGCGGCGAGCTGACGGTCTCGCGCCTGACGGTCGCTTCCGGCCTGATGTCCGATCTGGGATAAGAACAACCGGGCGGCGCATCCGTCAGGATATCGGGAGGGGTGATGGTTGAGGAAACGCGCGCACCGAAGCGTGGAATCTGGGGCTGGATGCTGTTCGACTGGGCGCAGCAGCCTTTCCACACGCTCATCATCACCTTCGTCTTCGCCCCCTATTTCGCCGCGGCCGTGGCGCCGGACGCCGCGCGTGGGCAGGAACTCTGGGGTTACGCCACCGGCATAGGCGGCCTGCTGATCGCGCTGTCGTCGCCGGTGCTCGGCGCGATTGCGGACGCCAGCGGCCCCCGCAAGCCGTGGATCTTCGCGTTCTCGATTCTCGGCGTGATCGGCTGCTGGGCTCTGTGGTTCGCCGTGCCCGGCATGGAGAACCTGACATTCGTGCTCCTGGCGATCGCGCTGGCGGTGTTCGGGATGGAGTTCGCAGCCGTCTTCAACAACGCGATGATGCCGACTCTGGTGCCCCGCTCCGAGCTCGGCCGGCTTTCAGGCTCGGCATGGGGTCTCGGCTATCTTGGCGGTCTCATCACGCTCGTCCTCGTGCTCGGCTTCCTCTCCGCATCGCCTGAAACGGGCCGCACGCTGCTGGGTTTCGAACCGCTGTTCGGGCTCGACCCGGCCATGCGGGAGGGGGACCGGTCTGCCGGCCCGCTGACGGCGCTATGGTACGTGGTGTTCGTGCTGCCGATGTTCCTTTTCACACCCGACGTGAAGCGCAAGCCGTCGGTCTCCGGTGCGGTGAAGGAAGGGCTTTCGCAACTCGGCAAGACGTTGCGGCGGCTGCCGGGCGAGCGCAGCTATTTCAGCTTCCTGATGTCGAGCATGTTCTACCGCGACGCGCTCAATGCGCTTTATGCCTTCGGCGGCATCTATGCGGCGGGCGTGCTCGGCTGGTCGATCATCCAGATCGGCATCTTTGGCATCCTCGCCAACATCACGGGTGCGGCCGGCGCCTGGCTTGGCGGCCGCGCCGACCAGCGCTACGGCCCCAAGGTCGTGGTGAGCTGGTCCATCCTGATCCTAACCTTCTGCTGCCTGCTCGTCATTTCGACCACGCAGACACAGGTGCTCTTCATCACGGTGGCGGATGCCGCCGGCGGCAGCGGCCTGCCTGACATCACCTTCTATGTCGCCGGGGCGCTGATCGGCGCGGCTGGCGGCGCAATCCAGGCCGCTTCGCGCACGCTGCTGGTCGACCAGGTGGACCGCGACAAGGTGACGGAGGCGTTCGGCCTCTACGCGCTGTCGGGCAAGGCCACCACCTTCATCGGCCCGCTGGCGATCGCGTTTGCCACCGCCTTCTTCGCGCAGGAAGCGTTCGGGCTATCGACCCAGGAGGCGCAGCGACTGGGTGTCACGCCGATCATCGTCCTGTTCATGATCGGGCTGGTGCTGCTGCCGATGGTCAAGAGCCGGCAATATGAGGTGGCGCGGGCGTGAGTTTTCTTCCTTTGGGAGGAACGCAGAAACGCTCAATGCCGGAAGTGGCGCACTCCGGTGAAGACCATGGCGATGCCATGCTCGTCGGCCGCCGCGATGACCTCGTCGTCGCGCATCGAGCCACCGGGCTGGATGACCGCTGTGGCGCCTGCCTCGACGGCTGCGAGCAGCCCGTCGGCAAACGGGAAGAAGGCGTCGGAGGCGACCACCGAGCCTTTCGTCAGCGGCTCGCCGCCCCCGGCGGCTTCCGCCGCATCCAGCGCTTTGCGGGCGGCGATGCGCGAGGAGTCCACGCGGCTCATCTGGCCTGCGCCGATGCCGACGGTCGCGCCGCCTCGCGCGTAGACGATGGCGTTGGACTTGACGTGCTTGGCCACGCGGAAGGCGAAGCGCAGGTCGACCATCTCGGCATCTGACGGCGCGCGCTTCGTCACCACCTTGAGGTCGAGGTCATCGACCACGGCATTGTCGCGCGATTGCACCAGCAGGCCGCCTGCGACCGACTTCGCCATGATGCCGGCAGCGCGCGGGTCGGGCAGTCCATCGGTCACCAGCAGCCGCAGGTTCTTCTTGGCCGCGACGATCGCTATGGCTTCGGGTGACGCCTCGGGCGCGATGATCACCTCAGTGAAGGTCTTCACGATCTCTTCCGCGGCTTTTGCGTCAAGCAGGCGGTTGAGCGCGACGATGCCGCCGAATGCCGAAACCGGGTCGCAGGCAAGCGCAGCGAGATAGGCCTCGCGCAGGCTATCGCCCTCCGCCACGCCACAAGGGTTGGCGTGCTTGATGATCGCGACGGCGGCTGTGCGCGCCGGATCGAACTCGGCGACGAGCTCGAAGGCGGCGTCGGTGTCGTTGACGTTATTGTAGGAAAGCTGCTTGCCCTGGAGCTGGCGGGCGGTGGCGACGCCGGGTCGCTCGTCGCCGTTGACGTAGAAACCGGCCTTCTGGTGCGGGTTCTCGCCATAACGCATCACCGTCTCCAGCCTGCCGCCGAAGGCGCGCCATGCCGGAGCCTCGATGTCGAGCGCGTCTGCAAACCAGCCAGAGATCGCCGCGTCGTAGGCGGCTGTGCGCGCGTAGGCCTTTACCGCCAGCTCCTGGCGGAAGCGGTAGGGCGTCGCGCCGTCATTCGCAGCCAGCGTCTCGGAGAGGCGCGCGTAGTCGGCGGGGTCCGTGACGATCGCCACATAGGCGTGGTTCTTGGCGGACGCCCGCACCATGGCGGGGCCGCCGATGTCTATGTTCTCTACCACCGACGCATAGTCGCCGCCGCCTGCACGGACTTCCTCGAACGGGTAGAGATTGATGACGGCGATGTCGATCGGCCCGATGCCGTGCTCCCGCATCGCCGCTGCGTGCTCCGCATCGTCGCGGATCGCGAGAAGGCCGCCATGAACGGATGGATGCAGGGTCTTGACGCGGCCGTCCATGATCTCAGGGAAGCCAGTGATGTCGGAAACGTCCTTCACCGCGATGCCCGCCTCGGCGATCGCCTTTGCCGTGCCGCCGGTGGAGACCAGTTCGATGCCGGCTTCAGCGAGCGTCCGGGCGAGATCGACCAACCCGGTCTTGTCGGACACGGAAAGCAGCGCGCGGTGCGCCTTGATGAGATCGGGAGCGGGGATGTTCTTCGAGGCGACGGCCATAAGCGGCAGGCTCCATCTTGCGGCTGCGGGGATGGGCGGGCCGTAGCACAGCGGAGCTGGAATGCAAATGACCGGGCGTCAGATGCGCAGGAAGCGCCAGTGGATTTCCGGGTGATCGGACGCGTTGTAGGCCAGAACGATCTGGCGGCTTCGGCGGGGGCCGCCGAGGCCGGCGAAGAACAGCGATTCCTCGACCTCCGGCGCCAGCTCTTCGCAGGAGAATTCCCAACGTTCCTCGTTGCCGGGGGTGGCAAGCACCAGCTCGCTGCGCTTGTTCTCGAACAGCGCGACGTCGGGGTGAAGGTGAAACCGCACGACAGTCTGGTCGCGGCCGTCGGCCCTTGCGACCTCACCGCCCCGTCGGAATATGCGGTCGATGCCCTCGAGTAACTCGCCACCCGCGCCCAGTGCAAGTTCGCGCTCGTGATAGAGGCCGAAACGAGCCACATAGGCGTCGTGGCGCGCGACAAAAGACTGGATGCCCGCCGAATCCATGCGTTTGCACGGCACGGAGCGTGGCCCCGAAAGCAACGGCGCGCCGATGATGCCGGCAAACCCCTGGGTCAACGCGAAGCGCGCGGAAGACGTATCGTTAAGCGTCGCGGTGGAGTGGGCCGCCGTTGAGCGCGCCAGCGGCCTGAAATCGTCGGATCCGTAGGTGTCGACACCGCAATTGACGACGAAATGGCTCCTGCCGGACGACAGCTCGAAGGACAGGCATCCCGCCTGCGCGGCATGCGACACCTCCGCCGGTGGCGGCATGCCCGTGTCTGCGATGACCGTCACCCCGCCCATCGAAAGCCGCTCGTAGCCTGAATAAGGCGCATGCAACAACGGCGCGCCGGCGGTATCGTCGTGGTGGAGGATCGCCGCGACCCGGTCGTGGCTGGTGGCGCCCATGCCGTTGAAGCGCGCGAGCGTGCCGTCCTGATGGCGATAGAAGCGCAGGGCCGGCAGCATGCGCTCGACCGCGCCGATCAGCGCTTCGGGCGGCGCCTCGGCCTGATTGGAATAGGTCTGGCGCAGTGGCAGCAAGTCCGCCAGCAATTCGAGGATGGCTTCCGGATTGCGCGAGATGTGGCCGCCGTCCGGTAGGATCTGCCGCTCCAGTTCGGCTGACAGCAGGCGCGACGCATTGCGCAGGGCCGAAGGCGGGGCAGGCAGCGAGAGGGCCGCGAAGGCAAGCGCGATGCGGGCGCGCAGCTTGTCCTCTCCGTCCGGCATTTCCGGCGCGGTTGCACGCAGATAGCGGATCTGGACGGCAAGCGACTTGAGGAAGGCGCGATAGAACGGAAACTCCGCACCCTGCAGAACGACCGCGGAATGCTGCAGCCATGCGATCACGCGGCGGGCGGTGATGGCGGGGGTCCACGCGACACCACCGATCCGACGGCCGTGCAGGGCGATCCAGTCGCTCACCAGAGCGCGGGCATTGGCGGCCGCAAGTTCCGTTTCGGCAGCGCGCATGTGGCGCAGCCAGCGAAAGCCGTGCAGCGAGGCAAGCCAGGCGGCGCTCGGTATTTCGGCGGCGAAGGGCGATGCTCCGTCCGTTTCGACCATGTAGCCCGCGAACGGGAAGCGACCGTGATAGATCTCGTGGGCGATCTGCGGGTCGGCGAGCCGCAGGTCCGGCGGTGCGATCAATACGCGCTCGGGGGTGCGGCCGGTGAACCGCCATCGGTAAACCGGGCCGACGCGCAACCTGCCGCGCAGCCTTCGCCACATCGTCGATGCGACAAGTGCCCATATTTGCGGGGAATTACCCCTCGCAACCGCCAAGTTGTCCAACCTCCGAATCGCAGCCCCGGACCGCCGAAGTTGCCAATACACTAGATGATTCAAGAATTTATGCGAAGGCTGAAATTCTCTTGGAGATCACCCGCGACGGCGCAGGCGCGCTGCGAAAAAGCCGTCTAGGCCTGACAGGGCCGGCTCGCCGAGATCGAGACCCGCCGGCGTCGTGCGCACGGTTCCATCATCGCCTAGAAACGGGTCGGCAAAGCCAAATTCGCCGGGCTTCACGGGTTCGGGCACGGTGTCCGGGTGCGTTGCAACGAAGTCTCGAAAGAGCGCCTCGCCTTCCAGCGGGTCGAGCGAGCAGTTCGAAAAGACGATGAGCCCGCCTGGCTTCACCATTTCCACCGCGCGCGCGAGCATACGCGCCTGCAGCGCGGCCAGTTTTGCCACATCCTCGGGGCCTTTGGTCCATGGCACGTCGGGATGGCGGCGAACCGTACCGGTCGAAGAGCAGGGCGCATCCAGCAGCACGGCATCGAACGCGGTCGCGGGCTCGAATGCGAAGAGGTCCGAAACGACGATCTCTGCCTCCATCCCTAGCCGCTCCAGATTGGCCGACAGACGGCGAGCGCGGTTGGGCGAGATTTCAAGCGCCGTCACATCGGCGCCGGCGAGCGCGAGCTGCGCGGTCTTGCCGCCAGGCGCGGCGCATAAATCCGCGACCCGAAGGCCGGCGATGTCGCCAAGAAGCTGCGCGGGGATGGCGGCTGCGGCGTCCTGGACCCACCATTCGCCTTCGGCAAAGCCGGGAAGCTCGGTGATGGCCCCCTCGACCTTCCCGAGCCGTATGCCGCCTGTCGGCAAGACGATCCCGTTCAGCCGCTCGGCCCAGTTTCCGGGGTTCGACTTGATCGTCAGGTCGATCGGCGCTTCGAGCCGATGGGCAGCGAGGATCGCTGCCGCCTGCGTCTTGCCATAGGCGGTTTCCAGCCGTTCGACGAACCATGCCGGTGCGTCGACTGCCTTGGCCAGGGCTGCCGGCAGCGCGCGCTCCTTGCGTCGGGCGATCTCGCGCAGCACGCCGTTGACGAGCGCCGCGAAGCGGCTGGTGCGGGGATCGGATTTCGCCTGCGTGACGGCGATGTCGACGGCAGCCGAATCCGGCACGTCGAGAAACAGCATCTGGGCGGCTGCGACGTGAAGCACGTGCGAAAGCGTATGCGCGTTGGCCGGCAGTGGCCGGTCGAGGCGCGCGTCGATCAGGGCCTGGATGGTGCCGCGAAAGCGCAGTGCCGTCGTCAGGATCGCCCGGACCAGCGCGCGGTCGCGCATGTCGAGCGCCAGGAACTGCGGATGGCCGTTCTCGTGATCCGTCAGTCCGTCGAGCGAAGTCCGCGCGTCGACTATCGCTGCCAGCAGGCGGGCAGCCGCCTTGCGCGAAGCAAGGCCGGGCGTGTCGGCGAAGGGGTCTGGCTTGCGGGCCGGGCCGCCGTGAGCGCGGCGACGACCATCCGTCACGACCTGCGGCTCCGCGGGCCCGTCGGATTGCGGCCCCACGGATTTGACTGCGGTTTTTCAGGCGCGGCAGGCGGCGGTGCCGGCGTAGGCCTGCCGCCCCATGGGCCGGCCTGGGTTTCATCACGCGTCGGCCGCGGCTGCTCCTGGGCAGGTTGTGCCGGCTGGCCGCCGCCACCGAACTCCTGGGCCATTGCGCGCAGCGCGGCAATACGGTTCTCGGTATTCGGGTGGGTCGAGAAGAGATTGTCCATCCGCTCACCCGAGAGCGGATTGATGATGAACATGTGGGCCGTGGCCGGATTGCGCTCGGCATCCTGATTGTGGATCGCCTTGGCGTTGCGGGCGATCTTGTCGAGCGCGGAGGCCAGCCATATCGGCTGTCCGCAGATTTCGGCGCCGCGCCTGTCGGCGGCGTATTCACGCGTGCGGCTGATCGCCATCTGCACGATCATCGCGGCAATCGGCGCCACGATGATCGCCAGCAGCACGCCGATAATGCCGAACGGATTGTTGTTGTCGCGGCTGCCGCCCATGAAGAAGGCGAAGTTGCCGAGCATCGAGATGGCGCCGGCCAGCGTTGCCGTTATCGTCATGGTCAGCGTGTCGCGGTTCTGCACATGCGCCAACTCATGCGCCATGACGCCGGCCACTTCCTCGCGGCTCAACCGCTGCAGCAGGCCGGTGGTGGCGGCCACCGCCGCGTTCTGCGGATTGCGGCCGGTGGCAAAGGCGTTGGGCTGTGCGTTGTCGATCAGGTAGACCTTCGGCATCGGCAATTCGGCGCGTGCGGCCAGCTCACGCACGATGCCGTAATATTCGGGTGCGTTGCGCTCGTCGACCTCGACGGCATGATGCATCCGCAGGACCATCTTATCGGCGTTCCAGTAGCTGAACAGGTTCATGCCGGCAGCGATGACGAATGCGATCATCATGCCGCCCGAGCCGCCGATCATGTAGCCGATGCCCATGAAGAGCGCCGTCATCAGGGCAAGGAGCATCGCTGTGCGGATCACGTTCATGCAGAACTCCGGTTTCAGAAACAGGCCATCCCGGGTCGATCCCGCCCGGCGAACCGTCTATATGATGGGCAGCGATCAAAGGAAATTCAATGTTTCGAGGGAAAGCCGCATGCGTGACGCGCCCGTGACCGAACCATCGGAAACCCGGGACGAAACCGCGCCCAGGCCGCTAAGCGATGCCGCGCGCCGTGCACTCGCCGAGGCAGAGGCCCGCCGCGCGCAGTCACTGAAGCGCGAAGCCGAAAGACCGAAGGAGCTCGGTGGACGCGACGGGCTCGATCCCGCCCGCTACGGCGACTGGGAGGTCAAGGGAATGGCCAGCGACTTCTAGGCTCGGGTAACAACCTTGCAGGGGTGCTTGCGCACAGATCATGATAGGAATATGATCCTAAAATGACCTATGCGCGGCTCATATCGATAGCCATTTGTGTTTTCTGGTTGCTCCCAGCGTCAGCTTCCGAACTCGTGGACGGGCCGGTCAAGGCACGCGTGCTGCGCGTCATCGACGGAGACACCTTCGAGGCAGAAGCGCTTGTGTGGCCGGGGCACAGGGTACGGGTTGCCGTGCGTATCCGAGGCATAGACGCGCCTGAGCTGCGCAGCCGCTGCCGCGCGGAAAGGCAAGCGGCCATGGAGGCGAAGGTCGCACTTGAGCGGCTGATCGAGGGGCGGCAGGTGGTGATCTCGCATGTCGGCGGCGGCAAATATTACGGCAGGGTCCTTGCCGATGCGGCAATCGCGGCAGGCCCGTCGATCGCGGAAACCTTGATTACCCAAGGTGTGGTGCGTCATTATGGGAATGGGCGCCGTGTTCCATTTTGCGACAATCGCGATGCCAACAGTGCAAGTTGATCTGAAATGAAACACAAAAATCCCGGATAGCCGACGAGCCGGTTTTCTTTTGTCTCAACGCGTTAACCTGTCACCAACCACGCCGACAGCTTCAGCCAGTAAAAAACAGGACCTTAACGTATTTCGCGCCTTATCGACCGTGATTTCGCCCGCACCGGCCCATCGGATGCAGGGCTATGGCGAACGATGTCACTTGTTGTGAACGGAGACAGGCGATGCGGAAGGTCGGGGGTTTTGGGCGGCTCGGAGCGCGCTTCAGGCGCAATCGAGGCGGTAATTTCGGGTTGATGATGGCTGTGACAGCACCGCTGCTGGTGCTGGCATCGGGCTACGGCCTCAACGTTGCGCAGATATCGATTACGAAGTCGAACCTGCTCGCGGCGCTGGACTCGGCGGTGACATCCACGGCCCGCGATCTGACGACGGGCGTCATCACCAAGGATGAGGCGCGGGGCGTTGTCGAAGCCTTCCTCCTTGCCAACGGACAGCGCGCCTATGCCGAAGAAGGCCGGCTGACGCTGGACAGCATCGTTATCGATCCCGTGGCCCGAACGGTGGAAGCAAAGGCAAGCGTGGAACTCGACCTTGCCTTCGCCCTGTTCGGCACCGCGAACCATCAGAAAGTTACAGCCGAATCCGCAGCGATCTACTCCGACCGCAAGATCGAGATCGCCATGGCGCTCGACTTGACGGGCTCGATGAAAAAGGCCGGATCGGACGACAAGCTCGGCGACCTCCAGGATGCAGCCAAGAATGCGGTCAATCTGCTGTTGAGCGGTAAGAACCTGGACGATCGTGTTCGGATCGCGCTCGTTCCCTACGCCAACTCTGTCAATGTCGGGCCGACCATAGCCTACAAGTCGGTCTACATCGAAAAGAGCAAGTCGGATCGTGGCAGGACCGTTTCCAACACCAATCTGGTCAATCTCGTTTCGGGTTTGCTGCGCCCTGACAACTGCGCGACAGAGCGCAAGGGCATCCATCAATATGAGGATGTCGGCCCGGATGTCGTCATGGTCAACAGGGATTATCTGCTGACCGATTTCGCCAAAGGTTACTACGATCCCAACCTGCGCAAGAACTTTGGGGCAAGCCGCTCGTGTCCGAGCGCGACGATCGTGCCGCTGACAAGCAACGCCAAGACGTTGACCGACGCTATCGGTAAGTTTGCTGCGGAAGGGGGAACCGGGGGCCATATTGGGATCCAATGGGTGTGGTACATGCTTTCAGATAAATGGAAGGACGTCGTCGGAAGCGCGGCCGAGGCCGGACCTTATGATGCCGAGAAAGTCGGCAAGTTTGCGATCCTGATGACGGATGGAGAGTTCAATCTTGGTTTCGATGGGGCCAACGAGGTTTACGAGGCCTATGGTTCGGTCGCCGCCGCGCGATCTATTCCCCACGCCAAGAGACTATGTGCTGAAATGCGCAAGGCGGGAATCAACGTCTTCACCATCGGGTTTAAGTTGCCCAACAATGCTGCGCGCGATTTGATGAAGGATTGTGCGTCGCCCGCGACCAGTGGCGTTACCTTCTTCTACGACACGTCGTCGGGTTCAGAACTCGACCAGGCCTTCAAGGCTATCGTCAAGAACATCGAGAGCCTGGCTCTCACCAAGTAACCGACTTCCTCAAAGGCAAGAAAAAGGGCCGCTCGAAAGAGCGGCCCTCGTGTTTCCGTTCCGTGGCGCGACCCGTGGCGACAACCTTAGCCGAAGCTCAGGTCGCCGGCCGCGCTTCACGCGCCTGTCAGGAAGACTGCTTCCCGAAAGGACGATCCGCCGGGACCACGCTACGGAACATGGAATCACTCGACATTGGATCACCTCCTTTCAGTTCGTTGAACACATGCCCAATGTGGGACAGTCAGGACGTTTTCGCAAGTCCGCGCTTACGCGACGTCACTTCTTCTTGTTTTGTCGGTTCTCGACCAGATCGTCCACCACACCGGGATCGGCGAGCGTCGAAGTGTCGCCCAGCGCACCGAAATCGTCCTCGGCGATCTTGCGCAGAATGCGCCGCATGATCTTGCCGGAGCGGGTCTTGGGCAGGCCGGGTGAGAACTGGATCAGGTCGGGTGAGGCGATCGGGCCGATCTCCTTGCGCACATGGGCGACCAGTTCCTTGCGCAACGCGTCGGAGCCCTGCTCACCGGCCATCAGGGTAACGTAGCAGTAGATGCCCTGGCCCTTGATGTCGTGCGGATAGCCGACGACGGCGGCCTCGGACACCTTGTCGTGGCTGACCAGTGCCGATTCCACCTCGGCCGTGCCCATGCGGTGGCCCGACACGTTGAGCACGTCGTCGACGCGGCCGGTGATCCAGTAGTATCCGTCCGCGTCGCGCCGGCAGCCATCGCCGGTGAAATACTTGCCCTTGTAGGTGGCGAAATAGGTCTGGATGAAACGGTCATGGTCGCCATAAACCGTGCGCATCTGGCCGGGCCAGGAATCGACGATGCAGAGATTGCCGTCGGCGGCACCCTCGAGCACGTTGCCCTCATTGTCGACGAGCTGCGGCTGGACCCCGAAGAAGGGCCGCGTCGCGGAGCCTGCCTTGAGGTCGGTCGCGCCGGGAAGCGGCGTGATCAGGATGCCGCCGGTCTCGGTCTGCCACCATGTGTCGACGATCGGCACCTTCTTCTCGCCGACGACATTGAAATACCATTCCCAGGCTTCCGGGTTGATCGGCTCGCCGACCGAGCCCAGCACCTTCAGCGTCTTGCGCGAAGATTTCTTCACATGGTCGTCGCCAGCGCCCATCAGCGCGCGGATGGCGGTGGGCGCGGTGTAGAAGATGTTGACCTTGTGCTTGTCGACCACCTCCCAGAACCGGCCGGCGGTGGGATAGTTGGGCACGCCCTCGAACATCAGCGTCGTCGCGCCGTTGGCGAGCGGACCGTAGACGATGTAGGAATGGCCGGTCACCCAGCCCACGTCGGCTGTGCACCAGTAGATGTCACCGTCATGGTAGTCGAAGACGTATTGATGCGTCATCGAGGCGTAGACGAGATAGCCGCCGGTGGTGTGCAGCACGCCCTTCGGCTTGCCGGTCGAGCCGGAGGTGTAGAGGATGAACAGCGGGTCCTCGGCCTTCATCTTCTCTGGCTTGCACTCAGGCTTAACCGAGCGCACCTCGTCGTGATACCAGAGGTCGCGGTCGCTCTCCCAGCCGACCTTGCCGCCCGTGCGCCGCACCACCAGCACGTTCTTCACCTTGACCTTTTGCCTTGTGGCGATGTCGATCGCCTTGTCGGTGTTTTCCTTGAGCGGAATGCTACGGCCGCCGCGCAGACCCTCGTCGGCGGTGATGACGAAGGTCGATTCGCAATCGACGATGCGGCCTGCCAGCGCGTCGGGCGAGAAGCCGCCGAAGACGACCGAGTGCACCGCGCCGATGCGGGCGCAGGCGAGCATCGCGTATGTCGCCTCGGGGATCATCGGCATGTAGATGGTGACCCGGTCGCCCTTCTTGACGCCGTGCTTCTTCATCACGTTGGCCAGCCGGCAGACGTGTTCGTAGAGCTCGTTATAGGTGATCTTCTTGTCGTCGTAGGGGTTGTCGCCTTCCCAGATGATCGCAACCTGATCGCCGCGCTTCTTCAGGTGGCGGTCGATGCAGTTGTAGGCGACGTTGGTCTGGCCGTCCTCGAACCACTTGATCGAGACCTTGCCGGAAAACGAGGTGTTCTTGACCTTCGTATAGGGCTTGAACCAATCGATGCGCTTGCCATGCTTGCCCCAGAACTTCTCCGGGTTCTTCACGCTGTCCCGATACCATTTCAGATAGGTGTCGTTATCGATCAGCGCGCCTTTCTTCCACGCCGGCTGGACGCGATGAAGCTTGACGTCGGACATGTTTTTTTCTCCCCGGATTGTTCAGCCCTCCCGCGTGCGCGGGCCGGCAGGCGAAGGATGGTCGCCATTCGCGGCGCATTATTACCAATTCGCGCCGGGCCACAACATTAGACCTTGTGGTCAGGGCATGCACGCGCCACCGTCTATGCCAGACGAGCCCGAGACGCGCTGTCAGCACTCGCGCATCGATGCTGCTAAATTGTTGGAATCGCGTGATAAAACTGTCGTGATCGCGGGTGAATGCGTAGACGGTTAACCAGTTTCCGGGCACACTCCGCACGTGGAGGAGATAACGGCGACGGGAAATCCATCATGTCCGACAACGCGGAAATGGAACTGATGCTCAAGGGCTACGGGCTGACGACGGCTGAAATCCTCTACCACATGCCCGACCACCCCGGCCTGTTGCAGACCTTCATCTGGCAGCACTACGACATCGCGCCGAAATTCCCGGCACTCTACCGGTTCATCGACTTCTGGCAGGAAAAGATAGAGGGTGCGCTGCATTCGGTGGCCTACACCCACCGAAAGCTGATCGCGCCGAACGAATGGCGCAACGTCGCCGGCCAGTTGCAACTGCACTGACCGGCGACGCGTGGGGCCTGATTTCTAGACTGCGGGTGGGTTCAGGCGGGCGAAACCTTCCTGGCGGCGATAGGGGAAATGCGGGTAGGGGGCGGTGACCTCGCTTGCGGCGTCGAGCCTGGCGACCTGCTCCGGTGTCAGCGACCAGCCAACCGCGCCGAGATTCTGCCTAAGCTGCTCCTCGTTACGCGCGCCGATGATGACGGACGAGACGGTCGGGCGCCGCAGCAGCCAGTTGATCGCGACCTGCGGCACGGTCTTGCCCGCCTCGCCGGCCACCTCTTCCAGGGTGTCCACGACGCGGAAGAGATGCTCGTCCTCGACGGGCGGGCCGAAGCTTGCCGTGTCGTGCAGCCTGCTGCCTTCAGGCAGTGGCTGGCCGCGCCTGATCTTGCCGGTCAGGCGGCCCCATCCGAGCGGGCTCCAGACCAACGCGCCGACGCCCTCGTCCCGGCCAAGCGGCATCAGATCCCACTCATAGTCGCGGCCGACAAGGGAATAATAGACTTGGTGAGCCACGTAACGCGGCCAGCCATGCCGGTCGGCGGCGGCCAGCGCCTTCATGATCTGCCATCCGGAGAAGTTGGAAACGCCGACGTAACGGAGCTTGCCGTCGCGAACCAGGGTGTCCAGCGTCGACAGGACTTCCTCGACCGGCGTGCCCGCATCGAAGGCATGAAGCTGGAAAATATCGATCCGGTCGGTGCCGAGCCGGCGCAAGGCGTCCTCGACGCCCTTGATCAGCTTTGACCGCGACGAACCGCCGTCGTTGGGGCCATCGCCCATCGGCAGCGACATCTTGGTCGAGATCAGCACGTCGTCGCGCAATCCCTTGAGAGCTGCGCCAAGCACCTCCTCGGAGGCTCCGTTCGAGTAGACATCGGCCGTGTCGAAGAGGTTCACGCCCGCTTCGAGGCAGATTTCGACAAGCCGGCGCGCTTCGGTGGCATCGGTGTTGCCCCAGGCGCCGAACAGCGGGCCGGCGCCACCGAAGGTGCCTGCGCCGAAGCTGAGGGCCGGTACCTTGAGGCCGGAGGCTCCGAGACGTCGATATTCCATAGTTCGAACTCCTTGCTGGGTCGTTTGTTGGGGAGGGTTTATTCTGCCGCGTCCGGGCAGGCCGGCGCCGGTGGGAGAGGTGCGTCGAGCCGCTGCAGTCGCAGGGCGGCGAGGGCGACGAGCAGCGCTGCCAGCGGCACGAGACCGGCGATCCAAGGGATCGCGCCGAGGCCGGGACCGTGGGCGATTATGAGACCGCCCAGACCGGCGCCGATTGCGTTGCCGAGGTTGAAGGCGGCAATGTTGAAGCTTGATGCCAGGCCCTGACCCGCACCCTCGGCCTTCTCCAGCACCCACATCTGCAACGGCGCGATGGTGGCGAAGGCGGCGGCACCGAGCAGCCCCACGGCGATAACGGCAAGGATGCGGTTGTGGATCGCGAAGGTCATGGCGAGCAGCACCAGCGACAGGACCACGAGGCTGCCAAGCATGGTCGGCACAAGGCGCCTGTCTGCAAGGCGGCCGCCGAGCAGGTTGCCGACTACGAGGCCGCCGCCAAAGACGAGCAGGATCGGCGAGACGGCGGCATCCGAAAAGCCGGTGATCTGCGTCAGGATCGGCGCGATGTAGGTGAAGGCAGCGAAGACGCCGACCCAGCTCAGAACCGTGGTGAGCAGGCCGAGCAGCACAGGGCCGCGACCGAGCACGGCAAGTGCGCCGCCGGTATCTGCTTCGTCCTCCGTTCGCTCGTCGGACGGCACCAGAAAGGCGATCACCGCCAGCGCCGCGATGCCGACCAGCGTCACGGCCCAAAAGGTCGCCCGCCATCCGTAAGCCTGACCGAGCCAGGTGCCGAAGGGGACGCCGAGGATATTCGCGACGGTCAGGCCGGTGAACATGATCGCGATCGCCGACGCCTTCCGGTCGGTCGCGACGAGGTTCGTTGCAACCACAGAGCCGACGCCGAAGAAGGACGCGTGGGCAAAAGCCGTCAGCACTCGCGCGGCCATCAGAGACCAGTAGTCGGGGGCCAGCGCGCAGGCGAGATTGCCGAGTGTGAAGACCACCATCAGGCTCATCAGCAGCGTCTTGCGCGGCCATTTGCCAGTGAAGGCGCCGAGCAACGGCGCGCCGGCCACCACGCCGAGCGCGTAGCCGGAAATGAGCAGGCCGGCCGATGAGATTGTCACGCCGAGATCGGCGCTGACCTCGATAAGCAGGCCCATGATGACGAATTCGGTGACGCCGATGCCGAAAGCGCCGGCGGTGAGTGCATAGAGTGCCAGGGGCATCGGAGGCTCCGTTCGAGACAGGGAATGCGCCTGGGCGGGCGCTTGACCAGAAGATCGTGACCGCGCGCCCTGTGAACCAGCCTTGATGTCGGCATATTTTCTGTGAAATAGATTCCACAATGGCCAGACCCGAGAACAATCGCTCCGGCGAAATGGAAGTGTTCGCGCGCGTTGTGGAGGCGGGCAGCTTCTCCGCTGCCGCCCGCCAGCTCCGCATGACGCCATCGGCCGTCAGCAAGCTGATCGCACGGCTGGAGGCGCGCCTCGGCGCGCGTCTCGTCAGCCGCTCGACGCGCAAGCTGCAACTGACGCCGGAGGGGGCCGGATTCTACGAGAGCGCAACGCGCATTCTGGCCGAAATGCTCTCAGCCGAACGCGAGGCCGCGGCGGGTTCCGCACCGCGCGGGCGGTTGCGCGTCAACAGCTACGTACCCTTCGGCCAGCTCAAGCTGATACCGCTGCTGCCGCGCTTTCTGGAGCGCTTCCCGGAGGTGAGCGTCGACGTCGTGCTGACCGACAATGTGATCGACCTGATGGAGGAGCGCGCCGACGTTGCGATCCGCGCCGGGCCGCTCGGCGAATCAAGCCTGATCGCGCGCAAACTCGGCCAGAGCCCGATGGTGCTGGTGGCGGCTCCCTCCTATCTGGAAAAGCGCGGCGTGCCACAAACGCCGGACGATCTTGCCAGACACAACCTGCTCGCGTTCTGTTTCGTGCGCCATATCAGCGGCTGGCCGTTCGTCGGCGCGCGGGGTGAGACTACGGTGGTCAATCTCTCCGGCAATGCGCTGGTGAGTGATGGCGAGGCGATGCGGCATATGGTGCTTGCAGGCGCCGGAATCGCGCGGCTCGCGCGCTGGCATGTGGGGCCGGACATCGAGGCCGGGCGGCTGGTGGCGCTGCTCGAACCGTTCAACCCGGGCGACACGGAAGTCACCCATGCGGTCTATGTCGGTCAGGGCAAGCACCTGCCGGCGCGCGTACGGGCGTTCCTCGATTTTCTGGTGGAGACGGTGCGGATGACGTGAAGGTGCGGGCCTTCAGCGCGCACCGAAGATGGCCGAGCCGACCCTCACGCTGGTCGCGCCGAAGCGAACCGCCGCCTCGTAGTCGCCGGACATGCCCATGGAGAGCTTTTCCACGCCGGCCTCGCGCGCGAGCTTTTCCAGCAACGCGAAATGCGGTCCCGGATTCTCGTCGAAAGGCGGGATCGCCATCAGCCCCTCGATCGCGAGGCCATGGACGTCGCGACAGCGCTTGACGAAAGCAACCGCCTCCCGCGGGTCGATGCCGGCCTTCTGCTCTTCCAGCCCGGTATTGACCTGAACGTAGAGGCGCGGCGCCTTGCCCTGCTTGTCTATCTCCCTGGCCAACTCGGCGGCGATCTTCTCGCGGTCGACGGTCTCGATGACATCGAAAAGGGCAACAGCTTCCTTCGCCTTGTTGGATTGCAGCGGGCCGATCAGGTGTAGTTCCAGATCGGGGAAGTGCTCGCGCAGCGCCGGCCATTTCGACTGCGCCTCCTGCACCCGGTTTTCGCCGAAGACGCGTTGTCCCGCCTCGATCACGGGTCGGATGTCGTCGGCATCAAAGGTCTTGGACACGGCGACGAGCGTCACCACGCCGGCAGTACGGCCGGCCTCCTGTTCGGCTACCGCGATGCTGGCCTTTACCGTCTCAAGCCGTGAAACCGCCTCGTTCATGGTCCAAATCCGCTGTTTTCATTGCCTGCGCGCCCGCCACGGTTGACGGGTCCGGGAAACCGTGGTGAAGGCATGGCACTTCTTTCAAGCGACCTTCACTTTGAGAAGTGTGAATCCCAGCGTCTTTTAGGTGAAATTCCGGACATGGCAACCGAACGATACAATCCCCGCGCATCCGAACCCAAATGGCAGAAGGCTTGGGACGATGCGAAGCTCTTCGAGACGAAGAACGACGCGCCGGGCGAGAAGTATTACGTGCTCGAGATGTTCCCGTACCCGTCGGGTCGCATTCACATGGGCCATGTGCGCAACTATGCCATGGGCGACGTGGTCGCACGCTACAAGCGCGCGACGGGCTTCAACGTGCTGCATCCGATGGGCTGGGACGCATTCGGCCTGCCGGCGGAAAACGCGGCGCGCGACAACAAGGTCAATCCGCGCGACTGGACCTACGCCAACATCGAGACGATGAAGGGCCAGTTGAAGACGATGGGCCTGTCGCTCGATTGGGCGCGTGAGTTCGCGACCTGCGACCCGTCCTACTACCGCCACCAGCAGAAGATGTTCCTGGACTTCTGGAAGGCCGGGCTGGTCGAGCGCCGCAACGCCAAGGTCAACTGGGACCCGGTCGACATGACCGTGCTCGCCAACGAGCAGGTGATCGACGGCCGGGGCTGGCGCTCGGGCGCGCCCGTGGAGCAGCGCGACCTGACGCAATGGTTCTTCAAGATCACCTCGATGGCGCAGGAGCTGCTCGACGGGCTTGAGACGCTGCCGCGCTGGCCCGAGAAGGTGAAGCTGATGCAGTCCAACTGGATCGGCCGCTCCGAAGGCCTGCAGATCCGGTGGAAGCTGGACCCTGCCTCGGCGCCTGCGGGCGAGAGCGAACTGGAAGTCTACACGACCCGCCCGGACACGATCTTCGGGGCCTCGTTCATGGCGATCGCCGCGGACCATCCGCTGGCGAAGAAGGCAGCCGAGAACAATCCCAAGCTGGCCTCGTTCATCGAGGAGATCAAGCGTGGCGGGACCTCGGCGGCGGAGATCGAGACCGCGGATAAGAAGGGTTTCGACACCGGCATCCGAGTCGTCCATCCGTTCGACGAGAGCTGGACGCTGCCGGTCTATGTCGCCAATTTCGTACTGATGGACTACGGCACCGGGGCGATCTTCGGTTGCCCCTCGGGCGACCAGCGCGACCTCGACTTCGCCAACAAATACGGCTTGCCCGTGGTGCCTGTCGTGATGCCGGAAGGCGCCGACGCGGCGACATTCCAGATCACCGAGGAAGCCTTCACCGACGACGGCGTGATGATCAACTCGCGCTTCCTCGATGGCATGAAGCCGGCAGAAGCCTTCGACGAGGTCGCGCAACGTCTGTCGGGCGTGACCATTGGCGGGCGGCCACAGGGCGAGCGCAAGGTTCAGTTCCGCCTGCGCGACTGGCTGATTTCGCGGCAGCGCTACTGGGGCTGCCCGATCCCGGTTGTCCACTGCGACGATTGCGGTGCGGTGCCAGTGCCTGCCGACCGGTTGCCGGTGCGGTTGCCGGACGACGTTTCGTTCGACAAGCCTGGCAATCCGCTCGACCATCATCCGACCTGGAAGCATGTCGCCTGTCCGAACTGCGGCAAGGATGCCCGGCGCGACACCGATACGATGGACACGTTTGTCGACTCGTCGTGGTATTTCGCCCGGTTCACTGACCCGTGGGACGAGGCCCAGCCGACGGACCTCGCCTATGTGGACGGGCCGAACGGGTGGCTGCCGGTCAACCAGTATATCGGCGGCATCGAGCACGCGATCCTGCACCTGCTCTATTCGCGCTTCTTCGCGCGGGCGATGAAGGTTACCGGCCACCTCAACAGCGTCGAGGAGCCGTTTCAGGGCCTGTTCACACAAGGCATGGTGGTTCACGAGACCTATAGGCTGGGCGGCGGCGCCAACGGAACCTGGGTGACGCCGGCAGAGGTCAAGGTCGAGGAGACCGATGGGACGCGGCGTGCCAGCATGATCGCCTCCGGTGAGGACGTCACGATCGGGCCGATCGAGAAGATGTCGAAGTCGAAGAAGAATGTCGTCGATCCGGACGACATCATCGCCGGCTACGGAGCCGATACGGCGCGCTGGTTCATGCTGTCGGATTCGCCGCCCGAGCGCGATGTGATCTGGACGGAAGCGGGCGTCGAAGGCGCGCACCGCTTCGTGCAGCGTGTGTGGCGACTGATTTCCGAGATCGCGCCCGCGATGGCCGGTGTGGCGCCTGCGCCCTCGCGGGAGGGCAATGCCGCTCCCACCTCGAAGGCCGTCCACAAGACGGTGAAGGCTGTCGGCGAGGACATCGAGAAGCTCGGCTTCAACAAGGCGGTCGCGCGGCTTTACGAGCTGGTCAATGTGCTTTCGCCGCAGGTTGCGGGCGCAGGCGCAGCCGACGCGACCACCAAGGCGGCGCTACGCGAGGCGGTCGAGGCGCTGGTGCGGATGATCGCGCCGATGATGCCGCACCTGGCCGAGGAGTGCTGGGCGGCGCTGGGCGGCGAGGGTCTGGCGGCGAATCAGCCATGGCCGGAATTCGACGCGGCGCTGGTCGTCGACGACGAAATCGTGCTGCCCGTTCAGATCAACGGCAAGAAGCGCGGCGATTTGACAATCGCGCGAAACGCGGATCAATCTGCCGTCGAGGAAGCAGCGCTTGCGCTGGATGTGGTGCGTGCTGCGCTCGAGGGAAAGCAGCCGCGCAAGGTGATCGTTGTGCCGCAGAGGATCGTCAATGTCGTCATCTGATCTGGGACACGCGCACCGCAAGCCCGGTCTGCACAAGCGGTTTGTGACTCTGATTTCCGTCGTGGGGCTGGCGGTTGTCGCCGGCTGCACGGTCCGCCCGCTTTATGGCGATGTGACGTCGGCGACCGGGCCACAGGCTTTCGCATCCGCACGGCTCGAATCGATCGAGATCGCGCCGGTGGACGACCGCGTCGGCCAGGAAGTGCGCAACCACCTCATCTTCCTGCTCGGCGGCGGCAAGGGCCAGCCGGCATCGCCCGCCTACAAGGTGCAGCTTTCCGTACGCGTGACCGACGCGCGCGCGAGTTCGATCAACACGAGCCGCGTGAACCTCGACCCGACATCGGGCATCGTCACCGTTCAGGGCTCGTATGTGCTAACCGATGCCAGCAATGGCGAACGTATTTCAGCCGGTACGCGCTCCGTTCAGGCGCCGTACGATATTCCGCGGCAGGAATTCGCAGCACTCAGGGCCGTCCGCAACGCCGAAGACAGGGCATCGCGCGAGCTTGCCGAAGTGCTGCGTCTGGCGCTTGCCCAGGAGCTGGAGCAATCCACCTCCAAGGTTGCGCCGGCAGACGTTCCCGTAAGTCCCGAGGAAGCCCAGAAGCTGGGGCAGGACGAATCCGAGGAATTGTAGGGCCAGCCGTGAACGGGCTTCAAAACGAGATGGAACCTTTCCCGATGCGTGGCGTTTCAACTTGTGGGAGAGTTCGGCCTGTCACTGCGCTGTCACTTTCCTAAGCCAGTCATGGCCCGACGGAGTGGTTGCCAATGGAATTCAGGTCGATGCCCGGTTCAGTGGTCTCAGCGCTTGAGAACGAACGAGCCGGTTCGGAAGTGAAGCATATCGTCGATCAGCTTATCGCCGAGCGCGCGACCCGGCTTTCCCGCAGTCCACTCTGGCCGGTCCTGCGGCCGATCATCTATCGCACCTTTCACTACCGGCAGGCCGTGTCCATGGCGAACGACATCGGTCCGATGTCCGGCTGGGACGCGTTCGACTATCTGAGTCGCCTGCTTTCGCTGGACGTTACGGCGACGGGGACCGAGAACCTTCCGAAAGAGGGCGCGTTCATTCTTGCGCCTAGCCATCCGACCGGCATTGCCGACGGCATCGCGGTCTTCGACCTGCTCAAGGGATGCCGGCCCGATATGGCGATTTTCGCCAACCGCGATGCGCTGCGCGTGGCGGCGGGTTTCCGCGACCTGATCATCCCGGTGGAATGGCGCCAGGGGGAGAAGTCGCACTCCAAGAGCCGCGACACGCTCGCAATGACCGCGCGCGCTTTCGGCGACGGCAAGGCGGTGGTGCTGTTCCCTTCCGGGCGTATTGCCTACTGGAACGAAGGCAAGCTGACCGAACGGCCGTGGCAGGGATCGGTGGTCGCACTTGCCCGGCGGTTCGGCGTCCCGGTCGTCCCGGCCCGTCTCACGGCGCGCAATTCCGGCCTGTTCTACCTTCTGTCGAAATATTCGACCGAACTGCGCGACATGACCGTCTTTCATGAACTTTTGAACAAGAAGAAGGACGCTTTCCGCATCACCATCGGAAAGCCGATCGCGCCTGACCTTCTCGACGGCGAGCCGGGCGAGGTCGCCGCGCTCCTGCAGCAGCACACGGTCGAAAAAATGGCGGCCGACCCGGCCGCCATCTTCACGCGATCATAATCCGCAGCGAACCGGCTCAGCCGATCTTCTGGCCGGTCTTTGCCCAGTCGGCGAGGAAGGCTTCCAGGCCCTTGTCGGTCAGCGGGTGCTTGACCAGCGCCTTCAGCGTTGCCGGCGGCACGGTGGCGACGTCGGCGCCGATCAGAGCGGCCTGCTTGACGTGGTTCACGGTGCGGATGGAGGCGGCGAGGATCTCGGTGTTGAAGCCGTAATTGTCGTAGATGGTGCGGATCTCGGAGATCAGCTCCATGCCGTCGACGCCCATGTCGTCGATGCGGCCGATGAAGGGCGAGATGAAGGTCGCGCCGGCCTTGGCGGCCAGCAGCGCCTGATTGGCCGAGAAGCACAGCGTGACGTTGACGAGGCGGCCGCCGGAGGTGATCGCCTTGCAGGCCTTCAGCCCGTCGAGCGTCAGGGGCACCTTGATGCAGATGTTGTCGGCGATTTTCGACAGCACGTCGGCTTCGCGCATCATCTCGTTGTATTCGGTCGCCACAACCTCAGCCGAGACGGGGCCTTCGACGATCGAGCAGATTTCTTTGGTAACTTCCGTGATGTTGCCGCCCGATTTGAGGATGAGCGAAGGGTTGGTGGTCACGCCATCCAGAAGGCCCAAATCGTTGAGCTCGCGGATTTCCTTCACATCGGCGGTATCGACGAAGAACTTCATGGTCTCTTTCCCTGACAGTCTGGCGACGGTGGCGCCGTCGCTTCGCATTGGCCCTTGCTCTAACGCACGAAGCGGGCAAGGTCACGTCCGATGAGCGAAGATTCGTCCAGAAACAGAATCGTTCCCGTGCTGGTGCCGATGCCGGCGGAGCGGCCCTATTCCTATGCGGTGCCCGATGGCATGGTTGTCGGCCCGGGGTCTATCGTGCGCGTGCCGCTTGGTCCGCGCGAGGTGGCGGGCATCGTCTGGGACACGCCGACCGACAGGGTCGACGCGAAGAAGCTGCGGCCGATCAGCGAGGTGTTCGACTGTCCGCCGCTGGCCGACGCCGACTGCCGGTTCGTCGATTGGGTTGCGGCCTACACGCTGTCGCCGCCAGGCATGGTCGCGCGCATGTTCCTGCGCGCGCCAGCCGCATTCGACCCCGAGCCGCCGCTGGAAGGGCTGGTCTTTGCCGGCGGCGAACCCGAGCGGGCGACGGCGGCGCGGGCTCGCGTGCTGGAACTGGCGCGCGACGGCATGGCGTGGACGCGTTCAGGCCTGGCGCATGCGGCGGGCGTCTCACTCACGGTTGTCGATGGCCTCAAGGCACAGGGTCTGTTCGAAACCGTCAAGATTCCTCCACCGCCGGTCGTCGCCGCGCCCGACCCAGCCTATGGTGCGGCCGACCTGACGCCCGACCAGCGGGATGCGGCGGGCACGTTGCGCGACAAGGCGCGTGGCGGCTTTTCCGTCACGCTGCTCGACGGCGTGACCGGTTCGGGCAAGACGGAGGTCTATTTCGAGGCGATCGCGGCGGCTGTGGAAGCCGGCCGGCAGGTGCTGGTGCTGGTGCCCGAAATTGCGCTGACGGCGGCCTTCCTCGATCGCTTTCACGATCGCTTCGGCGCCAAGCCTGCCGAATGGCATTCCGATCTGTCGCCAAGGATGCGGGAGCGCGTCTGGCGGCAGGTTGCGGAAGGCCGGGTACGGGTGGTGGCCGGCGCGCGCTCTGCACTTTTCCTGCCGTTCAACGATCTCGGGCTGATCGTCGTCGACGAGGAACACGACCCTGCCTACAAGCAGGAGGACCGTGTCTATTACTCGGCGCGCGACATGGCCGTGGTGCGCGGTCATATCGGCGGCTTTCCCGTGGTGCTGGCATCCGCAACGCCGGCCGTGGAGAGCCGCGTCAACGCCGATCAGGGGCGATACGAGCGCGTCGTCTTGCCGGCCCGTTTCGCGGAAGCCGCGATGCCGGACCTACGCGCCATCGACATGCGCCGCAGCCCGCCGGCGCGCGGCGGCTTCCTGTCGCCGGTCCTGCTGGAACAGGTGGAAAAGACGGTCGCGCGCGGCGAACAGGCGCTGCTCTTCCTCAACCGCCGCGGCTATGCGCCGTTGACGCTGTGCCGCGTCTGCGGCCATCGCTTCCAGTGCCCGAGCTGTTCGAGCTGGCTGGTCGAACACCGGTTTCGCGGGCAGCTCGTCTGCCACCATTGCGCCCATACCGAGCCGCGTCCGGAAGCCTGTCCCTCATGCGGTGCGCTCGACCATCTGGTCGCCTGCGGGCCGGGCGTGGAGCGGATCGCCGAGGAGGTGGTGGGACGCTTCCCCGACGCGCGCACCATCGTCCTGTCCTCGGACATGCTGGGCGGCGTGAAGCGGCTGCGGCTGGAGCTTGACGCGATCGCCAAGGGCGAGGCCGACATCGTCATCGGCACCCAGCTTGTCGCCAAGGGGCACAATTTCCCGAATATGACGCTGGTGGGCGTGGTGGATGCCGATCTCGGCCTGGCAAACGGGGACCCGCGCGCCGCCGAGCGCACCTTCCAGCTCCTGAGCCAGGTGACCGGCCGCGCCGGCCGCACCGGGCGCAAGAGCCTCGGCCTGATCCAGACCTACCAGCCCGCGCATCCGGTGATGCAGGCGCTCGTCTCAGGCGATGCCGAATCGTTCTACGAACGCGAGATCGCCGAGCGCGAACGCGCCGGGCTGCCGCCATTCGGCCGGCTCGCGGCGATCATCATCAGCGCTGCGACCCGCGCCGAGGCCGAAGGTCACGGTCGGGCGCTACGCCGCGCGGCGCCTGCTGCCGCCGACATCTCGGTGCTGGGACCGGCCGAGGCGCCGCTGGCGCTGGTGGCCGGCCGCCACCGTTTCCGCCTGCTGATCCACGGCGAAAGGCGCTCCGACATGCAGGGCTTCGTCCGTGCGATGGTGGCGGCGGCGGAAAGGCCGCGCGGTTCGGTGCGCGTGTCGGTCGACATCGATCCGCAGAGCTTCTTGTGAGGAGGGTGCTAGGACATGCGCGCCGGCATCGTGCACTCCTGCGCGACAGCACCTCCGGCATTCGCTAATGTCGCGTCGCGATTCGATTTGAGGGGATGATCATGGAATTCGCGTTTCCGTGGCCGGTGAGCCAGGGCGAGTGGCTGGCCTGGTCGGCGGCCGCCGTCACTTTGGTGTTCGGTCTGTTGATGCTGTTCGCACCCGGTCTCACGCTCAAGGCGCTGCGCTTGCAGACCATTCCAGAGCATCCGGAGGCCGTATCCGAGGCACGTGCGACGATGTCGGGCTTTTATGTCGGCAGCGGGCTTGCCTGCATCCTGCTCGCCCAGCCGCTGCTGTACCTGTCGCTTGGCCTGTGCTGGGGGCTGACGGCATTCGGCCGCATCATCTCGATGCTCTCCGACGACGGCAACACGATCTATAACTGGCTGTGGCTTGTGATCGAAATCGCGCTCGCGGGGCTGGCTCTGTCGTTTGCGGTGGGCTTCATCGCCTGATTCAGCGCCAGGCTCGCACCTTCGCGCGCTGACTGCGACAAAACTGCCGCAAATCCTTACCTTTCGCCTTGTTGCGAGTCGGGAAAGCCTGTGCTAGACGGCAAGCGACTTTCGGCAGGGGGATGCGGCAAGCCCATAGTTCCGGCTGAGAAATTTCAACAAGGTCAAAGATTTAGCCAGAGTCCGATGCTCCAGCGGGAAATCTTCTGATCTGTCAGGCAGAGAGAAAAGACGGTCCGTGGCACAGTCTGGCTCGATGATCTCCGGAGTGGCCGAACGCTATGCGGGTTCGCTCCATGAACTGGCTTCACAAGCCAACTCCGTGGCCAAGGTCGAATCCGAGCTTTCGCGCTTCGAAACGCTGATCGAAGGCAGCGCCGATATGCGGCGACTGATCGAGAGCCCGGTGTTCTCTGCCGATGACCAGTTCAAGGCGATCTCCGCCATTGTGGACAAGGCCAAGATCACCGGCCTCACCGGCAATTTCCTGCGCGTGGTTGCGCGCAACCGCCGTCTCTTCGCCGTTCCCGGCATGATCCGCGCCTTCCGTCGCATCGCGGCCGAGGCGCGCGGCGAGGTCGCCGCCGAGGTTTCCTCGGCGCACGAACTCACCGCCGCACAGCGCTCCGAACTGACTGCCGCGCTCAAGACGGTGGCCGGCAAGGATGTTGCGGTGAACCTGACGGTGGATCCCACCCTTCTCGGCGGCATGGTGGTCAAGATGGGCTCGCGCCAGATCGACACGTCGCTCAAAACCAAACTCGCTTCGCTTAAGCTCGCACTGAAAGAGGTCGGCTGATGGATATCCGCGCCGCGGAAATTTCCGCAATTCTCAAGGACCAGATCAAGAATTTCGGCAAAGAGGCCGAGGTTTCCGAGGTTGGTCAGGTTCTCTCCGTCGGTGACGGCATCGCCCGCGTCTACGGCCTCGACAATGTCCAGGCCGGCGAAATGGTCGAGTTCCCCGGCGGCATCCGTGGCATGGCGCTGAACCTCGAAGCCGACAATGTCGGCGTCGTTATCTTCGGCAACGACCGTGACATCAAGGAAGGCGACACCGTCAAGCGCACCGGCGCCATCGTGGACGTCCCTGTCGGTCCCGAGCTACTCGGCCGCGTGGTCGACGCCCTCGGCAACCCGATCGACGGCAAGGGCCCGATCAAGGCCAAGGAGCGCCGCCGCGTCGACGTCAAGGCGCCCGGCATCATTCCGCGCAAGTCGGTGCACGAGCCGATGTCGACCGGCCTCAAAGCCATCGACGCCCTGATCCCGGTCGGTCGTGGCCAGCGCGAACTCGTCATCGGCGACCGCCAGACCGGCAAGACCGCGATCATTCTCGACACCTTCCTCAATCAGAAGCCGCTCAACGATGGCGACGACGAGAGCCAGAAGCTCTACTGCGTCTACGTCGCGGTCGGCCAGAAGCGCTCTACCGTCGCGCAGCTCGTGAAGGTGCTCGAAGAGCGCGGCGCGCTGGAATATTCGATCATCATCGCCGCGACCGCTTCGGATCCGGCGCCGCTGCAGTACATCGCGCCGTTCTCCGGCTGCGCCATGGGCGAATATTTCCGCGACAACGGCAAGCATGCGCTGATCGCCTATGACGATCTGTCCAAGCAGGCCGTGGCTTACCGCCAGATGTCGCTGCTGCTGCGCCGTCCGCCCGGCCGTGAAGCCTATCCGGGCGACGTCTTCTACCTGCACTCCCGCCTGCTCGAGCGCGCGGCGAAGATGAACGACGACATGGGTGCTGGCTCGCTGACCGCGCTTCCGGTCATCGAGACGCAGGCCAACGACGTTTCGGCCTACATCCCGACCAACGTGATCTCGATCACCGACGGCCAGATCTTCCTCGAGACCAACCTGTTCTTCCAGGGCATTCGCCCGGCGGTGAATGTTGGTCTCTCGGTGTCCCGCGTCGGCTCGGCCGCGCAAATCAAGGCGATGAAGCAGGTTGCCGGCTCGATCAAGGGCGAGCTCGCGCAGTATCGCGAGATGGCCGCCTTCGCGCAGTTCGGCTCCGATCTCGACGCCGCCACGCAGCGTCTGCTCAACCGCGGTGCGCGCCTGACCGAGCTGCTCAAGCAGCCGCAGTTCTCGCCGCTGAAGACGGAAGAGCAGGTCGCGGTGATCTTCGCCGGCGTCAATGGCTACCTCGACAACCTCGCCATCAACCAGGTGTCGAAGTTCGAGCAGGGCCTGCTGTCGCACATGCGTTCTGACGGTAAGGCGGTGCTCGACGCGATCCGCAAGGAGAAGGCGCTGTCGGACGACCTGCGCGCTAAGCTCAAGGCCGAGATCGACGCCTTCGCAAAGAACTTCGTCTGAGGCTTGCCGGACAAGGGGATAGGGTAGCCTCATGGCTTCACTGAAAGACCTTCGAAACCGCATCGCCTCGGTCAAGGCGACGCAAAAGATCACCAAGGCGATGCAGATGGTCGCCGCGGCGAAGCTGCGCCGTGCTCAGGAGGCGGCTGAGGCCGCGCGCCCCTATTCGGAGCGCATGGCAGCGGTGATGGCCAATATCGGTCAGGCGGTTTCGGCGTCGGATGCGCCGCCGCTGATGGCCGGTACAGGCAAGGACGACGTGCACCTTCTGGTCGTCGCGACTGCCGAGCGCGGTCTGTGCGGCGGCTTCAACTCGCAGATCGCCCGCCTTGCCCGCGATCACGCCCGCAAGCTGCTCGGCGAGGGCAGGACGGTGAAGATCATCACCGTCGGCAAGAAGGGCTACGACATCCTGCGCCGCGACTTCGCCGACAAGATCATCGACCGGGTCGAGCTGCGTGACGCCAAGCAGGTCGGCTTCGTGCATGCAGACGGCATCGCCAAGAAGGTGATCTCGCTCTTCAACGAAGGCGGGTTCGACGTCGCGACCCTGTTCTACTCGCAGTTCAAGTCGGTCATCAGCCAGGTGCCCACCGCGCAGCAGATCATTCCCGCCTCCGCTCCGGCGGTCGAGGGTGAGGCCAACGGCGGCGCCGTCTACGAGTACGAGCCGGAAGCCAGCGATATTCTGGCCGACCTGATCCCGCGCAACATCTCGGTGCAGGTCTTCCGTGCGCTGCTTGAGAACGCGGCCGGCGAGATGGGTGCCAAGATGACGGCGATGGACAACGCCACGCGCAACGCAGGCGACATGATCAACAAGCTTTCGATCACCTATAACCGCCAGCGCCAGGCGCAGATCACCAAGGAACTGATCGAGATCATTTCGGGCGCGGAAGCGCTCTAGCCGCCGACAGGCGCGGGGCCGGGCGGCCCCCGCGGCGACCGACGGACAACAGGAACACGAAAGAGGGTATTCACGATGGCTAAAGCAGCTACCCCCAAGAAGGCCCCGGCGACCACCGCCAAGGCCGCAGCAGCGCCGAAGGCGGCTGCCACCAAAGCGGCTGCGCCCAAGGCGGCTGCTGCAAAGGCTCCGGCCGCTCGCAAGGCCGCTCCGGCCAAGGCGGCAGCAACCAAGACCAGCGCTGCACCGCGCGTCAAGGCAACCGGTGCTACCGGCAAGGTCCGCCAGGTCATCGGCGCCGTCGTCGACGTATCATTCGAAGGCGATCTGCCTCCGATCCTGAACGCGTTGGAGACCGACAACCAGGGCAACCGCCTTGTGCTCGAAGTCGCCCAGCACCTGGGTGAGAACACGGTGCGCTGCATCGCCATGGACTCCACCGAGGGTCTCGTGCGCGGCCAGGCGGTTACCGATACCGGTGCCGCGATCTCCGTTCCGGTCGGCCCCGAAATGCTCGGCCGCATCATCAACGTGATCGGTGAGGCGATCGACGAGGAAGGGCCGCTCAACGCGACCGAGATGCGTCCGATCCACGCGCCCGCACCCGAATATATCGAGCAGTCGACGGAAGCCGCGATCCTCGTGACCGGCATCAAGGTCATCGACCTTCTCGCTCCTTACGCCAAGGGCGGCAAGATCGGCCTGTTCGGCGGCGCCGGCGTGGGCAAGACCGTTCTGATCCAGGAACTGATCAACAACATCGCCAAGGCGCATGGCGGCTACTCGGTGTTCGCCGGCGTCGGCGAGCGCACTCGCGAGGGCAACGATCTCTATCACGAGTTCATCGAGTCTGGCGTGAACAAGAAGGGCGGCGGCGAAGGCTCGAAGGCCGCGCTCGTCTACGGCCAGATGAACGAGCCGCCCGGTGCGCGTGCGCGCGTCGGCCTCACCGGCCTGACGGTCGCCGAGTACTTCCGCGACCAGGGCCAGGACGTGCTGTTCTTCGTCGACAACATCTTCCGCTTCACGCAGGCGGGTTCGGAAGTGTCGGCGCTTCTCGGCCGTATCCCTTCGGCCGTGGGCTACCAGCCGACGCTTGCAACCGACATGGGCGCGCTGCAGGAACGCATCACCACCACGCAGAAGGGCTCGATCACCTCGGTGCAGGCCATCTACGTGCCGGCCGATGACTTGACCGACCCCGCGCCGGCGACCTCGTTCGCGCACCTTGACGCGACGACGACGCTGAACCGCTCGATCGCGGAAAAGGGCATCTACCCGGCTGTGGATCCGCTCGACTCGACCTCGCGCATGCTCGACCCGCAGATCGTCGGCGAAGAGCACTATGCGGTGGCCCGCGACGTGCAGCAGACGCTGCAGCGCTACAAGTCGCTGCAGGACATCATCGCGATCCTGGGCATGGACGAGCTTTCCGAAGAGGACAAGCTGACCGTTGCCCGCGCCCGCAAGATCGAGCGCTTCCTGTCGCAGCCGTTCTTCGTGGCCGAGGTGTTTACGGGCGCCCCGGGCAAGCTGGTCGACCTCGCCGACACCATCAAGGGCTTCAAGGGCCTGGTTGCCGGCGAATACGACCACCTGCCGGAAGCAGCCTTCTACATGGTCGGTTCCATCGAGGAAGCGGTCGAGAAGGCACAGAAGCTGGCTGCGGAAGCGGCTTAAGCTGGGCAATAGCGAATAGGGAGTAGTGAATAGGGAACAGGCTTCTGGTGGATTGGTTCTGAAAACCATTCCCTGTTCGTCTTTCCCTGCTCGCTAATGAGACATGGCTGAACCCTACAAATTCGAACTGGTCTCGCCCGAGCGGCTTCTGATCTCGGAGCAGGTCGAGTCGGTCGTGATTCCGGGGACGGAAGGCGAGATGACGGTCATGGCCAAGCACGCGCCGGTGATGACCACGGTCAAGCCGGGCGTCGTCACCGTCAAGCCGGTTTCCGGCGCCGAGCAGCGCTATGTGGTGTTTGGCGGCTTCGCCGACATCCTGCCGGAAGGCTGCACGTTGCTGGCCGAATCGGCCGTCGCCGTGAAAGACATCGACCGCGCGGACCTGGCACGCCGTATCCAGGAAGCGAAGGAAGACGTTTCCGACGCCAGGGACGACGAGAGCCGTACCAAGGCCGAGCAGTTTCTCGCTCAGCTCACCACGCTCGAAGGCGCTATCCTGCCCGCCTGATTGCTGGCAGCTCCGCCCAAGTTTTGAAAAGGCCGGCTTTGCCGGCCTTTTTTGTTCGACGGACGGTTCGGCTTTGGTGGAGGCGTGCGATCTCATCGACATACGGCGTTCCTCCGGGCCAAGGCCGAGGGCAGGAGTCGAGGCAATGCCGGTTCACGCTTCCTGCGCTTCGCTGGCCTTGCGGGCCATGACGCCCTGATAGGCCGCCTGCAGTTCCTCGCGCACGGTTGGTGAGGCCGGAGGCTGCTCGCCCGGTGCGAGGCCGATATGCTCGGCGCGCAGCTCCTGCATGAAGCGTTCCCACATGACCGGTCCGCCTTCCTCCAGAAGTTGCGCCCGGATGCTCAGTTCCTCGCTGACGGGCAGGTAGCGTCGGCCCCAGGCGCCGATATGCGCGAAGATCGGCAGCAACTCCACGCCGCGCTCCGTCAGGCTGTAGATCGCCTTCTGCTTGTGGCTGGGGTCGTCACGTTTCGAGATCACACCTTGCGCCAGCAGGCGCTTCAGCCGGTCGGCCAGGATGTTCGAGGCGATGCCCTCCTCGGAACCATGCAGCAGCTCACGGAAATGGCGGCGATTGCCGAACATCATGTCGCGAATGATCAGCAGGCTCCATTTGTCGCCGAGGATCTCGAGCGTGAGGTTGATCGGGCAACCCGACCGATGCCGTTCGTTCATGCCAGTCTCCAAAACCGATTGCAATATCGCATCAGTTATGAAATAAGACAACCGATTGCGATATGCAACTGCTTAGACAAGTGGACTGGCGGCGGACATTACGCTGGAGGTTATTGAGGCCTGTCGGCAGGCCGACAAAGGTGCGGTGCCGTCGCTTTCACTTGCAATGGGTCGATCGGACATGCGGGCAGGGACCCAACGGAGGAGGCGAAGGCAATGACGAAGATGATCCCTAGTAGCGATGCGGAACTCGCGACTGAAGCTTTCGGTGACCCGGCGGACCCGCCCGTGCTGCTCATCATGGGCGCCATGGCGTCCATGCTGTGGTGGCCGGAGGCGTTCTGCCGGGCTCTTGCAGCGCGCGGCCGTTACGTCATCCGCTACGACAACCGCGATACAGGACTTTCGACCGGATATGAGCCGGGAAGTGTGTCCTATTCGATGGAAGACATGGCCGACGACGCGTTTGCCGTGCTCGATGCATACGGAATCGACGAGGCCCACGTCGTTGGCATGTCACTCGGCGGTATGATCGCCCAGCTTGCCGCGTTCGGCACCCCTGATAGGGTCAGCACCCTCACGCTTATCAGCACATCGCCGATGGGTGTCGATACGGCCCGCCTGCCGGGCATGAGCGAAGCATACAAACAGCACGGCGCCGACGGCGAGAAGGTGGACTGGTCCGACCTTGGCCAGGTCATCGACTATGTCGTCAAGGATACGCGCATGATCGCCAGCACGAGGCATCCTTACGATGCTGCCGCTGCGCGCCAGTTCGTCGAGCAGGATGTCGCCCGTGCGCGAAACTTTCTCAGCACGACCAATCATTTCCTGGTCGAGGCCAAGCGCGACTGGTCCGGTAGCCTGGCACGGCTGCGCGTGCCGCTGCTCGTGATCCACGGTACGTCCGACCCGCTGTTTCCGGTCGAGCATGGCCGCGAGATCGCGCGGATCGCGCCGCTGTCCCGTTTCGTCGCGATCGAGGGCGGCGGGCACGAGCTCCATCCGCTGGACTGGGCACGGATGATCGACGAAATCGCAGCGCACAGCGCCGCCGAATAAACCGGAAATATGGAGTTGCACCATGACCAGCATAGATCGTCGCAACATGTTCAAGGCCGCAGCCGCCGGCGCCTTTCTGTCCGCCCCTGCACTTGCCGCCAGTGCCGGCGAGCCGGATCGGCAGATAGGCGCGTGGCCAGCTGGCAAGGGCGCTGCGGGGTCTCCAAAGGCATCAAGCGGCAATCTTTCTGCGGAGAGGCTGGAACGAATGCAGGCCAATCTCATGGGCCATGTCGAGCGTGGCGACCTTCCGGGCTTCGTCGCGCTGGTTCACCGCAACGGCGAAACGCATGTTCTTACGGGCGGCAGGCAGGCGCTCGGCGGTACGCCGATGCGGCGCGACACGATCTTCCGCATCGCATCGATCACCAAGCCAATCACGGCCGCGGCAGCCATGATACTGGTGGAAGAGGGAGTTCTGCGGCTCGACGATCCGGTCGATGGGTTGCTGCCGGAGCTTGCGAACAGGCAGGTGTTGCGCAGCCTGGAAAGCGATCTCGCCGACACCGTTCCGGCCAATCGCCCGATTACGCTGCGGGACCTCCTGACACTGCGCTTCGGGCTCGGGGCGATCATGGTCTGGCCGAGCGCATACCCGATCCAGTTCGCCATGGAGGAGCGCGGTGTGGCTCCGGGCGCCGACCTCTTCGACGGCTCGCCGGAAGAATACATGAAACGCCTTGGCGAACTGCCGCTCGCGCATCAGCCGGGCGATGGCTGGCTCTACGATACCGGCATGCATGTCGCCGGCATCCTGTTGTCGCGCGCAAGCGGAAAGCCGCTGGGTGACCTGCTGCGTGAGCGCATCTTCGGCCCGCTCGGCATGAAGGATACCGGCTTCTTCGTACCTGCCGACAAGCTCGACAGGTTCGCCACCTTCTACTACAAGGACCATCAGTCGGGCCGACTGGTCGTGCACGAGGAGCCGGTGGCTGGAGGTTTTGCAAGCCAGCCGGCTTTCGAATCGGGTAGCGGGGGGCTGGTATCCACCGCCGACGACTATCTCGCTTTCAGCCGCATGATGCTTGCCGGCGGCATATATGAGGGCCGACGGCTGCTGTCACGGCCAGCCGTCGCGCTGATGACGCGGGACCATCTGAGCGAGCAACAGAAGTCCAGTCCGCACGGGGCAATATTCTTCAATGGCAATCGTGGATGGGGTTTCGGCATGGCGGTCGATCTGCGCCGCGACGAGATCGAGATGTCGCCCGGGCGCTTCGGCTGGGATGGCGGCTACGGCACCTCGGCCTATGCCGATCCTACCGAAGGCCTGATCGGCATATTGATGACGCAGCGGATGATGGATTCGCCGACGATGCCGCTGCATTTCCGCGATTTCTGGACAGGCGCCTACGCCGCGGTAGACGACTGACGGGGCCTATGCGGCGAGGTGCCGGAAGGCTGCTATGACCTCGTCATAGACCTTGCGCTTGAAGGGCACGATAAGTTCGGGCAGTTCGGCCATCGGCTTCCAGGCCCATGCGTCGAACTCGGCCTCGTGCCCTCCGGGAGGCGGGTTGATGGCGATCTCGCTCTCGTCGCCGTCGAAGCGGAAGGCGAACCATTTCTGTGTCTGGCCGCGATATTTGCCCTTGAGCGCGATGCCTACGAGATCGCGCGGCAGCTCGTAGTTGATCCAGTCGGGCGTTTCCGCCAGCAAGGTGACGCTACGCATGCCGGTCTCCTCGTAGAGCTCGCGAATGGCTGCCGGGAGCGGGTCCTCGCCCTTGTCGATGCCGCCCTGCGGCATCTGCCAGAGCCGGTCGGTTCCCGCCATTTCGCTGTCGCTTAAGGCGATGCGGCGGCCCGCCCACACGAGCCCCTCGCGGTTCAGCGCCATGATGCCGACGCAAGGCCGGTAGGGCAGGCTCTCGGGGTCGACCGTCTTGTTCTTCGTCATGAAAATCAGCCTCTCTCGGGATCTTCCGCGATTGCCGAGATCGGCACGATCTCGATGCCCCGTCGTTTCGCTTCCTCGGCCCACGTGGCAACCGCGTCCACGGTAACCTCGAAAGCCGAGCCGGTCGCGACCGCGAAACCCTTGGCGCGCGCGGTGCGCTCTGCTTCGTCAAGCTTCTTGAGGATAGCGCCGCGGTCCCGTTCGCCGTCGATGGCGATGTCGACGGCGGCAAAGGGAACGCCCTGTCGCCGCGCGGTGTCCGGTGCGATGCTGCGCGCAGAGGAACCGTCGTCGAGATACATCAGGCCGCGCTTGGCAAGCTCGCCGAAGAAGGGCGTCATCGCCGGCTCGCTGGTGACGAAGCGTCCGCCCATATAGTTCATCACGCCGGTGTAGTTGGTGATGCGCGAAAGCGCCCAATGCAGCCGGTCGCGGTTCTCGACCGGATCGGCCTCCACCGTCAGCGTGTTGCGGCCCGGATCCACCGACGGGTAATCGAAGGGCTCCAGCGGCACCTGCATGACGATTTCGTGGCCTTCGCGACGGGCTGACTGCATCCAGCGGTCGAGGCTGTTGCCGCCGCTGGCGAAAGCGAGCGTCACCTCAGGCGGCAGCTTGGCGATCGCCTCCTGCGTGCCGGTCTGGGAGACGCCGAGCCCCCCGATGACGATCGCCACACGGGCGCCACGGGTTCCGGACCACGGGCGCGCATAGACGTCGAAGGCCCTGCGTCCGTCGGCCGCTCTTATCGGCAGCGGGCCAATGTCCGTGTCCTCTATCAGCGCCCTGTCGGGCAGATGTGCGGTGCGCGGATTCTGGCTGAGCGAGGACGGGTCGCGAATGATCACGACGTTGCTGCTCTCGTCAGAATCCGACGGCTCGACCCTGATGATCGAAGGGCCATCCGCAGCCGAACGTTCGGGGTATGCGGCGGCGGTTTCGCTGGCTGTCGCTGTCCCAGCTTCCGGCGTTTGCTCAGGCGTCGATACGACGACCTGCTGCGGTGTGCGGAAAGGATCGTCACCCAGGGCGATAAAGCCGGCAGCTCCGAACAGGCAGAGACCGGCGAGTGCCAGGACGACCCGACTGGCGCGCAGGCGACGGGGGGTTTTCCGGCCGATATCGCGTCTCCCGCCACCCAGGCCCAGCGGCTTGTCGATGTCTTTTTCGGGAGAGGCTTTGTTCACGGGCAGCGAACGTCCTTGCGCGGGTCGATTCGTAAAACCGCGCCGGCGTTCGAGGTGGAACGCCGACGCGGATAACTGGCCAGGACCGGCGGGAAGCCGGAACCGGGATACGCTACTGGTTCAGTACTGCCTGATCGGGATCCGGCGGGAACGCAGGGTCGGTCTTGACGCCGCGCAGCAGGTCGAGCGCGTAGCCAAGCTGTATGTCGTCCTTGGGGTCCGGCGGGACATAAGCGACCGAGCCCGAGCCGGTCTCGTCCTCCTCAGTACCCTTGATGTGGCCCCTCAGATCGGACTCACCGCGCGAGACGTCGCGTCCCTGAAGCTCTTCCGGCAGCGGCTGCTCGACCTTGATGTCGGGCGTGATGCCCTTGCCCTGGATCGACGTTCCGGCCGGCGTGTAATAGAGCGCCGTGGTGAGCCGCAGCGCGCCGTTTTCCGCCAGCGGGATGATGGTCTGCACCGATCCCTTGCCGAAGGACTGCGTGCCCAGGACGGTGGCGCGGCGGTGATCCTGCAGGGCGCCGGCCACAATTTCCGAGGCGCTGGCCGAGCCACCATTGATGAGAATCACCAGCGGCTTGCCGTCGATCTCGTCGCCGGCGCGCGAATCGAAGCGGGTGATGTTCTTAGGGTCGCGGCCGCGCGTCGATACGATCTCGCCACGGTCCAGGAAGGTATCGGTCACGCTGACGGCCTGATCGAGCAGACCGCCCGGGTTGAGGCGAAGGTCGAGCACGTAACCGCGCAGATCTTCCGCCGGCACCTGGCTCTTGATGTCCTCGATTGCCGCCTGAAGGTCGTCGAAGGTCTTTTCCGTAAAGGAATTGATCTTCAGATAGCCGACATTCTCCTCGACGCGATGGCGTACCGCGCGCACCTTGATGATGTCGCGGACGATGCTGATCTTGATCGGTTCTGCCGCGCCCTCGCGCAGGATCGTCAACTCGATCGCGGTGTCGACGGCGCCACGCATCTTGTCGACGGCATCGCTGAGCGACATGCCGCGGACTTCCGTGCCGTCGATCTCCGAGATGAGGTCGCCGGCCAGAACACCCGCGCGTTCCGCCGGGGTGCCTTCGATCGGCGCGATCACCTTGACCAGCTCGCTTTCCATCGTGACTTCGATGCCGAGCCCGCCGAATTCTCCGCGCGTCTGCACGCGCATGTCCTGCGCTGCTTCCGGGTTGAGATAGGAGGAATGCGGATCGAGCGAGGTCAGCATGCCATTGATGGCGCTTTCGACCAGCTTCTTTTCTTCCGGCGGCGTGACGTATTGCGCCCGCACACGCTCGAAGATGTCGCCGAAGATTGCCAACTGGCGATAGGTTTCCGACCCGGCCGCATTCGCCGTCGTTCCGCCGGCGCCGTAGACTACGCTCATGGCGGACGCGCCCATCAGTGCGCCGGCAAGCAGAAGCGACAACTTACGTATCATTTCCTGTCCTTCCAGAATCGCGCTCCGCCCACCATGGGGCCGGATCGACGGGTTTTCCTTCCTTGCGGAACTCTACGTAGAGTTCCGGGCCGGCGCTTGCCTCGGCGAAGGCGACGGCGCTCACCACTCTTGTCTCGCCCATGAGGCCGACCGGCTCTCCAGCGAGGACGGATTGGCCCGGTGAAACGCTAATTCTGCCCATGCCCGCCAGAACGATATGATAGCCGTCTCCCGCATTGAGGATCAAGAGTTGGCCGTAAGAGCGGAACGGACCGGCATAGAGCACCGAACCGTTGACCGGTGCGGTCACGATTGCGGCTGAATGTGTCGCAACCATGTCCCCCTGCAATGTTGAGCCGCTATCGTCGCTTTCGCCGAATCGTTTCGCGACGCGGCCGGCGACCGGCAGGACCACACGCCCCTGCATCTGCGAAAACGGCTCGGTACTGGCCTCAAAAGCCTGGCGTGCGCCGGTTCCGTTCGGCGTATCGGTCGATTCTTCGCGCAGGGAGGCCATGCGGTTCTCTTCGGCGGCCTGTCGGGCGGCGATTTCGATCTCGCCTTCAAGGGCGTCGATCAGTTCGCGCAGAGAGCTGGCCTGTCCCGCCAGCTCTTCGGCGCGCTTCTTTTCGGCGGCCAGCATTTCTTCCGATGTCGCCTGCAGCCGCTGCTTCTCCTCAAGAAGAAGTGATAGCCGTCGCTGCTCGGAGGCCTGCTCCTCTATCGTTGCCAGCAGGCGCGCCTGCTCGCTCTTGATGGTCGCGACAATGCGTGAAAGCTCCCTGAGGTCGCCGATCAGCACCTCGGTCTCGCCGCGCAGCTCGGGCACCACGGCAGCCAGCAGGATGGAACTGCGCACCGAGGCGAGCGCGTCTTCCGGGCGCACCAGGATCGCAGGCGGCGGGTTCAGCCCCATGCGTTGCAGGGCACCCAGAACCTCGGCGAGCACGCCACGCCGCTCGGCAAGCGATTCACGCAAGCCGTTTTCCTGAAGCTGAAGCGTTTCCAGGCGCGCGGCGATGTCGGCAACGTCCTGGCTGAGCTTGCGCTCGGTCTTGGCGGCCTGCACGAGGGCGGCCGAAAGGGACGCGTTGTCCTTGCGTATGGATGCTATCTCGGCTGCGATCTCCGCGGCGCGTTCCTCAGAAAGCGTCAGTGCCTGCGATATGCGCTCGTGTTCGAGGACGCTCGCTGCGCGGCGGGTCTCCAGTTCGGCTGAATCCTGCGCACGCGCGGCTCCTGCCGCTGCGAAGAAGAGCGTCAGCGCCATTGCAAGGATAAGCTGTGTGGTCCTGCCCGTCATGTCTCGCATGTCGATCAAAGTTCGAAGGCTAGCGGGGCTTCGTTAACGAACCATCAACCATGTGATGGCGGATGGCTATCCACCGACGCCGTTCAGCTTCGGTGATAGGGATGACCCGCAAGGATCGTCGCCACGCGATAGAGCTGTTCGGCCAGCATGACGCGTACGAGCTGATGCGGCCAAGTCTGTGCGCCGAACGAGATGACCATGTCGGCAGCAGCGCGCGAGGCGGCATCGTGGCCGTCAGGTCCGCCGATTGCGAACACAGCCTGCCGCCTGCCGTCATCCCGTATTCGCGCGATGCGTTGGGCCAGATCCTCCGAGGTGGGGTTCTTGCCGCGTTCGTCGAGCAGGAACAAAGCTGCGTCGCCGCGATAGGTCTCGAGCAAGGCGGCTTCCTCGCGTCGCCGCTCGTCCACACTTCTGGCGCGGCTTTCGGCAATTTCCGAGATGCCCGAAAATTCCAGTCCGATCGACGGGCCTGCCTTGGCGAAACGCCCGAAATAGCGGTCGACCAACTCCCTCTCGGGGCCGGCTTTCATTCGACCCACGGCGTGAACGCCTATACGCATGCCTGCCTTCCCGCAGGCCCCGCCCTAAGCGGACGGGGACGGCTAGTGGAGCGTCTCGTCCTCCAGGTCGGGAGCCTGCCACATCTTTTCGATGTTGTAGAATTCCCGGACCTCCGGACGGAAGACGTGGACGATAACGTCGCCCGAATCGATTAGGACCCAATCTGCATTGGTGAGGCCTTCGACGCGGGGGAGGCCGAGACCGGCATCCTTCAGCGCCTTGATCAGGTGATCGGCCACCGCCGAAACGTGGCGGTTGGATCGTCCCGACGCGACGACCATGTAGTCGCCGAGGCTGGACTTGCCCTGTATGTCGATTGAGATGATGTTTTCGGCCTTTGAGTCGTCCAGACTGGCAAGGACCGTTTCGAGGGCGCGGGAGGCATCGGCGTTGCCGCTGATCCCGGCCGGCGAAGGCTGGATTTCCGCCTTCTTCCGCAGTGCTGTTCTCAGTGTCTTTCCTTTCCGACAAGAACAAGCTCGCCGCATGCATTCGTGCACCCGGCACCCCTTAGATAGGCAGAGTCGAACAACAGTTTCAAGACATCGGGCGATTAGGGGCTTCGGTATCCGGTGCGACTGTGTCTTCGGTGTCGAAACCGAGTTCGACAGGCAGGGGGACCTGCGCCGTCATCGGCGCGAAACTTCCGGTCTCTTCGGCCGGTACCGCGGGGTTCCGCGCGATACGGACGACCACGAACACGCTGAAGGCAGCACCTATGACGATGGCGATGGCCATGAAGGCGGCCGTGCCGAAGACCGCGGTCAGGGCGGTGCCGAGTGCGGGCACGATGAAACCCGAGACCGACCACGCAAAGAGCATGGTGCTCGAGAGCGCAACGAGATCGTCCTTGGTGGCGCGGTCGTTGGCGTGGGCTGACGAAAGCGAGTAGATCGATTCCGACGCGCCGCTCCAGACCATGTAGATGACGATCATGAGCGGCAGCGCGCTGCCGTCGAAAATGCCGGCCGCGATGCCGGCCACGACAACCAGCAGCGAGGCCGCGACCAGCACATAGCGCCGGTCGATGCGGTCGGACACCCAGCCGAAGGGAAGCTGGAATATCAGCGTTCCGAGCGGCATGGCGAACATCAGCGTTGCAACCTGGCTCTGGCTGAATCCGCTTGCCGTGGCATGAATCGGCGCGAAACCGGCAATCATCATCGAAAGCCCGCCGACGGCCAGCATGCCGGCGACGCCGACCGGCGAGATCGCCCAGGCGCGTGCGAAAGCGACGGAGGCGCGCTCCGGCGGCGGGGGCGGCGGCAATCGCGTCAGGCCCACGGGCAGGATCGACAGCGCGGTGAAGGCGATGCCGATCAGCGGTATCGATGCGCCGGAAATGTCCAGCAGTCCCATGAGCCACGAGCCGACGCCGAGCCCGACGATGTAGCTGACATAGAATATCGCCATCACACGGCCACGAACGCTGTTGGCCACGGCGTCGTTCAGCCAGCTCTGGCCGACGATGAACATGCCGCAGATCGCGAAGCCGTAGAGTGCACGCGCCGCGATCCACAGGACAGGATGGACGCCGGCGCCGATCGAGGCGTTGGACAGCACGATCAGCGCCGAGAAGATCATGAAGGCACGGGCATGGCCGACGCGGCGGACGAGCAGGCCGGTCAGCAGGCAGCCGGCGATGCCTCCGGCCGAAAGACCGGTGAGGATCAGGCCTGCCCAGGTGGGATCGAAGCCAGAAAGGCCGAGGCGCACCGGAATGTAGGCGAACATCAGCCCGTTGCCGACGGCCGCGCAGGCCATGGACATGATGACGCTCGCCACGGCGACGAGCGTCGCCGCGCGGGGAGCTTCGGTGCTGGTTGCGACTGCATCGACCATGCGGCGAAACCTGCACCCGCTTGCGGGCGCTGCGCCGCAGTAAATGCGACACAAAAGGTCTGGTCCGAGACTTCGCCGGTTCTGGATCAGCCCTTTCGGGCGGCGCGGATCGCAGTCGATGACAACAGGGAGCGCGGACCGTGGATGAACGTCCATGCAGGCGGGCGCATGCGTGCCAGCGTCCCGGCCAGCCGCTCCGGTACGCGCGCATGGTCGAAGGTCTTGGCCATCACCGACGACATGAAGGACAGCGTCGAACCGGGGCGGTCGATCACCGCTATCGGCATTGTCAGCGCGATTTCACGCCAGCGCTGCCAGCGGTGGAAATCGGCGAGGTTGTCGGCGCCCATGATCCAGACGAAATCGACCCCCGGATTGCGCGCCCGTACCAGCGCCAGCGTGTCGGCGGTGTAGCGCACGCTATAGGCGGCCTCGAACGCTGTGACCTTGATGCGCGGGTCGGTGGCGATTGCCTCCGACAGCGCGATGCGCTCGGCGAGCGGCGCGATCTCGCGACCCGCCTTCAGCGGGTTGCCGGGTGTCACGATCCACCAGAGCTGGTCGAGGCGCAGGCTTCGCAGCGCAATCTCGGCCACGAGCGAATGGCCGGCATGAGGCGGATTGAACGAGCCGCCGAACAGCCCCACCTGCATGCGCTTCTCGACATGAGGCATGCGCAGGTAGTGGGGAGAAACGCCGTCCAGCAATTACGGCCTTACCTGACCGTTGCCGCGCACGCGGTATTTGAAAGAGGTGAGCTGCTCGACGCCGACGGGGCCGCGCGCGTGCATCCGTCCGGTGGCGATGCCGATCTCCGCGCCCATGCCGAACTCGCCGCCATCGGCGAACTGGGTCGAAGCGTTGTGCAGCAGGATCGCCGAATCGATCTCGTTGAAGAAGCGCTCGACCGTTGCGGGGTCCTCGGCGACGATCGCCTCGGTATGGTGCGATGAGTATGTCTCGACATGGTCGATCGCACCGGTGATCCCGTCGACCAGCTTCACCGAAATGATCGCATCGAGATATTCCGTCGACCAGTCTGCTTCGGCCGCGGGCACGGCCGCGGAAAATGCCGCGCGGACCTCATCTGTCGCACGGATCTCGCAGCCGGCATTGGCCAGCGCCTGCAGGATCGGCACAAGGTGCGTCTGGGCGACCGCGCGGTCGACCAGCAACGTCTCGGCGGCGCCGCAGATGCCAGTGCGCCGCATCTTGGCGTTAACTGCGAGCGGCACCGCCATGTCGAGCTTGGCCGAGCCGTCGATATAGAGGTGGCAGATGCCTTCGAGATGCGCGAAGACGGGCACGCGGGCCTCGTTCTGCACGCGTTCGACAAGGCTGCGCCCGCCGCGCGGCACGATCACGTCGACATTGCCGCCCAGCCCCTTGAGCATCTCGCCAACTGCCGCGCGGTCCGTGGTCGGCACGAGCTGAATGGCATCCTGTGGAAGGCCCGCGGCCTTGAGGCCCTGGACCAGGCAGGCGTGGATCGCGGAGGACGAATTGATCGAGTCCGAGCCGCCGCGCAGGATGACGGCATTGCCGGCCATGAGGCATAGCGCGCCGGCATCGGCCGTCACGTTCGGCCGGCTTTCATAGATCACGCCGATGACGCCGAGCGGCGTCCTGACGCGCTCGATGTGGAGGCCGTTGGGGCGGTCCCACTCGGCGATCACGTCGCCGACCGGATCGCGCAACTCGGCAATGGTGCGGATGCCATCCGAAAGGGCGCGGATGCGGTCGGGCGTCAATTTCAGTCGGTCCATCATCGCAGGCGAAAGCCCAGCTTCCTCACCATTGGCGAGGTCGATGGCGTTGGCTTGCAGCATGGCATCCTCGCCGTGCCGGATCGCTTCGACCATGGCGACGAGTGCGGCATGCTTGCGCTCGGCGGTCGCCAGCGCAAGCGGTCGGGAGGCCGCGCGGGCCCTGCGCCCGATCTCCGCCATCAGGGCGGTGACGTCCTCGCTCTTTGCCTCAGGCACGTTCAGCATGGTCAACCTCCACTTCGGATGCCCGCGCCATGACCATGTCGTCGCGGTGCACCATGGCGGAACGGGCCTCGTAACCCAGTACCGCCTCTATCTCGGCCGTCTTCAGGCCCGCGATCCTTACGGCATCCGGTGCATCGTAGGCAACAAGGCCGCGCGCAATCTCGTGCCCGCCGGGGTCGAGGATCGCCACGGTGTCGCCGCGCGCAAAGCTGCCGGAAACGAGCGTGACGCCCGCCGGCAGCAGCGATTTACCGGATTTCAGCGCCCTGACGGCGCCGGCATCGACGGTGACGCGGCCGGCCGGCTCGAGATTGCCGGCAATCCACGTCTTGTAGCCGCGCACCGGCACGGGCGCGGCGTCGAACCAGGTCGCCCGCTCGCCGGCGTCGATCGCCGCCAGAGGGTGGAGCCTGTCGCCCGCGGTAATCACCATCGTCGAACCGGCAATGGTCGCGATCTTGCCGGCGTCGAGCTTGGTGCGCATGCCGCCGCGGGAAAATTCGGACGCCGCCGCACCGGCCATCGCCTCGATCTCCGGCGTGATGCGCTCGACGCGGGGAATGAAGCGCGCATTTGGGTCGAGCGCGGGCGGAGCGGTGTAGAGCCCGTCAATGTCGGACAGGAGCACGAGCAGGTCCGCGCCCATCATGGTCGCAACGCGGGCGGCGAGGCGATCGTTGTCGCCGTAGCGGATCTCGCTGGTCGCCACCGTGTCGTTTTCGTTGATGACGGGCACCGCGCCCAGCTTGAGCAGCGTCGAGATGGTGGCGCGCGCATTGAGGTAGCGGCGTCGCTCCTCGGTGTCGCCGAGTGTGACAAGGACCTGGCCGGATTTCAGGTTCCTGCGGGCGAGTGCTTCCGCCCAGGCGCCTGCGAGCTCGATCTGGCCAACGGCCGCCGCCGCCTGGCTTTCCTCCAGCCGCAAGGTGCGCGACTGCAGGCCGAGCACGGTCCGCCCCAGCGCGATGGCGCCGGACGATACGACCAACACCTCGGCCCCTGCCGCGGACAGCGTGCCGATGTCATCGGCAAGCGAGGCGAGCCAATCGCGCTTCAATCCTTTCGCGCGGTCTACGAGCAGGGCCGAGCCGATCTTGACGGTGATGCGGCGGAAGGAAGACAGTTTTTTCATTGGACCAACCTGACAGGCCGTGTTCCTTCGCGCCCCCCTCCGTCCTGCCGGACATCTCCCCCACAAGGGGGGAGATCAGCCGGCCGCCAAGCTTTTGCCAAGCGCCACCGTTCCAGCAGACGCAGTGAGGGCACCGAGAGCCGATCTCCCTCCTTGTGGGGGAGATGTCCGGCAGGACAGAGGGGGGCAACGTAGAGCGCAAACATTTCCGGCGCTACTTAATCCAGCGGGTGTCTTCGGCGGGCGCTTCTTCTGAGCGGGCTTCCTCGACGACGGCGATGAGCGCGCGGAGCGTCTCTTCAACGCCTTCGCGGGTGACGGCGGAGAGCAGGATCGGCGCGTGCCCGCAGGCGCGTTTCAAGGCAGCGATCTTCTTCTTGCGCGCGTCGGGGTCCAGCGTGTCGACCTGGCTGAGCGCGACGATTTCCGGCTTCTCCGCGAGCCCGTGGCCGTAGGCCTCGAGCTCTGCACGCACGGTCTTGTAGACCTTGCCCGGATGCTCTTCCTGCGCCGAGACCAGATGAAGGAGAACGCGCGTGCGCTCGACATGGCCGAGGAAGCGGTCGCCGATGCCGATGCCCTCGTGCGCGCCTTCGATGAGGCCTGGAATGTCGGCAATGACGAATTCGCGCGCGTCCACCCGCGCGACACCGAGGCCCGGATGCAGCGTTGTGAAGGGATAGTCGGCGATCTTCGGCTTGGCCGCCGTGACGGTCGCCAGGAAGGTCGACTTGCCAGCGTTGGGCAGGCCGACCAGCCCGGCATCCGCGATCAGCTTGAGGCGCAGCCAGATCGCGCGTTCCTCGCCGGGCAGGCCGGGATTGGCCCGCCGCGGGGCCTGATTGGTCGAGGTCTTGAAATGCTGGTTGCCGAAGCCGCCATTGCCGCCCTTGGCGAGCAGGAAGCGCTGGCCGACCTCGGTCAGGTCGCAGATCAGCGTCTCGTTGTCCTCCTCGAAGACCTGGGTGCCAGCGGGCACCTTCAACGTCACATCCGTGCCCTTGGCGCCGGTGCGGTTGCGGCCCATGCCGTGGGTGCCGGTCTTCGCCTTGAAGTGCTGCTGGTAGCGATAGTCGATCAGCGTATTGAGGCCGTCGACGGCCTCGGCCCAGACATCGCCGCCACGCCCGCCGTCGCCGCCGTCCGGACCGCCGAACTCGATGAACTTCTCGCGCCGGAACGACACCGAGCCGGCCCCGCCGTCGCCGGAGCGGATATAGACCTTCGCCTGATCGAGAAATTTCATCGGATTGACAGTCTGCTTCTTCTTCTGTTCTGGAACGGACCACTAGCGCATGTAATGCGCGGAATCACGCGCGAAAACCAGAAGAGGGGGTCGAAACGGCATGAAATGCGTCAGCTACAACATCCAGTTCGGCTTCGGCCAGGACGCCCGGTTCGATCTGGAGCGCATCATCGGTGCCGTGCGCGGGGCCGATGTGATCTGCCTGCAGGAGGTGACGCGCAACAGCCCGATGAACGAAGGGCGCGACCTCGTCGCCGAAATACGCAGCCTGCTGCCGGACTATTTTGCCGCCTACGGTCCCAATTTCGAGGCCGAGATCGCCAGCCACGTCAAGGATGGCAAGGCTGTCGACGTGCGGCTTCAGTTCGGCAACATGATCCTGTCCAAGACGCCGATCCTGTTGTCGCGCAACCTGCTTCTGCCGCGCACCCGCAGCTACGACAAGGTCAATCTCCAGCGCGGCGCGCTCGAGGCCATGATCGATACGCCGTTCGGCCCGGTGCGGTTCTATTCGCTGCATCTCGACCATCGCGGCGCCGATGAGCGTGCTGCGCAGCTTCGTTTCCTGATGGAGCGCATGCTGTCCTATACGCTGGAAGGTGGGGCGATCAGCGGCATCTCGGAGATGGGCTTCCCCGAACCGCCGACGCCCGAGGCCTATGTGCTGATGGGCGATTTCAACATGCTCGAAGGCTCGCCCGAATATCATATCGTTGCCGGCATGCCCGACCACGAATTCGGCACCCCGCTGGTGGCCCGTTATGCCGTCGATGCCGCGCTGTGCGAGGGCGGAGACAAGCGGCCGACCTGCGTCAATCTCGAAGACCCGGCTGACACCAGCATGCACAAGCGCATCGACTACTGCTTCGTGCATCCGCTGCTGGCGTCGAAGGTGCGTTCCTGCCGGGTCGACACGGAAGCGGTCGGGTCCGACCACCGTCCACTGTGGGTAGAACTGGGCTAGCGCATCGTCTGCGGCAGCCACGTGGCGAGCTGCGGAAAGAACACCAGCAGGACCACGACTGCGAGCGAGGCGGCCACGAAAGGCCAGACGCCTGCGAAGATGCGGCTTGCCGGCACGCCGGTGGCACGCTCGAGCACGAAGACGTTGAGCCCGATCGGTGGCGTGAGCATGGCGATCTCCATCAGGATCGTCAGATAGATGCCGGTCCAGATCGGGTCGTATCCGAGTGCAACGGTGATGGGGAGCACGAGCGGCAGCGTTAGGATCAGCATGCCGAACGTGTCCATAATGGCGCCGAGCAGCAGGTAGACAAGCGCCAGCGCCAAAAGGATCACCTGCGGCGACGCGTCCAGGTCGGAGACGAGGCCGACCACAGCATCCGTCAGTCGGGTCTGGACGAGAAAGCGCGACAGGATGATGCCACCGGTGAGGATCAGGAAGATCGCAGCCGAGGTGCGGATCGTTTCCTTCAGCGCATCGCGCATCATCGCCAGCCCGAGCCGGCGGCTGACAAGCGCGATGACGAGCACGCTCAGAACGCCCACGCCCGAGGCTTCCGTGGGGGTGAAGACGCCGGCATAGATGCCGCCGATGACGATCACGAAAATGACGACCACCGAAACCAGTCCCACGGCATGAGCCGAAAGCGGACGGTCGGCGACACTGGGCTCTGCCTGGGTTGCGGCGGCATATTGGCGACGCTGCAGCATCACGGTCGCGACGAAGGCGGACATAAGGAGGAGGCCCGGTACGATGCCGGCGATGAAGAGCGAGCCGATCGAGGTCTCGCTCCAGACGCCGTAGATGACCAGTGGTACGCTCGGTGGGATGATGATGGCGAGCGTGGCGGCGCTGGCCACCGTCGCCGTCGAAAGCTTGTCGCTGTAGCCGCGCTTGATCATCTGGGGCACGGCGATGTTGCCCATCGTCGCCACGGCCGCGACGCTGGAGCCAGTGACGGCGCCGAAGCCCGCCGAGGCGAGCACCGTCGAGACGCCAAGTCCGCCAGGCAGCCGCCGCAAGGCGCGCTGGGCAAGCGAGAATATGTCTTCGGCCAGCCCGGCGTGGAAGATGAGCTGACCCATCAGGATGAAGAGCGGCACGGCGATGAACAGGAAGTTGGTGCCGTTGTCCCACAGCGCCAGGCCGACCTGCGTGAGGGCCTGGGAGGGGCCGGAAAGCACCGCGTAGCCGATGGTGCCCGCGCCGAGCAGGGCATAGCCGACCGGCAGACCAAGCAGGACGACGACGAGCATGGCGGCAAGCACGACGATGCCGAGTGTCAACGGGTCCATCAGCGGTTCTCTTTGAGCGCGCGGACCGCGCGGACAACCTCGGCCAGCGCCGAAAGGGCGGCTGCCAGCGCGACGAAGGCGGCGAACGGCCAGAAGCTGATGGCGATCATCTCGGCGCGATCGCCATAGCGGTGCATGTCGAGCGCCATCAGCAGCACCGCATAGGCAATCGCAACGGCGACCAACCCGGTCAGCAGGTGGCGCAGCGCGACCCAGAGCCGGCCTGCCTGGTTGCGGAACAGCCGGTCGAGCAAGCCGACGCGGATGTGCTGGTCGGCGAGGCTGACGCCCGGCAGGGCGCCAACGACGACAAGCAGCAGCAACAGCTCCTTGACGTCGTTGCCCCATCGCAACGGCAGGTTCAGCACGTAGCGCAACACCACGTCGGCTCCCACCAGCAAGGCCAGCCCGGGCAGAAGCAGATAGGCGACCCAGCCTTCCAGGAAGTCGACGATGCGTTGCATTTACCGGGCCGCGGGCAGCAGCCCTTCGACGGGCGTGTTGACGGTCATCTCGAAGATTTCCTCCGCGCTCGCATCACCATATTCCGCGCCAAGGCGGCGGATGTCTTCGACCAGTTCGCGGGCCGGCAGACCCTCCGCCTCGCGCGCTTCGATCCAGGTGTCGAGAACCGGCTGCAGAGCATCCTGCCAGGTCTTCTTCTCCTCGTCGGAAAGCTCGATCAGCTCGACGCCGTTGTCGGCATAGGTCTTGAGTGCCTGTTCGCGGAACTCGACGCCGAGGCGCTGGCTCACCGCATGGGCGATATTCTGCTGGAACTGGCCGAAGACCGGCTTCAGCGCATCGGGCAGCTCTGAATAGGCGTCACGGTTGATGCAGGTGTCGATGTGCTGGGCGGTGAGGCCGAGGCTGGTGTGATATTTCGCCAGTTCGTAGATCTTGAACGGCACGAAACCGGGATCGACCCAGATCACCGCGTCGGCGATGCCCTGCTGGAAGGCCGTGTAGATTTCCGGGAAAGGGATGTTCAGCGTGGTGATGCCGAGGGCCTCGGCCGCCTCCGGGGGGAAGCCCTGGGCGATGACGCGCAGGCCCTTCATGTCATCCGGCGTACGGATCGGCTTGTTGCTCATGATATCGGAGACGCCGGCGACAACGGTGTAGCCGTAGAGCACGCCGCGGCCTTCCCATTCTGGCACGAAATATTTCGGCGCCAGCTCCTGGATGATGCGGGTGGCCGCCACCGGATTGGACGGCGTCACGAAGGGCATCTCGATCGCCTTGTGCAGCGGGAAGCCGCTGCCTTCATAGGAGGTGTAGCAGGCCGCATAGTCGCTGACCCTGTTGCGCACGGCGCGCCAGCCGTCCGCAGCGGCATGCAGGGTTCCGCCGTGATATTCCTCGATCGTCAGCTTGCCGTCGGTCGCCTCGTTCAGCCACTTGAAGCCCTTGGTCCAGACTTCCGGCACCAGCGATGCGGCCGGGTTCGGCGAGGAGAATTTCATCGTCACCGGATCGCCGTCATAGGCGATTTCTGGCTCGGCGGCCGGCACCTCGTGCGCCAGCCAGTCGGCGACGGTGAACGCATGGGCGGGCGCGACCGACAACGCCAGCGCGAGGGACAATAAGAGACGACGCATGGGGAACTCTCCTGTAATGGCGTGCTGCCTATGCCCGGTGGCCGGCTACGACAGTGTCGCCGGCGCGGAGCGTGTTGCTGATGGTGCAGATGTCTTCGGCCGCGTGGATCAGGCGATCCTGAACGTCGGTGTCGAGCGGATCGGAGAAGGAGACGGAAGCCTCGAAGCGGCCGAGCCGGCTCGGCTCGTCCTCGGCCTTGATCGCCTCGACCTCGACGTCGATCTCGCCCAGTTGGCCCATATCCATGGCGCGGGCGGCGATGCGGATGCTTGCCGTGATGCAGGCGGCCAGTGCAGCGGCCTGAATTTCGAGCGGCGTGAAACCTTCGGCCTTGGGCGAGAAGACCGCCTCGATCACCTTGTCGCGATCGTTGGTGACGGTGCAGGACGCGGCCGTGGCGCTGTGCGCGCGGACTTTTGCGGATTTGACTGCCACGATAGCCTGTTCCCTTGTTCGAATTTCAGCGGGATAGCAGGCATAGGTCTACAGCCAGAAGAAAAGAAATTCCACGTCCGGCGGAATGTTTGGCACACAGTGGAAAGCACGGTGGGGCGCGAGGTCAGACGGCCCGCGCCACCCAGAGCTGTTCGCGGCCATAAGCGGGCGGCGAACGGTTGAAGTCCGAATAGAGTGCGATCGGCTCAAACCCGCAAAGCTCAAGCAGCCATGCGGTTTCCTGGCGTGTGCTCCAGCGCAGCGTCCACGATGTCTGCTCGGACGTCTCAACGGCTCCGTCGGGCTTCACGACTTCAAAGCGCAGTGTTTCCTCAATGGTCTGCGCGGCACCGTCATGATGTCGGGAAATGACCGTGCGCCGCACGAGCTCACCAGTCTCGGGATTGCGCGCTTCGCGAGGCTTCGGTCCGTCGGCATGGGCGGCCATCAAAAGCTCGAAATTAGGGTCGAACAGGTCGAGGACCAGCGTGCCGCCAGGCGACAGATGGCGGTGCACGCATTCCAGCGTCGCGCGCTGGGCGGCAGGGTCGGTGAGATGCTGGAAGCTGCGCGCCGCTATGATGACGAGGGGGAACTGGCGATCGAGGTTGAAGTCGGCCATGCTCGCTTCCACCAGTTGGGTGCGATCGTCGAAGCCGCGTCCGGCAAGCCGTGCGGCGGCAATGTCCAGCATGGGCCGCGAGAGGTCGAGCCCGACTACGTCGTAGCCGGCTTCTGCAAGCGGTACCAGCAAACGGCCCGTACCTGCGCCGAGTTCGAGGATGGGGCCGCCATACTCTTCAGCGCAGTCCAGATAGAAATCGAGGTCGCCGGCAAGCAGGCCCTGGCCGGTGAAGAGATCGTACATGCCGACGCCAATGCGCGACGTGTAATAGGCATTGGGATCGGCAATCATTTTCCGTTTCCACGATAGTTTACCCCGGCCGCATGCGCGGCCGGGGCGATTGCTCAAACCTGTCCCCAGCTCCTGAGACTGACCCAGGTGGCGCGGTCAAGCGCGTAGCGCTCGGTGGGCACGCGCCCGGCGTAGACGGATTCCAGCATGCCCTGCCCGGAATACTGGAAACCGCATTTGTGGATCACGCGCCGCGACGCGGAGTTGATGACGCGGCAGGAGACGTGCAGACGGTCGATCAGCGTAGCCCGGAAGGCGAGATCGACGAGCGCATGGGCAGCCTCGGTCGCGTAGCCACGGCCCCAGTAGGGCTCGCCGATCCAGTAGCCGAGCTCGAGCCCCTGGCTGCGCGGATGCAGGCCCGCACATCCCAGGAAAGCACCGTTATCGGCCAGCGTGACGGCATAGGTGCAGCCGGCGATCGCGCCATTGCGGGTGCCTTCCAGGAAGGTGTGGGCGTGGTTCTGGGCGTAGGGGTGGGGCATGCGCCCCAGCATCTCGGCGAGTTTGCGGTTGTTGGCGAGCTCGACCAGCTCCGGCACGTCGTCCTTGTGCGGCGGGCGCAGCACGAGCCGCTCCGTCACTAGGACCGGGCAGTCTATGTGCAGACTCTCGTCCTCGACGTCTTCCTTCTCGGCAACCATGGGTCAGTCCTCCAGATGAAAATGAAAAAGGGGAGATGGCGACCCATCTCCCCTGTTCCTTTTTCCGGACTGTCCGGACACCGGTCCCGAGATGGGGCGCCGGTGTCTTGGTGCGGATCCGGCTTACTCCGCTGCTTCCGTAATCGGGTTTACCGACACGTAGGTTCGGCCATTTGCTTTGCGTGCAAAGGAAACGGCGCCTTCCTCGAGTGCGAAAAGGGTATGGTCCTTGCCCATGCCGACGTTCACGCCCGGGTGCCACTTGGTGCCGCGTTGACGGATGATGATGTTGCCGGCCACGACCGATTCGCCGCCGAACTTCTTGACGCCAAGGCGCTTGGACTCGGAGTCGCGACCGTTGCGCGAAGAACCGCCAGCTTTCTTGTGTGCCATCGTAGTGCTCCTTTGCGCCCTGACGAGCGCCTCAATCTCTCAATGCCCGCTTTCGCGGAGAATTTCAATCACCAGGCGAAATTACTTCGCCAGCTCCTTGGCCTGCTCGCGCCAGTCCTTGATCTGGTCGGCGCTGAAAGGCATCGCCTCGTCGATGCGGACGATGTCCTCGTCGGAGAGACCGGCCACCTGCTTGAAGGTGGTGATGCCCTGCTCGTTGAGCTGGCCGGCAGCCACCGGGCCGATGCCCTTGATCTCGGTCAGGTCGTCGCCCTTGCCCTTCGGCGCCTTGAACAGGGGTGCCGCGGCCGTCTCGGCCTTGGCGGCTTCGGCCTTCGGAGCCTCGTCCTTCTTGGCTTCCGCCTTCGGTGCTTCCTTCTTGGCGGCAGCCTTCTTCGAGGGCTTCGCGCCGTCGGTCAGGATTTCCGAGATGCGCACCGTCGTGAGCAACTGGCGATGGCCGCGCGTGCGGCGCGAGTTCTGGCGGCGGCGCTTCTTGAACGCGATGACCGTCGGAGCCTTGCCCTGCGCAACGACTTCGGCGGCAACCGAAGCGCCATCCACGAAGGGCGCGCCGATGGTCACGTTCTCGCCTTCGCCGAAGGCCAGCACGGAGCCGATCGTCACGATATCGCCGACTTCGCCGACCACCTTCTCGATCTTCAACACATCGTCGGCGGCGACGCGGTACTGCTTGCCGCCGGTTTTGATGACTGCGAACATTATTCTGCCTTTCGCTGTTCGTCCGGCCTCCAGCGACCGCAATGCGGTCCGGCCGTCTTTTTGTCAGTCGGTTTCGGGAGTGCGTCCCACAGCGCCATGTTCGCGCAAAGAACGACCGGCGCGGAGAGACTCCACGCCGGATTTGCGGTCCCGATACAGGAGGGGCCACGGCGAGTCAAGATGAAGGCGCTTCAGACGGCGGCGGAATGCCGTGCCGTGCCGCTGGCGAAATAGCGGTCGAAGCGCGCGGCTGCAAGCCGGACCAATGGGCGGCGGGCGGAAGGGATGACGAACCTCTCGCCGTCGCGCAGCAGAAGAGGTTCCGGTTCCTGCGCCATCGCGGCCGCCTCGGCAAGGATGGTCCTTGCGGCAGCGCCGAAACGCGTGGTGGCTTCCGGTACGCTGAAGCCGAAGTCGCACATCAGTCGCTCGATCGTCCAGGCGCGCAGGCGGTCGTCTTCCGACAGGGCGATGCCTCTGGCGATCGCGAGAGAGCCCCCTCGCGCGCGCCGTTCATATTCTGCCGTGGCGGGCACGTTCTGGGCGTAGCCTTCGCGGAAGCGGCTGACAGAGGACGGGCCAAGCCCGATCAGCGTCTCGCAGTCGTCGTCAGTATAGCCCTGAAAATTGCGGCACAGCGATCCGGCCTTTGCGGCCACGGCAAGGGAATCCTCGGGCAACGCGAAGTGGTCGAGACCGATCGTCACATAGCCCGCACGCTCAATAAGGCGGGCGGCCAGTTCGTATTGCGCGAGCCTTTCTTCCGCGTCGGGCAGCGCCGCCTCGTCGATCATCGTCTGGTGCTTCTTGAACCAAGGCACATGCGCATAGCCGAAAAGCGCGATGCGGTCGGGATGCAGTGACAGCACCTTGTCGACGGTTGCGGCGAGGCTTTCCTGTGTCTGGTACGGCAGGCCGTAGAGCATATCGAGATTGACAGAACCGACGCCGCGATCGCGCAAGCCGTCGACCACCGCACGCGTCGCCTCGAAGCTCTGTTCGCGGTTGATCGCCTTTTGCACGCGCTCGTCGAAATCCTGGATGCCAAGGCTGGCGCGGGTCAGGCCGATCGCGGCAAGCGCATCGAGCCTCGGCTCGTCCATGTCGTTGGGATCGATCTCGACGCTGATTGATGCGTCGCCTGCAAAAGCGAAACTCTTCCGCAGAGCCGCCATCAAGGCAACAATGTCGGTGGGTGTCAGCAGCGTCGGCGATCCGCCTCCGAAGTGGAGCGCGGCGACCTGGGTATCGTTACCGGCCAGCGCGCCGACGGTCTCGATCTCCGTGTGCAACGCCTCGAGGAAGGCGGCGACCGGTTCGTAGCGACGTGTCTGCTTGGTATGGCAGGCGCAGAACCAGCAGAGGCGATCGCAGAACGGGATGTGCACGTAAAGCGACACCCTGTCGCCCGAAGGCAGCGCGGCGATCCAACCCTTCACCTCGTCGGCGTCCACGCCTGCATGGAAATGCGGGGCTGTGGGATAGCTGGTGTAGCGGGGCGCTGTATCTGTCTGCATGGCGCGGACCTCCGTTCGACCGCAGATGTCGCGTCACCTCCACTCGCGCGCCTTGACCTGGATCAAGGCGGCGGCAGACGCGTCAGGCGATGGGTGACAGCCGGACGCTCGCGCCATGGGTGCAGCAGCGTTCGCATGTTCATGCCGCCGACGGGGGTCCAGGGAATGAGATTCGGAGCTGCAATACCAGGGATCGGGCTGTTCGCCTTCGTAGCCCTGATAGGAGCCGCCTTCGGCGTTGACGCGCCGTTCAGGCAGCATATGTGGGTGCTGTTCTTCACGCTTGCCGCATTCACGGTGATCCTGATGCGGCGCACCAGCTTCGAGCCGGCCGTGCCGGCCGACCCGTCCGCCTACATGGACGAGCCGATCCGCTACGGTTCGATCGCGACGATGTTCTGGGGCATCGTCGGGTTGCTGGTCGGCGTCGTTGTGGCGCTGCAGCTCGCCTTTCCTGATTTCAACATCGAGCCGTGGTTCAATTTCGGCCGGATGCGCCCGCTGCACACCTCGGCGGTCGTGTTCGCCTTTGGCGGCAACGCGCTGATCGCCACGTCCTTCTATGTCGTGCAGCGCACATCGCAGGCCCGCCTCTTCGGCGGCAACCTCGTCTGGTTCGTTTTCTGGGGTTACCAGCTCTTCATCGTGATGGCGGCGACCGGCTATCTGCTGGGCATCACCCAGAGCCGCGAATATGCCGAGCCGGAATGGTATGTCGACATCTGGCTTACGCTCGTCTGGGTCGCCTATCTCGTCGTGTTCCTCGGCACGATCCTGAAGCGCAAGGAACCGCACATCTACGTCGCCAACTGGTTCTACCTCGCCTTCATCGTGACGATCGCGATGCTGCATGTAGTGAACAACCTGGCGATGCCGAGCTCGCTCCTGGGCTCGCACTCCTACTCGGCCTTCGCCGGCGTGCAGGACGCGCTGACGCAATGGTGGTACGGCCACAACGCGGTCGGCTTCTTCCTCACCGCGGGCTTTCTCGGCATGATGTATTATTTCGTGCCCAAGCAGGCGAACCGGCCCGTCTATTCCTACCGGCTGTCGATCATCCACTTCTGGGCGCTGATCTTCCTCTATATCTGGGCCGGGCCGCACCATCTGCACTACACCGCGCTGCCCGACTGGGCGCAGACGCTGGGCATGGTGTTCTCGATCATGCTGTGGATGCCCTCCTGGGGCGGCATGATCAACGGCCTGATGACGCTTTCGGGCGCCTGGGACAAAATCCGCACCGATCCCATCATCCGCATGATGGTGGCTGCCATCGCCTTCTACGGCATGTCGACCTTCGAAGGCCCGGTGATGTCGATCAAGGCGGTCAATTCGCTAAGCCACTACACGGACTGGACGATTGGCCACGTGCATTCCGGCGCGCTGGGCTGGGTGGGTCTGATCTCGTTCGCCGCGATCTACCACATGGTGCCCAAGCTGTGGGGCATGCCGCGGCTCTACTCCGAACGGCTGGTGATCTGGCACTTCTGGCTCGCGATGATCGGCATCGTCATCTACGCGGCCGTGATGTGGGTGTCCGGCATCATGCAGGGCCTGATGTGGCGCGAATACGACGGGCAGGGCTTCCTGGTCTACTCGTTCGCCGAAACCGTGCAGGCCATGTTCCCCTACTACGTCATGCGGGCGGCGGGCGGCGCGCTCTACCTCGCCGGGGCGCTGGTGATGGCCTTCAACATCGCGATGACCATCCTTGGTCACCAGCGTGAGGAGGAGCCCATCGGCGGCAGCGCCGCGAGACCCGCGCCAGCACTCCAGCCTGCCGAATAAGGAAAACGCATCATGGCTTTGATGGACAAGCACGCGATACTCGAACGCAATGCCACGCTGCTGCTGGCGGGTTCGCTCTTCGTCGTGACGATCGGCGGCATCGTCGAGATTGCGCCGCTCTTCTACCTCGAAAACACGATCGAGAAGGTGGAAGGCATGCGGCCCTATTCGCCGCTGGAGCTGGCGGGTCGCAACATCTACGTGCGTGAGGGGTGCTATGTCTGCCATTCGCAGATGATCCGCCCCTTCCGCGACGAGGTCGAACGCTACGGCCACTACAGCCTGGCGGCGGAATCGATGTACGACCACCCGTTCCAGTGGGGATCCAAACGCACCGGGCCCGATCTTGCCCGCGTTGGCGACCGCTACTCGAACGAGTGGCATGTGCAGCATCTGATCGAGCCGCGTTCCGTCGTGCCGGAATCGGTGATGCCCAGCTACGCCTTCCTGAAGGACACGCGGCTCAAGGTGGACGATTTCTCCACGCATCTCGTCGCCAACCGGCGCGTGGGCGTGCCTTACACGGATGAGATGATCGAGAATGCCGAGGCCGACCTGAAGGCACAGGCCGACCCCAATGCGTCGACGTCCGACCTGGAAGCGCGCTATCCGAAGGCCAAGCTCGGGGACTTCGACGGCAATCCTGCGGCGCTCACCGAGATGGATGCGCTCGTGGCCTATCTGCAGATGCTTGGCACTCTGGTCGACTTCTCGACCTATGACGAAGCCGCCGGTTATCGCTGAGGGAGGGCGCGATGGACACCTACACCGCGATGCGTTCGTTCGCCGATTCCTGGGCGCTGCTCGCAATGACACTGTTCTTCATCGGCGTCGTCGTCTTCGCCTTCCGGCCGGGGAGCCGGAAACAGGCCGACCACGCCGCCCGTATTCCCCTCAAGGACGATTGAGATGAGCGACAAAAAGATCGACGACGTCACCGGCATCTCGACCACCGGCCACGAATGGGACGGGATCAGGGAACTCGACAACCCGATGCCCCGCTGGTGGCTGTGGACGTTCTACGCGACCATCGTGTGGGCGCTTGCCTACACCATCGCCTATCCGGCCTGGCCGCTCATCTCGTCTGCAACGAACGGCATGCTCGGCTATTCGAGTCGGGCCGAACTGCGCACCGAGCTTGACGGCGCCGTGGCCGCGCGCGCCGATTATGCGGCCGCCGTTGCCGCCGCGCCGGTCGAGGATATCATCGCCGACGAAGCGCTTCGCCAGTTCGCGACTTCGGCAGGTGCCGCGGCCTTCAAGGTGAACTGCGTTCAGTGTCACGGTTCGGGGGCTGTCGGGTCCGCCGGCTATCCGAACCTCAACGATGATGAATGGCTTTGGGGCGGCACGCCTGAGGACATTCGCGTCACCATCGCCCATGGCATTCGCTTCGAGGCCGACGGCGAAACGCGGTTTTCGGAGATGCCGGCCTTCGGGGGCATGCTCGGCCGTGACGAGGTGACTGCGCTGGTAACGCATGTGAAGGCGCTTGGCGAGGGCGGTGACCTTTCCGGTCCTGGCGCGGAGCTCTTCGCCAACAACTGCGCGTCCTGTCATGGCGAGGCCGGCAAGGGCGACATCACGCTGGGCGCGCCAGACCTGACCGATGCGATCTGGCTCTACGGTTCGACAAGCGCCGACATCGCCGCCCAGATCCGTGCGCCGCGGCACGGTGTCATGCCGGGCTGGATCGATCGCCTGGGCGAAACCACGGTCAAGGAACTCACCGTCTACGTCCATTCGCTCGGCGGTGGGCAGTAGGCCCCACCTTGGCCATCGCCGAGCGGGGAGCGGGTCCGGCAGGTCGCGGGGGCTTGCCGGACCCGAGCCTTTTCACAGGTGCGGCAAACACTTCGCCGTTGACGTGGATCAAGGCTGTTTCGGTACAGACGCGGCATCTGGTGGGCTGCAATGCCACCGGGAGAATAGAATGTCGGGCACGATAGAGGTCGAGCGGCACGAGGCCGAAGCCGTCAACTCGGCCAAGCTGCGTCAGCCGCTCTATACCGCGCGCCGCAAGATTTTCCCGAAGCGGACATCGGGTTCCTATCGCAGCTTCAAATGGCTGGTGATGGCGGTGACGCTCGGCATCTACTACCTGACGCCGTGGCTGCGGTGGGACCGGGGGGCGCACGCGCCGGACCAGGCGGTGCTGGTCGATATCGCCAACCGGCGCTTCTATTTCTTCTTCATCGAGATCTGGCCGCAGGAGTTCTTTTTGGTTGCCGGCCTGCTGGTCATGGCGGGGCTGGGGCTTTTCCTCGTCACCTCGACAGTCGGGCGCGCATGGTGCGGCTATACGTGTCCACAGACCGTGTGGGTGGACCTTTTCCTGGTCGTCGAGCGCGCGATCGAGGGCGACCGCAACGCGCGCATCAGGCTTGACCAGGCTCCGTGGAGCGCGCGCAAGCTGGGCCTGCGCCTTGCCAAGCACGCGATCTGGATCGCGATCGCGGTCGCGACCGGCGGTGCATGGATATTCTACTTCGCCGATGCGCCGACGCTTTTCGTCGAGCTTTTCACGGCCCAGGCGGCGCCAGTTGCCTACATCACCGTCGCGATCCTCACCGCGACCACATACACGTTCGGCGGCCTGATGCGTGAGCAGGTCTGCACCTATATGTGCCCGTGGCCACGCATCCAGGCGGCGATGCTGGATGAGCATTCGCTGACCGTCACCTACAATGACTGGCGCGGAGAGCCGCGCTCGCGCCATGCCAAGCGCGCGCAGGCAAAGGGCATCAGCACCGGCGATTGCGTCGACTGCAACGCCTGCGTTGTCGTGTGCCCGATGGGCATCGACATCCGCGACGGCCAGCAGCTCGAATGTATCACCTGCGCGCTCTGCATCGACGCCTGCGACGGCGTGATGGACAAGCTCGGTCGCGAGCCTGGCCTGATCTCCTACGCTACGCTTGCCGACTACAACGCCAATATGGCGCTAGCCACCGGCAACGGCGCGCATGCGATCGAGCCCGCCAAAGTGCGCGATGCCGGCGGGGCGCTGTCGGAGGCGGTCGCGCATTTCCACCTTCGCAAGATCTTCAGGCCGCGCACCTTCATCTATTTCGGCGGATGGGCGCTGGTTGGGCTGATGCTGGTCTATGGCCTCGTCACGCGCGACAGGCTCGAGATGAACGTTCTCCCCGACCGCAACCCGCAATTCGTCGTGCTGTCGGACGGGTCGATCCGCAATGGCTACACGGTCAAGCTGCTCAACAAGGTGCCAGAGGTACGAACCGTGCTTGTCAGCCTGCACGACCTTCCGGGTGCCACCATGAACGTTGTGGGCATCGACCTGCCGGACAGCGTCTCGGTTCCGGTGACGCTCGAACCCGACCGTACGAAATCGCTGAAGATCTATGTGCGCCAGCCGCGCGAACTGGGCGCCGGCGGGGTGCAGGCATTGCGCTTCACGGTGGAGGACAGGTCGACGCTTGAGGCGGCCGACTACACCACGAGTTTCGAGAGCCCGGAGTGAATGCCATGAGGACAACCGACAGCGGCAGCCAAGGCGGGTTCACAGGCTTCCATATGCTGGCAATCATGATTGCGTTCTTCGGCGTCATCATCGCCGTCAACGTCACCATGGCAGTGACCGCAAGCACGAGCTGGACGGGGCTGGTGGTGAAGAACACCTACGTCGCCAGCCAGGAGTTCAATCGGAAGGCCCAGGAAGGCCGCGCTCAGGCCGCGCTCGGCTGGACGGCCACGCTGACGGTCAGGGACGGCGCGGTGCGTTTCTCGCTTGCGGATACTGACGGCGGGATGAAGCCGATGCAGGGTGGCACCGCTACCTTTCGCCGGCCGGTCAACGATGTGGAGGACACCGTCGTAACGCTGGCCGCGGAACCCGACGGCAGCCTCAAGGGGCCGGTCGCGCTGGCGGATGGGGCATGGATCGTCGAGGTGCAGGCCGAAGCGGGGTTGGCGCATCCCTATCGCGAAACCCGCCGCCTGAGCGTACGCGACGGAGCCGTCAGATGAGCTGCTGCGCACCGGGGGCCGAAAACGTCGCTGCAAGCCGGGTGGCGCTGCCGTCCGAGGAGGAGCTGCGCTTTGCCGCGCGTGACCTCGGCAATGGTGTTCGCCAGGTGGAGCTGTCGGTTCCGTCGGTCCATTGTGGGGCCTGTATCCGCACCGTCGAACACGCGCTCGACGCGCTGCCGGGTGTCGAGGGCGCGCGGGTGAACCTTTCGACAAGGCGCGTCAGCATTCGCTGGCGCGGCGAGGCTTTGCCTCCGATCGTCGAAGCGCTGGCCCGGGCCGGCTATCCGCCGAACCTCTTCGATGACGGCAGGGAAGAAAAGGACAACACGCTTTCCGAACTGCTGCGCGCGGTCGCGGTCTCCGGCTTTGCGGCCGGAAACATCATGCTGCTTTCGGTGTCCGTATGGTCGGGTGCGGAGGGCGCGACGCGCGACCTCTTTCACTGGGTCTCAGCGCTGATCGCGCTGCCTGCCCTGATCTTTGCCGGACGCATCTATTACCGCTCGGCCTGGAGCGCGCTGCGGCACGGGCGGATGAACATGGACGTGCCGATCGCCATCGGCATCACATGCGCCTACGTGCTCAGCCTCTATGAAACCGTCAATAGCGGCCATCACGCCTACTTCGATGCTGCCGTGACGCTGCTGTTCTTCCTGTTGATCGGCCGCACTCTCGACCACGTGATGCGCAACAAGGCGCGCACGGCCGTGATCGGTCTGGCGCGGCTGTCGCCGCGAGGGGCGCTTGTGCTTCAAGCCGACGGTACGCGCGGCTACCTCTCGCTGGAGGAGATCGAGCCGGGCATGCGGATGCTGGTGGCGGCAGGCGAACGTATTCCCGTCGATGCGCGGATCGCGCAAGGCAGCTCGGATATCGACTGCTCGCTGGTGACCGGCGAAAGCGCGCCGCAGGCGGTGTCGGCGGGCGAGAGCGTGCGCGCCGGCATGCTCAACCTCACCGGGCCGCTGACGCTGGAGGCCACGGCACGCGCTTCCGATTCCTTTCTTGCCGAGATGGTACGCATGATGGAAGCGGCCGAAGGCGGTCGCGCGCGCTACAGGCGCTTGGCGGATCGGGTTTCGGGCCTCTATGCGCCCGTCGTGCATCTGGCTGCACTTGCCACCTTCGTCGGCTGGATGATCGCTACGGGCGACTGGCACCGCGCCACCACCGTGGCGATCGCGGTGCTCATCATCACCTGCCCGTGTGCGCTCGGGCTTGCCGTGCCGATCGTGCAGGTGATGGCGGCACGGCGGCTCTTCGAGCAGGGCGTGTTGGTGCGCGACGGCGGAGCGATGGAACGGCTCGCCGAAGCAGACACGGCCGTGTTCGACAAGACCGGCACGCTGACCCTTGGCGAACCGGTGCTGACGAATGCTGCCGCGATCGAGCCCGGCGTTCTGGCCATGGCGGCGTCGCTTGCCGCCCATTCGCGCCATCCGCTGTCGCGGGCGATTGCCGTGCACGACCGCAGCGTCGTCGCCTTCAGCGATGTCGTCGAGCATCCGGGTTTTGGCATCGAAGGGCGTGCGGATGGCCGGATATGGCGGCTCGGACGGACAGGCTGGGCGAGCGAAACCGGGGAAGGCACCGTGCTTTCGCGCGATGGTGTCGCTGTCGCTGCTTTCGCCTTCGAGGACCGGCTGAGGCGGGATGCCGCCGAGACGATCTCTTCGCTAGAGGACCGGCTGGGGCCGGTAGAGATGCTGTCCGGCGACACGGAAACCGCCTGCCGTGCCGTCGCGAGCCAGCTCGGTTTAACGAAGATGTCGGCGGGGCTCTTGCCGGCCGGCAAGGTAGCGCGTATCGACGAACTTGCGCGACAGGGGCGCAAGGTGCTGATGGTCGGCGACGGCCTCAACGACGCGCCGGCGCTGGGCGCGGCCCATGTTTCTTTCGCGCCGGCGAGTGCGGCCGATGTCGGGCGCAACGCCGCCGATTTCGTCTTCCTGCGGGAAAGCCTTTCGGCAATCCCCATGGCACTTGACGTGTCGCGCCGTGCCGGCACGTTGATCCGGCAAAATCTCTTCCTGGCCATCGCATATAATGTCGTTGCGGTGCCGATCGCGGTTCTGGGTTATGCGACGCCGCTGATCGCAGCCGTTGCGATGTCGAGCTCATCCATCATCGTGATTGCCAATGCGATGCGGCTTGTCAGCCCGAAGGCCGGGGCGCGCGTCGCCGGTCGGGCGGGCCTGTTCCCCAATGCGGAGACCGCACGATGAGCATGCTCCTGTATCTGGTGCCGGTGGCGCTGTTTCTGGGCGGATCGGCGTTGCTTGCTTTCCTATGGGCGCTGCGGGCCGGCCAGTATGACGACCTCGACGGGGCGGCCGAACGCATTCTGTTCGATGACGACAGCGACGCTCGGCCGCACGGCAACAACCCCTTGTAGCTTGACCCGAAGGCCGCGTGGAACCAAAGTGGCCCGATCACAGGGATCGGCGATGAACTTCGAAGCCTTTTTTGCCACGAAGCTGGACCTTCTGCGCGAGGAAGGCCGCTATCGCGTGTTTGCAGAGCTTGAGCGCAAGGCGGGGTCTTTTCCCTCTGCGAGACGGTTCGACGGCAAGGGCGGCGGCGCGCCGGTGGGCGAGGTGTCGGTATGGTGTTCCAACGATTATCTCGGCATGGGCCAGCATCCGGACGTGATCGCCGCGATGCATGAGGCGCTGGATGCCTGCGGTGCGGGCGCCGGCGGTACGCGCAACATCTCGGGCACCAATCATTATCACGTGCTGCTGGAACGTGAGCTGGCCGACCTGCATGGCAAGGAGGCAGCACTTCTGTTCACGTCGGGCTACGTGTCCAACTGGACGAGCCTGTCGACGCTGGGTGCAAGCATACCCGGCTGCGTGATCTTTTCCGATGCCGGCAACCACGCCTCGATGATCGAGGGCGTACGCCACTCGAAGGCGGAAAAGCGCATCTGGAAGCACAATGATGTCGAGGATCTCGACCGGCTGCTTTCGGAATACGGCCCGGAGCGGCCGAAGATCGTGGCATTCGAGAGCGTCTATTCGATGGATGGCGACATCGCGCCGATCGCCGACATCGTAGCAGTGGCCGAGAAGCACGGCGCGATGACCTATCTGGACGAAGTGCATGCGGTCGGCATGTACGGCCCGCGCGGCGGCGGCATTGCCGAGCGCGAAGGGCTGATGGACCGCATCACGCTGATCGAGGGCACGCTGGGCAAGGCGTTCGGCGTGGTCGGCGGCTACATCACCGGTTCGGCTGCACTATGCGATTTTATCCGCTCGTTCGCGAGCGGATTCATCTTCACCACCGCGCTGCCGCCGCATGTGGCGGCCGGCGCGCTTGCCTCGGTGCGTCATCTCAAGCGCAGCGACATCGAGCGGATGGGCCAGCGCGCGGCGGTGAAGAAGGTGCGGGCGCGGCTCGACGCGATCGGCATCCCGGTGCTTGCCAATCCGAGCCATATCGTGCCGGTGATGGTGGGAGATGCTGCCAAGTGCAAATGGATCAGCGACCTTCTGCTCGACGAGCACGGCATCTACGTGCAACCGATCAACTATCCGACGGTGCCGAAGAAGACCGAGCGGCTGCGCATCACGCCGACGCCGCTTCATACCGACGCTGAGATCGATCGGCTCGCAACAGCACTTTCAAGCCTCTGGTCGCGCTGCGCGCTGGCGCGGCAGGTGGCATAAGGCTTCCTGCGGGGCTTTCGGCCAACGTGCCTGTCCGTCCATTGGTCCAGAGGGCAGAAAGTCGCGCGCAGGCGGTCAAGATGCGCTAAGTGAGAGCGTCTTTTCCTGCTCTCCGCGCCGATGACCTCCGTTTCAGCATCAGACGACCGCTTCGCCGCCTTTCGCCATTCCTCTTATCTGAGGTTCTGGGCGGCTCGGTTTCTCACCACCTTCGCCACGCAGGTCGTTTCCGTCGCCGTGGGATGGCAGGTCTATGATTTGTCACGCAACCCGTTCGATCTCGGCCTTGTTGGCCTGATCCAGTTTGCACCGTCTTTGCTGCTGGTGCTGGTGACTGGTGCGGCCGCCGATCGCTTCGGGCGACGGCTCATCATGTCGCTCGCGATCCTGCTGGAAGCGTTGTGCGCGGCAGCACTCCTGGTGCTGACCTTGCGCGGGCTGACCTCGGTGTCGCAGGTCTTTGTCGTTCTCGCGGTCTTTGGCATCGCCCGCTCGTTCTTTGGTCCGGCTTCCGCCTCGCTGGTCGCCAATCTCGTGCCGCCCGAGGATTTCGCCAACGCGGTGGCATGGAACTCGTCGGCCTGGCAGACGGCCACGATCGTCGGTCCGGTCGCGGGCGGCCTGCTCTACGGCCTTGCGCCGGAAGCCGCCTATGGCGTTGCCGCGACGATGATGGCTGCGGCCGGGGTGCTGATCCTGTCGATCCCGAAGCCGCAGCAGCATACGGAAACGGAGCGCCCGTCGCTTGCCACGATATTCGCGGGCTTCAGATATATCCGCAACGAGAAAATCGTTCTTGGCGCGATCTCTCTGGACCTGTTCGCCGTGCTGCTCGGCGGCGCGGTTGCCCTGCTGCCAGTCTATGCGCGCGACATCCTGGAACTCGGGCCGTGGGGCCTGGGTCTTCTACGCGCCGCGCCCGGCATTGGCGCCATCGTCGTGGCGGTATGGCTGGCGGGACATCCGATCCGCGACCACGCGGGCATCGTCATGTTCGTTTTCGTCGGGCTGTTCGGTCTGTTCACGGCCATCTTCGGAATCTCGACGATCCCATGGGTGTCCATTACCGTGCTGGCGCTCCTGGGCGCGGCCGACATGATCAGCGTGTATATCCGCGAGACACTAATCCAGCTCTGGACGCCGGACCGGGTGCGCGGCCGGGTCAATGCCGTCAACATGGTCTTCGTCGGTGCTTCGAACGAACTCGGCGAATTCCGCGCCGGATCGATGGCGGCGCTCGTTGGTACCGTGCCGGCGGTGGTGTTCGGCGGGATCGGGGCGATCGGCGTCGCCGCGCTGTGGGCCTGGCTGTTCCCCGAACTCAGGAAGGCTCGCCGTCTCGACGGTCGGGTGTGACGTTCGTCGCCACAGCGTGGGCGGTCGCGGGCATGCGCTGCGGCTCCCGGCCCTCGAACACCAGCCCGAGGAAATCCTCCAGCCAGCGCTTCAGCCTGATGTCCCACAGCATGCGGCCGTTCAGATGGTCGCGGCCGACCTGCGCGCCCGGCAGCACGAAGCGGTGTGCGCCACGCACCACCCAGCGCTGCATCATCACCCGCGTCAGCTCGGCATGGAACTGGATGCCCCAGGCATTGCGGCCGTAGCGGAAAGCCTGATTGGGGTAGTGCTCCGCTTCGGCCAGCAGGGTTGCGCCGGACGGTAGCGAGAACCCCTCGCGGTGGAACTGGTAGACCATCTCCGGCCAGTCGATCAGCCCGCTGCCGGCCTCGGTCGGCCGGATCGGATACCAGCCGATCTCGACCAGGCCGTCGTCATGGCCGGCAACCGAGCCGCCAAGGTGGTTGACCAGCATCTGAGCGCCCAGGCAGATGCCGAGGAAGGGCTTGTCCTCCGCCAGCGGCACAGCCAGCCAGTCGGTTTCGCGGCGTACGAACTCGCTGGTGTCGTTGGCACTCATCGGCCCGCCGAAGATCACTGCGCCGGCATGGTCTTCCAGCGTGTCAGGCAGCGGATCGCCGAGCGGCGGTCGCCTGATGTCGAGGTGGAAGCCGGATTCGACCAGCAACTGCCCGACCCGGCCGGGGCTGGACAGCTCCTGGTGCAGGACGATCAGGATCTTGCCCTTGTCGCGCGCCAGCATGACCGGTCACTCGCCCCTTTCGTCCGCGTCGGCGTCCTGGTCGTCACGAACGCGCTGGCGCATCAGGACCCTGTCGCGCTGCGACACGCCGATCAGTTCGGCCGTGCGCCAGACGATATTGTCCTCAAGTTCGTGGATTTCGCCGTCCGCATAGACCATTTCCCAGAGGATGCCGATGAACTCGATCTTGGCCGTCTCGTCGAGGCTCCGGTTCAGCACGCTGGTGAAGGCGAAGAGATCCACCGCCTCGTTGTGGGCTTCGTCACCGGCTTTCACGATCTCGTCCAGTTCGTCGCCGGATAGCGCGTAGGAAGCGGCCAGCACCTCGCGCAGCCGTGCCCGCTCCGCCTCGTCGCGCACGCCGTCGGCATCGATGACGAAGAACATCAAGGCGGCGGCGGCCACGCGCGGATCATCGGCCTTGAGGCCGCTGCCGCGCGGCTTTTCTGGCAGGGCGCTGAAGAACGACTTCAGTCTTTCGAGCATAGGCTTTCGGGTCCTCGCGGTGTCAGATTGTTGGTTTGGGCGGTGCGCCCCACCGTCATGCCCCTTTCCTAGCGCGAACTTGGCGGTCAGAACAACCGGAAGCGCTGCGGCTCGTCCCGGTCGGCATCATCAGGATCGACACCGGGATCATCCGGAAGGCGGATGGACTTCTGATTTTCCTCCTCCTCATCCGGCGGTGGCGCATCAAGGACGGGCGCTGGCGCGACCACGGCTGGACCGACGACCGCACTGTCCTTCTTCTCGGCCGCCGGTTTCTCAGGTGCCGGTCTGGCTACGGCAGGAGCGGTCGCCGACGCGAGCTCCGCCGGCCTGGCGGTGGCGGAAACAGGCTTGTGTGCCGGTTCTGTCGACTTCTCGGGCTGCGGGCTTTCCGCGGGTGCCTCCGCAACAGGTTTGGAAGCTGCCGGGATTGGCGCGGCTGGCGTCTCGACGACTGCGTCCTCGACCTTGTCATCGACCGTCACGGGCGCTTCTTTGACGGGCTCGGCCGGCGCTATGGCGCGGGGGGCGGGGCGGGGCGGTTGCGGTTCGTCGTGGAGCGATTCGACAAGCTGAGCGAGACGTTCGGCCGGCACCTTCCACTCGAAGGCGTCGAGCCGGCCGGTCACCGGCGAAACCGGGGCCCAGCGTTCGGCGACAACGCCGTCGGCAACCCATGCCGGGTCGCGTGGCGCACGCACAGCCTTGCCGAGCAACTGGCGCACCTTGCCCTGGTCTCCTGTTTCGGCCTCCTCGACATCGGCCAGAAGGAGCCACGACGCCTCTCGCGGATCGAGCCGGGCGGCTGCCTCGGCCTCGCGCCTTGCCAGCTTGAACTCGCCGGCATCGAGTGCCGCGCGGGCCACGGCAAGGGCCGATTCGACATGGTTCTGACGCAGCGATTGCAGTTTTTTGGCCCGCGTCAGCCGGTCATGGGTCGAATCGCCCGGCCGGGCGTGGACATAGACATCGGCAATCTCGGGATGCGGTTCCTTTTTCCACGCCGTCTCCAGAATCTTGGACCCCTTACGAATGTCTGCGAGGCGGAACAGGGCTTTGGCCGCCGTCGTCGCTGCCGGCACGAGGTCGGGCGCCAGGCGGTTGGCCTCGAGGGCGGCGGTCTTCGCGCCGGCAGGATCGGCATCGAGGGTCGCCATCGCCTTCGCCGTCAGGAGGACGGCCTTGCGGCGGTTCGCGGCCTCGCGCTCGATCTGCCTCGTCGACTTCTGTGCGCCGACCAGTCGCAGCGCCTCATCCCATTCGCCGGCCTCGGTCTTTTCTTCAAGCGTCGACTCCGACGCCCATTCAAGCTGGGGTGCCGCCTCCGTCGCCTTGGCGGCATAGTGGCGCGCCGCGGTGCGGTCGCCCAGCCGCTCTGCTTCCAGATAGAGGCCGCGCAGGCCGAGAAGCCGCGTTTCAGGATCGTCGAGCATCGCCTCGAACTTGCGCCGCGCCGCCTCGTGGTCGCCTTCCAGCAGCGAGGCCTGCGCATCGAGCAGGTGGATGAGCGGCTCCTGATCGGCGCTGATGAGCTTCATCGCCTCCTTCTTCTTGCGGCGCGCAAGCCCAGCATCTCCGGCGCCGGCGGCAATCATACCGGTCGACAGCGCCTGGTAGCCGCGATCGCGGCGACGGACGCGGAAATAGCGGGAGACGGTGTAGGGGCTGTACCAGATGCTCTTGAGCAGCCACCACGAAAGCATCACCGCAAGCACGATGGCGGCGACGATGACAGCCGCTACCATCAGCGTGACCTGATACTGGTAGCCGCCGAAAGTGATGACGAGGTCGCCCGGCCGGTCGGCCAGCCAGGCAAAGCCAAGTCCCATCAGGAAGACGAGACCGAGGAAGAAGAGAATACGCAGCATCGAGATTCTTCCCTCAGTTCGCGAGCGCGGCGGCGAGCGCATCGTCGATCAGCCGGTCGGCGTTCTGGCGCGCGCGTACCTTTTCGATGAAAGCCGCGCCGGCGGCCTTGGATGGCTCCGGCAAGGCGTCATATTCGGCGAGTGCGCGTTCGTAGTCGCCCGCCTGAACAGCGGCGTCGAGCCTGGCGACGATCTCCGGCACGCCGTCGCCTTCGACCATGCCGACCGGGCGCACCTGGACGAGACTCATGGCACTGCCCATCAGCCTGTCGATGACACCTGCCTGCGGATCGACCGGCCGCGCGGCCGCGATCATCGCATTGGCTGCCGCATCCGCTTCTTCCGCGATCTGGGCGCGCGTCGGCACGCCGTCGGCTGCCAGTGCGCGCAGATCGGCGATCTGCGGTGCCTCGGGAGCAAGCGCTGCAAGGGTGTCGAGTTCGGCCGTGAAGGGCACGCCGCGTTCGATCGCGGCCTTGAGCGCGGACGCGGCGATGATGACCGCCGTGGCAGGCGTTTCGGCGGCTTCGTCGACGCGGCCGCTGAGGTCTCCGATGGACTTTTCCACCGCATCGAGCCGCGTGCCCGCCGCCGCCTGGGCTTCACGCGCGGCGGCGATTTCGTCACCCAGCGCCGTCAGCCTTTCCTCCACTGCCTGCGACGGGCCGGCGTCGCCAAGTGCGCTTACGGTGCCTTCAAGGGTGGCAAGCCTCTCTTCCAGCGGGGAGAGATCGACAGGGGCAGCGGCCTCGCCGCCCGGTTCCCGCGCGATGCCCGCCACTTCGCCGGTCAAGCTCTCGATCTGCGAGGCGAGCGCCGCGACGCGTTCCTCGGCCTGGGATACGCGACCGCCGAGTTCGGGATCGGAGCCACCTGCCGCGCCGATTTGGTCGCGCAAGGTGGCAATTTCCTGTTCCAGCGTGTCGATTGCGGCGGTGGAGTCTGTCGCTTCCTGCCCCCTGTTGCCCGCCGCAGGAAGCAGACCCGCAAGCTGAAGCCCCCCGGCAAGCACCAGCGCAATGACGCCACCGGCGACGCCGGCTGCGAGCGCGCCGCCGCGTCCGGATGACGGTGGCGCTGACGATGCTGCGGGCTCCCTGTCCTTGCGGCCGAAAGCCTGACTGCTACCGGCCGCCGTCGCTCCCGGCTTCTGCTGACTGCTTGCGGCTGCGGGTTCGGGTTGCGGCTTTGCGTCGGGCGTATCCGCGCCGGAAGCTGCGCTGCTCTGGTTCGCCGGCTTGGAATCTTCTGGCTTCGGGGTTTCTGCCTTCGCCTGCTGCGGCGTTTCGGACTGCTTCACCGGATCGGCCTTCTCGGCCTCCGCCTTGGCGCGCGAGACTTCGCCGGGCGCAAGATCGATGGTCACCGGCTCCTTGCTGGTCTTCGAGTGGCGGGTTCGGGGCGTCTTGACCATTCCTGATTTCCTTCAGCCGCTGTTCGGGCAGGCGATGCCGCCGGCTCCTTCTGATCTAAAGGGCTGGATAGAAACTGAAAAGGGTTGGAATGCGACGAGGCCTACCGCTGCGACGAAAGCAGCACCATGACGCTGTCTTCGGTGGGCTTGTCGCTTACACTTGCTCGGTCGCCTACCGTCGGCTCCAGCACCTGCGCAACCTTCCGCGAAACACAGAAAAACCGTGTTTCTTCAAAGGTATGCGAAAGTTCTGGGTTGGCCACCAACTCGTTTAGAAAGACTGCGCCACGCGTCGAGAGGACTGGACACCCCCATATCGAACGACCGGCGAAGGTCTCTATCAAAAAGTCAGTGATGTAACTGACTTTTTCAGCGCCATAGACCTCGGTTACCCTCACGCTGAAGCCTCTGTCATACAGCGCTTCTGCAAAACCCCCTGTGCGTTCCCTGCCGGCGAGGTGAAGGATGCGGGAACGGATGGGCATCCGTGTCTCAATAGCCGCGGCGAGATCAATTGCGGTTCCGGCCGCGGACGTCACGAAAGCAAATCCCGACTGGCGCGCCGCTTCGGCCGTTGCATCGCCGACTGCGAAAACCGGTTTGGCCGAAAGGGCGGCAAGCATCGCCGCTGACGCGTGCCGCAGGGCGTTGACGCTGGTCACCGCGACCGCATCGACGGCGTGCGGATCCGGGGCGGGTCCTGCATCCAGTGGAACGATGTGGGTCAAAGGCAGGACGACGGTCTCGAAACCGAGCGCCTCGAGCCGCGCCGCCGTCTCGCTCGCGCCGGGTTCCGGCCGCGTGACGAGAACGCGCCGTTTCACGACCAGCCGTCGAAGAAGCCGGTGCCCGCTTTGGCGCGGACGCGTTCGCCGGCATCCGCGCCGAGGCTCGCCGCCTCGCTGGTCGGTCCCGAGGCATCGACTTCGTGCGCCTCGCGCCCGTCGGGTGTCAGAATCATCCCGTTGAAGGAAAGGTTTCCGCCATTGATGCGCGCGTAGCCCGCGATCGGCGTGCGGCAGGAGCCGTCGAGTGCCGCCAGGAAGGCGCGTTCGCAGGCCAGTGCCTGCGCGGTCGGCAGGTGGTTGATCGGGGCGAGCATGGCGGTCGTGGCTGCATCGCCGATCCGGCTTTCGATGCAGATCGCGCCCTGGCCAGGAGCCGGCGGAAAGGTCTCGGCCGGCAGCAACTCGGTGATGATGTTCGCCAGATCGAGCCGACGCAGCCCGGCGTTGGCCAGCAATGTGCCGGCCACCTGCCCCTCGTCCAGTTTGCGCAGCCGCGTTTGCACGTTGCCGCGAAAGATGACCACGTCGATGTCCGGCCGCAGCCGGCGGATCAGCGCCTGACGACGCAGCGACGAGGAGCCGACAACCGCGCGTTCCGGCAGGTCGGCCAGCTTTGCCGCGGCACGACCGATGAAAGCGTCGCGCACGTCCTCGCGCTCGAGAAAGGCGGACAGCTCCAGCCCTTCCGGCAGCGCTGTCGGCATGTCCTTGGAGGAATGGACGGCGATGTCGATGCGACCGTTTAGCAGCGCCTCCTCGATTTCCTTGGTGAAAAGGCCCTTGCCGCCGGCCTCCGAAAGCGGCCGGTCCTGAATGCGGTCCCCGCTGGTCGATATGACGACGATCTCGAAGGCTTCTTCGGTCAGGGCATGGGCCACCATGAGCCTTGCGCGGGTTTCGTGCGCCTGGGCCAGCGCAAGGGCGCTGCCGCGCGTTCCGATCTTCAAGACATCCGTTTGCATGTGCCGCTTCGTCCGTGATAGTGCCGGCCAACTCCTATCGAGGAATGACCACCACAGCAATGATCCGCATGCTCGGCATCGAAACCAGTTGCGACGAGACGGCCGCCTCCGTGGTCGAGCTTGGCGACGACGGCGCGCCCCGCATTCTCTCCAACGTGGTTCTGAGCCAGATCGAGGACCATGCCGCGTTTGGCGGCGTCGTGCCGGAGATCGCGGCGCGCGCGCATGTCGAGACGCTGGACGGCGTGATCGATGCGGCGCTGGACGAGGCAGGCGTGCCCCTGGGCGCGGTCGACGGCATTGCAGCGACGGCTGGACCCGGATTGATCGGCGGATTGATCGTGGGGTTGATGACGGCCAAGGCCGTTGCGGCAGCGGCCGGTAAGGCGCTCGTCCCAGTCAATCACCTTGAAGGCCATGCGCTTACCGCGCGGCTCACCGACGGTCTCGATTTCCCCTACCTGCTGCTGCTGGTCTCCGGCGGCCACACGCAGGTCGTGCTGGTGCGCGGCGTTGGCGACTACGAGCGCTGGGCGTCGACCATCGACGATGCACTCGGCGAGGCGTTCGACAAGACCGCGAAGCTGCTGGGCCTGCCCTATCCGGGCGGGCCGAATGTCGAAGAGCAGGCGGCAAAGGGAGATCCCAGGCGTTTTTCCTTTCCGAGGCCCCTTAGGGGCGAAGCGCGGTTGGACTTCTCGTTCTCCGGCCTCAAGACCGCCGTGCGGCAGGCTGCGAGCGCCATTGCGCCGCTGTCCGATCAGGACGTCGCCGACATCTGCGCGGCTTTCCAGCTTGCGATCACTGAAACGTTGGAAGAGCGTGTCGGCCGCAGCCTGACGCGGTTTCGTGAAGCGTTTCCAGATCTTGCACGACCGGCGCTCGTGGTCGCCGGCGGCGTTGCCGCCAACAAGGCGATCCGCGCTACGCTGGAAGGGTTATGCGAGCGGCACGGCATGAACCTCGTTGCGCCGCCGCTGCATCTGTGCACCGACAACGCCGCCATGATCGCCTGGGCGGGTATCGAGCGGATGCGGGCCGGATTGGTAGAGGATGACGCGATGGGCTTTGCGCCGCGATCCCGCTGGCCGCTGGATGCCGGCGCTTCACCGATCATTGGTTCGGGCAAACGCGGAGCCAAGGCATGAGCGCGCCCAAGAAGATCGCCGTGCTCGGCGGCGGGGCATGGGGCACGGCGCTGGCCGCGACGATGGTGCGGGCCGGCAACGCGACTGCCTTGTGGGCGCGGGACGCGGAGATCGTCGCTTCGCTCAACCAACGGCGCGAGAATCCGCGTTACCTGCCGGACATCGTGCTGGAAGCGGGCATCCAAGCGACCGAAAGCCTCGATGAGGCAATCGACGGCGCGGATTGCGTGCTCGCGGTCGTGCCTGCGCAGGCCATGCGCGGTCTCCTCGCTTCACTCGCCGACCGCCTGCCGTCCGGCGTGCCGCTCGTGCTCTGCGCGAAAGGCATCGAGCGCGACAGCGGCCTGCTTCTGTCTCAGATCGCCGCCGAATTGCTGCCGCAGACGCCGATCGCTGCCCTTTCGGGGCCGAGCTTTGCCACCGACGTTGCGCGCGGCCTGCCGACGGCTGTGACGGTCGCCGCCGCCGACGTGCAACTTGCCTCGTCGCTGGCGCTCCTGCTGTCGGCGCCCGCCTTCCGCTGCTATTCGAGTGCGGATCTCACCGGCGTCGAAGTGGGCGGGGCGCTTAAGAACGTGCTGGCGATCGCCGCGGGCGCGGTATCGGGCGCAGGCCTTGGCGCCAGCGCCCAAGCAGCGATGGTGACGCGAGGCTTCGTCGAACTGCGCCGTGTGGGCGCGGCTTTCGGAGCCGAGGCGGAGACCCTGATGGGCCTTTCGGGGCTCGGTGACCTCATCCTCACCTGCGGGTCACCCCAGTCGCGCAACTTCTCATATGGTCTGGCGCTCGGGCGTGGTGAAAGCCTGGAGGGCCGGCCGCTTGCCGAAGGCGCGTCGACTGCCGGGATCGCAGCGCGGATCGCGCGCGAGAAGGGCGTGGATGCACCGATCATCGAGGCTGTCGACCGCATCCTTCGCGGTAAGGCCAGCATCGCGGAGGCCGTGGCAGCATTGCTGTCGCGGCCGCTCAAGAGCGAACAGGAACAACGTCAAGGCAACGGAGACCACCGATGATCTTCACTTTCATCTGCAAGGACAAACCCGGCCAGCTCGACGTGCGGCTGGCCAACCGGCCGGCGCATGTCGACTATCTGATGGCGCTGGATCGCGAGGGCGCGCTCAAGTTCGCCGGGCCGTTCCTGGGCGAGGACGGCAAGCCGATCGGCAGCCTGGTCGCGGTCGAGGCACAGGATCGCGCCGGCGCCGAGCAGATCGCGGCGGGCGACCCCTATGCCAAGGCCGGGCTGTTCGAAAGCGTCGAGATTCTGCCGTGGAACTGGGTGTTCAAGGCTCCGGAGGCGAAGTGATGGCTTACTGGCTGTTCAAGTCCGAGCCCGACGCCTGGTCGTGGGACCAGCAGAAGGCCAAGGGCAAGGCCGGCGAGGAATGGACCGGCGTGCGCAACTACCAGGCGCGCAACAACATGCGCGCCATGCAGATCGGCGATCTCGGTTTCTATTACCACTCCAATGAGGGGCTGGAAGTGGTCGGCATTGTCGAGGTCTGCAAGCTGGCGCATCCCGATTCGAGCACCGACGACCCGCGCTGGGAATGCGTCGACATCCGCGCGGTGCGCGACATGCCGAAGCCGGTGACGCTCAAGGACGTCAAGGCCAATCCCAAGCTCGCCGACATGGCGCTCGTGACCTCGATGCGGCTTTCCGTGCAGCCGGTGAAGCCTGACGAATGGGAAGAGGTCTGCCGCATGGGAGGTCTCGTTCCCGCGCCGTGACGCCGCCGATTTCGCCTGGCCGGGCCGAGGCATTCATCCGGGCGAACACGGCCCTCATCGCGCCGCCGCATGTGCCGGAAATCCGGTTGCACCTGGCCGACGAGGCCCACGACCTGTGGCAGCGGACGGAAGAAGAGCTGGAGGCGATTGGGCTGCAGCCGCCCTTCTGGGCGTTCGCCTGGGCCGGCGGGCAGGGGCTTGCACGTCATGTGCTCGACAATGCCGGGCTCGTGCAGGGACGCAAAGTGCTCGATTTTGCGAGCGGCTCCGGGTTGGTGGCGATCGCTGCGGCAAAGGCTGGCGCCGCGCATGTGCTTGCCGCCGATATAGATGCGTTCTGCGCCGCAGCCGTGCGGCTCAACGCCGCCGCCAATGGCGTGGCAGTCGATTTCACCGACAGCGATCTGGTGGGGACGTCCGGTGCATGGGATGTGATCCTGGCCGGGGATGTCTTTTACGACCGGGCTTTCGCAGATCGGCTGCTGCCGTGGTTTGCGCAGATGCGGAGATGTGGCTGCGAAATCCTGGTCGGCGATCCCGGCCGCGCCTATCTGCCGAAAACCGGTCTCGAAGGGCTTGCAACCTATCAGGTGCCGGTCACCCGCGCGCTGGAGGATGCCGAGGTCAAGAAGACAACCGTCTGGCGATTCGACTGATCCCTCGTTTGTCGCCATTCGTGCGTCCTTCGAGGCTCGCTGCGCTCGCACCTCAGGATGAGGACTGTTTGTGCATCGAGCCCGAAACGCCGTGGGTACGAAGGTCGTTTTGCTGACGTCCTCCAGCCCGCAGTGAGCAGGTTCGATCAACCGACCTCCCTCATCCTGAGGTGCGAGCGCAGCGAGCCTCGAAGGACGCGCGACTCAGCGCGACACCACCATCACCGTCCTTGGCGAAAGATGCGGCAGCATCCGCGCCATCACGCGCGGGGTTATGGCCACGCAGCCTTCGGTGGGCCGAAAACCGTCGCTCGCGATGTGAAAGAAGATGGCACTGCCCATGCCGCGCCTGCGCGGGGCTACGTTGTAGTCAAGCACGATGCAGCAATCGTAGAGGCGGTCGTTGCGCTGCATGCTTTCGCAGCTTGCCGGGTAAGGCAGCGTGACCGCGCGATTGTAGTTGCGGTCGCCCGGGGCGTCGCACCAGCCGTCACGCGGGCCGATTCGTCGAAGCGCAAGGCCTGAGCGCAGGTTTGCGAGCCTGCCGTGGCGGAACCATCCGTCGATCAGCCGCATCCGGCCGAGCGGAGTGGCGCCGTCCCCCTCGCGCTTGATCGCGCGGATGCCACCGCGCCCCAGCGCGCAGGGAAACACCGTGCCGTGCCACGAAAGGAGGCCTTGCGTCGGCTTTCCCGGGCGCGGTCGAACAACGATCGGTGCGTTGCGCGCAAGGCCGCTTTTCGCCGCCTCATTGCGTCCACGATATTTGGGGTATGATGTCACTGTGGAACAAATCGTCGTGATATTCTTTTTCGGCGCTATGCTTCCGCATAAACCGAGGTGCGGTCAACTGCCGCCTCCAGCTACGGATAGAACATGACGTCACGCACCATCCTCATTGTCGACGACGACGCCGATCTGCGCGAAACGCTTGTGGAACAGCTTTCGCTCTACGAGGAATTCGAAGTGCTGGAGGAGGCCGCCGCCGGAAAAGGCGTTCAAACGGCGCGCGGCGGCATTATCGACCTGCTCATCATGGATGTCGGCCTGCCGGACATGGACGGCCGCGAAGCGGTGAAGCTGCTGCGCAAAGGCGGGTTCAAGGCGCCGATCATCATGCTGACTGGGCACGATACCGATTCGGACACGATCCTTGGCCTCGAGGCGGGGGCCAACGACTACGTCACCAAGCCCTTCAGGTTCGCGGTGCTGCTTGCGCGCATACGCGCCCAGCTTCGCCAGCACGAGCAGAGCGAGGACGCCACCTTCTCAGTGGGCCCCTACGTCTTCAAGCCGAGCCAGAAACTGCTCACCGACCAGAAGGGCGGCAAGGTGCGGCTTACCGAAAAGGAAGCCTCGATCATCAAATATCTCTACCGGGCCGACCAGAAGGTGGTGACCCGCGACATCCTGCTCGAAGAGGTATGGGGCTACAACTCCGGCGTCACCACGCATACGCTCGAAACACACGTCTATCGCCTTCGCCAGAAGATCGAGCGTGATCCCTCGAATGCGGAAATTCTTGTGACGGAAAGCGGCGGTTACAAGCTCGTCCCTTGACTGTTTTCCCATCGCGGCGGAAGAACCGGGTGGGGGCGCAACCGGGGACCGCGATTTGGCGCTTGACGACGATATCCGCATTTTGTCCGGCGTCAGCCTGTTTTCCGGACTGAGCGCGGAGCAACTGAGACTGCTGGCGTTCGGCGCGGAAGCCGTACGCTTTCAGGCCGGGCGCGAGATTTATCGCGAAACCGCCCCGGCGGATTGCGCCTATATCGTCATCTCCGGCAAGGTCGTTCTCTATCGTGATCACAATGGCGAATCGGTTGCCGTCTCGCGTCTGGGGCCGGGCGCGATTCTCGGTGAACTCGCATTGATCGCGGATAGCAGGCGGCTGACCTATGCCGCGGCGGAGACCGATGTGGAGATGATCAGGCTCAACCGATCTCTGTTCCGGCGAATACTGGAAGAGTATCCGGAAGCCGCCGCCGACCTTCATCGACGCATGCTCGAAGATCTCCAGGAGTTTCTCAAGAAGATCGAGCGTCTCGGCGTCAAGTTCGCCGACTAGTTTAATCCAGATCGAACGAGGCGATGACGGGCACGTGGTCCGACGGCCGCTCCCAGCCGCGGGCATGGCGCAGCACCTTGATGCTGGTCAGCGCCGGCGAAAGGTTGGGTGACGACCAGACATGGTCGAGACGCCGGCCGCGATCGGACGCCGCCCAATCCTGCGCGCGATAGCTCCACCAGGTGTAGAGCTTTTCTTCCGGGGGGATCGCCTGGCGCATCAGGTCGACCCAGTTGCCGGCGCGGCGCATAGCCTCGAAGCTGGTCGTCTCGATGGGCGTATGGCTGACCACGTTGAGAAGCTGCTTGTGCGACCAGACATCGGTTTCCAGCGGTGCGATGTTGAGGTCGCCGACCAGTACCGAGGAGAGGTTGTCGGCTTCCAGCGCCGGCACCTCGTGCATTTCAGCCACGAAATCGAGCTTGTGACGGAACTTGGGGTTGATCTCGGGGTCGGGCTCGTCGCCGCCGGCCGGCACGTAGAAATTATGCAACAAGATGCGCCGCCCGCCGGCCTCGACGTGGACCGACAGATGGCGGCAGTCACCATTGTCGCAGAAGCGGCGTTTCTCGACGATTTCGATCGGCCGACGCGCGACGGTGGCCACGCCGTGGTAGCCCTTTTGACCGCTGATCGCGACGTGCTCGTAGCCGGCCTTGCGGAAAGCAGAGAGCGGAAAGAGGTCGTCCGGGCACTTGGTTTCCTGAAGGCAGAGCACGTCCGGCTGGTAGTCGGCCAGAAACTGCGCGACCAACGGCATCCGCAGCCGCACGGAGTTGATGTTCCAGGTCGCAATGGAAAAAGGCATGGCGGGAATCGGGTCTCAGGCAATCGGGTGCCGGACCCTGCCAGCCGAGCGCCGACAAAACAAGGCACGGCTGCGTGAGTCACCGGCCTCGCGCGCTATTCCACAGAAAGCGCAGCTTGTGCGTTCGTCAGCGGTTGTGGCTGCGCTGCTGCATCTCCTGCACCTTGCGGTGATCGATGGCGAACACCGAAGGATCAAAAACCACGCCCTGCTCGACGTTGAAGATCATCACCGTCGTGTCCTTGCCCTGCGCGTCGGTGATGGTCCACTGGCGCAGCTCGAAGCTCGCGGGGTCGAACATCATCGTAATGGTCGAATCACCGAAGACCGACTTGTCGGCAAGCTGGATCGTGGTCAGGTCGTCCTCCTCCTTGACGGCGCGCACCTTGTTGCCGGAGAGGTCGATGCGGTCGTCGAGCAGCAGCTTGAGCGGCGTACGCGACAAGGGATAGATGTCGGCGGTCCTCAGCTTCGTGTTTTCCAGCACCACGGTCGTGCCGTCCGACGTGACGCGGAAGTTCGAGGGCGCCTCGTAGTTGAAGCGCACCTTGCCGGGCCGCTCGATATAAAACTTGCCGCCGGTCTGTTCGCCGCGGGGGCCGAATTGCACGAATTCGCCCATCATTGTGCGTACGCTGGCGAAATGGTCGGCGATGCGCTGTGCGGTCGCGGCCTGTGCATTGGCCAACGACACGAATGGCCCGGCGACCTGGGCCAGCGCGAGCACTCCGATGCCCATCGCGGCGGCGCCGAGAAAGCTGCGACGCGACATTCCTGTCGCAGGCTGAGCGGCAATGGTCTTCGCCATAGTGTCCATCGTATTCCGTCCTTGCTTCATGCCTTGTCAGCTAGGCGTGCAGTTGGGCCGAAATTGGGCCAGCCCGATCCGTCTTCAAACGGGGATCGGGCTCACCGGGTTGCATCGGTCTAGAACTTGTCGTCTTCCGTCGGCACGAGGATCTCGCGCTTGCCGGCATGGTTGGCCGGGCCGACGATGCCCTCCTGCTCCATCTTCTCGATGATCGAGGCGGCGCGGTTGTAGCCGATGCCGAGCCGGCGCTGGATGTAGCTGGTCGACGCCTTGCCGTCGCGCAGCACCACGGCCACCGCCTGGTCGTAAGGATCTTCAGAATCCTCGAAATTTCCGCCGGACGATCCGCCCTTGCCGCCGCCGTCGCCATCGTCCTCGTCGTCATCCTCGGTGATGGCGTCGAGATATTCCGGAACACCCTGCAGCTTCAGATGTCCGACCACCTTCTCCACCTCGTCGTCGGAAACGAAAGGCCCGTGGACGCGCTGGATGCGGCCGCCGCCAGCCATGTAGAGCATGTCGCCCATGCCGAGGAGCTGCTCTGCGCCCTGCTCGCCGAGAATCGTGCGACTGTCGATCTTGGAGGTCACCTGGAAGGAGATACGGGTCGGGAAGTTGGCCTTGATGGTGCCGGTGATGACGTCGACCGACGGGCGCTGGGTCGCCATGATGACGTGGATGCCGGCCGCACGCGCCATCTGCGCCAGCCGCTGCACAGCGCCCTCGATGTCCTTGCCGGCGACCATCATCAGGTCGGCCATCTCGTCGATGATGACGACGATATACGGCATCGGATCGAGATCGAGGTGCTCCGTCTCGTAAATGGCCTCGCCGGTCTCGCGGTCGAAGCCGGTCTGCACCGTGCGGGTGATCTGCTCGCCCTTCTTCTGCGCCTGGGCGACGCGCTGGTTGAAGCCGTCGATGTTGCGCACGCCGACCTTCGACATCTTGCGATAGCGGTCTTCCATCTCGCGCACGGTCCATTTCAGCGCGACGACGGCCTTCTTCGGATCGGTGACGACGGGGGTCAGCAGATGCGGGATACCGTCATAGACGGACAGTTCCAGCATTTTTGGGTCGATCATGATGAGGCGGCACTGCTCCGGCGTCATGCGGTAGAGCAGCGACAGGATCATGGTGTTGATCGCGACCGACTTGCCCGAGCCGGTGGTGCCTGCGACCAGCACGTGTGGCATCTTGGCGATGTCGGTGATGACGGCCTCGCCGTTGATCGTCTTGCCGAGCGCCAGCGCCAGCTTGCACTTGGTCTGCTCGAAGTCGCGGCTGGCCAGAATCTCGCGCAGGTAGACCGTCTCGCGCTTGGCATTGGGCAGCTCGATGCCGATCGCGTTGCGGCCCGGAACCACGGCGACGCGGCAGGCGATCGCGCTCATCGAACGGGCGATGTCGTCGGCAAGCCCGATGACGCGGGAAGACTTGATGCCGGGTGCGGGCTCCAGCTCGTAGAGGGTGACCACTGGGCCTGGCCGCACATGGATGATCTCGCCCTTGACGCCGAAGTCCTCCAGCACGCCTTCAAGCAGCCGCGCATTCTGTTCCAGCGCGTCCTGCGACAGCGAAGGGTCGCGGGCGACGTTCTTGGCTTCCGTCAGGAAATGCAGCGACGGCATTTCGAATGCGTCGGGGCCGATCAGCGATCGCTGCGCCTCGCGCTGCACGCGGGCTCCCTGCTGCGGCCGCGCAGCCGGTGCTTCGACGCGGGTTGCCGCGTCGGAACGGAACTGGCGCACCTGCGCCTGCTGTTCGCCCGCCGGCGGGGTCGGTCGGATGATCACGTCGTCGTCGAAATCTTTATCGTATGCCGGATAGTCATCGCCATTACCGACGTCGAAGGGTGGCTCGACCTCATCGAGGCGTGGCGCATTGTCGAAGCCGGGTTCGATACGATCGCCCCGGCGCGCAACCGCCGGCAGGTCTGCCAGATCGTCTTCCTCATCGTAGCGATCAAGAACGCGCGGGCGCTGCATGCCGGCCGTGTGACGCCTGACGAAGGCGCGGGCCGAAAGCCACCAGTGGGTGACAGCGCCGAAGGCCGCGAGCATGCCGCCACGTTCGTCGTCGTCGTCTTCGAGGTCGTCCTCTTCTTCCTCGATCTCCTGAGCGCGGCGTCGGCGGGCAGGGCGGGCGAAAGTCGCTGGAGCGTCCTCATCAACAGGCCGGCCGATGATAGCCGCGCCGAAGGCGAGCAGCCATAGAGCCGGTATCGCATAGAGCGCCACGGTCAGGATCGCGGCGGCGCCGGTCGGATAGCCGCCGGCGAACCAGGACGGGATCGCGAGCGCGACATCGCCGACTACGCCGCCGAGGCCGGAAGGCAGGGGCCAAGTCGGCGGCGCGCCGATGCATCCGACGATGCCGGCGGCCAGGGCCGCTCCGCCTGCCCATGCCGCTGCACGGCGCGGCATGCGGTCGACACGGCGGGCCAGCAGAAGCCATGTGGCCCAGGCAAGGCCCGGCACCAGCGCGACCACGGACGAAAGGCCGAAAAACTGCATCAGCAGGTCGGAGACAACAGCGCCGGGATACCCCATCGCATTCGTGACGGGATTGTCGGTGGCATGGCTGAAGCTTGGATCGGCGACACTCCATGTGCCCAGGCTGGCGAGGCAGAAGGCAATCGCCGCCAGTCCGCCGAGCCCCGCGGCCCGCGTCAACTGGCGATGAAAGAAACCTCGCAGGCCGTAACCCGCATCGCCGATGGTCATCTGCGCTGACGCACCCGAACGCATGAGAACTCCCCGTCAAGCATGGTTTGCGCAGGCCAGTACGGCCGCGCGGAATCGAGTGCAGGTTAGGCGGTGGAGGTTAAGGCGGCATTAACCATGCGGGTTGGTCATACGAATTGGGGGGAGGCTTGGTCGCAGCATCAGGCACTGTTCCGAAGCAGGTCACATAGCCGCGGCGGCGGCGATGTCCCTCGCGAATTCACCGATCATGCCTTCGTAGGCCGTGTTGGTCAGCGAGACGACTATTCTCTTTCGTGTGAAATCGATGCCCCACCAGTTTCCGTAGACACCGCCCCACGAAACTGATCCCGCGCTCCAGGCGGTGCCCGCCGTGCCGGGCTCGACCAGCACGGCACCGAGCCAGGAGGCGCCCCAGCCCGGTCCGGCCGTCTGCGCCTCCGCGCCGGTGCGAGGGAGCCGGGCGGCCTGGCGGAGATCGTCGCGCAGGAAATTGCCTGTGCGGTAAGCTTCCAGGAGGGTCAGTACGTCGCTGGCGCGGCCGGCCATGCCGGCGCCGCCGGAGGGCCACGCAGTGTGCAAGCGGATGCGCCCGGGGTCGAAGCGGACGCCGGGCCCCTCGACGAACGGCAACGGGACTTCCACCGGCCCGGTCATTCTCGCGGGCTGCGGGTTGGCGTCGTAATACGGAATGGCGAGATCGTCGCCGGGCCACGCAAAGGCTGCATTGAGCCCCAATGGACGGCAGACCAGTTCACCGATCGCCTTGTCGAGCGGCTCGCCAACGACCGCCTCGATCACCGCGCCAAGAACATCCGTTGCCACTGAGTAGCGCCAGCCTTCACCGGGCGCCTGATCGAGCGGCACGCTCGCGATCCGTTCGAGGTTTTCTGCCAGCGAGCCCCTGCCATCGTCGAGACCGTCGGAAATGCCCGCGCGGGCGTAGGTGCTGTCTGCCTGCTGGTTGAAGCCGTAGTCGAGCCCCGCCAGATGCGCCATCAGGTGGCTGATCCGCATGTCGGCCACGGTGCCATTTGCCAAGCGGGGGCGGAAGGCGGGCAGATGATCGGTCAGCCTGTCCTCGGGCGAAAGGCGACCGGCCTCCATCAACTTCAACGCCGCCATCGTCGTGAAGGGTTTCGTCACCGATGCAAAGCGGAAAGCGGTGTCGGGTTTCATCGGCAGGCCCGCTTCGCGATCGGCGTAGCCGGCGGCGCGCTCGTAAACCAGCTCGCCGCTATCGGCCACGAGAACCACGCAGCCCACGATCCTTTGCTCTGCGAGGGCTTTCTCTATCGCAACGTCGATACTGTCGCCGAACCGCTGCTCCGGGTCCGGCATTTTCGGATTGGTCATTCCGGTCATTCGTCACTCCATCGTCTGAAAGGGAATGAGCGATAGATGACGCGGCTTGATCGTGAAGTTGAGCCGATGCATTCTTCAAGCGTCATGAAGAGATGCTAAATGATTGTCCCGGAAGTCTTCCCTCTTCTGCCTGCTTTCCGAATGGTGGCTTCGGCCGGCGGTTTCACCGCGGCTTCCGGCCGGTTGGGCATGACGCCTTCGGCGGTATCCCAGAAAATCCGCCAGCTTGAAGGCATGGTTGGCGTCAGGCTTTTCGAGCGCACCAGCCGCAGTGTGCGTTTGACGGAGGCAGGCGAACTCCTGTTGCGGGATACCGAAAGGGCTTTCGGTGACATTACCGACGCGCTCGACCGGGTCCGCACCGTTGGCAAGAGGCCAGCCGGCAATTTGCGCATCAACCTGTCGCGGCTGGCCGCGCAGGTCTGCATTCTGCCAAGGCTCGCAGCTTTCATCAGGGCCTACCCGGAAATCACCCTGGAGCTGACCACCGACGACCGGCTGGCCGACATCGTGGCCGGCGGGTACGACGCGGGTATCCGGTTTCCGAATGCGCTCGAGATGGACATGATCGCCCGCCCCATCGGGCCAATGCTTCGCCGGGTCATGCTCGCTTCGCCGGGCTATCTGGAGATCGCGGGCATTCCCGATGTGCCGGGCGACCTCGAAGGCCACCAGATCATCCGCTATCGGCTGCCGGGCAGTCAGCGGCTGGAGCCGCTGACCTTCAACGTCGATGGCCAGGTGCTGCGGATCGATCCGAATCCGCGGCTGGTGCTGGACGACAACGACCATATGGGCCTGGCGGTGCGCGAAGGACTTGGCATCGCGCAACGCTTCAGAGCAACGGAACTTCCGGCCATCGAAGCGGGCGAACTGGTTGAAGTCCTGTCGCGGTTCGAGCCTGCGCCGGACCGTTTTCAGCTTTACTATCCGTCGCGCGGGCAGCCGCCCAAACTGCAGGCATTCATCGACTGGTTCTGCGGCTGACGGTCTCAGCGGTCGACAAAAATGAGGCCCGGCGGGAACCGGGCCTCAAAGGTGCGGCGGTCTTTATGACCGCCGCCACGGGATGGGTTTCGCGTCAGCGGCCCGCCGAGAACTCCGGATAGGCCTCCACGCCGATCTCCGCGAGATCGAGGCCGGCCATTTCGTCTTCGGGGCTCGCACGCAGGCCGATGGTGGCCTTGATGATGAACCAGACAACGAAGGAGGCGACCAGGGTGAACAGGCCCATGGCGACGATGCCGACGATCTGCGTGCCGAAGCTTGCGTCCGCGTTGGTGAACGGAACGACGAGCGTGCCCCAGATGCCTGCGAAGAGGTGGACGGGTATCGCGCCCACGACGTCGTCGATCTTGAACTTGTCGAGCATCGGCACGGCAAGCACAACGATGACGCCGCCAACGGCACCGATGAGGATCGCGGCGAACGGCCCGGGGGCGAGCGGCTCGGCGGTGATCGACACCAGACCGGCCAGAGCGCCGTTGAGCACCATGGTAATATCGACCTTCTTGTAGAGGATCTGGGTCAGAACCAGCGCGGCGACTACGCCCGCGGCCGCGGCAAGGTTGGTGTTGGCGAAGATACGGCTGATGTCTGCCGCGTCACTGATCGTGCCCATGGCAAGCTGGGAAGCGCCGTTGAAGCCGAACCAGCCGAGCCACAGGATGAAGGTGCCGAGGGTCGCGAGCGTCATGTTGGAGCCCGGAATGGGCTGCACGGAGCCGTCGGAGGCGTATTTGCCATTACGCGCGCCGAGCAGGATCGCACCGGCAAGGGCTGCCCAGCCGCCGACCGAGTGAACGATCGTGGAGCCGGCGAAGTCGGAGAAGCCCATCTGGCTCAGCCAGCCGCCGCCCCAGGTCCAGGCTCCGGTGATCGGGTAGAGGATGCCGGTGAGGATGACGACGAAGGCGAGGAAGGGCCACAGCTTGATGCGCTCGGCGAGCGTGCCGGAGACGATCGATGCGGCGGTCGCCACGAACACCATCTGGAAGAACCAGTCCGAGGCGGTCGAATAGCCGGTTTCAAGCAATGCCGCCGTGTCGGCGCCTTCAAGCCCGACCGGATCGAAGCTGTATGGAGCGAACGTGCCGAAATAGCTGCCGACGTCGACATACATGAGGCTGTAGCCAATGACCCAGTACATCAGGCCTGCAATCGCGTAGAGGGCGATGTTCTTGGTGAGCTGGATCGAGACGTTCTTGGTGCGCACCATGCCTGCTTCGAGCATCGCGAAGCCAGCAGCCATCCACATCACCAGGAAGCCGCCCATCAGGAAGAGCAGCGTGTTGAAGATGAATGCGGTGTCGGCCGCGGCGGCAAATTGCGGCGCAGCCTCTGCGGCCTCTTCGGCCGCACCCTCGGCGGCGTCCTGCGCCCAGGCGGGCATCGCGGTGAACGCGGTCAGCGCCAGCATGCCGGCGCTCGCGCGGGCAGCTGAAACGAAGGTTGGAATTTTCATAGCAATCTCCATGGATGGTCCGTGCCGCTCAGAGCGCGTCGGTGTCTGTTTCGCCGGTGCGGATGCGCACGGCCTGATCGATGCCGTAGACGAAGATCTTGCCGTCGCCGATCTGCCCGGTCTTGGCCGCGCCGGAGATCGCCTCCACGGCCTTGTCGACGAGATCGGTGCTGACAGCGACCTCGATCTTCACCTTGGGAAGAAAGGAAACGGCGTATTCCGCGCCGCGATAGATTTCCGTGTGACCCTTCTGCCGCCCGTAGCCTTTGACTTCGGTGACAGTCAGGCCTTGGATCCCGACGGCGGTTAGCGCTTCGCGCACCTCGTCGAGCTTGAACGGCTTGATGATTGCCATCACGATTTTCATAAGGTTTCACCCTTCGCTTTTGCGGGTCCCCCCGCGTTTGCCGTGACATCGCCGGTCTGCCTGGGCAGCCGAGGAGTGCCAAAGGTGAATCAAGCCGCGTGCCAGTTGCCCCGGCGCGCAGTTAACTGATTGTAAATACGTTAAAAATTCTGAGACCGGCCGACCGCCGTTCGCAGGTGCAGCAATACAATTGCCTAGAAATTAGGCAATTGCACAGTATCGACTATTTCTCGCGCGGCGTGCGAAGGCGCACGAGCCCTTCCTGGGCGGTCGAGGCGATCAGCGCACCGTCGCGCGCATAAAGAAAGCCCCGCGAGAAGCCGCGCGAGCCGATCGAATTGGGGCTGTCCTGCGTGTAGAGCAGCCAGTCGTCGAGCTTGTGCGGACGATGGAACCACATGGCGTGGTCGAGGCTCGCCATCTGGATTTCCGGATCGAAGCCGATGCGCCCGTGGGCGAAGGTCGACGTGTCGAGCAGGGTCATGTCCGACAGGTAGGCGAGGATGGCGGCCTGCAACCGCCGGTCGTCCGGCACCTCGCCGCTGGCGCGCACCCATACGTGCTGGCGGGGCGGCAGCTTGTCGCGCGTGGTGTAGTGCTCGATGTTGACCGGCTTGATCTCCAGCGGCCGCTCGCGCGCCCAGAACTTGCGGACCGATTCCGGCACGGTATGGCCGGCCTCGTGAAGGAGCTCGATCTGCGAGCGCAACTGTTCCGGACCCGGTACGTCGAGCGGCATCGACATCTGGTGCTCGAGGCCGTGCTCCTCGATCTGGAACGAGCATTCAAGCGAGAAGATCGCGTGCCCATGCTGGATCGCGGTGACGCGGCGGGTGGTGAAGGAACCGCCGTCGCGCAGCCGGTCGACCTGGTAGACGATCGGCACGGCCGGGTCGCCCGGTCGCATGAAATAGCAATGCAGCGAATGGACGTAGCGTTCGCCATCGACGGTGCGCTGGGCCGCCACCAGCGCCTGTCCGATGACTTGCCCGCCGAAGACGCGCTGCCAGCCGACCTTGTGGCTGCGACCACGATACAGGTTGTGTTCAAGCTGCTCGAGGTCGAGTATGTCGAGAAGCTCCTGCATGGCCTGCGTCATCTGGTCTGTCCCCGGCATTGAAAAGTCATCCGGGTTTCGACAGTTCGGTGGAACAAGTCAAGCGCGGGCGGGTTCCTGCGGATGGAAACGAAAGGGAAGCGCGATGCCAGCTCGGCCCAGAAAAGATGACGATGCCCGCCTCGACGTGATCGTCGCCGGCGCCGGCTATGTCGGGCTCGCGGTCGCCGTCAGCATTGCCCAGGCCAGCCCCCACCTTGCCATCGCGGTTGTCGATGCCGCGCCTGCCGGGGTCTGGCAGAAGGACGGGCGGGCATCGGCGATCGCAGCGGCGGCCACCCGTATGCTGGCGCAACTCGGCTGCTGGGACGAGATCGAGCCCAATGCACAGGCCATGACCGAGATGATCGTCACCGATTCGCGCACGGCCGACCCGGTGCGTCCGGTCTTCCTGACGTTCGACGGCGAGGTAGCGCCCGGCGAGGCCTTCGCGCACATGGTCGCGAACCGGCACCTCAATGCCGCCTTGCGCCGCCGTGCCGCCGAACTCGGCATCGACATTGTCGAAGGCGTGGGCGTTTCCGGCTTCGAGGCGGGTGCGCAGGAAACGCTCGTGCATCTTGCCGACGGCGTGACGTTTCGCACGCGGCTGCTGGTGGCCGCCGACGGTGTGCGGTCGCGCCTGCGCGACATGGCCGGCATCAGGACAGTGAATTGGGAGTACGGCCAGTCGGGCATCGTCTGCACGGTCGAGCACGAACGGCCGCATATGGGCCGCGCGGAGGAGCATTTTCTGCCCGGCGGGCCATTTGCCATCCTGCCGCTCAAGACCGGCGAAGACGGGCGCAACCGCTCTTCCATCGTCTGGACGGAGCGGACGCAGGACGCAGAGCGGCTTGTATCCGAGGATGAGATCGTCTTCGAGGCCGAGCTGGAACAGCGCTTCGGCCTCAAGCTCGGCGAGATCAGGGTTGCGAACAAGCCCCGCGCGTGGCCACTCGGGCTGACGTTGGCCCGTGATTTCGTGAAGCCGCGCTTCGCGCTGGCGGGCGATGCCGCGCATGGCATCCACCCGATCGCCGGGCAGGGCCTCAATCTCGGCTTCAAAGATGCGGCAGCACTTGCGCAGGTCGTGGTCGAAGCCGACCGGCTCGGGCAGGACATCGGCGCGCTCGACGTGCTGGAGCGCTACCAGCAGTGGCGGCGCTTCGACACGCTGCAGATGGGTATTACCACCGATGTGCTGAACCGGATGTTCTCCAACGATTTCGGCCCGCTGCGCGCGGTGCGCGATTTCGGGCTGGGCATTGTCGAGCGCATGCCGCGGATGAAGGACTTCTTCATCCGCCAGGCGTCTGGACTGTCGGAGCATGCGCCGCGCCTGCTGCAGGGCGAGCCGATCTGATCAGTCGTGGATCGAATAGGCTTCCCGCACCTCCACATGGCCGGTGCGGGCAAGCGGCAACCTGCCGGCGATCTCGACAGCCTCCTCCATGCCTGATGCCTCGATCACGATCAGGCCGACGATCTGCTCCTTGGTTTCGGCGAACGGTCCATCGGTTATGACGGGCTTCCGGCTGCGGCTGCGCACCGTCTTCGCCTCAACGGGCAGGCGCAGGGCCTGGGCCAGGAACAGTTTGCCCTCGGCCATCAGTTCGCGGTCATAAGCAAGCGAATCGGCCTGCATGGCGCTGTGTTCCGCCTCGCTCATCTGCGCGAAGGCTTCCTGCGTGTGATGGATAAGACAGACGAATTTCATCGCGCATCCTCCGTTGTCGGCGTTGCAGTCACGCGCGACAGCCCACCGTCGCCATCGTGTAATATCGACGCCATTGTAAACCCCAGTAGCGCGATACCGAGAATCGCGAGGCCAGTCCCGGCAAAGTTCCTCCTGTGGGCGCCGCATCGCTCCGCAGCCAGTTTCCGCAAATGATTCGTCATCGGCAACAGGTCCAAGGTCAATCTCCCTTGTGCCGCGCCGGAATGGCGCGCCTGACTGGGAGACGAGGTGACGCCGGACGAGCCGACATTTTTGCACGAACATTTTTTGGTGCTTCCGCGCCACCGTCGACGATTGCGATGACCAACGGGTTGCGGGGAGGCGCGACCTTGGCTAACCGAAAGCCATGAGCCTCGAATCCGTCAGCACCTTCTTCGCCGAAAAAGCCCCCGACATTTCCGTCATCGTCACCGAGCAAAGCTCCGCGACGGTCGACCTTGCCGCGACCGCGCACGGTGTCGAGCCGGCGCAGATCGCAAAGACAATCTGCCTGCGCGTCGGCGACCAGCCCATGCTGGTGGTGGCCGCCGGGACCGCGCGGCTGGACAACAAGAAGGCCAAGGCCGTTCTCGGCGGCAAGCCGCGGATGCTGGGCGCCGACGAGGTCGTCGCGCTGACCAGTCATCCGATCGGCGGCGTCTGCCCGTTCGGGCTTCCACAACCATTGCCGGTCTACTGTGACGTATCGCTCAAGCGCTTCGAGGAGGTCGTGCCTGCTGCCGGCGCGATCAACGCTGCGGTGCGCATCGCGCCGGACCGGCTGGCCGCCCTGACGGATGCGCAGTGGGTCGACGTCTGCCAGTAGGCAAGTTTCTGTCGCATCATGGAACGCCGGGGCCTGCTGCCCTATGTTGAAGCGGAACCGTCGCGTCCGCGGCGGCAACGCAGCTCAATTTGCCAGGGAGACCACCATGGATCGACACGCAACCGCGGTATGGAAGGGTAATCTGAAGGAAGGCACGGGTGCCATCGACCTTCAGAGCGGGGCCTTCTCAGCTCACCCATATTCATTCAAGGCCCGTTTCGAGGACGAACAGGGCAAATCGGGGACCAATCCCGAGGAACTGATCGCGGCTGCCCATGCCGGCTGCTTTGCCATGCAGCTTTCGCATTTTCTGGCGGAGAACGGCACCCCGGCTGAAAAGCTGGAGGCGAAGGCCGTCGTCACCCTGGTACCCGGCACCGGCATTACCGGCAGCGCGCTGACGCTTGTCGGCGCGGTTCCCGGTATCGACGAGGCCAAGTTCAAGGAGCTGGCAAACAAGGCCAAGGAAGGCTGCCCGGTTTCCAAGGCGCTGGGCGCTATCGAGGTTACGCTCGACGCTCGCCTTGCCTGACCGATTTCGCGGGCGCGGCCGTCGGCTGCGCCCGCGACATATTCGGCAATGCTAATCGGTTGGTCCCGCAACGTAAGAACGTCTTTCCGGGCCACTTCGAAACCAAAAACCGTGCTGCCGCGTTAGAATTACACCGGAAACGCAACATCCGGGAGGAACGTATGCTGCAGACAAGGGAGGCGCGCACGCTGCGCCCAGCCACTGCTTCGTCGTCATTGAAACTGACCGACATCACCGCGAAGGCCGCGCGGCTTGCCGCCTTCGATCATCACGAACAGATCTGGCTCGGTCAGGACGATGAACGCGGTCTCACCGCCATCGTCGCGATCCACAACACCGCGCTTGGACCTGCACTGGGTGGCACGCGGGTGTGGCCGCACGTGACGTTCGACGCCGCACTCACCGACGCGCTGCGGCTTTCGCGCGGCATGACCTTCAAGTCTGCCATCGCGCGCATGCCGTTCGGCGGCGGCAAGGCCGTCATCAAGGCGGATTCGAAGACCGAAAAGACTCCGGCAATGCTCGATGCCTATGCCGAGATGCTGGCGGCCCTGAACGGCCAGTACTATACCGGCGAAGATGTCGGGCTGACGCTGGATGACGCCAACTTCCTGCGTGAACGCACGCCGAATGTGTCCGGCACGACCGTTGGCGGCAGCGGCAACCCTTCGCCCGTTACGGCGCTCGGGACGTTCCTGGGCGTCAAGGCTGCGTTGAAGCACGCGCGTGGTTCGGATGCGGTTTCCGGCCTGCGTATCGCCGTCCAGGGGCTGGGCTCCGTCGGCTGGTCACTCTGCGAGCAGCTTCACAGCGAAGGCGCGTCGCTGATCGTCGCCGACATCGATGCGGCGCGCGTGGCCAAAGCCAGGGAGGCTTTCGGTGCCGAAGTGGTGGAGACGGAGACGATCGTCGCGGCCGAGGCCGATCTTTTCGCGCCCTGCGCTCTGGGTGGCGTGCTGTCGGCCGACACGATCCCGCATTTGAAGGCACGCATTGTCGCCGGTGCGGCCAACAATCAGCTCGCACGCCATGAGGATGCCGCGCATCTGATGCGGCGCGGCGTGCTCTATGCGCCCGACTACGTCATCAATGCCGGCGGCCTCATCAACGTGGCCGCCGAGCTTGCGCCGGAAGGTTATGACCGGGCGGACGTCATGCGGCACGTGGCGCAGATTCCCGAGACGCTGACTGACATCTTCCAGCGTGCCGAGGCGGAGCAGCGGCCCACCAACGACATCGCGCAGGCAATCGCCGAGGAGCGTATCGCGCAGGCGCGCGCGGCCTGACAAATTCGTTCAGGGGAACCGGATGGGTGACCGCACACAGAAGGCGGCCCCGGACGGTCTTTTTTTGTTCGTGACTATTCCGTCGCGAGTGCTTTTTCGATTTCCGGCATCAGGGCGGTGACGATCGAATCCGGCGTGAACGGGCCGACATGCTTCCAGGCGATGCGGCCATCCTTGCCCACGAGAAACGTCTCCGGCACGCCGTAGACGCCCCAGTCGATCGCGGCTCGGCCATTGCCGTCGACTCCGATCTGCGCGTACGGATTGCCGAGTTCGCCTAGGAAGCGCCGGGCGTTTTCCGGTCTGTCCTTGTAGTTGAGGCCGGCTACGACGATGCGGGGATCCTGCGCCATCTGCATGAGCAGCGGATGCTCCTGCCGGCAGGGCGCACACCACGAAGCCCAGACATTGACCAATGTCACCTTGCCCTCGAACCGGGTCGAATCGAGACCAGGCAGGCCGGTACCGTCCAGCGGGGGGAGGGACGTTTGCGGCGCCTCGGCGCCGATCAGTGCGGATGGCACCACCGAGTTGTCGCGGCCGGAAAGAAGCTGGGCGAGAAAGATAGCCGCAAGCGCCATGAAAAGCCCAAGCGGCAGCAGGGCCAGCCAGAGCCGCCGCGACCTGGGCCGGGTGCTTTCCGTTTCGGTGCTCATTGCGCGGCTGGCCTCGCGTCAGAGCGGCGGCGGATGCCTGCCGCCTCGAGCCGGGACAATTCACGCTTGCGGTTGCGCTGATCGATTAGAATCCAGCCGATCAGGCCAAGGATCACCAGCGCGGAGATGCCATAGGCGGCCGTAACGTAGAGGGCGTGCGCGCTCACGGAGCGGCCCTTTCCGCATCGGCGGAGCGGGCGGCGAGCCGGCGCATGGCGGTAACCCGGCGTCGCCAGATTTCCGTTCGCATCGCCATCATGTGCAGGGTGAAGAACAGCAGCGTGAAGCCAAGCGCACAGACGAGCAGCGGCCAAAGCAGAGTCGGATGGATCGTCGGGCCGTCGAGCCGGATGACAGACGCCGGCTGGTGCAGCGTGTTCCACCAGTCGACCGAGAACTTGATGATGGGAATGTTGACGAAGCCGACCAGCGTGACGATCGCCGCAGCGCGCGCGCTGCGGGAAGGATCGTCGAGCGCGCGCGTCAGCGCGATGATGCCCAGATACATCAGGAACAGGATGAAGACGGAGGTCAGGCGCGCGTCCCACACCCACCATGTGCCCCACATCGGCTTGCCCCAGATCGACCCGGTGGCGAGCGCCAGCAGCGTGAACGCGGCGCCGACGGGAGCGGCTGCCTTCAGCGAGACGTCGGCCAGCGGATGCCGCCAGACCAGCGTGCCGAGCGCCGAAACGGCCATCAGCGAGTAGCACATCATCGCCAGCCACGCGAACGGCACATGCAGGTACATTATCCGTACGGTGATGCCCTGCTGGTAGTCTTCGGGTGCTGCGAAACCCATCCATATCCCGGCCGCCAGTGTCAGCGCCGAAAGCGCTGCCAGCCACGGCACGAGCCGGTCGGCCAGCGCGACGAAACGGGTCGGGTTGGCGAGGTCGATCCAGCGTGCTGACTGTGCGGTTGCGGTGTCGCTCATGCGCTTTTCTTAGGCTCAGGCTCGGGCGCTTGCAATTGCGGCGGATCAAACTCGCGTGAGTGTCTTCGCCGCACGATCGTCAGTCAGCCCCGCCCTTGAGAGCCAAAGCGGCTGCAAACGGCCCGATCACGGCGAAGAACAACGTCAAGGCGGCAAGAATGAGGAAGGGAGGGAGGAATGGATCGGGATCGTTGACCGCGCCGTAGGCTGCGGACACCCCGAAGATCAGCACGGGTATGGTCAGCGGCAGGACAAGCACCGATACAAGCAAACCGCCGCGCGGCAGAGCGACCGCGACCGCGGCTCCGACCGCGCCGATGAAGGCGATGGCCGGCGTGCCGACGAGCAGCGTCAGCGTCGTCGCACCGATCCCCAGCGGGTCCATGTTCATGAACAGGCCAAGCAGCGGCGAGGCGACCACCAGCGGCAGTACGGCGGCCGTCCAGTGGGCGAGGCATTTGACGAATACGCTCAGCGCCAGCATGTAACGGCCTTCCGCCAGCAGGATCACGTCCAGCGCGCCGTCCTCGCGTTCGGCCTGGAACAGCCGGTCGAGGCCGAGCAGCGAGGCCAGAAGCGCGCCAATCCACAAGATGGCGGGGCCGATGCGGGCCAGCAGATTGAGGTCCGGACCTACGCCGAACGGTACCACGGCGACTACGGCGAGGAAGAACAGGATGCCGACCAGCGCGCCGCCGCCGGCGCGGATGCCAAGGCGAAGATCGCGGACGAAGAGGGCGATCACGCCGTCGCTCCCATCCGCAATTCCCGCGCTGCCTTCAGCCCCAGGGGCAGGTGAGTGGCGGCGAGGATGATGCCGCCATCTTCGAGGTGCGCTTGCATGAGTGCGGCAAACTGTGTTTCTGACGCCTTGTCGAGCCCTGCCGTCGGTTCGTCGAGAAGCCATATCGGGCGGTAGCTGACGAGCAGCCTGGCGATGGCGATGCGCCGTTTTTGTCCCGTGGAAAGGTAGGCGTAAGGCAGGTGGCCGATACGCGGTAGGCCGACCATCTCAAGCGCCTCGTCGATCGTGAGGTGCGGCTCGCCGGCAAAGTCCTGCCAGAAATGCAGGTTCTCATCCACGCTCAGTGCCGTCTTCATCGCGTTGGCGTGGCCGAGATAGTGGCAGCCCGAGGCTATGTCGGGCCATTGCTCGCCGCCACCGTCCAGCCGAATCAGGCCGCCGCTTGCCGGCACGAGGCCGGCGACGATGCGCAGCAGCGTCGACTTGCCGGAGCCGTTCGGGCCGGTCACGACGAGGCCTTCGCCCTCACCGACAGCAAAGCTTACATCGGAGAAAACCGGCTCTCCGCCGCGTTCTCCCGCCAGGTTCTCGGCAATCAGCCGCATGCCTTCCAGTTCTCCGGCTGCGCCGGACCACCCGGTGCGATGCAGCAAATTCACCCCAAAGCGCTCTAGAACTATTCTACGAAATTCTCTATATGCGGGGCAACCGTGCCAGCGGTCGGCACGGGAACCATATTGCGCCGAACCAGCGCGCGCGCCGCCTTGAACGGCCGGGTCGCACGGGAACGGACAGCGGAAATGACCGTACCCGCACCTTTGCGCGTGATGAGCATGCACTGGCGTCCGTTACCCAATCGGCAACCGAACGTTAGGGATCGCACGTGTCACAATCACTCGACAGCTTCAATTGCCGCAGGACGCTCAACGCGGGCGGTGCGGAATACACCTATTTCAACCTCGTCGAGGCCGAAAAGAATGGCCTGACCGGCATTTCCAAGCTGCCCTTCTCGATGAAGGTCCTGCTTGAGAACCTGCTGCGCAACGAGGATGGCCGCTCGGTCACCAAGGAGAGCATCTCGGCGGTTGCCGCGTGGCTCACCGACAAGGGCACGGCCGGCGTCGAGATCGCCTACCGGCCGGCGCGCGTGCTGATGCAGGACTTCACCGGCGTTCCGGCCGTCGTCGACCTTGCCGCGATGCGCGACGCCATGGCCTCGCTGGGCGGCGATCCGCAGAAGATCAACCCGCTCGTTCCGGTCGATCTCGTCATCGACCACTCGGTCATCGTCGACGAGTTCGGCACGCCGCTGGCGTTCGCCCGCAACGTCGAGCTCGAATACCAGCGCAACGAGGAGCGCTACAAGTTCCTGAAGTGGGGCCAGCAGGCGTTCCGCAACTTCCGCGTCGTGCCGCCCGGCACGGGCATCTGCCATCAGGTTAATCTCGAATATCTCGGCCAGGTCGTCTGGACCAAGGACGAGGACGGCGAGACGGTCGCCTACCCTGACACCTGCGTCGGCACCGACAGCCACACCACCATGATCAACGGCCTCGGCGTTCTTGGCTGGGGCGTGGGCGGTATCGAAGCCGAAGCGGCCATGCTTGGCCAGCCGGTTTCCATGCTGCTGCCGGAAGTGATCGGCTTCCGCCTCACCGGCAAGCTGAAGGAAGGCGTGACCGCGACCGACCTCGTGCTGACCGTCACGCAGATGCTGCGCAAGAAGGGCGTCGTCGGCAAGTTCGTAGAGTTCTTCGGCCCGGGCCTGTCCTCGATGACGCTGGCCGACCGCGCGACGATCGGCAACATGGCGCCGGAATATGGCGCGACCTGCGGCTTCTTCCCGGTCGATAACGAAACGCTGCGCTACCTGACGACCTCGGGCCGCGACGAGGATCGCATCGCGCTGGTCGAGGCCTACTCCAAGGCTCAGGGCATGTGGCGCGAGGACGGCATTGCCGATCCAGTCTTCACCGACACGCTGGAGCTCGACCTGGGCGCCGTGGTGCCGTCGATGGCCGGCCCCAAGCGGCCGGAAGGGCGCATTGCGCTGGAAGACATCGCTTCCGGCTTCGCCAAGTCGCTCGAAACCGAATACAAGAAGACCGTCGACGTATCCAAGCGTTATACCGTTGAGGGCGAGGATTTCGACCTCGGCCACGGCGACGTGGTGATCGCGGCGATCACCTCGTGCACCAACACGTCGAACCCGTCCGTGCTGATCGGCGCGGGCCTGCTTGCGCGCAACGCCAACCGCGTCGGCCTCAAGCAGAAGCCGTGGGTCAAGACGTCGCTCGCGCCCGGCTCGCAGGTGGTGGCCGAATATCTCGAAAAGTCCGGCCTCCAGAAGGAGCTCGACCAGATCGGCTTCAATCTCGTCGGCTTCGGCTGCACGACCTGTATCGGCAATTCCGGCCCGCTGCCGGCGCCGATCTCCAAGACCATCAACGACAAAGGCCTGATCGGCGCGGCCGTGCTCTCGGGCAACCGCAACTTCGAAGGCCGCGTCTCGCCCGACGTGCAGGCGAACTATCTCGCCTCGCCGCCGCTGGTGGTCGCACACGCGCTTGCCGGCACGGTGACCAAGGACCTGACCACCGAGCCGCTCGGCGAGGGCGCCGACGGCCAGCCGGTCTATCTCAAGGACATCTGGCCGACCACGCAGGAAATCCAGGAGTTCATCGAGAAATACGTCACGCGCGAAATCTTCGCGACGAAATATGCCGACGTGTTCAAGGGCGACGAGAACTGGCAGAAGGTGCAGGCCCCGTCCGGCGAGACCTATGCATGGGACGACCAGTCGACCTACGTGCAGAACCCGCCCTACTTCGTGGGCATGGGCCAGAAGGCGGACGCGACGGCTCCGGTCAAGGGCGCTCGCATTCTGGGCCTCTTCGGCGACAAGATCACCACCGACCACATCTCCCCGGCCGGTTCGATCAAGGCTGCGTCGCCGGCTGGCAAGTATCTCACCGACCATGGGGTCGGCGTTGCCGACTTCAACCAGTACGGCACGCGTCGCGGCAACCATGAGGTGATGATGCGAGGCACCTTCGCCAATATCCGAATCCGCAACCACATGCTCGGCGAAAACGGCAAGGAAGGCGGCTTCACGATCCACTATCCCTCCAAGGAGGAGATGTCGATCTACGATGCGGCCATGCAGTACAAGGCCGAGGGCGTGCCGCTGGTGATCTTCGCGGGCGTCGAATACGGCAACGGCTCGTCGCGCGACTGGGCTGCCAAGGGCACCAACCTGCTCGGCGTTCGCGCCGTGATCGCGCAGTCGTTCGAGCGCATCCACCGTTCCAACCTGGTCGGCATGGGCGTCGTGCCGTTCACGCTGGACGAGGGCACGAGCTGGGCGTCGCTGGGCCTGAAGGGCGACGAGACCGTCACCATTGACGGGCTCGAGACCATCAAGCCGCGCCAGAAGATGGTGGCCAAGGTGACTTACGCCGACGGCACGGTGAAGGACGTTCCGATCCTTTGCCGCATCGATACGCTCGATGAGCTGGACTACTTCAAGAACGGCGGCATCCTGCAGTACGTTCTGCGCGATCTCGCCGCGTAGTCACCAGCCGGGAAACGAAACGCCAAGCGCCTCGGTTTCATCGTTGATGATGCCGAGGCGCGTTTCCATCGCCGCAATTTCCTCCTGCGTGATGGTCCTACGGGCCTCGATCTCCAGGAACAGCTGCTCCAGGCCGCCCGGCGTCACGGTGGCGAACATCTGGCCTTCCTCGTCACTGATATTCACCCAACCATGACGCACATGCGGCGGCAGCACCACAACCGAGCCGGGTGGCGCGTCGAACTCGTCGTCACCGCAACGGAAGCGATAGAGGCCGCGGATCACACGAAAGACCTCGGTCTCGCGCGTATGTGTGTGCGGTGCGGGGCCTTTTCCGGGTGGCGTGAACGTCTCCCACATGCCGAAGGCGCCGTCGGTCTCGGCAGCGGTAGCGTGCACGATCATACGCGCGCCGAAGGGTGTGCGCCCGACGCGCTCACGTCCCGGTAAAGATACGACTGCGCTTGTGAAGCTGGACATGGGAAGGACCTCGCCGTGTCATCCCCGATCATACCACAGTTGCGGGAAGGCGACGCTTACCGCAAAGGGGTCGGCAGGTTCATCCGGCCGATTGAACAGGTGGTCGTGCGAGCCTCGCATTGGTAACCGCGCCATATCGTGCGACGGCTGCCAGCAGTACGCCCAGCAGCAGCCCGTTGAGCGTGTGCCACAGGAAGTGCGTGCCGAGCGGCATCGTTTCGCACACATGCGGGTCGAGCGCGCGGAAGCTGACGGAGCCCACGAAGATGCCGGCCGCTGCCAGGTTGTACCAGCCGGCGGGGTGCCCGCTTCGCAGAACCAGTAGACCAAACACGAACAGCGCCAGGAACGGTGGCAGGTAGCCGGTCGAACCGTTGGAGGCGTCGCGCAGCCAGTCGGGCACGAGTGCCGTGAGAACGCCGGCTACGGCATAGAACGCCACGAACGCCACCAGTGACGACAGCCAGGACAGGCCCATGAATCGGCGCAGGTTGAACAGCGTATAGGCAAGCGTGAAGCCGGCTATCGGCAGAATGTCGGCCCACATGGTGAGCCGGGTGGCAAAGGTGTGGAACAGGAAGGAGCCGACGCCGATCGCCACTACCCACCAGCAAAGCAATTCCGAGAAGGCGTCTCTCCCGCGCCGCCGCGTTGCGTAAAGGCCCCACAGCCCGGCCATCACGAAAGCAAGATTGGTCAGTGCGTTGACGGGCTCTGACCAGAATTCCGGCCCGGTACGTTCGCAATAGAGGTCGAAACGGGTCTGCAGATCGTCAAACATTCGCGGCTCCGAAGCACAGCATTGAAGATTGGTACAAAAATTTCACCGCAACGTGACTTTCCGTTGAGGGCTGCGATGCCTAATCTGCGCAGCCATCAAGAAGGGTCCGGTCGGGGACCCGACAGGGAAATTCGGAAACAACCATTGGGCGTGAACCTTCTCAGGCTGGCGACGGCCGTGCTCCTGCTTGCATTGCCCTATGGCGCGCTCGCCCAGGAAAATGTCAAGCGGCCGAAGGCTGTCGTGGAGCTCTTTACAAGCCAGGGCTGCAATTCGTGTCCGCCAGCGGACGAGACGCTAAGTCGCCTTGCGCTGGCCGGTGACGTGGTGGCTCTGGCCTACCACGTCGACTACTGGGACTATCTCGGCTGGCGCGACACGCTCGCCAGCGCCGACAACACCGCGCGCCAGCAGGAATACAACCGCGCCTTCGGGAACCGCTCAGTCTACACGCCCCAGGCGGTCGTCAACGGCCGCCAGCAGATGAATGGCGCCAAGCGCGGCAAGGTCGAGGCGGCCATAGAGCGCATGGCGGGTACCGCGGAAGGCATGGTCGTTGACGTCAAGGTCTCCTACAGCGGCGATTCAGTCATCATCGAGACCGGCGAATTGCCGCGTTCGGTCGACGAAGCACATGTCGTGCTGGTCTATTTCAATGCGGCGAGCGAGGTGGAAATCACCCGCGGCGAAAATCGCGGCCGCAACTTCACTTATCTGAACGCCGTGTCGGGCTTTCACTCGGCAGGCATGTGGCACGGCCAGAAGGCGCGGTTCGAACTGCCGATGAGCGAGGTCGCCAAGAAGGGCGCCGGCGGTTGCGCCGTGCTCGTGCAGGAGATGGTGTCGGGTGGACTACCCGGCCCGATCCTGGGCGCCGCGATCGTTACCCGTCCCCCAAACTGGTGAGGACACCGCCAGACGGTTCCCGTAAAAACAAAAACCGGCACTGGGACCAGCGCCGGTGATTGCTTGCTTTGGGATCGTCGTACCCTCGACGTCCGGGCGTTCACCCGGAGTTGGTTCGATCCGACCTTGCCCCGTGGGCGGGGGGCTTGGGGTTACAGGGCCTTGCCGGACCGAACCGTCTCAGGCAACGAGTGGATGGTCGCCACACAATGGGGCGTCAGCTTGGATAAAATGCGGCGAGAATAAGGCGAGCCATCACCAATCACGACACACCGTGGCACTTTGTGATGCAATGTGACGGAACTTTTTCGACTTCGTATCGAACCCTGACGTGACCCGCGCCGGGCAACGGGGCTTGCATTTCCGGTCTGGAAGCGCGACCTTCGTCTTGTCGTCGAACTGTCACGAAAGGCCACTGCATGACCGATCACGGCACCGGAGCGGAGGGTAAGGACGATTCCGCAATATTGATCCCGCTCCACGAAAGGCGGCGCGAGCGGGATGAGCTTCCGGTAACCTTTCATCGGCGAGAGCTCGATCAGATCCTGAAAATCTACGGCACCATGGTCGCGGCAGGCGAATGGCGCGACTACGCCATCGACCATCTGCGGGACCGTGCAGTGTTCTCGGTCTTTCGGCGCACCAGCGAAGTGCCGCTCTACCAGATCGTCAAGACGCCGGCGCTGGCGCGACGACAGGGCGCCTTTTCGGTGGTTGCGGCGAGCGGTATGATCCTCAAGCGAGGACATGAACTCGGCCGGGTGCTTGCCGTATTCGACAAGCCGCTGAAGCTGGTGGGCACCTGAGCGCCTAATGACCGGGCGCGTCGTCGTCGGTGTCGGCCTCGTTGGCGCCCGCCGGCTCGATCGCAGCAATCCAGCGCTTGATCTCGGTATGCGCAGCGGCATCCGCAGCATGTGCAGCGACATGGGCCTGCTGGCGTAGCGCCAGCCGCATCGCCACGCGGCCGATGCGCGTACGCGGCAGACCATAGCTAGTCGGTTCGTCGGCACGTGAAACCGCTTCCAGCACCCGTGTCTTTTCGGCGAAGGCTTCCGGCGATCCGAAACGGACTAGCATCTGCTGGAAGGCTTCATGCAACGCAGCGTCGAACGGGCGGTCTTCGCCCATCGCGCCGATCACGGGATTGCCGGGATGAAGCGAGCCGAGTGGCAGCAACCCTTTCGGTATCGGCGTGTTTGCCGAGTGCGTGCGACCGGTGGCGAGCAGCTTCGGCAGAAGGTGGGTGTGGGGTCCGGGCGGCGACACGCCGCCCGTGTCCGGCCCGCCGATCTTCTGATAAACCTCGACGCGACCGATATTGGTGATCGCCACGCGGTGCGGATGGGCCGCGAGGATGGCCGGCATCGCCGGATTGCCGGGTTCGAACAGCGAGCGCCCTTCGGCCTGCCGCAAGGTTTCGAGCAGCGCCGGATCGGCAGTCCTGATGCAGAAATCGCATTGCGGCAGCGAAAGCCCCATGTCGAACAGCACGCCATCGCGGTCCTGCGGCCGCACAGCTTCGGTGTCAGGCCCTAGCTCGGTGAGAACGGTGCGGGCGGTGCGGCGTGCCGCGTCTTCCGGCAAACACAATGCGACCGCCTGCGTCCAGCGATGGGCGCGCGGGCTCAGGGTTTCGTATGCAACTGGCACGATATCGTTGACACGACCGGCTTCAACGCGGACACCGCCTCTCGATGTAGCTCTGGCGAGGTTGGCTGTATCGTCTACCTGCGGCTTTTCCCCTTCGTCGTGATGGAACTCGGCGATCGCGCCGAACGTGCCCATGCTCCAGCCGGAGCGCCAATCACGGAGGTGTTCGGCAAGGAGTTGCTGCAGTTGCGTCATGGTCTTCGCCTCGTCATTCGGCCAGATCGAGCGGGTGGACGACGAGGCCGCCGCCGTCTTCGCCCAGATAGGCCTGGATGCCATATACGTCGCGCAGACGCGCGGCGGTGAGAACGTCCTGCGGCGGGCCATCGGCGACGATCGACCCATTGGCCAGCAGCACCAGCCTGGAACACCAGCGGGCGGCGAGGCCAAGATCGTGCAGGCAGGCGATGACGCTTCGTCCCTCCTTGGCGAGCCCGGCAAACACGCGCATGAGCGTGATCTGGTGCGCGGGATCGAGCCCGGCTGTCGGCTCGTCGGCCAGCATCAAGGGCGCCTCCTGCGCCAGCGCGCGGGCGATCAGCACGCGCGCCTTTTCGCCACCGGAAAGCTCGGTGGCGCGGCGGGTTGCGAAGTCTTCGACATCCATGCGCCGCATAGCCTCACGTACCGCCGCTTCATCCGCCGCGCCGGGACGGGCGAAAGGCGGCAGATGGGGCGCGCGGCCGAGGCCGACAAGACGCTCGACGGTCACCGGCCAGGCGATCTCGCGCTCCTGCGGCAGGTAGGAGACGAGCCTGGCGCGCTCCGAAGCACCCATTCCGGCAGCCGGCGTGCCGCCAAGCTCGATGTCGCCTTCGGACGGCGTCAGGCGCAAGATGGTGCGCAGCAGCGTCGACTTCCCGGCTCCGTTGGGCCCGATAAGGCCGACAAATTCGCCTTCCTTGACCGTTAGTGCCACGTCGCGCAGCACGGTCTTGCCGCCGAGTTCGGCCGAAAGACTGGAAAGGGCCAGCAGCGTCACAGCATCCGCCTCCGGGTGCGCCAGACGAGCCAAAGGAAGAACGGCGCGCCGACAATGGCGGTGAGGACACCGAGCTTTAGATCGCGGCCGGGCGCGATCAGGCGGACGAGTATGTCTGCTGCAAGAAGCACTGTAGCTCCACCTAGTGCGCTGGCTGGCAGCAGGCGGGATGGCACGGCACCAACCAGCGGCCGCAGCACGTGGGGCACCACAAGTCCAATGAAGCCGATCGCGCCGGCGATCGCGGTAGCCGCGCCGACAGAAGCCGCCGTGCCGAACACAGCGAGGAACTGGACCCGCCGCATGTCGACCCCCATGCTTGCGGCGGCGTCCGAGCCCAGCGTGAGAACGTCCAGCGGCCGGGCCAGCATGGCGAGCATCACCCAGCCGGCCAGCATGAAGGGCGCCGACAGCCACAGATGGGTCATCGAGCGGTCGGTGAGCGAGCCCAGCATCCAGAATATGATTTCGGTGGCCGCGAAGGGGTTGGGCGACAGGTTCAGCACCAGCGATGTCATCGCGCCGGCAAAGGCCGAAATCGCTACGCCTGCGAGGATGATCGTGAGCGTGCCGCCGCGCTCGCCAGCCATGACGCGCAACAGCAGCACGGCCAGCACGGCGCCTGCCAGGGCTGCAAGCGGCAGGCCGAGCGGAAAGGCAACCGAGATGCCGGTGTAGATGGCGACGACGGCACCCAGAGAGGCCGAAGCGCTGATGCCGAGCAGGCCAGGCTCTGCAAGCGGGTTGCGCAGATAGCCCTGCAGTACCGCGCCGGACAGACCGAGGGTCGCGCCGATCATCAACCCCAGCAGCGCACGGGGGAGGCGTATCTCACGCATCACCAGGGTCAGCAGGTCGGCGTCGCCGGAGACAAGCGCCCCGATGCTCTCGCCGAAGCCGACATCCGCCGGTCCGGTGGTCAGCGACACGAAAAACAGCGCAAGCGTTGCCACCGCAAGCGTCCCCAGTACTGCCACATATTGCATACGATCGCTCATCGCGCGGCCTCTGCATGGGCATTCGCCGCATCGCGTAGCAGTCGCGCGGCCTCGAGCGTGAAGGGCGCGCCGCATATCCAGTAGCGATCCGGGATGCGCACCAGCCGGTCCTGTGAAGCGATCGCCCTGAAGGCGGGATGCCGGAAATTCTCGTGGGCGAGGGCCGGCCGGTCGTAAGTGCGTTCGCCGAGCACGACCAAATCCGGGTCCGCGAGCACGAGCTGCTCGAGTGGCAGGCGCTGTACGCCGACAATGCCGAGCCGGTCGGCGATGCTTTGCAGGCCTGCGGCCTCTATCACGGCGTTGGACAGCGAGCCGTCGCCGGACGTGTAGCTGTTGGCGGAGTAGATCGCGACGGAAAGCGGCGGGGCCGGCTCGCTTGCCAGTTCGGCCAGTCCGGCATCGAGTTCCGCGATCAGTTCGTCCGCGCGTTGCTGCCGACCGAGCAATTCCCCCATGCGGCGTATGTTGGCCCGAACGCCCTCGAACGTGCCTTCGGGGACGAATTCCTCGACCCGAAAGCCCAGGCGCCGCAACATGTCGATGGTTGCCCGCGTGGTGAAAGTGCCGGCAATCACCAGGTCCGGCTGCATCAGGAAGATTTCCTCGCCGAGCCCGTGATTGACAACGTACCGGTCGGCCTCGTCGGCCAGCACGGACACGCCCGGATCGCCGGCAAGGTGCGAAACGGAGTGGAGCTGCCCCTCCGCGGCCAGCAGCATGGCGAGCTGATCCGTGCAGACATTCATCGAGACGACACGGCTTGGTGCGTCGGTCGCCCACGCCGGCGAGATCCCCGCAGCAATTGTCAGGGAAACGGCAAGTATGGCGCGGGCGATGGACACGACGCGTTTCCCGATCAGAATTGCCGGGTCAGGCTCAGATTGACCGTCCGACCCGGCGCGCGGTAACCCGCAACCGTCTCGTACGTCTCGTCGAACAGGTTCTCGACCGAGAACTTCATCGTCGACTTCTCATCGAAGCGATAGCTGGCGGACAGATCGACCGTAACATAGTCCGGCGCCCTGGTGGTGTTGGCCACGTTCGAGTGCTTGGAGGCCACGTAGAGCACCTTTGCCGATAGGTCGAGCTTGTCGGTGGCGGCAAAGTTAAGCTCCGCGCCCGCCTTGAAGCGATCGCGGTTGGGGATGTGGAGCCCATTGTCGAGGTTCACCGGGTCGCGCACGTCAAGCGTGACCTTGCCGCTCCAGCGCTCATCGAATGCGTGCCAGACCGATGCTTCGAAGCCGGTGATGCGTGCACGCGCGACGTTGAACGGGATGTAGGTCGGCGGAACCGACGCGATCGCGTCCCGCAGCCACGTCTGGTAGAAAACGAGATCGACGCTGGTATCGGCGTTGGGCTGCCAGGCTAGCCCGACCTCGTAGGTCTGCGACTTCTCCGGACGCAGGTCCGGATTGGAATAGCCGGGATAATAGAGATCGTTGAAGGTCGGAGCGCGGAAGCCGGTGCCGTAGGACGCGCGGCCGACGAGGCCGGGCACGAATTCGTAGCTGGCGCCGATATTGTAGGTGGTCGCATCCCCGAACTGCTCGTTGTAGTCGTGGCGGATGCCGCTATCGACGGTGAGCGCGCCATAGTCGAGCGAATATTGGGCGAAACCGGCTGCAAGCGTGCGGTCGGTGACTGCAAACGGCACGGACGTGTCGACGCTTTCGCGATAGACCTCGAAGCCGCCAAGCAGCGTGTGGTCGACCAGGCCCGTCGTGAAGCTCTTCTCAGTCGATGCAAGAACGCCATAGCGGGTCGTGTCGAACTCGTCCTCGCCCGGCACGCCGTCACGGAAGTTCGTGCTCAGGTCCACGCCGCTCGAAAATTCCACCGTCGACGACCAGTCGTCTGTGTGGTCGAAGGTTGCACCGGCCTTGCCAGCGAAAGTCGTGGTGTCGACCTCGTTGAAGCCGGGAGCGGTGGCGTCATATTGTGTGCGGCCGCGCGCTAAGAGGCCATCGGCATAGAGCCGGCCCCAGTCGAACTGCTTCGACAGCGAGAAATTGAACGAGCCCTGCATGAAGCCGTCATCATCGGGTTCGTGCCCCCAGGTCGTCGGCAGGGTGAAGTCGTAACCACGCGTGCCAAGGATGCCGCCGCCGACCGAATATTCAAGGCCGTCCACCTCGCCACGAAGATCGGCGGAGAGTTGCGCGCCCCACGGATGGCTGACGCCCGCCGTCACGCTGCCGCAGAAATTGCGGCCGTCACCGCAGGCACCGCCGCGCTTGGTGATGATGTTGATGACGCCGCCCATCGCATCGGCGCCGTATTGCGACGAATGAGGCCCCTTGGCGATCTCGATACGCTCGATCGCCGACAGAGGAATATTGAAAAGCGAGCTGGTGCCGCTGGTTGCCGATGCGGTGCGGACGCCATTGACCAGCACCAGCGTCTGGGTCGAGGACATGCCGCGAAGCTGCACGTTGGACGAAGCGCCCTGGCCACCGTAGCTGGTTATTGAAACGCCGGTATAGCGCTTCAGCAGAGAGGGCAGGTCGGCGGCCGCCGAGCTTGTTATCTCGGCCTCGTCGACAACCGTCACCGACGATGTCGAACGGATCAGCGGCGTCTCGCGCCGCAACGGCGTCGTTACCACGATCGTGTCCAGAACGGTTGTGTCGTTGTCCGTGTCGAGCGCGCTCTGCGCCTGTGCCGCTCCGCATGCCAGCGCGAGCGCGCTTGCCGTCAAAATCCACTGTCTCATGTCTGTCCCCGCTTCCAGGCAAGGGCGCTACGCGCCCCGGTTTCATCAGACCGCAGACGGTTTCAGGCGTGAGGCTTATGACGGGCGAATGCACATCGAACCCCGGCCGTTTCCGGCATGCGGCAACTTTCGATGTCACCGCGACGGACGACCGCGCTAGGACACACCCCGTATCCTGGCTTGGGTGACTGGAACAGGCAGGTCTCCTGGCTCCCGTGTCATCGCCTCCTTCCACCTTCCCGGCCGATCGAGGCCAGTGGCATGTCCGGTAGTTGGCTCAACGGTTACAGTTGCGGGGGCAGCCGCGGCATTGGCCCGCAAAGGCCGCACCGCGTTCCCATTTTCATCCGCCTCGCGGCGGAACCAGTTCCAAGATCGTGCTATCGCGTGCGAAGCCGCTCGTCAACGCAGTTGGATGCGGTTGGATCAACGGGTGATGCCGACCCTGATCGCTTCGAGGATCCGCTGGGCAGCCTTGCCGTCCCCGTAGGGGTTGCTAATTTCGCTGACACGCCGGTAGGCATCGGGAGAATCGAGAAGCTTCTCCGCCTCGCGCACGATGACGTCGGGATCGGTTCCGACCAAACGCGCGGTGCCGGCTGCCACAGCTTCCGGCCGTTCCGTCACGTCGCGGGTGACCAGCACCGGCTTGCCCAGCGACGGCGCCTCCTCCTGGATGCCGCCGGAATCGGTGATGATCAGGTGCGACCGACGCATCAGGTAGATAAACGGCAGATATTCCAGTGGATCGATCAGGAAGACATCGTCGACGCCAGCCAGCGTCTCCCGTGCGGCCTGCTGCACGTTCTCATTCAGGTGGACCGGATAGACGACCTGCACGTCGCCGCGCCGTGCCAGCCGCGCCAGCGCCTCGCACATGCGGCGCAGGCCACCGCCGAAGTTTTCCCGGCGATGCCCAGTGACCAGCAAGAGACGTTTGGCCGGATCGAGATAGGTGAAATTCGAGGCGATCGCGTTTTGCCTCTCCGCATCGCCCTCGATCAGATCGGAGGCCATAAGCAGTGCGTCGATGACCGTGTTGCCGGTGACGACGATGCGCGAACCGTCAATCCGTTCATCGAGCAGGGCTTGGCGCGCCTGCGGCGTCGGGGCGAAGAGCCAGCGTCCGACCACGTCGATGACGCTGCGGTTCATCTCCTCCGGCCACGGACGCATGATGTCGCGGGTGCGCAGACCCGCTTCGACATGGCCTACCGGCACCTGATGGTAGAAGGCCGCCAGCGTCGCCGCCATGGCCGTGGTCGTATCGCCATGGACCAGAACGACGTCCGGCTTGTGCTCGCGGATCACCTTTTCCATGCCCTGCAGCACACGCACGGTGATGTCGGTGAGTGACTGGCCGGGCGTCATGATGTCGAGATCGATATCGGGCTCGATCCCGAAGATGCCGAGCACCTGATCCAGCATCGTGCGATGCTGCCCGGTTACGCAGACGAGGGTCTCGAACGCGGAATCGGCGCGAAACGCCGCCACGACGGGCGCCATCTTGATGGCTTCCGGGCGCGTTCCGAATACGATTGCGACCTTCAAGTGCTGCTCCCCCGTCTCAGGATCACATCATCAGGCCGCGGGCTGCTCGGCCGACGGGTCCTCTCCGGTGACGCTTCCGGCCTCGCTGCTGGTGAAGTAGGCGGATGCCTTCGGCACGGACCCCCGGAACGCGATTCTCCCCTTGCGCATGACGATTGCCCGCGAGCAGAGCGCCGACAGGACGGCCGTCGAGTGCGAGGCAACGACGATTATGCCGCCGGACGCCGTGAACGTTTCCAACCGCCGCTCCGCTTTCGAATGGAAGCGCTTGTCACCGGCGCCGATCACCTCGTCGATGAGGAGGATGTCGGCCTCAAGGGCTGTCATGAACGCAAAACCGAAGCGGGCGCGCATGCCGGCGGAATAGGTGCCGACCGGCAGATCGAAGAAGTCGCCCAGCTCGGTGAAATCGACGATGTCCTCGACGACTTCGGGGATCCGCTTCGGGTCGAGCTGGTGGAGAGCGGCAAGTCGCTGGACGTTTTCCAGGCCGGTCAATCTCAGGTCGATGCCGGCGACCGTGCTGAAAAGCGTGAGGATCTTGCCGCTGTAGGTGCGGGTGCCGCGCGAAAGCGGGAGAATGCCTGCCAGCGTGCGCAGCAACGTGCTTTTGCCGGAGCCGTTGTTGCCGATCAGACCGAGGCGCATGCCTTCGCGCAGATCGAGATTGATGTTGTCCAGCGCGCGCACGAATGTGCGGCTTTCCATCTTGAAGATGGTGCCGCCGAGCAGGTCGCCTACGCCGCGTCCGCGGTCGCGACCGCTGCGCATTACCGGATAGTCGACGCCAGCCTTGGTCAGTTGGATGTGTGTCATCGCCGCAAACTCTTCGTCAGACCTTGAAGATCATCCACCTGCGCGTGACGCCGAAAAGCCAGATCGATACGGCCACCACAAGCAAGGTGAAGGAGCAGGCATAGATATATGAGAGCGCCTCCGGAACGCGGCCGAGCGCAGGCTCGCGAACCACGGCGATCAGATGGGTGAACGGATTGACCATCGCGATCAGGCTCCTCATCTCGCCGCGCTCACCGGCATACCACAGGAGCGGGGTTGCGAAGAACATGATGCCCATAATGGAATTCACTGCCTCCGAAATGTTCGGCAGGAAGGAACTTACCACCATGAAGGTGAGCGCCGTCGCAAATATGAACACGACGGCGATGATAATACCGGGTACCAGCAGCAGCATGGCCGAATTGAAGGTTTCCGGGTAAACCGCGAGGTATCCCGCAAAACCCAGTATGGAAAACGCGAAACGCACCGAATGCTCGGTCATGAAGCGCATGACGCAGGCAAGATAGGTGACATTGCCGTTGCCAAGAATGATCTTGTTTCGCGTCAGGATTCCATACCCTGATGTCACTGCGGCCGAATAAAATACAAACAACGGCAGCCCTATCGAGAGATAGCCGAAATAGTCGTGATGATTTGCCGCGACGGCCGGACCGAGCACGAGAAAGATCACCGTGACACGCAGCAGCGACTGGAAGGTGTAGAACAGCAATCCGAAACGCGTGCGGTGCATCGGAAGCTGAGCGTCGTGAAAACCGAACAGGGACCAGAACCGCCACGACGTGGCGACGGAGCGAAATTCGGCGAGGATGGCTTGCAACGGCTGATACCTTGAATTCTATCCCGCTTGATGCGGCAGCGAGTGTCCCGCGCCGCGCCGGGACACCGTTTGCCCGACCATTGAGGCGGCTGCAAGGTATTTGTTCCCTTTCACCGTTTCCAGGCCAACTGGACAGGGGCGGGGTCAGGGGCTAAGAGACCGCGTCGCCCACGCAGCCGGGATTTCATGTCGCCACCGCAGGTCATCGTCGCATCCGCGCACCCCTACATGCCGGAGATGCGGCTGGGCACCTCCTATCTCGCCGAGGCATTGGCCAATCGGGGCTGGGACGTCCTCTATCTCGACCAGCCGACGTCACTGCTTCATCTCCTTCATCCGAGATCGAGCGACATCGCCCGCAGGAAGCTGGGAAGCGCGGTCGATACGGCGCGTGGCCGCGAGCGGGTGTTTACGACACCGGCCGGCGGTAGCGTCCGGCTTCTAAGCGTTGCGGCCTGGTGGCCACATGTAAACGTTCCGGTTTTTCGCAATGCTTTCATCCTCGATCGCTGGTGGCGCTACACCTACCCTTCGATTACGCGCTACGTAGCTGCAAGCGGCTTTTCGAACGCGCGTGCGCTGTTGTTCGATAGCCCATACTTCCACTCACTGGGCAGTGCACTGGGCGTGCCGACGGTTTATCGCTACGCTGACCGCATCCAGTGCTTTCCCGAGGTGACGCCGGCTCTGGTGGACAAGCAGCAGGACGTGTTCCGCGACGCCGCGCTTGTCGTGCACACGTCCAAGGCGCTGCTCGACGACCTGGGCGGACGCGAGGGCAAGACGCTTTACCTGCCCAACGGCGTCGACATCGACCGGTTTTACGGCTCGTGGGACGAGCCGGAGGAGTTGCGGGGCATCGCCCGGCCGAGGATCATCTACGCCGGCACGATCGGACCATGGTTCGACTGGACAGCATTGCTGGCGGCCGCGCAGGCCTCTCCTGATCTGCAATTCGTGCTGCTGGGTAAAGTCACGACCGATCTGCCGCAGGCCTTGCCCGCCAACGTCCATCTGATTGGGGCGGTGCCTTTCGCACGGATCCCATCGTTCCTCGCCAACTGCCAGGCGGGCATAATTCCGTTCGACGTTGCCGCCATGCCGGAACTCGTGAACGCGATAAATCCGCTCAAGCTCTATGAATACTGCGCCGCCGGCCTGCCGGTCGTCAGCTATGCATCAGCCGAGATCGAGGCGGCCGCCGGACACGTGCGGCTTTACCGGACGCCCGGCGAATTCGCGGAAGGTGTCAAAGCGGTACTCGCCGAGGAAACCGCGCCGGCACGCGAAGCGCGCCGGGCATGGGCAGACGGAACGTCCTGGCGTCGGCGCGGCGAGGAATTGGAGCGCGCTATTCTGGCGCTGTAACGGCCTCGCTCGAAGCCAGGCGATCGATCGCAACATCGTCGCGCTCAAGCACCACATCGAAAAGTGGCCTTGCGCGCGAAAGCAGCGGAAAACGGTGCGGCTGTGACGGCTCGACCAGAACCGTTACGAGCCCCTGCCGCCGCGCCTTGTGCAGCATGGCTGCGGTTTCGACCGTGGCGGCTGGATCGCGCAGCGTGAAGACATGGCGCCAACCGGGCTGGCGAGCCAGCTCGTCGGTGTCGATGACAAGGTGGGTCGGCTCCAGCGTTCGCCAGTCGCTATCCCACCGGTCATAGGCGAGGCCGGCATCCTTGACTGCGCCGCCCCACCTCGTGGCGATGTCGGGCCCGATCACGCCGACGAGGCGCAGCAGATCGGCGCTGGTGCCGTGCAAGGTCGCTTGCCGGATGATCCTGGTGCCGACTGGCGATTCCTCGACGCGCTTGCGCAAAAGGTCGGACCCTGCCGCGCCCAGCGCATCGTAGAACTCCTCCGGCCGCTTTGGCAGGGCCGGCGCATGCGCCTGCATCGGACGCATCGCCTGCCGGATCTGGCGCAGCAACTGCGGAATGCCGCCGATCCGCCGGTTCTTGGCGAAAGCAACGAAGGCGTTGCCGAGCCGGTAGCTGTGGGAGACGCGCAACTGGGTGTTCTCGGTGGCGAGCTGGCGATTGACCTTCTCCAGCTCCCGGAGATAGCCGCCGATTTCCCGCATCCCGTTGTCAGAGCTCATGAATGCAACGTCCTTCAGCGCCACCGCCGTGCGCGCATCGCCCGAACGGGCCGCATTGCGACCGGATCCCGGTCCCGCGCGAAGGCAGGGGAGTTCCTTGCATCCTCGGGATGCTCTCTCTAGAGAGGCTGATGTCGCAGACATTCCTAGCGAAATCAAGAAGGCTCCCATGAAGGTCCTGGTCTACGCCAGCGTCGGACTCAACCTCATCGACGGCTCGACCATCTGGGTCCAGAGCATCGTGGAAATCCTGTCGCAACAGCTCGGTTGCGAGGTAATCGTGCTCAGTCGCGACCCTCTTGCCGGCAAGGGCGCCGTACCGGCACTGGAGCGGCTCGAGAATGTGCGCATCGTCTGCTACGGCGACTTCGAGACGATCGTCTTGGAGCATCCAAAGCCCGGCGACAGCGCCGGAATCGCAAAGATCGTTGAGCACATCGACAAACAGGACGGTCTCGACCGCATCGTCGTGCGGGACACGGAGACCGCGCTGGCGCTCGCGCGCGTCGGCGGACTGCGGGCGCGGGTCTGGTCCTATCTGCTGGAAAGCCCATCGCTCGACCTCGACGAGGACCGCTCCGCGATGGCGGAGCTGACGGAGAAGGCCGGAGGACTGCTGGTCCAGTCCGATACGCAGCGGGGCCTTCTGGAAGCGGTCTTCACCGGCGCGGCAAACAAGGTGTCGGTCCTGCCGCCGATGGTCAAACCGGTGGCGGTCGAGAAGCGTCCCACCGCATCGGGTCGCCAGCCCGTGCGCCTTGTCTATTCCGGCAAATATTCGGCAGACTGGAACGTGGAAGCGTTCTTCGACATTCCTGCCGCATGTCGGGCTGCGGGGCTGGAAGCTACCGTCTCGATGATCGGCGACAAGGTCCACAACGAAAAGGACGATCCGGGCTTTCGTGCCCGGATCCTGGAAAAGTTCAAGTCGACGCCGGGCATCACCTGGCACGGCGCGATGGATCGCGAGGTCGCGATGCGGGAATCCGCAGGCCACGATCTCGGCCTTTGCTGGCGTACAGACGCGCTCAACGATTCGCTGGAAATCTCGACGAAGTTCCTTGAATTCGCGAGCGTCGGCGTGCCGTCCGTCGTCAACAGGACTGCCGCCTACGAGGCACTTCTGGGTGCGGACTATGCCTATTTCGCGGAGACGATGGACGACGTGATTTCAGCCGTGCGTGGCGTCGCCACCGATCCGGGCCGGCACGACGCGATGCGGCAGCGCTGCCTGGACCTTGCCGCGGGCTTTACCTACGAGGCCGCCGCGCAGCGCCTGCGTAAGGCTTTGCTGCTCGAAAGGCCGCGCCGCGCCGCCAGCCAGGCAAAGCCGAAGGTGATCGTCGCCTCGCATGACTTCAAGTTCATCGACACCGCGCTGAAACGGCTCGCGGAGGCCGGCGACTGCGAAATCCTGCGCGACCACTGGTATTCGGCCTCGACCCATGACGAAGCCTACAGTCGCTCGCTGTTGCGCGACGCCGACATCATCTTCTGCGAGTGGTGCGTCGGTCAGGCGGTCTGGTACAGCCGCAACAAGCAACCGCACCAGAAGCTCTATGTGCGGCTTCACCGCTTCGAGGCGTTTAGGCCGTTTCCACGTGAGGTGGTGGGCGATGCGCTCGACGGTGTGATCGTCGTGAGCGATCATTTCCGCGAGATTTGCCTGCGGGAATTCGGCTGGAACGGCGAACGAATCAGCGTGCTGCCGCAATATTGCCTGGCCAATCAGCTTCGGCGTGACAAGAATCCCGGCGCCGAAAAGACGCTCGGTTTCGTAGGTATCAACGGCTACCACCACAAGCGTTTCGACCGAGCCCTCGACATCCTGCGCATCGTTCGCCGCAGCGATCCGGAGTTCCGCATGCGCGTGCGTTCCGCTATGCCGTGGGAGTTCGAGTGGATCTGGAAGGACAACACGCCGGAGCGCGAGGCGTTCGAGACGCTTTTCCGTCGGCTGAATGCCGATCCGGACCTGCGGGACGCGGTGATTTTCGACCGGCCGGGCGCCAACATGGCCGAATGGTATCGCAATGTCGGCTTTATCCTGTCGACGTCTGAAAGCGAGGGCTGCCACACCTCGATCGCGGAAGGCATCTGTTCCGGAGCGGTGCCGATCGTCATCGACTGGCCCGGCGCGCGGTCGGTCTACGGCGACGCGGCGGTCTTCGAGACCGTCGAGGACATGGCGCGCGCCATTCTGGCTGTCGATGCCGGCGCGCGCGCGGGGATGACCGAGATGCAGGAGACGGGTGCGCGCGATTTCGACATCGCCCGCACGGTCGACCATCTGGCGGGATGGTTTCGTAGCTGACGGCCCGACCGCCGTCAGTCCCGTTGGTTGCGGCGTGACAACGCGCTTTCCCATGAAAGCGCATGTCCGACGATCGTGTCGAGATCGTCATAGGCCGGCTTCCAACCGAATTCGGCGCGGGCAAGGCTGGAATCGGCGACGACGGCCGCGGCGTCGCCCGGCCGGCGTGGGCCCATCTCCACGGTGAAGTCCTCGCCGGAAACGCGACGCACCGCGTCGATGACTTCCAGCACGGAATAGCCGTGGTTGTAGCCACAATTGGCGATGAGGTTGCCGCCGCCGGACCGCAGGCGCTGCAGCGCCAGAAGATGCGCAGCCGCCAGATCCGACACATGGATATAATCGCGCACGCAGGTGCCGTCCGGAGTCGGGTAGTCGTCGCCGAAGACGGTCAGCGCCGGCCGCTTGCCGAGCGCGGTCTCGCTGGCGACCTTGATCAGATGGGTGGCGCCGGGCGTCGACTGGCCGGTTCGACCGCGCGGGTCCGCGCCCGAGACGTTGAAGTAGCGCAGCGCAGTGTAAGTGAAATCATATGCGGCGGCAGCGTCCCGCAACATCAGCTCGCTCATCAGCTTGGAGGTGCCGTAGGGCGATTCAGGCGCAAGTGCCGCGTCCTCGCGCACCGGCTCCAGTCCGGCCGCGCCATACACGGCCGCGGTCGAGGAAAAGATAAAGTGCTTGACCCCGCCGCGAACGGCAGCTTCGAGCAGGTTGCGGGTCTTGCAGGTATTGTTGGCGTAGTAGCCGAGCGGGTCACTCACGGATTCCGGCACCACGATGGAGCCCGCGAAGTGGATGATGGCATCGACGGCATGGGTTTCGATCAGCGACGCGACCAGTTCCTGGTCACCAATATCGCCGACCACCAGCTCCGCTTCCGGGGCCACGGCCCATCGAAAGCCGGTTGAGAGGCGGTCGAGGACGACCACTTCCTCGCCCGCATCGACCAGCGCCCAGACCATGTGGCTGCCGATATAGCCGGCACCGCCTGTCACCAAGACTGCCATTCGTTCAATCCTCGCCCACAGGGCTTCCACGCGCCATCGATGTCGCCGCCATGCAAATGCGGCCGGCCCGTTATGACAACACCCGATTTCGGCTGAGTTAACGGCGCATCAGAAACCGCTGATATGCGGCAGCCAGGTCGACACGGCCGGCACGAAAGTCAGGATGAGCAACACGATGACATGAGCGATGAAGAAAGGCGGCATTTCGCCGACAAGCTCGGTCACGCGCAGCTTGACTGCGGATGAAACCACGAACAGCAGGCTCCCGACCGGCGGCGTGATCAGCCCAAGCGTCAGGTTCACGATAACGACGATGGCGAAATGGACCGGGTCGATGCCGAGCGAATGGGCGATCGGCGCGAGGATCGGCACCAGCACCATGACGCCGGGCAGCGGATCCATAAAGAGTCCGAAAGCGAGCAGCAGAACGTTGATCGCAAGCAGGAAGACGATCGGGCTCAGTTCCCAGCTCACGATGACCGCCGCAAGCGTCTGCGGAACGCTCTGGATTATGAGCACCCATGCAAAGGCGCGCGCTGCTGCCAGGATGATGAGGACGGCGATGCTGACGAGGGCCGCGCGATAGATGATGTCCGGCAGATGACGCAGCTTGAGCGAGCGATAGACGAACATGCCGCAGAGCAGGGCATAGAAGACCGCGACGACGGACGCTTCAGTGGGAGTGAAGATGCCGGTGCGGATGCCGCCGATGATGATGACGATCAGGAAGAGTGCGGGCAGCGCGTAGAGCGTCGTGCGAAGCATTTCGCGCGCGCCCGGCCGTGGCTCCGTGCTGCGGTAGCCGCGTTTGCGGCAGATGTACCAGTTGGCCGCGCACAGCATGAGCATGATGAGAAGACCGGGCAGGATGCCGGCCATGAACAGCGCGCCGACGGACACCTCCTCCACCTGCATGGCATAGAGGATCATGATGATGGAGGGCGGGATGATCGGCCCGATCACGGCTGCCGAGGCGGTGAGTGCGCCGGCATAGGACTTGTCGTAGCCGCCCTTTTCCATCATGCGCACCATCATGGCGCCGGGACCCGCGGCATCGGCCAGCGCCGAGCCGGAAATGCCTGCGAACATGGTCGAGGACAGCACGTTTGCGTAGCCGAGGCCGCCGCGCAGGTGGCCTACGAACTGCGAGGCGAAGCGCAGCAGGATGGTGGTCATCGCACCGCCGGACATCAGTTCGGCCGCGAGGATGAAGAACGGCACTGCCATCAGCGGAAAGCTGTCGAGGCCGGAGAACATCTCCTTGACCACGACGATCAGCGGGTAGCTTGAGCCGAAATAGACGGCGAGTGCTGCGGCAATCGCCATCGAGAAGGCTACCGGCACGCCGATGACGAGAAGCACGAAGAAAGAGCAGAAAAGGATCGCGATCATCCGGCGGCCCCCTCTGTCGGAACATTGTCGGTCGACAGATCCTCGCCGAGGATGTAGCTGCGCGCAATCAGCAGGAAATGCGCGATCATCAGGGCGAAGCCGATCGGCATGGCGGCATAGATATAGCTGAACGGAATGCGGGTTGCCGGCGTGAGCTGGCGGCCCATGCGGTTCATGTATTCGTAGCCGATCCACATCATGGCGACGAAAAAGCAGATCAGCAGCAGGCCGATGAATGCGCGGAGGGCGCGCTGGGGGCGGGTACCCAGGAAGTCATGCAAGTTGGTGATGGCGACATGTCCGCCGATGCGCAGCGAGAGGCCCGCCCCGAGGAATGTCATCCAGATCATCAGATAGCGGGCGACTTCCTCGGCCCAGGTGATCGAGAAGTTCGAGAGATAGCGCAGCGAGACGTTGGCGAAGACGATTGACGACATCGCCGCCAGCAGCAGCACCACTACCCATTTGTTGATTGCAACGAAGATACGCTCGAAAGTGTGCATCGGCTCCCCTCCCAAAGGCCGGCGCGGGTGGCCCGCGCCGGTCAGCCTGTCACAGTCGGTCGCGACCTATTTTGTCGCGATGATCTGGTCGATCAGGTCCTTGCCGTAGGTGCCGTAATACTGCTCGTAGGCGCCGCCGAGCGCGTTCTGGAACATCGCCTTCTGCTCCGCACTGAGCTCTCCGACGTCCATTCCGGCTTCCTTGAGCTGTGCGACGCCGGAAGTCTCGACGTCGTCGACGAAGCCGCGCATGGCGGTCACGGCTTCGGAGGCTGCCTTGCGGAAGATCTCCTGGTCCTCTTCCGACATGCCGTCCCAAAGCTGCTTGGAGACGAGCAGCATCGCCGGCGAATAGACGTGGCCCGACAGCGTCAGGTACTTCTGCACTTCCGACAGCTTGGCCGACGTGATGACCGACAGCGGGTTCTCCTGGCCGTCGATGGTGCCCTGCTGCAGCGCGCCGATCACCTCCGGCCATGCCATCGGGGTGGGAGCCGCGCCCAGCGCCTCAAAGGCGGTGATGTGGGTCGGGTTCTCCATGGTGCGCAGCTTCAGGCCGGCGACGTCGGCAGGCCCTGCAATGGCGTTGCGGTTGTTGGTGATGTGGCGGAAGCCCTGCTCGCCCCAGGCAAGTGCGACCAGGCCGACATCGTCGAACTTGGCCAGGATCTCCTGGCCGATCGGGCCGTCGAGCACGGCGCGTGCGTGGGCAAGGTCACGGAACAGGAACGGGATGTCGAAGACGCCGGTCTCCGGCACGAAGTTCGACAGCGTGCCGGACGAGACGATGGTCGCCTCTACGGTGCCGAGCTGTACGCCCTCGATGACCTCGCGCTCGCCGCCGAGACCGGACGAGGGGAAGTGGCGGAACACGTAGCGGCCGTCGCTCTCGGCCTCGACGACCTCCTGCCACTTCTCGGCAGCCACGCCGTAATGCGACGTCGTCGCCAGAGCGTAGCCGAGCTTTACTTCCTGCTGCGCATGGGCGGCGCCTGAGAAGCCGAAAACGGCCATGCCGAGCGCCATGGCGGCGGGCGCGAAATGTCTGGTGAATAGGGTCATTGCCTCTTCTCTCCCTGATATGCGGGCTATGCCGCCAAGAAACCTCGACCGTTGGCTTTTCACGGTGCGGTGATGGCTTATGCCAGCTTAGCAACCGAGGTTCAACGTGCTGCGAACAGTGCTTTAAGTCTTTCGACCTCGGAGGGCTGCCAGCCTTCGGGCGCGGTTACCTGCATCCACGCGTCGATATAATGTTCGGGGGCATAGACATGGCCGTAGCCCATCGGCGTTGTGGTCGCGAGGCTCATGTCGAGCGCGAGCTGCAGCAGCGTCACGATCGGATACCAGCGCAGCTCGGTCGATACGTCAGGCCCGCGAGGCCCGCGCATCCATGCAGGCTCCCGATAGACCGAAGCGGGATCGAAGAAGGTGACGGGGTCGCTGGCATATTGCAGATAGACGATGCGGATCGGTCCCCACTGCGCGCCGGGTCGCTGCTGTTGCATGCCGTTCTGGTTGGCGAACCGGATCGCGGAGCCGTCCCGGAAGCGCGGCAGCCAGGCGGGCGATTGCGGGTCTCGTCCAGCCGTTGCAGCACGCCATGTCACACTGGGAAACGGGGGGCCGCTCCACAGAGCGCCCTGGAACGGATCGCCGACGATATCGAAGATGTTGAAGGAGAGGTCGGAGTTGAGCGCGCCAAGGCTCAATCCGTGCAGGTACAGCTTTGGCCGGCTGCCGGGCGGCAGGGTGGTCCAGTGATCGTAGACGACGTTGAAGAGCGCTCGCGCGGTGTCGGCGCCCCGTAGCCCGGCTCGATCAGCAGCGACAGCCAGCTCGTCAGATAGGAGTACTGTACCGCCACGCTGGCCACGTCGCCGCGATGCAGATATTCGAGCGTGTCCATCGCGGCCGGATCGACCCAGCCGGTGCCGGTGGGTGTCACAACGACGAGGGCGGAGCGCTCGAAGGCACCGGTACGCTTCAGCTCCTCAAGCGCGAGTGCTGCCCGCGCATCGACGGTGTCGGCCGAGTTGAGGCCGACGAAGACCCGGATCGGCTCAAGTGCCTCCCGCCCCGCGAATGTCGCCAGGTCGGATGCACCGGGACCGGTCGAGACGAACAGGCGGCCGGCGCGCCCCAGTTCTTCCCAGCCGATGGGCGAAGCTGCGCTACCGGTCTTGAGCGGGTCGGCGGGCGGCGCAATATCGCTTTCGATCAGTGCGTCCAGTCGCTGGAACGAGCTGTCGGCGAGACGTAAGCCATAGCGCAGCATCACGCCGTCGGCCACCGACCAGAACAGCAGGATCGCCACGGCGGCACCAAGCACGTTGGCGACACGGCGCGGGATGTAGCGCTTCAGCCATTCGGAGACGATATGGAGCGTCAGCTTGAAGAGCCGCGCCAGCATCACGATGACGATAAAGACGGCGAGCGCGATGACACCGACTTCCAGCGGGCGCGAGCCTTCCACCGGCTCAAGGCCCATCAGGGCATGGATCGAATTCTGCCAGTCGGACGCGCGCCACAGGAAAGCAAACGCGGTCGCGAGCGACAGCACCGTGGCAACGGCCTTGACGATGAGCTCGACACGCGGCGCCGGTGAAGGCAGCTCCAGATAACCCCAGAGCCAGCGCGCAAAAACACCGATGCCGTAGCCCGCGGCAAAGGAAACGCCCGACAATACACCTTGAAGCGCGTAGTCCCGTGGCAGCAGGCTGGGCGTAAGGGATGCGGCGAAGAAGAGCGTGCCGAGCAGGAGGCCCACGGTGCAGAACGAGGCTACCAAAGCGAGTAGTTGGCCCTGGAGCGCGGCAACTACGGTTCGTCTGTCGGTGTCCGGCGCAGTCATGCGACCATTTAAACGCCGGGGGCGCTGTTTCCTAGAACAATCGGTGGAGGTCGATGTCGCAGGGTGGCCCGGCTCAGGCGTGTTGGAGCTGGTAATAGTCCATGTACCAGTCGACGAAGGCGTTGATGCCGTTCTCTATCGACGTTCGCGGTGCGAAGCCCACAGCCGCTGCGAGATCGTCGACATCGGCATAGGTCGCGTGGACGTCGCCCGGCTGCATCGGCAGCATCCGTTTGATGGCGCGCCGGCCAACGGCATTTTCGATGACGGCTATGAAGCGTTCGAGCGGCACCGGCGTATGATTGCCGATATTGTAGACGCGATGTGGCGCAGGTGTCGTGCCGGGAGCATCTCGCGCCGGCTGAGGCGGCCGGCCGACGAGGGCTACAATGGCGTCGACGACGTCGTCGATATAGGTGAAGTCGCGTTCCATCCGGCCTTCGTTGAAGACGTCTATCGGCTCTCCCGCCGCGATCTTACGGGTGAAGGAGAAATAGGCCATGTCCGGCCTCCCCCATGGCCCGTAGACCGTGAAGAAGCGCAGGCCGGTGGCTGGAATCGCGAACAGGTGCGAATAGGCATGCGCCATGAGCTCGTTGGCGCGTTTCGTAGCTCCGTACAGCGAAACCGGATGGTCCGCCTTGTCCGCCTCGGAGAAGGGCAGTTTGGTGTTGGCGCCATAGACCGAGCTCGACGATGCGTAGATCAGGTGCTCGACCGGATGTTCGCGGCAGGCTTCCAGCACGCTGAGAAAGCCAGTCAGATTGGCGCTGGCATAGGCTTGCGGGTTGGTCAGCGAATAACGAACGCCGGCCTGAGCCGCCAGATGAATGACGGCATCGGGTTTGAACGCAGCCATTTCCCGCATCAGGCCGGCGGAATCGGCGATGTCGAGCCTGACAAAGGCGAAGCCGGGCCGCTCAAGGCGATCCAGCCGCGCCTGCTTGAGCGAGACGTCGTAATAGTCGTTGAGATTGTCGATGCCGAGCACCTGAACGCCGGCGTCGAGCAGCCTGCCAGCAACATGGAAGCCGATGAAGCCGGCCGCGCCGGTGACGAGGATGCGTCGACCGCGTAGCGCTGCCGACTGTATACCTGCATTCATTCGGCCGCGATCCCCATTCCTTCGCCGATTTGACCATAGGGTACCATATCAGCCGGACGGCCGACGCCGACATAGGTGAAGCCATGTCGCTTTACCTCATCGGGCGGATAGACGTTGCGCAGGTCCACCAGCACGGGCGTGTGCAGCAGGGTCCGCAGCCGCGCCAGGTCGAGCGCGCGGAAGGCTTCCCATTCGGTGACGATGACGATCGCATCGGCGCCGTCCGCACAGCTATACGCATCGGCGAAATAGGTGACGTCGGACAGGAGTTCTCGCGCCTGGTTTTCACCTTCGGGGTCGTGCGCGTGCACGATCGCGCCGCCATCCTGCAAGGCGCGGATGATCGAGAGGGACGGCGCCTCGCGCATGTCGTCGGTGTTGGGCTTGAAGGTAAGGCCCAGTACGGCGATGCGCTTGCCGCGCACCGAGCCGCCGCAGGCGGTGACCACCTTGCGCGCCATCGCACGCTTGCGCTGGTCGTTGACAGCAACGACGGCCTCCACGACGCGCATCGCGACGCCATGGTCGTTGGCGCTTTTGACCAAAGCAAGCGTGTCCTTGGGGAAACACGAGCCGCCATAGCCCGGCCCAGCATGGAGGAATTTCGGCCCGATGCGCTTGTCCAGACCGATGCCGCGCGCCACGTCCGACACATTGGCGCCGACCTGCTCGCAGAGATCGGCAATCTCGTTGATGAAGGTGATCTTGGTGGCCAGAAACGCGTTGGCTGCGTATTTTGTTACCTCCGCCGTCGGTCGTGACACGAAAACGAGTGGCGCTGCATTGAGGTATAGCGGTCGGTAGACCTCGCCCATGACTGCCCGGGCGCGCGCATCGTCGGTGCCGATGACAATCCTGTCCGGCCGCTTGAAATCGTCGATGGCCGCACCCTCGCGCAGAAATTCCGGATTGGAGACGACCGCGATCGAGGCTTCGGGGCGAAGCTCGCGGACGATCCGCTCGATCTCGTCGCCGGTGCCGACGGGCACCGTCGACTTGGTCGCGATGACGCCATCGTCGGCCATCAGCGGGACGATCTCGCGCACCGCGGCGTATACGAACGATAGGTCGGCGAAGCCGTCGCCGCGCCGCGAGGGTGTGCCGACGGCCAGAAAGACCACGTCGGCGCCGGGAACGGCCGATGACGCATCGGCCGTGAAGGACAGCCGACCGGCACGCACGTTTCGCTCGACGAGGTCCGCCAGGCCCGGTTCAAAGATCGGAATGCGTGCCTGTCGCAGCGCGGCGATCCTGTCTTCGTCCTTGTCGACGCAGATGACGTTATGGCCGAAATCGGAAAAGCAGGCTCCGGAGACGAGGCCGACATACCCCGCGCCGATCATCACGATCTGCATCCATTCCCTCCTGGCGTCTCCACCGGGCAAAACCCGGCGCGGCAGTCGTCGCTCAGTCAGCCATCCCAGCCGAGCGACAGACAAGCCGACCATCCTGATGCGTCAGGTGATTAAAGCGGCAACGGATCAGCCTTCCGCATGATGCCTTCAGGCGATAGTCGATGCGGACGAAACTTCGATGACAGGCGAAGCCGGCGCGTGGATTCGACGCGCCGGCTCACAGGAAACGAGGGGATTGTGTGTCGAGGCTGAGGGTTGGCCCCGGAAAAAGGAGGTGGCCCGATCAGCCTTCGACGGCCGGCGCCGCGCTTGCCCGGCTTTCGTGCCAGCCGAGAAGGCGCCGTTCGGCAGCGCCCAGCGCGACGTAGAGCAGGTAGCCGATCAGCGAAAGCAGTATGACAGCGACGAGCACGAGCGCCACGTCCGCGGTTTCCTGGCCGAGGCTGAGAAGATAGCCGAGGCCGGCGCGCGCACCCATCAGCTCGCCGATCACCGCAGCGGTGACGGCGAGGGTGACGCCGACCTTCATGCCGGCGAAGAGGAGCGGCAGCGACTGGGGAAGCTCTATGCGCCACAGTCGCTGGAACGCGTTCATCTTGAGGATGCGGGCAAGCGCGCCGTAGTTCGGATCGATCGAGCGCAGCGCGCTCAGCATGTTCGACAGAACCGGAAAGAAGCTGACGATGGCGACAAGCACGATCTTCGGCGTCGCGCCGAGGCCGAGCCACAGCAGCAACAGCGGCGCGATCGCGATCTTGGGAGCTGTCTGGATGAAGATGATCAGCGGATTGAGGACCACCTCAACCATCGGGAAACGCGTGAACAGCACGGCTGCGGCTACGCCCACCACCGTCCCGATGACGAAACCGACAACGATTTCCATCACGGTTACCGGCACATGGCCGAAAAGGCCTGCCTGCGTCGTAAGGAACCAGAACTTTTCGGCCAGTTCCAACGGTGAGGGAACCAGGTAGGAGGGCACGTCGAACAACGCGACCAGCCCCCACCAGGCAAGGACGAAGCCTGCAAGCGACAGCAGCGTACGGATCATGACGTGTTCCTCAGAAAGAGGACCCCGGCGAGCCGGGGTCCGGTTCGCTGATCAGAATTCGGACGGCTTTTCGACGACGAGGTCGGCAGCGTCGAACTTCTCGGGGATCGCCTCATATTCGAGGGCGGTGTCGATGGTCGTCTGCCAGGATTCGAGATTGCCGTAGCCGAAGCCGTTGGCCTTGGTGTCGTCGCTCTGCCACAGCGTCTTGACGAACACCTCGTTGATGATCTCGGTGACGATCTCTTCCTGGCCGGCGAAGGTCGGCGAATATTCCTTGATCGCCATCGCGACCTCAGCGGCGACGTCGCCTTCGACGATGTGCTTAAGCGCCTTGTCGAGGGCGGTTATGAAGGCCTTCACCTGCTCGGTGTTGGACGCGAGATAGCTTTCGGAGGTGACCAGCACGTTGCCCTTGGAAGGCAGGTAGTCGTCGGATGCGATCATGCCCACATCGACGCCTTCGGCCTGCAGGGCGTAGTAGCGCAGCATGGAGAAGACGATGGCGTCGACCTGATCGGACTTGAGCGCGTCGAGGATCGCGCCGGTGCCGACGATCTCGACGTTCACGTCGTCGATCGACTTGCCTGCCTGCGCCATCATCACCTGAAGCTGGATGTAGTTCGGGCTGCCGTAGCTGGTGACGGCGACCTTCTTGCCTTCGAGGTCGGCGGGAGACTCGATGCCGCTCGACGTCTTGAAGAGCACGGCGCCGATGCCGCGCTGATAGGTCGAATGAACGACCTTGACCGGCAGGCCGTTGGCGCGGGCGGAAATCACCGCGTCGCCGTTGGGGAAGCCGAACTGGACGTTGCCGGCCGCGATGTTGTTGAGGATGTCGGCGGCGTTTGCATAAAGGAACTCGACCTCAAGGCCGGCTTCCTTGAAGTAGCCATAGTGGTCCGCGACGAACATCGGCAGGTAGTAGGGCACTGCCGCCCCGTCGATCTGGATCGTCACCTTCTCCTGGGCCTGCACGGCGCCGAGGCCGAGCGCAAGCCCGGCGGCGACAAGCGCGCCCCTTGCGAACGCGTTGATTGTCGAAAACAGTCTCATTTCAATTCTCCTCTGGTCCTTTGCATTCAAGCTTCTATCGTCCGGCAACCGCGCGGGCGGCCGCCATTGCACCCAGACGCAGCAGGTCGCGCTGCGTCTTGTCGTAGTCTTCGAGCCAGCCGTCGCTGAGGCGGTGGGCGTGGACGGCAAGCACCGCGCCCGCCCGCATGCCCAGCGCACGGCCGGCGGCAAGCACGATCTCGGCTTCCATCTCGATGCCCTCTGCGCCGCGCGCGGCGAGCTGGTCGAGGATCGCGGGCGTGCCGTCACCGTCGGGGCGATCCGGTCGCCCCTGTGCCCGATAATAGCCATCGGCGGTCGCGCAGGTTCCGGGACGACCGGGCAGGCCGAGTTCGCCCCTTGCGGTATCGAGCAGCGTTACGACGCCGATGTCGGCCAGCACGCGTTCGCCGGGTTCAGCATAGAAGGCCGCGACGCCGCTGTTGCGGATCGCCTCGACGACGACGAGGAAGTCGCCCAGCGCAAGGTCCGGCGCGAGCGCGCCCATGCCACCGGTGCGGATCGCGACCTCGACGCCAAGTGCGGCAAGCTCGACCATGACGATCTCGGTCGAGGCGCCGCCGATGCCGGTCGAGCAGATGCCGATCGCAACGCCGTCCAGTGTGCCGACGCCCATGCGGAACTCGCGGTTCTGGCCGACGATGCGGAAATCGTCGAGCACCTCGGCAGCCTTGTCGACGCGGCTTGGATCGCCCGGCAACAGAAACGCCTTGGGCATTTTTTCGGGTCGCGGCAGATGCGGGGGCACGTCCCCCTTCCACGGCCAGATCGCGGAGCGCTCCTTCATCGCCATGACAGCAGCCACTTCTCGGTAAGCGCGAGCGCCTGATAGACGGCAATGCCGAGCAGCGAGGTGACGAGCACCATCGCGAAGAGCAACGGCGTCTTGTACGTCGTGCCGGCGAAGACCATCAGGTAGCCGAGGCCGGTGCCGCCCGAAAGCCATTCCGCGAGGATCGCGCCGATAGTCGCCTGCACCGCCGCGACCTTCAGCCCGGCGAAGATTTCCGGCACGGCTGCGGGCAGTTCCACGCGCAGCAGCTTGTCGCGCGGCGAGAGCTTGAGGATGGCGCATAGCGCGTGCAGGTTCGCCGGCACCGAGCGCAGGCCGAGCATGGTGCCGACCATGATCGGGAAGAACACCAGCGACACGGTCAATACGATCTTGGAGGTGAGGCCGAGGCCGAACCACAAGATGAAGAGCGGTGCGAGCGCGATCTTCGGCGCGGTCTGGAAGAAGAAGAGGTAGGGTCCGACGATCCGCTCCACACGCGGCCATTTGCCAAGCGCGAAGCCGAGCGCGAAGCCGGCCGCCGAGCCGATGGCGAAGCCGGCGACGATGATGCCGACCGTGTGCGCGAGATGCGGCCAGATGGTGCCGCTGGCAAACAATCGCACCAGCTCCCCGAACACCGCATCCGGCGGTGGCAGCACGAAGCGCGGCACGTTGAATAGCTCGACGTAACCCCACCACGCGGCGATCAGCAGCAGCGGGGTCGCGACCGTGAAGATGCGTCGCAGCGCCGTGTCGTTCACCGCAGTTCCTTTCGCAGCGTCGAAAGCCACTGATAGAAGCGCGGATCATCCTTGATCGCTTCCGAGCGCTGCGGCCCGAGATCGAGGTGGTGAATGGCGCTGATGCGGCCGGGCCGCGCCGACATCACCGCCACGCGGTCGGAGAGGTAGGCTGCTTCCTCAATCGAATGGGTCACAAAGACGATGGTCGAGCCGGTCTCGGCCTTGATGCGCAGGAGTTCGTCGTTCATGCGGTCGCGCGTCAGCAGGTCGAGTGCGCCGAAGGGCTCGTCCATCAGCACGATGCGCGGGCTGTAGACCAGCGCGCGGGCGATCGCGGCACGCTGGCGCATGCCGCCCGAAAGCTCTTTGGGCAGCGACTTTTCGAAAGCCCCGAGGCCCACCAGCGCGAGCATGGCGCGGGCGCGCTCATTGGCCTCGGCGCGCGACGTGCGAAAGACATCGAGCGGGAAACGCACATTGTCGAGGATCGACAGCCACGGCAACAGCACCGGCTCCTGGAAGACGAAGCCGACATCGGAGCCTGCGGTCGGGGGTCCGTCGCGCCACGTCAACGTGCCGCCGGTCAGCGGCTCAAGGCCGGAGAGGATGCGCAGCAGCGTCGACTTGCCGCAACCCGAGGGGCCGATGAGGCTGAGAAATTCGCCTTCGTGGATGTCGAGCGTCGTTGGCGCCAGCGCTTCGACGCTGTCGCCATGACGCGAACGGTAAATCTTCGTCACCGCCTGCGCGCTGACGAGAACCGGAAGGCTGCTGGTCTTTTCGGCCGGTTTCAATTTTTCGACTTTATGCCCCATTGTCTCAATTATGCGACGATGCTTGCAAAATTGAACTGCCGCGTCAAATGCGTTTGCGCAGGGCCGTTCATATTTTTGTCGCGATGCAGAGCCGCATAAGCCGCTGAAATGCTAGCTTTTGCACGCCTCGCGCGAAGCACGGTGCGACGGTGAGGCGGATTCTGCAAATCGAATCAAGCGAATCGTTGGCGGCTGCGCGCAATCAGCGCGCGTATGCCACCCCGTTGACATTCGATAACTTGGTCATATGATTTAATCAATTGACTAGTCTCTCTGGGAGGAGAAATGCTGCAGCCCGCTGCCAATGCGGAGCGCCGCGATGCCGCGGACGCGATCCTCGATGCCGCGGAAGCGGTGTTTGCGGATCACGGCTTCGCCGCGGCTACCACGCGGGCGATTGCCGACCTCGCGAAGGTCAATCTGGCGCTGATCCACTACTATTTCCGGACCAAGGAGCAGCTTTTCGAGGCGGTCTTCGTGCGCCGCTCGGACGAGATCAACGATCGTCGACGGAGAATTCTCGCGGAACTCTTGTCGGGAGATTCTGAGCCAGCACTGGAGCAGATTCTGGTGGCGCTGCTGCGCCCGACCATCGAGGTCGGCCGCATGTCGAACGGCGGCGGCTTCCACTATGCGCGCATGGTGGTCAACGTCGCCAGCGGTCATGACGAGCGCTCCACCCGCCTAACCGGCATGCAGTACAACGGTATCGCGCGCGAGTTCATTGATGCGATCCAGAAAGTCGTGCCGGGCATTTCGCGCGAGATGGCGGTGTGGTCCTACATGCATGCCATCAACATCGCGATGCCGCTGATGGCCCGCAATCACCGCGCCGCAGTGCTTTCCGACGGGCTTTGCCGCGACGACGATCTCGACGCGGTGATCGAGAACGCCGTCACATTCATCGCCGCCGGCATTCGCGCGCTGGCGATATCGCATGCCGTGGACGAGGCCGGCAGGCTCCGTTCCGGAAACAACAGCACGCCCGCCTGAAGGGCTGCAAACCAGGAGGAAACATGAACACTCATCTGCGTCGCGCCTTTTTGGCCGCAACTTTCCTTGCTTCGACCGGCGTCTCCGCCCATGCACAGGAGGAGATCAGCGTTACGCTGGTCAACGGTCATCCGCCGGTCTTCCTGTGGGTCAAGCACCTGACCGAGACCTACATCCCCACCGTCAACAAGGCGCTGGAAGGCTCCGGCTACACGATTGCGTGGAGCGAAGCCTATGGCGGTACGCTGGCGGCCGTCGGCGGCGAGCTTGAAGCGCTTGAGGACGGGCTTGCCGAAGTCGGCGTCGTGCCGACGGTCTTCGAGCCAACCGCTTTGCCGCTTCAGAACGTCTCCTATTTCACGCCGTTCAGCACGCCGGACCCGCGCCTGGTGCTGGAAACTGTCAATGCGCTGCATGAGAGCGTGCCGGGCATGGTCGATAGCTGGGAGCGCTACGACGTCGAATATCTTGGCGGCGGATTCGCGCTCGACAATTACCTGCTGATGACCAACTTCCCGGTCGAGTCGATCGACGACCTCAGCGGTCGCCGCATCGCCGCGCCCGGGCCGGCGGTCAACTGGCTGGAAGGCACCGGCGCGGTCGGCGTGGCCGGCAACCTCACCACCTACTACAACGACATCCAGACCGGCGTGTTCGACGGCGTGATCGTGTTCCCGACGGCGGCGGCTCCGGCCAAGCTGCAAGAGGTGGCGCCGCACATCACCATCACCGACTTCGGTGCGCAGTATGCCGGCTCGGTCGTGGCCAACAAGCCATGGTTCGACGAGCAGCCGGAGGCCGTGCAGGCGGCGCTGCGCGAAGGCGCGAAAGCCTACACCGAAGCCTATCTGCAGGAACAGAACAGCCGCGTCGAGGCAGCCCTTGCCGGCATGCAGGAAAACGGCGGCACGCTGACCACGCTCTCCGACGAGGAGAAGGCGCGCTGGGCAGCGGCGCTGCCGCAAATCGCCGACACCTGGGCCAAGGCAGCCGAGGCTGACAACCTGCCGGCGTCGGAAGTGCTGGACGCCTATATCGGCGCGCTCAAGGAAGCCGGCGCACCGCTGCCGCGCGACTGGTCGCAACGCTAGGTCGCGCTGAGAGAAGCCTTCTCGACGAAGACTTCTCCTTGCCTGTTGCCTGCCGGGCCTGTCCCGGCAGGTCTCCGCTGATCATTTCAAACCCGTTCGACAGGTGAAGACATGCTTCCCGCAACGCTCGGCGAACTGCGAACCGGCTATCGTCCGGTCGACCTGGCCGCGAGGCTGCTCGACCGGCTGACGGTGGCGATGAGCGTCGTTGGTACGCTGGGCATCCTCGCCATCATGGTGCTGATCGCCTGCGACGTCATCGGTCGCGGCATGTTCGGCAGGCCGATCATGGGTGTGCCGGAGATCATCTCGATGTCCATCCTTGGCATCGTCTTCCTTCAGCTCGCCAATACGCTGGCGCGCGGAAAGCTGACGAGGGCCGATGCGCTCATCAACCAGCTTGCGCGCCGCGCGCCGCGTGTCGGCCTGTTCGTCGACGCTGTGATGCACGCCGCCGGCGCATTGCTGACCGGCGTACTTGTCACCGCCTTCTACCCGCTGTTCCTGCGCAGCTACGGACGCAACGAGACTGTGGGCACTGTCGGTCAGTTCATCGCGCCGATCTGGCCGGTCCATTTCATCGTGCTGGCCGGAGCGACCGTGCTGTGCGCGGTTTTCGTGATGCGCGCGGTGGCACTCTTCATCCTGGCGTTTCAGTCTGCGGCCCAAGAACGGAGTGAGTCATGAGCGGCGTCGAGATCGGTCTCGCCTCGCTCGCGGCGATCCTCGTCCTGATCTATTCGGGGTTGCATGTGGCGATCTCGCTCGCCCTCGTCAGCTTCGTTGGCATCTGGCTTTTGCGCGACAATGCCGACCAGGCGGCACGCATCCTGTCACTGGCGGCACGCGAGAGCATTTCGAGCTACCTGTTCGGCGTCGTGCCGCTGTTCGTGCTGATGGGGCTGGTGGTGAGCCGCGCCGGCATCGGCCGCGATACGTTCGATGTCGCCAACCGCCTGTTCCACAAGGTGCGCGGCGGTCTCGGCATGGCGACAGTCGGCGCCAACGCCATCTTTGCCGCAATCACCGGCATCTCAATCGCATCGGCCGCCGTCTTCACCAAGGTTGCCGTGCCCGAGATGATGCGGATCGGCTACACCGCGCGCTTCGCCACCGGCATTGTCGCCAGCAGCTCTGTGCTGGGCATGCTGATCCCGCCGAGCCTGCTGCTGATCCTCTACGGGATCATCGCCGAACAGTCCGTCGGCTCGCTCTTTCTGGCCGGCATCGGGCCGGGCGTCCTGCTGGCGCTCGCCTACTGCGTCGGCATCTGGGCGATGGTGCGCTTCTGGAAAGGCTTCACCGGGACGCCGAACGAACTGACGGCCGAGATGCCTGAAGAGCGATCGTCGGTCGCCTCCGACACGATTTCCAAACTATTGCCGATCCTCCTGCTCGTGGCGCTGGTTCTCGGCGGGATCTATGGCGGTCTTTTTACCCCGACCGAAGCCGGCGCCATCGGCGCGCTGGGGGCGATCCTGATCGCAGCCGCCAAGCGGCGCATCGGCGCGCGCACGTTGTGGGATGTCTCGCTCGAGACCGGCCACATCACCGCGTCGATCTGCTTCCTGATCATCGCGGCCACCATGTACAGCCGCATGCTGGCGCTGTCCGGCCTGCCAGCCTTCCTGACGGAATGGGTGATCGCGCTCGATATAGGCGTCTACGGCTTTATCGCGCTGTTCGTGCTGGTGCTGATCGTGCTCGGCACGATCCTCGATTCCTCCTCGATCATGCTGATCACGCTGCCGCTGGTCCTGCCGGTCGCCACTTCGATGGGGATCGACCTGATCTGGTTCGGCCTGATCACTGTGCTGGCGGTCGAGATCGGCTTGCTGACGCCGCCGATGGGGCTCTCCGTCTACGTCATCAAGAGCACGCTCGACGATCCGTCGATCGGGCTCAACGATATCTTCGCCGGCGCGGCTCCGTTCGCGCTTATCATGCTGCTCGTCTTGCTTGCCGTCGTTGCCTTCCCCTGGATCGCGACGGGCATTCTCTAACCCCGCAAGGACCGAAACATGGCACGCCGCATCATCGACCTGTCCGTTCCGCTGGAGGCGGGCATCGCCTCCGACCCGCCCGGCCACGAACCGAAGATCACCTATCTTCCGCACAAGGACACGGCAGGACAGATCACCGGCTTCTTTCCCGGCCTGAAGGAGGGAGACCTGCCCGGCAAAGAGGGCTGGGCGATCGAACTGCTTCAGATCACGACGCATAACGGCACTCATCTCGACGCGCCCTACCATCACCACTCGACCATGGATGGTGGCAAGCGCGCGATCACCATCGACGAGGTGCCGCTCGACTGGTGCTTCCAGCCGGGCGTGAAGCTGGACTTCCGCCATTTCGCCGACGGCCAGATCGTCACCGCGGATGATGTGAAGCGCGAGCTCGAAAGGATCGAGCACACGCTAAAGCCGCTGGAAATAGTCGTGGTCAACACATCCGCGGGTACCGCCTATGGCCAGCCCGACTACACGCATCGCGGCTGCGGCATGGGCCGCGAGGCGACGCTGCATCTGCTCGAGCAGGGCGTTCGGGTGACCGGCACCGACGGGTGGAGCTGGGATGCGCCGTTCTCGCATACGCGCAACCGCTTCGCCGAAAGCAAGGACCCCTCGATTATCTGGGAAGGCCACCGCGCCAGCATGGAGATCGGCTACTGCCATATCGAGAAGCTGACCAACCTGGAGCAGCTTCCAGCCACCGGTTTCCAGATTTCCTGCTTCCCCTTCAAGATCCGCGCCGCTTCGGCGGGCTTCGTTCGCGCCGTCGCCATCATCGAGGACTGACGGCCCTTCTTCCGACCTTCACGAGGACATAGACCCATGAGCAAGAACACCGGGAAAGTCATCATAAGCTGCGCCGTCACCGGCGGCATCCACACGCCGTCCATGTCGGACGCTCTGCCCTATACGCCGGACGACATCGCCCGCCAGTCGATCGAGGCGGCAGAGGCCGGCGCAGCGATCCTGCATCTCCACGCGCGCGACCCGGAGACCGGCCGGCCGACGCCGGACCCGGCCGTGTTCATGCAGTTCCTGCCGCGCATCAAGCAGGCGACCGGCGCGGTGGTGAACATCACCACGGGCGGCGGGCTCGGCATGTCGCTGGAAGAGCGGCTGGCAGCCCCCATGCAGGCTGCACCGGAGATGTGCTCGCTCAACATGGGATCGATGAATTTCGGCATCTTCCCGATGGCAGCCAAGGAGCGCGACTGGAAGTTCGACTGGGAAAAGCCCTATATCCTCGGCACGGACGACTTCATCTTCCGCAACACGTTCCGCGACATCGAATACATCCTCAAGAATCTCGGCGAGAAGCACGGCACGCGCTTCGAGCATGAGTGCTACGATGTCGGCCACCTCTACAACCTTGCCCATTTCGTAGATCGTGGTCTCGTCAAGCCGCCCTTCTTCGTACAGATGATCTTCGGTATCCTCGGCGGTATCGGTGCGGCGCCGGAAAACCTGATCTTCATGAAGGAAACGGCCGACAAGCTGTTCGGCGACGACTACCAGTGGTCGGTTCTGGCGGCGGGCCGCCACCAGATGCCGATCGCCACGCAAGCCGCGTTGATGGGCGGCAACGTGCGGGTCGGGCTCGAGGATTCGCTTTACATCGGTCGTGGCAAGCTTGCCGAATCGAACGCCGAGCAGGTGCGCAAGATCAGGCTCATCATCGAGGAACTCGGTCTCGACATCGCAACGCCCGAAGAGGCCCGCGCCACGCTGGCCCTCAAGGGCGGCGACCGGGTTTCGTTCTAGCATCGAGACAAAGAAGAGCCGCCCTGCAGCGGGGCGGCGGGGAGGAGCGTGATGGCGGGCAATCCGATAGACGGCTTCGAGGTCGATCCGGCGACGGTCGGCTTCATCGGAGAGGGGCTGCAGCGGCCCGAATGCATTCTGGCCGAACGTGATGGGAGCCTTTGGAGCGCCGATGCGCGCGGCGGGGTGGTTCACATCCGGCCGGACGGCTCGCAGCACCTCGTAACCCAGCAGCTCGACGAGCGCTTTTCTGCCAATGCCGACGAGGCGGAACGCTTCACCACCGGCACGCTGCCGAATGGTCTTGCCTTCGACCGCGATGGCTCCTTCCTGGTCTCCAATTTCGGCACCGACAGGCTGGAGCGGATGACGCGCGACGGCCAGACCGCGGTGCTGGCGGATACGCTCGACGGCAAACCCATAGGCAAGGTCAATTTCGTCCTGCGTGACAGCAAGGGCCGGGTATGGCTGACGATCTCGACCCGCATCGTCAACTGGATGCAGGCGATCAGCCCCAACCTCGCCGACGGCTATGTCGCCGTGTTCGACGAGCATGGCCTGCGGGTCGTCGCCGACGGCTTCCGCTTCACCAACGAGATCCGTTTCGATGCGGCGGAGGAATGGCTGTACGTCGTGGAGACGACCGGTCGGCGCATCACACGGCTGCGCATCGACGACCGCTGCGAAGTGACGGCGCGCGAAACCTTCGGGCCGGACGACACCGGCGGTTTTATCGACGGCATCGCCTTCGACAGCCATGGCAATCTGTGGGGCACCCACGTGATGTCCGACCGCATCTTCGCGATCACGCCGGAAGGCGATTTCCGGGTGATACTTGACGACGACAACCCCGCTCCGTCGAAGGTGCTACACGACGCCTTCGCACGCGATGCCGTCACACCGGACCTGATGCTGGCCTGCGGCGGCAAGCTGGCACCCTGGTTCGCGTCCGTTACGTTCGGCGGGCCGGACCTCCGGACGGTTTATATCGGATCGCTGCGTGGAACCCGCATACCGTTCTTCCGGTCACCGGTTGCCGGCCTGCCGATGTCGCACTGGTAGGCGATCAGCCGGTCGGCACCGCAACGACGGCGGCGCAGTCGCCGGCTTTGACGAGGCCGGGAAAGTGGCGTGCGGCGAGCAGCCCGTCCATTTTCGCGCGGATTTCCTGAGGCGCAGTTCCGGTGCGGCCCACGCCATGGATGCGTGCGACGACCATGCCCTGCTCGACCTTGTCGCCGAGATCGATCATCGTCTCGATCATGCCGTCATCCTCGGCGAAGGAGAAACAATCGCCCGACGGCATGTCGAGCCAGGCGGTCGGGGACTGCTCGACCGCGCCGGAGACGATGCCGGCATGGCGCAGCACGTTCATGACGCCACGCCGCGCGATCCTGACGGTGCGCGCGCGGGAGGTTCCGCCACCGCCGAGCTCGGTGGTGACGAAGGTCTTGCCCATGTCCTCGGCGGCGGTGTCGAACATGCCGACAGCGTCGATCTCCAGCATCTTCACCGACCATGGTGCCGCGAAGGCCTCCACGGCTGCAAAGGCGCGCGCTTCCTGCACCTTGTCGGGCAGGACGTGCGCGGCGCAGAACGGCACGAAGTCGAGCGTGCGGCCGCCGGAATGGAAGTCGAGAACGATGTCGGCGCGCGGCAGCAGATGGCGCTGCACGTAGTCCGCGATCTTCTCGGTAACCGTGCCGTCGGGCCTGCCTGGAAAGCTGCGGTTCATGTTGCCCTTGTCGATGGGCGAGGTGCGGGTGCCCGCCTTGAAAGCCGGGTAGTTGAGCGCCGGCAGGATGATGACCGTGCCCGACACGTCCTGCGGATCCAGCGTGCGAGCCAGATCGTAAAGCGCCAGCGGTCCCTCATACTCGTCGCCGTGGTTGCCGCCCGTCAGCAGTGCCGTGGGTCCCTGGCCGTTGCTGATGACCGCAATGGGCACCATGACGGAACCCCAGGCCGAGTCGTCCCGGCTGAAGGGCAGCCGTAGGAAACCATGCTGTGCGCCGGACCCGTCTAGGTCGATCGTCGGCACGATGGGGGAGGGACGAAGGTTCTGGTCGAGCATGGCGCTCAGTCCTTGACGAAAAGCTGCCTCGGCACATTGGCCAGGCAGTCCACACCGGTTTCGGTAATCAGGATGGATTCGGTGATCTCGAGACCCATGTCCTCAAGCCAGAGGCCGGTCATGAAATGGAACGTCATGCCGGGTTCAAGCACCGTCCGGTCTCCCGGGCGCAGGCTCATCGTGCGCTCGCCCCAGTCCGGCGGATAGCTGATCCCGATCGGATAGCCTGTGCGGTTGTCCTTGACGATGCCGTATTTCTTGAGAACCGCGAAGAAAGCGTTTGCGATGTCCTCGCATGTGTTGCCGGGCCGCGCTGCCTCGAGGCCGGCTTCCATGCCTTCCAGCGTCGCCTTTTCCGCATCAAGGAAGGCGTCGGTCGGCTTGCCGAGGAACACGGTGCGCGACAGCGGACAGTGATAGCGGTGATAGCACCCGGCAATCTCGAAGAAGGTGCCTTCATTGGCCTTCATCGGCCGGTCGTCCCAGGTCAGGTGCGGTGCCGAAGCGTCCGCGCCCGACGGCAGCAGGGGCACGATGGCGGGATAATCACCGCCGAAATCGTCGACACCACGAATGCCGGCATCGTAGATTTCTGCAACGAGATCGCATTTGCGCATGCCGACTTCCGCCTTGTCGAGAATGCGGGCATGCATCGCCTCGACGATGCGCGCCGCCTTGCGCATATAGTCGATCTCGGTCGGGCTCTTGACCGCGCGCTGCCAGTTGACGAGCGCTGTGACATCCACGAAGCGTGCGTTGGGCAGCCCTTTCTGGAGTGCTGCGAAGGCTGCGGCCGAGAACCAGTAATTGTCCATCTCGATGCCAATCGCCAGACCGTCGAGACGACGGTCGCGCAGCACCTGCGTGAGGAAATCCATCGGGTGGCGCTCGGTGGACTGCACGTAGTGGTCGGCATAGCCGATGATGTTCTCGTGGCCGAGATAGGCCGTGCGCTTTGCGCCATTCGCGTCCTGCCCACGGCCGTACCAGATCGGCTCGCCCTGCGGCGGCACGATCACGGCCTGGTGCACGTAGAACGACCAGCCGTCATAGCCGGTTAGCCAGGCCATGTTCGACGGGTCGCTGACGATGAGAACGTCGATGCCACGCCGTTCCATCGCGCGGCGCGTCTTGGCCAGACGCTGGGCATATTCCTCACGCGTGAACTTGAGATTGGGCGAACTCATGAAGTGGGGGTTCCTCGCTTGGTCAGCTTTCGAAAATCGTTCCTGCCCGGGCCGCCGCCGCGCGCTGCCGGGCAAGTGTGGCGATGGCGGTGTCCTGCGCACCGGTGCCTGTCAGGTCGCAAAGGGTGATCGCCGCCGGCGACCGTCGCCCGCGCACCTTGCCTGCCACGATCGCCCCCAGTTCCGGGAATCCGGCATCGGCGGCAACCGCCCCCGCCTCGATGGCGTGGTGCAGTTCGCCCAACCGTCTGGTCTGTTTCAGGCTGTCCGCGACATAGGGTTCGGCGCGCGCCATCACGGCCGGGTCAATCTCGTTCTTGTGCTCCGCATCCGAACCCATGGCCGTGACATGCTGGCCGGGAGACAGCCAGTCGGCCTTGATGAGCGGCTGCTCGGCGGGCGTGGTCGTTACCAGCACGTCTGCTTCCGATGCCGCCTTCTTCGGGTCGGCTTCCGCGCGAACAAGGATACCCAGTTCCTCGCGCAGCCTTGCTGCCAGTGCCTCGGCCCTGGTCGCGTCTCGCGCCCAGATGCGCGCCTCGGCGATCGGCCGCACCAGCATCAGCGCCTTGAGCTGCAGGCGGGCCTGCACGCCGGCCCCGAAGATCGCCGCGACGGTGGAATCCGGCCGCGACAGATGCTTTGCTGCGACCGCGCCAGCGGCGGCGGTGCGAATGTCGGTCAGGTAGCCGTTGTCGAGCAGGAGCGCTTCGGTCAGCCCGGTTTTTGCCGAGAGCAGGACCATCATGCCGTTGACGCTCGGAAGACCGAGTTTCGGATTGTCGAAGAAGCCGGGGCTGATCTTGATGGCGAAGCCGTCCACCCCGGGAACATAGGCGGTCTTCACATCGACCTCGCCGCGATGCTCGGGAATGTCGAGCCGCAGGATCGGCGGCATCGCGACCTGCAGGGTGGCCAGTGCGCGAAAGGCGTTCTCGACGCAGTCGACCGCTTCAAGGTCGAGCGGGACGAGGTTCCGCAATTCGGCTTCGGTGAGGATGGTCATGCGGGTCATGCTGCGGGCTCCCCGGCAAAGGGGTTGTCGCCGCAGACGATGCGACGGTGAAGTTCCATGTCGATGTTGCGGCCGGACAGGATAAGAACCGTCGGTCCGGCCGGCTTCACCCTTGCCGACAAAAGCGCGGCTATGCCGACAGCACCCGCACCTTCGATGATCTCGCGCTCCGCCTCATAGGCATGCGCGATGCCGGCGGCGATCTCTTCTTCCGACAGCAGCAAAACCTCGTCGAGAAGATCGCGGCACATGGCGAAGGTCAGGCGATTATCGAGGCCGATGCCGCCGCCGAGCGAGTCGGCCAGCGAGGCGACTTCCTCAACCTGGACCGGCGCGCCGGCGTCGAGGCTCGCTTTCATGGCCGCGCCCCGCGTCATCGAAACGCCGATCACCCGTGTCGATGGCGACCTGCCCTTGATGGCGGCCGCGATGCCTGCTGCAAGCCCGCCGCCCGAAAGCGGCACCAGCACCGTCTCGACCTCCGGAAGCGCGTCGACGATTTCAAGGCCGAGCGTTCCCTGACCCGCGATGACGCCGGGATGATCGAAGGGCGGCACCATTATCATGCCTTCATCGGCAACGAGGCGCTCCACCTCGACCTGGGCATCGTCCTGGCTGTTGCCGACGATGCGTATCTCCGCACCCAGCCTGCGGATTTCGGAGACCTTGTTGTCGGGCACGAGGCGCGACATGCAGATCGTGGCGCGGATGTTTTCGACCTTCGCTGCATGAGCAAGCGCGCGGCCGTGGTTGCCGGTGGACGCCGCCACGACACCGTGTTTGCGCTCTTCTGCGCCGAGCAGCGTTATCGCATTGGTCGCGCCGCGCAGCTTGAAGCTGCCGGTCGTCTGCCGGTGCTCCAGCTTCAGATGGACAGGAACGCCAAGGGTCTCCGACAGTGTCGATGACGTCACGAGCGCGGTTTGCTCGATCCTGCCGGCGATGCGTTCGCGGGCGGCGAGAATGTCGGAGAGGCTGATTGCGGCCGGGGTCATGGCGCGGCTCAGCGGGTAGGCAAAGGCAGCGTCATAAGACGCCCGTATTCGGGTTTGGCGGTTTCGTCGCCGCAGAGGCGCAGGCATGTCCATGCCGTCGCCTGATTGCTGGTGACGATCGGCTTGCCGATCGCATCCTCGATGCGGGCAGCGACAGAGGCCGAACGCAACGCCGTGCAGGAGATGAACAGCGCCTCGGCGTCGGGCGCAGTGGCCTGCCTTGCTGCCTCCACGATCGAATCCAATGCAATCCGCGCCATCTTGCGATCGTCCTCGAAGCCGAGGCAGGTGAAGCTGGCAATGTCGAAGCCGTGGGCGGCAAAATAGTCCGCCATCGGCCTGCTGGTCTCGACGGTGTAGGGCGTAAGCACGCTGATGCGGCGCGCGCCGAGCGCTGCAAGAGCGACCACCGCTGCAGTTGTGGGCGTGACCACTTTCGTGCCGGGCTTGCCGGCTGCAATGGCATGCTCGATCTCGGCATCGCCGATGACGACCGAGGCCGATGTGCAGGAATAGCAGATCGCATCGAGCGGTTCGTCCGGCAGGATCAGGGCGGCCGCTTCGCTCAGCGCCGGCTGCATGGCGCGCAGGTTCTGCGGCGTCGTCGGATTGGCATAGGCGATGCGCGCGACATAAGTGCCGATGCGAGGGCCGGCGACCATGCGCGCGAAGTCCGGCTCGGTCGTGTGGTCGGTGGCGAGAATGATGAGCCCGACCCGCCTTTCCATCGGCTCGGGGTCGATCGAAACCAGTCCGTCGGCAAGACGGATCGGTGCTGCCTTTTCGATGATCGAAGACTGCGAACGCATTAGTGGCTCACTTCACGGTAAGGCAGGGGCAGGAGGCAAGGCTCGTCACCTTGTGCGATACGCTGCCCAGCAGGAAACCTTCTACATCTCCCAACCCGCGGCTGCCGAGCACGATCAGGTCGAAATTCTCGTCGCGAGCGACGTTCACTATGGTGCGCGCAGGCGGGCCTCGCTTGACCATGGTACGCACCTTGCTTGCGCCAAGCCGCTCCAGTTCTTCGGCGGCGACACGCACCACCTCGCGCGCATGCTCTGAGAGTGCCTTGTCTGGCGGGGATGGATCGGTAGCCCTCACCATAGACAGCGAACTTTCCAGCGGGCTGTGGTGTCGATAGACGCAGATCACGGCCATCTCGGCGTCGTAACGGCCGGCGACATCGGCAGCCACGGCGAGCGCGCGCATGGCCGGCTCGGAGCCGTCGACCGGGAGCAGGATCTTGTTGAACATGGCCGTTTCCCCCTTCCTTTTACCTACTAGCGGAACGCCAGGTCACGCAGGAACAGCGCGATCTGCGGGAAGAAGATAAGCGCCACCGACACGCCTAGCAGCATGATGATGAAGGGCGGAGTGCCGCGAACGACCTCGAAATAGGGGCGCTTGAAGACCGCAATCGCGGTAAAGATATCGCACCCGAAGGGCGGGGTCGCCGAACCGATCGCAACCTGCAGCGTGATGATCGTGCCGACGAGCACCGGATCGAGACCGACCGAATCCACCACCGGAGCAAAGATCGGCACAAGGACGAGGATGACCACGATCGGGTCGACGAACATGCAGCCGATGAAGAATGCAATCGAGATGACGAACAGGACGCCGATCTGGCCCATGTCGGCGATGCCGACGGATTCGAGAATCTGCTGGGGAATCTGCGCGAAAGAGATGACCCAGGAGAAGGCAGCTCCCGCGCCGACGAGGATGAAGACGACCGCCGTGATCAGGCCCGTCGACTTCGCCGTCGCATAGACCTCCTTGAGGCCCATTGTGCGGAACACGAGCACTTCGAGGATCAGGGCATAGAGCACGCAGGCCGCTGCGGCCTCGGTGGGGCTGAACACACCGCCATAGATGCCGCCGACGATGATCGCGGGGAAGCCGAGCGGCCACAGCGCCTGCTGGACGGCCGTCGCGCGCTCGCCCCAGCTTGCCTTCGGCTCGGTCGGCACATTGTGGCGTGTCGCGTAGATGACCGCGTAGATCGAGAAGATCGCCAGGATCAGAAGGCCGGGGCCGATGCCCGCAATGAAGAGCTCGGCGATGGAGGTGCCCGACACCACGCCATAGATGATCATGCCGATCGATGGCGGGATCAGGAAAGCAATGTCGGACGAATTGACGATAAGCGCCAGAACGAAGCTGTCCTTGTAGCCGGCCTGCAGCATGCGTGGGCGCAGCGGCGTGCCGACGGCGACCACGGTCGCCTGCGTCGAGCCGGAAACGGCGCCGAACATGGTGCAGGCGGCGGCGGTGGAGACGGCGAGGCCGCCGCGGATGTGGCGTACGAACGCCATCACCATGTCGATCAACCGCCCGGCGGAGGTGCCGCGTGTCATGATGTCGGCGGCGAAGATGAACATCGGGACCGCGATCAACGAGGCGGGCCTGATGCCCGCCAGCATCTGCTGGACCATGGTCTCCAGTTGGCCGAAGCCGCCGAACAGCACGAAGAAGCCGGTGAAGGCGGCAGCGATCAGCGGGATCATCATCGGGAAGCCGATGAGAAGAAGCACGATCATGATGAGGAAGATGGTGAGTGCCATGTCGGGATCCTCAGACCTGATTGTCTTCCTCGTAGCCCTCGAGCACGAGCGTCGAGAGCCAGATATCCTTTTCTGTCAGGTTCTTCACCGCCGTCAGCGCATATTGCGCGCCGGTCATGAAGAAGCCGACAGGCACCCAGACGTACATCCACCACACAGGTATCTGCAGTGCAGGCAAAAGCCTGCCGCGCCCGGCCAGCGTGATCACGTAGCCGGTGGCGTACCAGCAAAGACCGAACATAAAGATCGCGGTGACTACGGCGATCAGGACCATCGCGGCCCGGCGCGCCGGCGCCGGCAGCGTGTCGAAGATCGCCGACATGCGGATATGGCGACCGTGCCGCGCGGCATAGCTGATGCCGGCGAACGTGATCAGCACGATGAGGATCGAGTTCAGTTCCTCGGAAAAATAGATGCTGCTCTGCAGGACGAAGCGGCCGATCACATTGGCGACGGTGTTCGCCGCCATGAGCAGCACACCTGCCGCAAGCATCACGGCCTCGATGCGCGCGATCGCGGTGTCGATCACGCCGAGGAAGCCGGGCAGGTTGGATTCAGTCTGCGTGCCGGTGGCTGTCTGGTCGCTCACGGCGCTTCTCCACGGCGAGAGTGGACGGAATTCGAAGTGTCCGGGGCTCGAAGACCCCGGACACCGAACAAACCTTTAGTCGACTGCCGCGAGATCGGCCTTCATCTGGTCGAGGATCGCCTTACCGTCGTCGCCGGTCATGCCGATGAATTCCTTTTCGACTTCCGTCGCTGCCTCCATGAAGGGCTTGCGCTCTTCCTCCGACAGGATGTTGATCTGCATGTCGGGCTTGGCTTCCTTGATCTTCTCAAGCGACTCCGCCTGAAGGCCCTTCTGGTATTCCAGGATGTAGTCGAAGGCTGATTTCGTTGCTGCCTGCACCAGTTCCTGGTCTTCCGCGCCCAAGCCGTCGAAGAAGTCCTTGTTGGCCATCATCGCCGTCGTGAAGTTGTTGTGACCGAGACAGGTGATGACGTTCGTCACCTCGTACATTTTGGTCGATTCCAGGAAGAAGCCGGGGTTTTCCTGGCCCTGGATGATGCCAGTCTGCAGCGCGCCGTAGACCTCGCCCCACGGCAGCGGCGTCGGCGTCGCGCCCCAGGCAGCATAGGCTTCGACCAGAAGCGGGTTGGTCATGACGCGGAACTTGACCTCGTTGAGATCGGCCGGCGACTTCACCGGCTCCTGCGTGGTCAGGCAGACCTCGCCTTCCGGGAACATGGTCAGCAGCTCGAGACCTTGCTGGGCGTAGAGCTCAGGGAACATCTCGTTGATCGCCTTGGACGTGCGGAAGAACTCGAACAGCTTCGTCTCGTCCTGTGGCAGCAGGTAGGGCACGAAGAAGACCTGCGCCTCGGGGATCAGGGCGCCGGTGAAGCCCGGCGACTGATCGACGAACTGCAGGATGCCGGCCTGTGCCTGTTCCATGATGTCGGCCGACTCGCCCAGCGTGCCGAACGGGAACAGCGTCACCGTATGATCGGAGTTCTCCTCGATATATTCCTTGAACTTGGTCGCGTAGACGCCCTGGACCTCGTTCAACGCTTCCTCGAACGCGTAGCGCCACTCGTCCGCATGTGCGGAAAGCGGCAGTACCGCGAGCGCGACGCCGGCAAGCAGGCCGCGTGAAATGGTCTTCGAAAGATTGCGCATGAAGGTTCCCCTTGTTTTGGCCGAGTCTGATGCCGTTCGGCTTGGAACGCCCGCTCGGCGAGCCGATCGAGACATGGCCTTACTTCAGGGAAGATTGTAAATCATGTCAATCAGAAAATAATATCATGACAATTATTGCTAAGTCGCACAATTGGCGGGCAACAGCGCCTATATCGCGAGCAGAAGATGCTCGGGATCGGCGAGCAGAAGTTTCGCGACAACGCCTAGACCGGTCCGCAACTCTGCCTCGTCGGTCGAGCCGAGCGAGATTCGCACGGCCGGCGCCCAAGGGGCCTCCGAAGTGCGGAAGGACAGGCCCGGTGCTATCGCAACGTTTTGAAGCCGCGCCTGGGAAACGAAGCTTTCCTCGCTGCGACCGGGCGGCAGTGGGAGCCAGATGTGCAGGCTTTCAGCATGTGAATGGAACCGTGCATCCGCCAGCACCTCGGCGGCGATGGAGTGGCGCTTGCGGATTGCCGCGCGCTGCCACTCGACAAGCTGCATCGCCGTGCCGTCCTGTACCCATTTCGTGGCGATCTCGGCGACGACGGGCGTCGCCATCCAGTTGGAGACGAGGTGGCGGTTGGCAACAGCAGCGACGAAGCGGTCGGGTGCCGCAAGATAACCGATCCTGAGACCCGGAACGGTGATCTTGGTGAAGCTTGTGACGTAGAGCGTGCGCTCCGGCGCCAGCGCCGCGATCGGCGGCGGGCGGTCTTCGATCAGCGGCCCGAGAACGTCGTTCTCGATGATGGTGATGTCGTGCCGTCGCGCCACCTCGACGATCGCCGCGCGGCGCGCCGCGCTCATCAGCGTTGCGGTCGGGTTGATGACCGAGGGCTGAACGAAGACGGCGCGGATGTCGGAATGTCTGCAAAGATTGTCGAGCGCATCCGGTATCAGCCCGTCATCGTCGATCGGCAGGCCTTCCAGGTTGAAGCCGAGATAGGTCGCGAGCGGCACGAGTGTATGGTGGCCGATGGCCTCGGCCGCGACGGTGGAGCCGGGCGGAGCAGCGGCCATCAGCGCCACTGTCATGCCCGCGGTCGCGCCGTTGGTCACGCTGACGTTGAGTTGCGAGGTTTCCAGACCGCAATGGCCCAGCCATTCGACCGCAGCGGCGCGGTGGCGCGGGAACACGACATTCGGGCGGAAGGACAGTGCCGCGCTGGCCGGCAGGTTCTCGGCGAGCCAGCCAAGCGCCTGCTTCATCTTGTCGTGATGCATCGTCTCGCAGACGGGTTTCAGGATCGAGAGGTCGATCACTTCTCCCAGCCGTTCGGGCAGATAGGGCGGGACGGGCTCGGGCTTGCGCGTCTGCACGAAAGTGCCGCGGCCGATCTCGCCTGCCACCAGGCCGCGGCGGATCAGCTCCTCATACGCGCGGCTGACGGTCTGCACAGAGAGGTGCAATTCGTCCGCGAGCCGCCTGTGCGTGGGCAGGCGCGTGCCGTTTTCCAGCCGCCCGTCATGGATCGCCCGCGCGAACTGGTCTGCAAGCGACAGATAGGCAGGGCGTCGTATGAGGGCAGGATCAGGGCGCCAGATTGTCATGACTTCATTAGAGAACACAATCAGTGCAATTGACAATCGAAATCGCGCGCCATCATGGTGTCGCCGCAACAGGCTCGCACCCCATGACCACATCCAAACTCGACGCAATCGACCTCAAGATCCTCGACGCGATCCAGCGCGACGGGCGGATCACGAAGCTGGCGCTTGCGGAAAAGGTGGGGCTTTCGCCGACGCCATGCTGGATGCGCCTGCGGCGGCTGGAGAAGGCCGGCATCATCTCGGGCTATCACGCGAGGGTCGATTTGCGACTGGTCGCGCCGGTGGCGACGGTGCTGGTCGAAGTGACGCTCGCGAGCCACCGGCAGGCCGACTTCGACCGCTTCGAACGCGCGGTGCGCGGCAGCCCGGAAGTCATCGCCTGCTGGTCGGTCGGCGGCGGTATCGATTACATGCTCAAGGTCGCCGCGCGCGACATCGACGCTTATCAGCGCTTCATCGATGCCATGCTGGAGCGCGAGATCGGCATCGACCGCTATTTCACCTACATCGTGACCCGCACGGTGAAGGAGGAGATTGCGCTGCCGGTAGCCACGTTGCTGCCGCCCGAGGCGTGACCGTGTAGAGACAATCTCTTCTTCTGGTCGATCGGCGCAGACGATCTGTCTGCGCGGCGGCACAGGAACAGTCTCACTCTCTTCGGCATCGTGGTTACCGTTACGGTCGAACCCTATCGAGAGGCTCGACCATGTCCGCCCGTTTTGCTCCCACATTGCGCCACGACGCGCTCGACGGCCTCGCCGATCGTCGGCTTCACCGGGAACTCGCTTATGTTGACGGTCACTGGACCGCTGGCGATGCCGGCGAGACGTTCGAGGTCACAGACCCCGCCACCAGTGAAAGCCTGGCATGGGTTGCATCGCTTGGCGAAGCCGAGACAGGTCGCGCAATCGACGCGGCATCGGCCGCGTTGTCCGTCTGGCAGACGATGCTGCCGCAGGAGCGCGCGACGATACTGCGGACGTGGTTCGACCTGATAAAGGCGGCACGCGACGACCTTGCCTTGCTGATGACGCTCGAACAGGGCAAACCCCTGCAGGAATCTCTTGGCGAGATCGACTACGCCGCCTCCTTCGTCGAGTGGTACGGGGAGGAAGCCCGGCGCGTGAACGCCGAGAGCGTTACCAGCCACCTGCCCGGCGCGGAGATGATGGTACGGCGTGAGCCGCTGGGTATTGTCGGCCTGGTGACGCCCTGGAACTTCCCATCGGCGATGCTGACCCGCAAGGCCGCCGCTGCTCTGGCCGTCGGTTGCACGGTCGTGGCGCACCCGTCGTCCGAGACACCGCTTTCGGCGCTCGCTCTGGCTGAACTGGGCGAACGCGCAGGCCTGCCCGCCGGCGTGTTCAACATCGTTACCGGCGATGCTGCGACGATCGTTGGCACACTATGCGCCGATATGCGTGTCCGGGCGCTGAGCTTCACCGGATCGACCGAGATCGGGCGGCTGATCGCGCGGCAATGTGCGCCGACGATGAAACGGCTCGTGATGGAGCTCGGCGGCCATGCGCCGCTGGTGATCTTCGACGATGCCGACATCGACAAGGCGGTGCGGATCGCAGTGGATGCGAAGTTCGCGACGTCGGGGCAGGACTGCCTTGCCGCCAACCGCATCTATGTGCAGCGCTCGATCTACGGGCGTTTCTGCGAGGCCTATGCAGCGCGGATCGGCGCGCTCAAGGTTGGGCACGGTCTCGAGCCAGGCGTCGAGATCGGACCGCTGATGCACGAGCGCGCGGTGCGCAAGGTCGAGGAGCAGGTGGCGGACGCGATTGCAAACGGTGCGCGGCTGCTTGCTGGCGGTGAGCGTGGCCAAGCCGGATCGCTGTTCTATCGCCCGACGCTGCTGGTGGATGTTCCCGATAGCGCCGCGATCATGCGTGAGGAAACCTTCGGCCCCGTTGCGGCGGTGACGCCGTTCGACACCGAAGCCGAAGTCGTGGCCCGCGCCAACGCGACCGAATACGGTCTTGTGGCCTATGTCGTGACCGAGAACGGCGCGCGCCAGCTTCGCATGGGACGCGCGCTTGACTACGGCATGGTCGCGATCAACCGGGTCAAGATCACCGGCGCGCCGGTGCCCTTCGGCGGCGTCAAACAATCCGGCCTCGGCCGCGAAGGCTCCCGCCACGGGCTCGAAGCCTTTACAGAACTCAAATATCTCTGCCTCGACGCAGCCTGAAGAAGAAGGAAGAAAGACGATGCTCGACCGCTCCAACGAACTCGCAGCCTGGGACCGCGACCATTTCTTCCATCCCTCCACCCATATGGGCATGCATGCGCGGGGAGAAGCTCCCAACCGCGTGATCGCCGGGGGCGAGGGTGTCTACATCACCGATGCGAACGGCAAGACGAGCCTCGACGCCTTTGCCGGCCTCTACTGCGTCAACGTCGGCTACGGGCGCCAGAAGATCGCCGATGCGATCGCGGAGCAGGCGAAGGAACTCGCATACTATCACGCCTATGTCGGTCATGGCACGGAAGCCTCGATCCGGCTTGCCAAGATGATCATCGACCGGGCGCCGGAAGGCATGAGCCGCGTCTATTTCGGCCTTTCCGGCTCCGACGCCAACGAGACCAACATCAAGCTGATCTGGTACTACAACAACGTGCTGGGGCGGCCGGAGAAGAAGAAGATCATCTCGCGCTGGCGCGGCTATCACGGCTCGGGCGTCATGACCGGTTCGCTGACCGGGCTCGAGCTCTTCCATAATGCTTTCGATCTGCCGCGCGCGCCGATCCTGCACACCGAGGCGCCGTATTATTTCCGGCGCGAGGACCGCTCGATGTCGGAGGAGCAGTTTTCACAGCATTGCGCAGACAAGCTCGAGGAAATGATCCTCGCCGAGGGCCCGGACACGGTTGCCGCCTTCATTGGCGAGCCGATCCTCGGTACGGGCGGCATCGTGCCGCCGCCGGCGGGCTACTGGGAGAAGATCCAGGCCGTGCTGCGCAAATACGACGTGCTGCTGGTCGCCGACGAAGTCGTCACCGGTTTTGGCCGGCTGGGCACCATGTTTGGTTCCGACCATTACGGCATGAAGCCCGACCTCATCACGATCGCCAAGGGTCTCACCTCGGCCTATGCGCCGCTGTCCGGCGTCATCGTCGGCGACAGGGTGTGGAAGGTGCTGGTCGACGGCTCGGACAAGTTGGGGTCGCTTGGCCATGGCTGGACCTATTCGGCTCATCCGATCTGCGCGGCGGCGGGCGTCGCCAATCTTGAGCTGATCGATGAACTCGATCTGGTGACCAATGCCGGAGAGACCGGCGCCTATTTCCGGGCCGCGCTTGCGGATGCGGTCGGCGGGCACGTCAATGTCGGCGAGGTGCGCGGCGACGGGCTGATGGCGGCGATAGAGTTCGTCGAGGATCGCGACGATCGCAAGTTCTTCGATCCGTCGCGGAAGATCGGCCCTCAGGTGGCTGCCGCGCTGCTCGATCGCGGCGTCATAGGCCGGGCCATGCCGCAGGGCGACATACTGGGCTTCGCGCCGCCGCTCTGCCTGACGCGCGAGGAAGCCGACATCGTGGTTGCCAAGACCGCCGAGTCGGTCAAGAGCGTGTTCGACCAGGGCTGAACCCAGGTCCAATCACCAGATAATAAAAATGGCGGGCCAAGGCCCGCCATTTGCTTATGCAGCAGTGAAAACCGCGATCAGGAAGCCGCTTCTTCCGAAGCTGCTTCCTCGGCCGGAGCGGCGGCGGCTTCGGCAGCAGCAGCGGCCTCTTCCGCGGCCTTGGCGGCTGCGGCTTCCTCAGCCTGCTTGGCGGCTGCGACGCGCTCCTGCGCCTTCTTGCCGGGCTGCGCCTTGCTCGGGTTGTTGCGTGCGTCGCGCTTGGCGAGGCCGGCTTCGTCAAGGAAGCGGGCGACGCGGTCGGTCGGCAGCGCGCCATTGGCGAGCCAATGCTTGATGCGTTCCTCGTCGAGCTTCACGCGCTCGCCGTCCTTGGGCAGCATCGGGTTCCAGGAACCGATCTGCTCGATGAAACGGCCGTCGCGGGGCGAACGGACGTCGGCAACGACGACGTGGTAGTAGGGACGCTTCTTGGAGCCCGCGCGGGCAAGACGGATTTTCAGTGCCATGTCATTTCTCCTAAAGTTTTGGCCTGTGGCGTTCCGTTGATTTCAGGTTTCGGCATCCGCACCGGAGGCGATCGCCTCGTGGTGGCGGATGACCTCGCGGATGACGAAGTTCAGGAACTTCTCCGCGAAATCGGGGTCGAGGTTTGCATCGTGAGCAAGCTGACGAAGGCGCGCGATCTGCTGGCTCTCGCGCGCAGGGTCGGCCGGCGGCAGGTCGTGCTTCGCCTTGAGAACGCCGACCGCCTTGGTGCAGCGGAAGCGCTCGGCAAGCATGTGGATCAGCGCCGCATCGATGTTGTCGATCGAGGCGCGATATTCGGCAAGCTGCGCGCGGGCCGCGTCCATGGGTGTCGCGTCGTTCATCCTCGCCTCACTTCTTCTTGCCGCCGGGCAGCCCCGGAAGCTTCATGCCGCCTGGAAGGCCCGGCAGTCCTCCCCCCGGAAGGCCGGGCAGACCGCCCGGCAGACCTTTCGGCATGCCGCCACCAAGACCGGCGGCTTCCGCCTGCTTCTGCAGCGCTTCGAGCTGCTTGGGGTCCATCTTCGACAGGTCGGGCATGCCGCCGCCCGGCATCATGCCGCCGAGGCCCATCTTGTTGGCCATGCCGCCCATCAGGCCGCGCATCATGCCGCCGCCCTTGCCCTTGCCGCCCATGGCCTTCATCATGTCGGCCATCTGGCGGTGCATTTTCAGAAGCTTGTTGATCTGCGCCGCGTCGGTGCCCGAGCCGGCCGCGATGCGCTTCTTGCGCGAATGCTTGAGCAGGTCGGGATTGGCGCGCTCGGCTTTCGTCATCGACTGGATGATGGCGATCTGGCGGCCGAACATCTTGTCGTCGAGGCCCGCGGCGGCGATCTGGTCCTTCATTTTGCCCATGCCGGGCATCATGCCCATGATGCCGCCCATGCCGCCCATCTTCTGCATCTGGCGAAGCTGGTCCGCGAGGTCGTTCAGGTCGAACTTGCCCGACTGCATCTTCTTCGCCATCGCCGCGGCCTTTTCCGCGTCGATGGTTTCGGCTGCCTTCTCGACGAGCGAGACGATGTCGCCCATGCCGAGGATGCGGTCGGCGATGCGCTTGGGGTGGAACTCCTCCAGCGCATCCATCTTTTCGCCGGTGCCGATGAGCTTGACCGGCTTGCCGGTCACCGCGCGCATCGACAGTGCCGCGCCGCCGCGACCATCGCCGTCCATGCGGGTCAGCACGAGGCCGGTGACGCCGACGCGCTCGTCGAAATTGCGGGCGAGGTTGACGGCGTCCTGACCGGTCAGCGAGTCGGCCACCAGCAGGATCTCGTGCGGATTCGAGACCTTGCGGATGTCCGCCATCTCGACCATCAGCGGCTCGTCGATATGCGTGCGGCCGGCGGTGTCGAGGATGACCACGTCGTGGCCGCCGAGCTTGCCCGCCTGCACGGCGCGGCGCGCAATGTCGACAGGGGTCTGGCCGGCGATGATGGGCAGCGTCGCGACGCCCGTCTGCTCGCCGATCTGGCGAAGCTGTTCCTGCGCGGCGGGGCGGCGCGTGTCGAGCGACGCCATCAGGACCTTCTTGCCCTGGCGCTCGGTCAGCCGCTTGGCGATCTTGCCGGTGGTGGTGGTCTTGCCCGAGCCCTGCAGGCCAACCATCATGATGACGACCGGGGCGGGCGCGTTGAGGTCAATCGTCTGGCCTTCGGAGCCCAGCATCTCGACGAGTTCGTCGTGGACGATCTTGACGACCATCTGGCCGGGCTTGATCGACTTCAGGACCTCGGCGCCGACGGCCTTCTCGCGTACCTTGTCGACGAAGGAGCGGACGACCTCGAGCGCGACGTCGGCCTCGATCAGCGCACGACGCACCTCGCGCAGCGCTGCAGAGACATCGGCCTCCGACAGCGCGCCGCGGCCGGTGAGGCCGTTCAATATCGAACCGAGTCTTTCCTGTAAGCTCTCAAACATCCGCTTTTCCCGTTCCCTGACTTTTTCGTTCGCCAGAGAGGTAGTGCCTGTGCTCTGCCATGCCAAACCCCAAAACCGAAAAGCACCCGGGGGCGCATCGCGCTGCCGGGTGTTGACCTCCGGGATCAGCCTGCTTTGAGCAGGTTTCGCCCCGGTCGGCGGCTCGGAGTTGTCACTCGTCGCTGATTTCAGCGCGCTCTAGACAGGAAAAGTGCTTCGGAGTCAAGGAGAATGCCTTGAAACGGGAAGGGCCGCCTGCTTTCGCAAAGCGGGCGGCCCAATATCCCATTGGTGGTTCGTGCAATTAGCGCACGATGTAGACGACGCGGTTTGTACCGGGTTCGACGAGGACCGGCTGTCCGTTCACATAGACATAGCGATACTCGTAGTCCGGAATTTCACGAACCTCGACGGTCTCGGGCAGGGTAGCACCTACCACGACCTCGCCTTCGAGATAGACCGGCTCGACGGGATTCTCCTCGACGTAGGTGCGGACCTGCGGAGCGGGGTCGATGATGCTGCCCGTTACGCCGCCGCCAGCCGCGCCGGCTATGCCGCCAACCGCCGCGCCAACCGGGCCGCCGATGATCGCACCGGCGATCGCGCCGGTCACACCACCGGTTACGCCACCCACGGTACCGCCATCGGCAGGCGCAGGTTCAGCGGGACGCTCATAGACGGCAACCGGAACCTGCATTTCGGCCGGGCGCTCGGTGACGATGACTTCCACGCCGGAATTGTCGGCGATCAGATAGTCGGAGTAAGCCCAGCCGGAGAGGTCTCCATAGCTCACTTCGCACCATTTGCTGCCCTCGATGCAGCCATTGAGCGTTGCCTGGTCATCGACTGCAATAGCGCCCACCACCGGATACTGGGGGCCGGGGCCGGAGCGGACGTTGAGGTCGGTGGTTGCAACGACGGATGTCTGAGCCGCGGCCAGGGACGCGGAGGCCAGAAGCGCGCCGGCTGCTACCGACAGAAAAAGACGAGATTTCATAGCGATGTTCCTTTTTGAGGTTTTCCCCTTCGGCGGCAACAACGAGACAAGGAACGCGACGTTCCAAAATCGTGATCGCACCGAGATCACGATTCCCTACGGCGGTTTGCGGGATATGAAGTCAGGAAAGGTGAGCGATGACCTTGTCGGCCACATCTTCGCCTGAAAGGCGGGCGCCGCCGCATGTCTGGATGAGGGGCCCCGCCAGATGTTCGCCGGCAAACCAGATGCGTTCGCCGACAGGTGCGGACAGGGTCGCGCGCGCAGCGGACTTGCCGGGCCGGGCCGCTGCATATGCGCCGCGTACGTAGCGCTCGCCGCTCCAGCGCGTCATCGTCGCGCGCCCGACATATTTGCGCGCATCGTTGCCGAAGATCGCGCAGAGCCGGTGCACGACATAGTCCACGCCCGCATCCTCGCCCGCCGCTTCCATTTCCCAGGCGAAATCGCCACCGACGAAACCGACCATGAGGTCGATATCGAACGGGAAGCACAGGAAGAACAGGTCGTGGCGGGCATGACCTTCAATGAGCAGGTCATCGAACGGGCTCAATCCGAAGCGGCCGCCGCTGATCTCGACAGGGATTTTGGTCAGCATGCCCATCGGCAGGTCGAAGATCGCTTCGCGGTGACCGAGCGGCAGGCCCGGCAGGAACTCGATCTCGTCGAAGGCCAGCACCGCCGGAGAAGCGGTCACGATCACGGCGCGGGCGCGGATGGTGCCACGGTCGGTGCCGACGGCAACACCCGGACCGCCCCAGCGAATGTTGCGTACCGGCGTCGACAGCTCGACGGATATGTCGGCGCCGAAGCGGGCGACGAGCGCGCCGAAGCCCTCGCGGGTGAAATAGTTGGGGTCGAGGCAGGCGGCGGCCTTGAAGTCGGCGATTGAAATCTCGTCGTCGTCCTTGCCGAAGTCCATCGGCCCGGAGAACGTGGTCGCGGCGCGCAGCGCGTGGCCTTGCCGCAGCAACGATGAGAGGCGGTCTTCCGGTGCCGCGTGGGCCTCGATGAGCGCCTGCATCTCCAGGTCGGCGGCCTTGACAGCCTCGACTTCGGCGACGCTGGCAGCCCGGTCGTCGAAATAAAGCCGATCCAGCGCCATGTCGTGATGGAACAGGGTCCATCCGGCGTCCTGCGCTTCCTGGAAGTAGGGGTTGCGGTCGGCTGCGTGAAGCCAGGCACAGCCGATGTCGAAAGGAATGCCGAAATGTTCGCTCGACGTGAAGGCGCGTCCGCCGATGCGGTCCATGGCCTCCAGTACCGTGACGCTCTTGCCGGCCGCTCGCAACCGTCTGGCGGCGGCCAGTCCGGCAGAGCCCGCGCCGACGATCACCACATCGACATCGCCCACAGCCCCCTCCATGTAAGGCTCCGGTAATAATGGCAGGTTATTGAAGTTCAGCGCCCTGCGCCAGCGTTTTGCATTTCGTGAGAACTTGGCTGTGCAGGTGACAAGGCGCCGTCAGGCTGGCAAAGTCGCCGGCAACGTAGAATCGTTCTATCAAGGAGAAACGGATGGCGGCCAAGGCTAAGGGCAAGGTGCTGGCTGTGTTGATGCTGGCTCTGGGGCTGTCAGGCGGCGTGGCACACGCGCAGCAATGCGGCAACAATGCAAACGGCTTCAACACCTGGAAAGCGGAGTTCCGTCAGCAGGCGGCGGCCCGCGGTGCGGGGCAGCGCGCGCTCGCGGCGCTTGAAGGCACCCGCTACAACAACGCGACGATCAAGGCGGACCGGGGCCAGAGAAGCTTCAAGCTCTCGCTCGATCAGTTCATGCAGCGTCGCGGCGCGCCGGCGATCGTGCGCAAGGGACGCCAGCTCAAGCAGCAGAACGCGCAGCTTTTTGCCAGCATCGAAAGCCGATACGGCGTGCCGCCCGGCGTGCTGCTCGCGATCTGGGGCATGGAGACCAATTTCGGCGGCTTCATGGGCAACCAGAACATTGTCTCGGCGGTCGCGACCCTCGCATATGACTGCCGGCGCTCGGAGTTCTTCACCAGACAGCTCCATGCCGCCCTGCAGCTCGTGGATCGCGGCTCGCTGCGGGCCGATTCCATCGGTGCGGCTCATGGCGAAGTCGGCCAGACGCAGTTCCTGCCGGAAAACGTCGTCAAGTTCGGCGTTGACGGTGACGGCGACGGTCGGGTCGACCTGATCCGCAGCAAGGCCGATGCGCTTCACTCGACCGCCAACTTCCTGCGCGGCCATGGATGGCGGCCGGGCGGTGGCTACCAGCCCGGCCAGGCAAACTATCGTGCGATCCAGGGCTGGAACGCCGCCAGCGTCTACCAGCAGGCAATCGCCATCATGGCGGCCGATATCGACGGCTGACCTATTGTTGATTTCCCTCCCTCTCGCGAGGGGGGGGAGTCTCTCAGCTCTTGCGCTTGCGGGCGGCCAGCGTGCGCAGCCGAAGCGCGTTCAGGCGGATGAAGCCTTCGGCGTCCTTCTGGTCGTAGGCGCCGCGGTCGTCCTCGAAGGTGACAAGCGCGTCGGAATAAAGCGACTTTGGCGAGCGGCGGCCGGTGACGATGACGTTGCCCTTGTAGAGCTTGAGCCGCACTTCGCCTTCTACATCTTCCTGGCTCTTGTCGATCAGCGCCTGCAGCATCTCGCGCTCGGGCGAGAACCAGAAGCCGTTGTAGATCAGCTCGGCATAACGCGGCATCAGCTCGTCCTTCAGGTGCGCGGCACCGCGGTCGAGCGTGATGGATTCGATGGCGCGGTGCGCCTGCAGCAGGATCGTGCCGCCCGGCGTCTCGTAGACGCCACGCGACTTCATGCCGACGAAGCGGTTCTCGACGAGATCGAGCCGGCCGATGCCGTTGTCGCGACCGAGATCGTTGAGCTTTGCCAGGAGGGTCGCCGGAGAGAGTTCCTTGCCGTCGATCGCGACGGCATCACCCTTGCGGAAGGAAATGACGAGCTCGGTGGGCGTGTCGGGCGCGTCCATCGGCGAAATTGTGCGCATGTGGACGTATTCGGGCGGCTCCTGCCACGGGTCTTCCAGAACCTTGCCTTCCGAGGAGGAGTGCAGAAGATTGGCGTCGACGGAGAACGGTGCCTCGCCCTTCTTGTCTTTGGCGACGGGAATCTGGTGCTGTTCGGCGAAGTTGATCAGGTCGGTGCGCGACTTGAAGGTCCAGTCTCGCCACGGCGCGATCACCTTGATGTCGGGATTGAGCGCATAGGCCGAAAGCTCGAAGCGGACCTGGTCGTTGCCCTTGCCGGTGGCGCCGTGCGCAATGGCATCGGCACCCGTCTCCTCGGCGATCTCGACAAGACGCTTGGAGATCAGTGGGCGCGCAATCGACGTGCCGAGCAGGTACAGGCCCTCATATTGCGCGTTGGCGCGGAACATGGGGAAGACGAAGTCGCGCACGAACTCCTCGCGGACGTCCTCGATGTAAATCTCCTTGATGCCGAGCATCTCGGCCTTCTTGCGTGCCGGCTCCAGCTCCTCGCCCTGGCCGAGGTCCGCGGTGAAGGTCACGACCTCCGCGCCAAGCTCGGTCTGCAGCCACTTCAGGATGATCGAGGTATCGAGGCCGCCCGAATAGGCCAGCACCACCTTCTTGACGTCTTTCAGTTTGGACATATCGCCCCCGGTTCGTTTCATGCGCGGCGGCAGGCCGCCACGCGAGGATCGGCGGCACTTTTATCAGGAATGCCGGGCCGGGCAAGCGCGCTGGCGCAATCGGCCCCCAAGCCGTTCATCCGATTGTGAGATGGCGGTGTCTTGCCGCCCGTTTTGCCATCGATAGACTTGCCCGGACTGATTCTATGCGTTGAAGAGGGGAAGAAGACTTGCCGTTTCAAGCAGGCCGCGTTGCGCGCGTGGAAGGGCTGGCCGGCAGCGCGTGGCGCCGACGACTGGCACTGTCCTGCGCGGTGCTGGCCGTTGCGATTGCCTGGCAGCCCGCCATGGCACAGCAGCCGGACCGCTGGGTGGCGGACGAGACGCTGGCGCGCGCGACGCTGCCCGCGCCGAGCGCCGGCGAAGTGGTGTCCGCCACGCTTTCCTGCGAGGCGCAGCGCTGGTCTCTGGTGCTAGATCTGGGTGAAGGCGCGAATGCCAGGGCGGGATCTGCAAATATGTCTGTCGGCAGTCGGCGTTACGAACTCGATATGCGAGCGAACGGCAATCTGCTGACGGCAAGGCTTCCGAGGGAGGCGCTTGAGCCGCTCAAGAACGGCTCGCGGCTGGAATTGGCGCCGGCGGCGACTTCGGGTGAGGAGGCTGCGGCGCTGGTCTTTTCGCTGCGCGGATCGAAGCTTGCCATCACCAGTGCTCAGGAACGATGCAGCCTGCGCGACATGTCGGCCTATCAGCCGGTGACCTTCACGCCCTATTCCTCGTACATCAATCTCGCCAGGACGCTGCGCGCAGCCGATATCGCCGCATTCGCGCAAGCGACCGCATCGCAACCGAAGCTGGACGTGGCGATGGTGGAACTCGACGATGGCAGGCGCGTGCTGTTTGCCCGACTGTGCGGATCATCATGGTATTACGGTCTGTCCGGCTGCAACATAACCGGCTTCGCGCCGAAGCCCGCAGGGTCGGCAGAGGGTGGCGAGGACGATCAAGCTGCGGAAACCGCGTGGCAAACAGTCTACGATACGGAGAACGTGCTCCTGTATCTCGACCAGAAGTCGCTTTCCCATGGCTGGCCCGACGTCGTCACGCTGCCGGCCGGAACCCCAGGCACCGGTCTCGTCTGGCGCTGGGACGGCTGGTCCTACGCGCTGAAGGGCGAGCTTCCCGAAGAGGCGGACGATTTCGACCCGCAAGCCCTGCGCCAAGGCCGCGATTGAGGCTCTAGCGTCGGGCTGAACCCCTTCTGGTGAGCTGCGTTCCGAAATCGTAGGCCGCAAGCGCTATGCCGATCAACGCGACGACGATCAGCATGGGGTGCGCAACCGAGACGACGATCACGCCCAGGAAGCCCGCGAAGAACAGGAAGGCGATTGCCGCCATCATGCGGTCCGCTGTCATTTTCTTCTCCTTGCCTTCCACATCGCGCCAGACCTGCTAGCGGCCATACATCAACTGCGGCAGCCAGTAGATGATGGCTGGCACGTTGTAGACCACGATCATCGTCAGGAACACCATCGCCACATAGGGCAGCGAGCCGGAGAAAATTTCCGTCAGCTTCACATGCGGCGGCGCAATACCCTTGAGGTAGTAAGCCGACATAGCCATCGGCGGCGTAAGGAACGATGTCTGGAGGTTCAGCGCGATCAGGATACCGAAGAACAGCGGATCGATGTCGAACAGCGGCAGCAGCGGCAGGAATATCGGCACGAAGATGATGATGATCTCCGACCATTCGAGCGGCCAGCCGAGCAGGAAGATGATGAGCTGGGCGAGCAGCAGGAACTGCAACGGGGTCAGGGACAGTCCTTCCACGAACTCGCGGACCACGTGCTCGCCGCCGAGATAGGAGAACACCGAGGCGAAGACCCACGATCCAACGAACAGCCAGCACACCATCGCCGTCGTGCGTACGGTCAGATAGACGGATTCCTGCAGCCGCGCCCAGGTCAGCGCGCGGTAGGCGGCTGCAAGCAGCAGCCCGCCCAGCGCGCCGATGGCGGCCGCTTCCGAAGGGGTTGCCAGCCCGAAGAGGATCGCGCCCAGCACTGACAGGATCAGGATCGCCAGCGGGAAGAACGATGTCAGCATCATCCACAGGATGCGTGTCACCGGAATTTTTTCGTCGGTTTCCGGTGGACGCGGGGCGAGATTGGGCTGCAGCGTGGCTCGGATGATGATGTAGATGAGATAGGACCCGGCCAGCAGGAAGCCCGGCAGAAGCGCCCCGGCATAAAGCCGCACGATCGACACGCCAGACGAGGCAGCATAGACGATCAGCATGATCGAAGGCGGAATGAGAATGCCAAGCGTGCCGCCGGCGCAGATGACGCCCGACGCGAAACGGGAATCGTAGCGCGCCTTGAGCATCGCGGGGAAGGCAAGCAGGCCCATCAGCGTGACGACCGCGCCGACGATGCCGGTCGCGGTTGCGAACAGCGCGCAGGTGATGAGCGCCGCAACCGCCATCGAGCCGGGCAGACGGCGCGTAGCAACGCTCAGCGTCTCGAACAGCCTGTCGACGATGTTGGCGCGTTCGACGATGTAGCCCATGAACAGGAAGAGGGGGATCGCCGTCAGCACGTCGTTCGCCATGACCGAATAGGTCTGATTGACGAACAGATCGAAGACGCGATTGTCGAAGATGTGCCGCATGCGATCGGCATCGAAATAGGCATAGTAGCCGAAGCCGATGCCCATCGCCATCAGCGTGAAGGCAATGGGAAAGCCAAGCATGATGATGAAGATGAACAGGCCTAGCATCAGGATCGCGATTTGCGGATCGGTCATCGACGCGGCTCCCTCGGCTCGACCACGTCGACTGCTTCGCTGCCATGCGCGATGGCCGAAAGTCCTTCCTTCTGCAGCACGGCTTCCAGTTCCTCCACGTCGTCATCGGGCTTCAGCCATTCGCCGGTGCGGATCGCCAGGACGCAGCGGAACACCTGGGCGATGCCCTGGATGACCAGCAGCACACCGGCGGCGACGATGACGCTTTTGAATTGATAGATCGGTATGTTTGCCGGGCTCATCACGCTGACCTCGAGGTAACGCCACGAGCGGCCGGCATAGCGCCAGCCGGCGAAGACGAGCGCCAGCACGCCGGGAAAGAAGAAGATGAAATAGAGCACCAGCTCGACGGTCGCCTGCGTGCGGATCGACCAGAGGCGATAGACGAAGTCGCCGCGGACATGCGAGTCGCGCGACAGCGCATAGGCGCCCGCCATCATGAACATGGTGCCATACATCATGTAGGTGAGATCGAAGGCCCAGGCCGTGGGCCTGTTGAAGAGATAGCGCGCGAAGACCTCGTAGCCGACGCCGAGGGTCATCACCATTACGCACCAGGCGAAAGCCTTGCCGAACCATGCAGAAAGCTTGTCCGCCAGTCGAATATAGCGTTCCATATTGTCCTTCACCGCACCTAGGACGCTGAGAACGGGGCAGCCAAACCGCCCCGTTCATTCATGCGTGACGCTTCCGGGCGATCAGATCTTGCCCGGGAAGTAGTGCTGGTAGGCGAGCTTGTAGTCCGGCGCGTTCTGAAGGGTGTAGAATACCACGCGCTCGCACCAGGCCTTCTGGCTCTCAACCACCTTGGCGAAGAACTCGTCTTCCATCAGCGGCGGCAGGATCTGGTCCCAGGCGGCGAGCTGCGCCTTGAGGACGTCGTCCGGCGTGCGCATGACGTTCACACCGGACTCGCTCTGCAGCTTGGCTAGATCGCTGGAGTACTGGTCCATCGCCAGCGCTGTGTTCGACAAATGCACCGATTCAACGGCGTATTTCAGAATCGCCTGCAGGTCGTCGTCGAGGCTCTCGAACTTGTCCTTGTTGAAGATAAACTCGAAGGACTCCGACGCCTGATGGTAGGAAGCGAGCATGTAGTTCTTGGCCACGTCCTGCGCGCCGAAACGCATGTCGGAGGTGGGGTTGTTGAATTCGAACGCGTCGATGACGCCGCGCTCCATCGCTGGCACGATTTCGCCGCCCGGCAACTGCGCGACGGCGCAGCCCATCGCCTGGAACAGGTCGGCGGCGAGGCCGACCGTGCGGTATTTGAGGCCGGCGAGCTGGTCGGCGCTCTCGATGGGGTTCTTGAACCAGCCGAGCGGCTGGGCCGGCATGCCGAATGCGAAGAAGCCGACTACGTTGAGCCCGAGTATGTCCTGCGTCAGCTCGCGATAGAGCTCGTTTCCGCCGCCATGATACATCCAGGCGATCATCTGCGTGGCATCGGCGCCGAACACCGGACCGGTGCCGAAGAGCGAGGCGGCCTTGTTCTTCCCGTACCAGTAGACCGGTACGTCGTGTGCGGCATCAAGGACGCCGTCATGGCAGGCGTCCTGCACCTGGAATGCGCCGACGACTGCGCCGGCAGGCAGCAAGTCTATCTTGAGCCGACCGCCGGACATCATCTCGACGCGCTCGACATATTGCTGCGCCATCTCCTGGAAAACGTCGGAAGACGGCCAGGACGATTGCATGCGCAGCAGCACCGGCGCCTGCGCCAGGACGGCAGGCGTGGCCAGCGTGGTCGCGGCAGCGGCAGCACCGGCGCCCAAGGTCGAGTTGCGCAGAAACCTGCGGCGAGAAATCGCAGCTTTGGTCATTCTATCTCCTCCCAAATAAGCTGACTCTTATGTTTTTTGTGAATTCAGCCTGCATACACTATGATATCTGGTTGCTGTTGCAACCGTTTTCGACACTTCCGATTGCAGAGCCCGCCCTGCCCCAGTCGAGAACGCTTGCGTGACCCTCGCGCGCGGCGCGCGGATGCACTATCAGCAACCCACAACGTTCCCGACAAGAAGAAGCCTGTGCCGATGGCATACATTCCGGAGTGCGCGATCATCGCGCAGTTTGCGGTCGCCACCCTCATCATTGCGATCACGCCCGGTCCCGACATGACGCTGTTTGTGGGCCGGACGCTCTCGCAGGGCCGCGCGGCGGGCCTTGCCTGCATGGCGGGCGCGATGAGCGGCATACTCGTTCACACGCTGCTTGTTTCACTGGGGCTCTCGGCGCTGATCGTGGCCTCGCCGCAGGCCTTCCTAGCGCTCAAGATATTCGGAGCGGGCTACCTGATCTGGCTGGCGGTGCAAGCGATCCGCAAGGGTGCGGCGTTCTCGCCGGAAAAGGCCGCGGGGCCACGGCGGTCGCTGGCGGGCAACTGGGCGATGGGCATTGCCATCAACCTGCTCAATCCGAAGATCGTGCTGTTCTTCATGACCTTCTTGCCGCAGTTCGTCTCGGCAACCGATCCGTATGGGCCGCAGAAGCTCCTGTTCCTTGGCCTGCTCTTCATTCCGATCTCTCTGCCGGTCACCGTGCCGATGGTGCTTGCGGCAGACGGCTTTGCCTCCATGCTCAAGCGCATGCCGCGCGTCATGCGCGTCGTCGACTATCTTTTCGCGGGGATATTCTCGGCCTTCGCGCTGCGGATACTGACCGCCTCGGCCCGATAGCAGCGGCGCGGTTCAGCGACCGTGCAGCCAGACGCCCGAAGAGCGTCCCGCCACGGCCCAGTAGGCGATTCCGGCCACTAGGCCGCAAGCAACCATGATCAGGAACGGCCACGTGTTGGCGCTCGAGACGGGAACGCTATGCTCCCAGGCCAGCAGAGCGGCGGCGGCTGCCACGCCGGCACCCGCAAGCGCGTGAAACAACCAGTCGCGGCGGCCAAGAAGCTCGGCGACCAGGATCGCGGCCAAGGCCGGGGCAAAGGCATGGTAGGCGAACAAGGCGGCCAGCACGGACACCATCAGGTAGAACGGGCCGTCCAGCACGGGCAGCGGGCTGTCCGGTTCTCCGCTTCCGGCAAGCAAAACCGCGCCGAAGGCGCTTGCGACAAACGCGGCAAAGGCAAAGCCAACGATGATGACTGCGAAGCGCCAGAGATAGCCCAGTACGCGGCTCACGCTTCGCCGTGTCCGGCGATCATCATCGCTTCGAGCGCAAGGCGCTCGGATTTGCGCATGCGCTCCGATTCCGACTTGAGCTGCCCGCAGGCGGCGAGGATGTCGCGACCGCGCGGGGTGCGGATCGGCGATGCGTAGCCGGCCTGGTTGATGTAGTCGGCGAACTTCTCGATCGTTTCCCACTCGGAGCACTGGTAGTTTGTGCCCGGCCACGGGTTGAAGGGGATCAGGTTGATCTTGGCGGGGATGCCGCGCAGCAATCTCACCAGTTCCTTCGCGTCGTCCAGCGAATCGTTGACGTCCCTCAGCATCACATACTCGAAGGTGATGCGGCGCGCGTTGGAAAGGCCCGGATAGTTTCGGCAGGCGTCCATCAGCGCTTCAAGCGGATACTTCTTGTTGATCGGCACCAGCATGTCGCGCAGGTCGTCGCGCACGGCATGCAGCGAAATCGCCAGCATCACGCCGATCTCTTCCCCGGTGCGCGCGATCTCTGGAACCACGCCGGAGGTCGACAGCGTGATGCGCCGCTTCGAAAGCGAGAGGCCGTCGCCGTCTGATGCAATCAGCAACGCCTTTTTGACATTCTCGAAATTGTAGAGCGGTTCGCCCATGCCCATCATGACGATGTTGGAGACCTTGCGGCCCTCGGCCGGGACGATCGCGCCGTCGGGCGTATCACGCTCCGGAAAATCGCCCAGACGGTCGCGTGCGGTCAGCAACTGCGCGAGGATTTCCTCGGCGGTGAGATTGCGCACGAGCTTCTGGGTGCCGGTGTGGCAGAACGAGCAGGTGAGCGTACAGCCGACCTGGCTCGAGATGCACAGCGTGCCGCGCCCTTCCTCGGGAATGTATACCGTTTCAACCTCGACAGGGCGCCCGGCGCCGCGCGGCGGAAAGCGGAAGAGCCATTTGCGGGTTCCGTCGTTCGAAATCTGCTCTTCGACGACTTCTGGCCGGGCTACCGTGAAATGGCGGTCGAGTTCGGCCCGCAGGTCCTTCGAGATGTTGAACATCTGCGAGAAATCGGAAACGCCGCGCACATAGAGCCAGTGCCAGAGCTGCTGCACACGCATGCGACGCTGACGCTCCGGGATGCCGGCGACGGCCAGGGCCTCGGCCATCTCCTCGCGGCTGAGGCCGACGAGCGAGGGCTTTTCAGGCGTGCGCGCGTTGGCGCCGAGAGCGGCGCGGGTCTGCGCGGAGGTGAGGTCGAGCGTCAGTGTCATGATCGGAAAGAGATAGTGGCGGCCGTGGCCGCGCGCCAGTGTTGGCCGCGACATAGCAGAAGAAGCCCGTCACGTCACGGGGGCGGGCGTTTCCATGCCGTTCGCCAAAGCGGCCAGGGCTGCAAACGAAAAGGCCGGGCGCATGGCCCGGCCTTTCGAATCCCGTTCTGCCCGCTACTGGCAGTTCTGGATCGAGTTGAGCGCTGCGGTAATGCCGCGCAGCGAGAACGTATAGCTGGTCGCGTTGCCGCGCCCGGACGTGGCCTGAATCCGCATATCGGCGCCGGCACGCATCGAAGCGATGAGCTGCGGCTCCTCCGCGGCGTTTTCCATCCAGGCCGACTTGCCGCGCGTGAACATCGAATAGTTCTTGTCGCCGATCGTCACCTGCACCTTCGAATTCGACTGGAAGTCGTAGGACGCGATGAACTGGGGCTCGTAGGACACGTTCTGCCCCGGCTTCTGGCTGACGAAGAAATAGATGTCGCCGTGATCGAGGCTGGCGGGCTGCTTTTCGGTGGGCACCGTCAGCACGTAACAGACCTTGCCGTTGTTGGCCTGGTAGGAATAGGTGCCCCAAGCATTGTGCTGGCCGATCTTGGTTGCCGATTGGGCTAGCGCCGGCGTCGCCGCCGCCAGCATGGCGAGGCAGGAGATTGTCAATATTGTTCCGCGCATCGTCGTAGCGTTATCCCTGTGCGTGGTCGTGTACGGGTGTTCGAACTGGTTCCAAATCAGGTTCCAATCGCTTCATGTTAATTTAATCAGGGTTACCAAAGCGTGAATCGCACCGATCCGCAGCGCCCCGCAACTTTGCCACCCGACTGCCACACGAACCCATTGCAGGCCCGTGACCTGGCTGCCTCATCCCTTGCACTGTTTTGAAAAGGGGAAAAGCGGCGAGAGTTTGACTTGATCCGACTGGAAAGATCAGTCCAGTTCCCGCTCCAGCGCCTCGCGGGCCGCCGCGCGATGCGTGGGCTTGATGTGCCCCTGGATGGCCGTGACGGCTGCGGTCAGCACTGCAAGATCGTCGGTAAAGCCGAAGCCGATCAGGAAGTCCGGGATCATGTCGACCGGCATCACGAAGTAGGCAAGCGCGGCCAGCAGGATGCCGCGCACTCTCGTCGGCGTATTGCGGTCGGTGGCCGCATAGTAGCTCGCCACCACGTCTTCCATGAACGGGATATGCCGCGCAGCGCGTTTTGCCGTGCGCCAGAAATTCTCGCGCACGCGCCGTTCCCGCTGCCGGTCTTCATCGGCGGAAACCGGCTTGAGGATCTCTCCGACCTTGGTCTGGCTGATGACGCTCTTGTTCATAACCTTGAGATGGGCGGTCTTATCTGGCGTTGCAAGAGCCGCCCCGCTCGGTCAGGCCGCCATCTCCACTTCGCGGGCGCGCCCGATGGTCCTGATCCACTCTGCGAATTCCGGGCGGGCCTTCGCCTGATGGCCGTAATGGCGGCGCAGAGCCGCGACCAGCCGGCCTTCGCGTCCCAGCAGGTCGTCAGCCATGCCGACCATGACCGAATTCGGCCACGCCTGAGACCTGATCTCGCGCAGGCGTGCGAAGAGGACATCCTCGTCGGTGTCCGGCTCGGTCTGCGCCATCAGCGTGAGCATCGCGGCGGTGGAGCGCGATATGCCCATATGGCAGTGCACCAACAAATGGCCGTTCGGCCCTTCGCCGCGCCAGCCGCGCAGCCCCGTCCCGAAATCGAGGATCGCTTCCACATGTTCGCGGGTCGGCATCACCATGCCGGCGGCTGGGTCGATGATATCGTGAAAGCGCAGCGTCGTGCGATGATGGTCTCCATAGGCAGCGAAGGCATCGATCTCCGCGCGGCCGGGATCGAGCACCGAAAGCACATGCGATACCGAGCGCGAACCCTGGGCGGGCAGTTCGTCGATGCCGCAGATCGTCAGGACGGAAATGGAGGCGGGGATCATGGCTCGGCACCTGTCGCTGGAGGAATCGCGGACAGGTCAGTACACCAGAATTGCCGATTCGGGCAGGTCTGCGGCGGTTCAACTTCCCGCGACGCGGTCCATCCGGCGCGCAAGATCGAAATCGAGCCCGGTCAACCCACCTGCGTCATGCGTGGTCAGGCGCACGTCGACTTTGTTGTAGACGTTGAACCATTCCGGGTGATGGTCAAGCTTCTCCGCGGCCAGCGCCGCCCGTGTCATGAACCCGAACGCCTCGCTGAAGGTCTTGAACGCAAAGCGCTTCTCGATCGCGGCGCCGTCTTCGGTCCGGGTCCACCCATCGAGCCCGGCAAGGGCCTCCGCGATCGATGTTTCGTCCAGTTTTTCGCGCGCCATGACCGTTACCGCATGAATTGCGATGCGTCGAAGGCTTCTTCGCCCGAACCTGGACGGGTGGTGTCCCGACCCAGCAGCGGCCATGCCTCCTCGACGATGTAAGGGCCGCCGCCAACCGAGTCGCGTGACGACATCAGCACGAAGCGACCGACCTTGAATGGCATGGCGGCAAAGTTCCCGCGCGAGGACAGGTATCCTGCGACCTCGATCGGGCTTGGGTTGCGCAACCGCGCAAGCGTCACATGCGGTACGAACTTGCGTGGATCCGCCGGCAGGCCGAGGCGCTGGCAGATGCGTTCGATCTCGCCTTGAAGGGCCGCAAGATCGGGCGACGCGACGACGCCTGCGTAAAGGGAATGCGGTTTCTTGGAGCCGAAGGCCCCAACACCGGAAAGTGTCAGGCTGAAGGCCGGACGGCGCACCCTGTCCAGCGCATTGGCGACCTCGTCGGCCACGTGGCCTTCGACATCTCCGATGAAGCGCAGTGTCAGGTGGTAGCTTTCGACGTCGATCCAGCGTGCGCCCGGAAGGCCGCCACGCAGGAGCGACAAGGAAAGGGCGGCGTCGCGCGGTATCTCGAGGGCGGTGAAAAGTCGCGGCATTGCTACCTCCTCGAATCGACTGCTCAAGGGCAGCGAATCATCGATCGGGCCGACGGGCAAGCGCTTTTGTGAGCACATGCCATTCCGTTGGGGAATTGTTGCTGCGGATCAACTTCCCTGCCCGGCGCCGGCGAGCGTGGTTTCCATCAGCGGCATAAACGCCTCGACCATGCGGTCGACGCCTTCCGCGTTCGGGTGCATCCCGTCTCCCAGCAGCAGGGAGCTCTGGGCCGCTACGCCTTCCAGAAAAAAGGGATAAAGCGGCAGATCGTAGGTTTCGGCCAGGCGCGGGTATATCGCTTCGAATGCCTCGCCATAGTCGCGACCCAGGTTAGGTGCCGCCAGCATTCCCACAAGCAGCACGTCGATGTCGCGTTCCTGCAGCCTCTCGATCATCGCGACGAGGTTCTTTTCGGTCAGTTCCGGCGAGATGCCGCGCAGCATGTCGTTGGCACCGAGTTCCAGAATCACGAGGTCGGTTTCGTCGGGCACCGACCAGTCGAGCCGCGAAAGGCCGCCAGCCGTGGTGTCGCCGGAAACGCCGGCGTTGGCTATCACGACATCGTGACCGTTGGCCTTCAGCGCCGCTTCAAGCTTTTCGGGGAAGGATTGGCCCGCTTCAAGCTGGTATCCGGCCATCAAACTGTCACCGAAACCCACGATTCGCACGGGATCGGCGGCACTTGTCGTCACTACCAGCAGCAACAGTGTGCCCGTTGTGAGCAAAAGGTCCCGGAACCGTTTGAAAGCCATGTTATCCAACCCATATCTGACCGACGCCGTCGCCGACGATCACACATATAGGAAAGCTGCCCCGTGACAGAAACCGTCATCCAGATGAAGGACGTATCGCTGACCCTGGGTGAAGGGGCTTCCTCGGTACATGTGCTGAAGGGCGTCAGCCTCGAGGTGCTGCGTGGAGAGGCGACCGGGATTGTCGGCCCGTCCGGTTCGGGCAAGTCGACGCTGCTGATGGTGCTGGCGGGTCTGGAGAAGGTCGATGCCGGCGAAGTCTGGATCGCGGGTGAACGCATCGACGGGCGCAGCGAAGATGCGGTTGCGGCCTTCCGGGGACGCAATGTTGGTATCGTGTTCCAGTCGTTCCATCTGATCCCGAACATGACGGCGCTGGAAAATGTCGCTGTGCCGCTGGAACTCGCCGGCCATGCCGATCCGTTCGCAGTTGCACGGGAGGAGCTTGCCGCCGTCGGGCTCGCAGAACGGATAACGCATTACCCGGGCGAACTGTCGGGGGGCGAGCAGCAGCGTGTGGCCATCGCCCGTGCGCTCGCACCCGACCCGAAAATACTGATTGCCGACGAGCCGACTGGAAATCTCGACCAGGCGACCGGACGACAGGTCGCAGACCTCCTGTTTTCCAAGGCGCAGGAGCGCGGGATGACGCTGGTGCTGGTTACCCACGATCCAAGCCTCGCCGCACGCTGTGCACGGCAGATCGCGATGCGCTCGGGCCGCATCGAGACATCGCCGGCGTTTGCCGCCGTGCCGGCCTGAGGAACGGCGCATGGGGGCTTTAGACACGCTTCGCCTTGCCGTTCGCTTTTCACTTCGCGAGATGCGGGGCGGGCTTTCGGGATTCCTGATCTTCATAACCTGCATCGCCTTGGGCGTGGCTGCGATCGGCGGGATCAACTCGGTCGCGCGCGCCATTACCGTCGGCGTCGAATCGCAGGGGCGGGAACTGCTCGGTGGCGACATCCGCTTCCAACTCATCCACCGCGAGGTCGATGAGCGGGAGCGCGCCTTCCTCGATGAGCTGGGCGAGGTGGCGCAAAGCGCCAACATGCGCTCCATGGCCCGGCTGGCGGACGGTTCCGACCAGACGCTGGTCGAGGTCAAGGCGGTGGACGGGCTCTATCCGCTTTACGGCGCGTTCGTGGCTGAGCCAGCCATGCCGCTCGACGAAATCCTGGCGGAAACCGACGGCATCCATGGTGCGGCGGCGGCGGATATCCTGTTCGACAGGTTGGGGCTTTCCATCGGCGACCGGGTGAGTTTGGGCAATGCCGAATTTGAACTGCGCGCGCAGGTGGTCAGCGAGCCGGACGCGATCTCCGACGGATTCGGCCTCGCACCGCGTCTTCTGGTGTCGCTCGACGGGCTACGCGCTTCGGGGCTGATACAGCCGGGAAGCCTCGTGGAACATGCCTACAAGGTGAAGCTGCCGGAGCCGACGAGTGAAGCCGCGCTGCGCCAGATCGCCGAGCGCGCGACCGAAGCGTTTCCCGAGGCCGGCTGGAGCATACGTTCGCGCACCAATGCCGCGCCGGCGCTATCGTCCAATGTGGAGCGGTTCTCACAGTTTCTGACGCTGGTCGGGCTGACGGCGCTGGTTGTCGGCGGTGTGGGCGTCGCCAACGCGGTGCGCGCCTATCTCGATAGCAAGCGCGGGGTGATCGCGACGTTCAAGAGCCTCGGTGCTTCGGGGCGTTTCGTTTTCACCGTCTATCTGGTCCAGATCCTGGCTATCGCGGGGATCGGCATCGTCGTCGGCCTGGTGCTGGGCGCATTAATGCCGCTGGCGGCCAGCGCGATGCTGTCGTCCGTGCTGCCGGTGCCGGCCGCGGGTGGGCTTTATCCCGGCGCACTGGCCCTTGCCGCCCTGTTTGGCGTGCTGGTCACGCTGGCCTTCGCCCTGCTGCCGCTGGGACGCGCGCGCGACGTGCCGGCCACGGCGCTGTTCCGCGAAATGGGGTTCGATCCCCGCGGCCTGCCGCGCCTGGTCTATGTCCTTGCAACACTCGCGGTCGCGGTCGCGCTGGCGGCGCTCGCCGTGTGGACGTCGACTGACCGGCGTATCGCGATCATCTTCGTCGGCGCCGCGATTGTCGCGTTCCTGGTGCTGCGCCTCGTCGCATCGCTGGTGCAATGGCTGGCGCGCCGAAGCCCTCGCGTTCGCTCCACCGCGCTCCGGCTCGCCATCGGCAACATCCATCGCCCCGGAGCGCTGACGCCATCCGTCGTACTGTCGCTGGGGCTGGGGCTTACGCTGCTCGTCTCGCTCGCGCTGATCGACGGCAATCTGCGGCGTCAGATCGCGGGCAACCTGCCCGAACAGGCGCCGAATTTCTTCTTCGTCGACATCCAGAGCGGAGACGTGGATGCGTTCGCCGATCTCGTCCAGGCAGAATCGCCGGAAGGAAAGCTCATTCGCGTGCCGATGCTGCGTGGCCGGGTGATGGCGCTCAACGACGTCGACGTGCGCGAGATTCAGGTTCCGCCGGAAGGCGCATGGGTGCTGCGCGGCGACCGCGGCATCACCTATGCACGCAATGTGCCTGAAAACTCTACGCTGACGGCCGGCGAGTGGTGGCCCGACGGATATGAGGGCGAGCCGCTGGTTTCTTTCGCAGCGCAGGAAGCGGGCGAACTCGGGCTGAAACTGGGCGATACGGTCACCGTCAACGTGCTGGGGCGCAACATCACCGCGCGTATCGCCAACCTGCGCGAGGTGCAGTGGGAATCGCTCGGCATCAACTTCGTGATGGTGTTTTCGCCCAATACGTTTGCAGGCGCGCCGCATTCCTGGCTCGCCACCCTGGCGGACGAGCAGGCGACATCCGCCGACGAGGCGCGGTTGCTGAATGCCGTCACGCGTGCCTTTCCGGGCGTGACCAGCGTGCGCGTCAAGGACGCGCTCGAGATTGTCAACACGATCGTCGCGCAACTTGCGGTGGCGATCCGGGCGGCGGCGGCGATTGCTCTTGTCGCTTCCGTGCTGGTGCTTTCCGGTGCGCTCGCAGCCGGAAATCGTGCCCGGGTCCACGATGCCGTGGTGTTGAAGACGCTTGGTGCGACGCGCCGCACGCTGATACAGGCGTTTTCGTTGGAGTACACGATCATCGGCCTTGCGACCGCCCTGTTTGCGCTTCTGGCCGGTGGCGCGGCCGCCTGGTTCGTCATTGCCCGGATCATGACCCTGCCTTCGGCATTCCTGCCGGAAGTGGCGCTGTCGACGGTGGTGATCGCCCTGGTTCTGACTGTCGGTTTCGGCCTGATCGGGACCTGGCGGGTACTGGGCCACAAGGCCGCCCCGGTGCTGCGCAACCTCTGAGCCGAGCGGTTACGTTAACCTTCGGCGCGGTTCGATGTCGCAGATGAACGCTTTGTGAGGCTCACGAAGCGTTTCCGCGTGCAATTGCTCTTGTCCGAACGATGCGGAATGAGCATATTTCACATCAGGCATGCTGGAGTTCCGCCAGCGGCGCCTGGGCGTATGCCCGACACCCGACGGAACATGAGCAGAAAAGAGGAAATTATGGCTGACCTTCGCAATTATCAGGCTCGCGTGGCGACCGCCGGTTCGCGCGCTGACGCCGCGATCGACGAAGGCCTGCGCGCCTATATGATCAGGGTCTACAACCTGATGGCGCTTGGCCTCGCGATTACCGGCATTGCCGCCCTCGGCACCGTCATGCTGGCCACAACCAACGATCCGGCTGCCGCGGTGGCTACCCTCGGCAACGGCAAGATGCTGACCGGACTCGGCACCGCGCTCTACGGCTCGCCGCTGCGCTGGGTGGTTATGCTCGCCCCGCTGGCGATGGTGTTCTTCCTGTCGTTCCGCGTGGAAAAGATGAGCCTTTCGGCCGCCCAGACCACGTTCTGGGCCTTCGCGGCCGTCATGGGCATCTCGCTTTCGTCGATCTTCCTGGTCTTCACCAGCGCCTCGATCGTGCAGACGTTCTTCATCACCGCGACCGCGTTCCTGGCTCTGTCGCTGTTCGGCTACACGACCAAGCGCGACCTTTCGGGCATGGGTTCGTTCCTGATCATGGGCGTCTGGGGTTTGATCCTGGCGTCGATCGTGAACATCTTCCTCGGATCGTCCGCGCTGCAGTTCGCCATCTCGGCGATCGGCGTGCTGGTGTTCGCGGGCCTCACCGCCTACGACACCCAGCAGATCAAGGAAATGTACTACGAGGGCGATGGTGCTCTGGTCGCTGGTCGCAAGGCGATCATGGGCGCCCTGCGGCTCTATCTCGACTTCATCAACATGTTCATGTTCCTGCTGCAGTTCCTGGGCAACCGCGAATAGCAGTCGGCAGAACCAAAAAAGAAAGGGCGGCTCTTGAGCCGCCCTTTTTTCTTGCCGGTGTTTCCCGCGCTCAGTGCGACAGCAGCGTCGGGCGAAGCGGGTTCTTCAACACGTGAGCGGTAGCGCTGCCGAGGAAGAAGTCGCGGATGCGCGAGTGCCCGAACGCGCCCATGACGAGCAGATCTGCGTCCGCCGCCACCTTGTCGAGGGTCTTGCCGACCGTTTCATTGCCACGATCGACATGCTCCAGCGTCACCTTCACGTCATTGCGCGCAAGATGGGCGGCCAGCTCAGGCCCGGTTGCATTGTCGGGCATGGCCTTGTCCTTGTTGACCGTGACGAGGCGCACACCCTTTGCGCGCCGCAGCAGCGGCATGGCGTCGCCGATCGCGCGCACCGATGCCCGGCTGGCATCCCACGCCACCACGACGCTGTCGAGGCTGAACGTGTCCTGCTTGCCCTCAGGCATCAGCAGCACCGGCCTGCCTGACTCGAAGACCAGCGCCTGCACCAGATCGATGCAGGCCTGACTGTCCGAGATGGCGGGCACCACCGTCAGATCGCGCATGCGTGCGTAGTCCATCGCGGGATGGGTGCTTCCTTCCGAAACTTTGACGATGAGGCCCTGGCGGGCGATGCCCGCGCGTTCCGCCTCTGCCTCGAAGGCGTCGAGCTGCGCCTGGGCAACCGTATGAACCTCGCTCTGCCGGGTCTTCAGCTGCGTTTCCAACTCGGTGCTGAACGGATGGAAACCCACCGGCATGGGAACCGCGGTCTCCACGACCAGACCTGTCAGGTGCGCCTCCAGCAATCTAGCCATGTCCACGGCCCGTCGCAGCTCGTTGGGAGACGCGGTCTTGGGGTAGGAGGGCAGTGGCAGCAGAATGTCTTTGATCATGTCGTCCTCGATTGGGCTTTCGAACGTTCGGCCGCCATTATCAGAGGCCGAAGGCCTGCTGTCACCCTCGCCTGTGGCCAGATGCGACAATTAGGGTCAGCACCGACACTGCGACCGCGTTTATTCGCTCATCTCACGCAAAGCATGCCATCTGACGATCTCGACGCAACGCAGGCTTGCAAGCCTGATGACGCCCTTTTCCTTCAGCTTGGTGAAGACGCGCGACACGGTTTCTATCGTGAGGCCCAGATAGTCGGCGATATCCATGCGCGACATCGGCAGGTCGAACCGAGTGTCGCCGCCCTGGCGCTCGGCCATATCGATAAGAAAGGCCGCGACGCGCTCCGGCGCGTGCTGCCGGCCAAGCACCAGAAGATGCTCCTGGGCCCGCACCAGACTCTTCAATGCCAGCGGCAGGAGCGCTCGTGATACGTCGCCAGAGGAGGCCAGTCGCATGATGCGGATACCCGTTGTGCCGATCGCCTCGGCGAAGAAGTGGTGGGAGCCATCGGTCTCGAACCCAAACACCTCGCCAGCCATATGAAATGCTGCGATCTGGCGCCTGCCGTCGGCCAGCAGGCGATAGACCCGCACCGCCCCGAATTCCACCTGGTAGAGGCAGTCGGCCTTTTCGCCCTGCGCATAGATTTCGGCTCCGGGGTCAAAACAGGTTACCGGCTGCAGCGCGTTGCCGGAGGCATCGGCGACAGCGAAGGGAAAGGCATCGAAGCCGGTGGGCAGCGGGTGGATGGTCATGGCGGTTTCCCGATCTGTATCGTGAGACGGAGATCGCGCGGATCGCGCCGTGGCGAAATTCGGTTATGTCCCTACGGGAAACTACGTAGCGCGGGCCTGTGGCTCGTTGCTGACCAGAGCTACCACCGTGTCGACGAGCCTTCGGCCGAGCAGGGGCTTGGTCAGGATCGCGATGTGCGATGTGGTCTCTGGTACGTTGCGCAGGCGATCGACCAGAAGCACGATCGGTCGCGGGACCGGGTCCAGCCGATCCGCAATGTCGCTGCGGCCGGACACGGCATTCTCGTCCACCACGCTGCACACCATCTGCCCGGCTGTTGTCGCCTGCAACGCCGCGGCGAGCAGCGCGTGCGAATCGACGCGGAATCCCTCCGCCTCCAGCGCAAACTCCACCGATCTGCGCAGCTCCGGATCTGGAACAACGACGAGCACTTTATGCTGCGGATGCAACGCGACCTTCTCCACGGCAATCGGGATGGCGGATCCATCCGGCGTCACCCCGATTAGGCCGTGTCGTGCGCCAGCGCTTTGCGCGAGGTCAAATTGTCGCGGCTCAAACCGGGCCGAAGCCGGCGGCCAACGCCATACGCACCAGTTCCGGCAGGCTGCGCGCCTCCATCTTGGACATCACATTGGCGCGATGGACCTCGACAGTGCGCGGGCTGATGTCGAGATCGTAGGCGATCGTCTTGTTGGGCAGTCCCGCGACGACACCGGAAAGCACTTCGCGTTCACGCTCGCTCAGTCGTTCCAGGCGGGTCCGGATGGCGGCTACGTCCTCTCCGCCCGGCTCGCTGGAAAGCTTCGCGGCAGCACGTTTGATGGCCTCAATCAGCACCTCGTCCTCGAAGGGCTTTTCGATGAAGTCGAGCGCGCCGGCTTTCATGGCTGCAACGGCCATAGGCACGTCGCCATGTCCGGTGATGACGATCGAGGGGATATTTGCGGACATGGCGCCAAGCTGGCGCAGCAGTTCTACGCCGCTCATGTCTGGCATTCGCAGGTCGGTAACCAGGCAGCCATTGCGGATCGACGGCGCTGCTTCGACGAAGGTGGTCGCCGATTCGTGAACCCGTACGGTGAACCCGGCCATGGTCAGCAGGAAGGCCAGCGATTTTCGGACCGGTTCCTCGTCATCCACGATGTGGACGGTGTAGTCTGCGATGTCCATTCAGCTCTGCTCCTCATATGCGGGCAGGGTAAAACGGAAGGTGGCGCCCCCGTTCTCGTTGCGGACAACGTCGATCTCTCCGTCATGCGCCTCGATGATGCGCTTGGACAGCGAGAGGCCTATGCCCATGCCGCCTGCCTTGGTGGTGACGAAGGGGCGGAAAAGCTGAGGGGCGACCTCCTCCGAAACACCCGGCCCGGTGTCCGCGACTTCAACCACGATTTCGCCCGGCATGCCCGGCGCGATGCGCACGTTGAGGTTGCGGCGCTCGCTGTCGCGCATTGCGTCCATGGCGTTGCGCATCAGGTTTATCAGCACCTGCTGGATCTGGACCCTGTCGGCCATCACCATCTCGGCGCCCGGTTCGAAATCGAAAACCGAACGCACGCCGCGTTCGCGTGAGCCGACCAGGGCCAGCGCGCCGGCTTCCTCGACCAGTTTGCGGATGTCTTCTGGAGCCTTCTCGGTCTCGCCGCGCATGACGAACTCGCGCAGGTGGCGGATGATGCGCCCGGCGCGCAGCGATTGCCGTGAAATCTCCTCAAGCGCCTCGCGCATGCGTACCGATACCGCTTCGTCCATGTCGCGAAGCAATCTGGTGCAGCCCTGGGCGTAATTGGCGATCGCCGAAAGCGGCTGGTTGAGCTCGTGGGCGAGGGTGGAGGCCATCTCCCCGAGTTCGTTGAGGCGCGCCAGCCGCGCCAGTTCACCTTGGATTTCCTCCAGGCGTGCCGCAGATTCCTGCCGCTCGGTGAGGTCACGGATGAAGCCGGTGAAATAGGTGGTTCCGCCGGACGACACCTCGCCGACCGCGAGCTTCATCGGAAAGGTGGAGCCGTCCTTGCGGCGACCCACAACGACGCGGTCGATGCCGATGATGCGCTTCTCCCCGGTCGCCTGATAGCGCTGGATGTAGCCGTCATGGCCGCTGCGGTAAGGCTCCGGCATGAGGATGTTGACGTTGCGGCCGATCACCTCCTGCTCGGCGTAGCCGAACTGGCGCACCGCTGCGGCGTTGAAAGACGATATGCCTCCCTTGGCGTCGATAACCACCGTGGCGTCGGGCACCGTGTCGAGTATCGAGCGCAGATGCGCCTCGCGATCCACCAGCGTGACCCGCGTCTCCTCGATCTGGCGTGCAGTCCGATGAAACGCACCGCCGATCCAGACGATCATGGCGCCGGCAAGCGCGAACAGTCCGAGTTCCAGGATACTCGCCAGCGTTGCGCTTGCAGGGCCGCGCGCATAAACGGACGCGGCAAGCGACAGGGCCAGCGAAAGCAGGCCCGCGCCCGAACCACCGGCGACAGCCGCGATCAGGATCGCGGGCGCAAACAGCACGAATACCGCGTGGTCGTTCAATATGCCGCGCAGCAGAAGCTGCGCAGCCAGCGCGATCGCGACCACGACAATGGCCAGGCCATAGCCCGTCCACCCGCCGAATCGGTTGGCAAGCACAGCTTCGAAAAAGCGACTTGAAGGTCTCGCGTTGGAATGGTCGAGCATGGGCGGGCATCGATGGCTGAAGCGGGCGCAGCGGCCACGCTCACGCGACCGTCACGCGAACCTTAGCGATGAGCCCAACGAGTGCAAGCGCGGCGGCATGCCGCGCCGGACAGACAACTCAGGGTTTCTCGACCCGCGACACCTGATAGGTATGCATTTTACCAGCGCGACCGATCGAAACATATTCGCCGGTGACGAAGCGCTCGTCGCCGAGCTTGAAGCCGATCTCGTCGTCCTGCTCGCCCTCGACATAGTCGAAATACCAGGTTCCGCCGGGCTTGCGACGCAACCGGCCGACCTTTTCGGTGTCGCCGTTGCTGAAATGCCGGACACGGCACGCGGCCTGATGGGTTTTCCACTCTCCGGCATCCAGACGCCCCCCGCCATCCAATGGAACGAGCAGGTCGTAGCCTTCCTCCGTGTCGCCGGCGGGATGGCCGCTTTCACGGGCCAGCAGCAGCCGCACGTGGCGGAAACGCGGTGTGAGGTCCTTCATCTCTGTCATGGGGCGCTCCAATCGTTGCCTGTTGGCTATCCCAGTGGACAGGATCGGGCCTTGATCACGATCAAGGCGGCCAGGGCCACCTTGCCGCATTGGTGGCAAGTCGGTCCTGCGCGGGAGCCTCCGGGCCTGATGAATTCGGCTCGACAAAGGAGATCAGCCGTGAAGATGGAAGCCTTCGTTCCCCTCGTTACTTATCTCAATCCGAATTCCGACGCGGTTACGGCCAATGTCGTGGCGATGGCCGGTCATCTCCGAGCAACGCTTCATGCGCTTGCGATCAACGCGGATATTCCGCCGGTCTCCAATGCCTTGTCGCATTTCCTGCTCGACGTGCCGGAAATGATCCGCGAGGCGGAGAAGCTGAGCCGGGAGCGCGGGGATCACCTGCTCACGCTCATTGTGGAGAGGGCGCAGGCGGCCGGTTTGACCGCCTCCACCAACGCGATCGCAGTCAAGCCCGCGCTGCTGGCCGAAACGGCCGCCGTCCATTCACGCTACCACGACATCAGCCTGCTGGGCTGGGAGGCTGGTAATCCGACGTCACGCCTTACCGCCGAGACCGTCATCTTCGGTGCCGGCCGTCCGACCGTTCTGTTGCCCGAACTCTCACCTGTTGGCGCGCTTGACCATGTTGCCGTCGCCTGGGATGGCAGCCGGGTCGCCGCGCGGGCGGCAGCCGATGCAGCGCCGCTGCTGGCTCGCGCCACGCGCGTCTCCGTTCTTTCGGTTGTCGACGACAAGCCATCCAGCCGCGACGCGGCAGAGCGTTTTGCCGGCGGGCTCGTGCGCCGAGGCGTCGAGGCGGCGGCAGTTCCGCTTCGCGGGCAGGGTGCGCCGATCGCCGAGACCTTGCAGCAGACCGCGCTGGAACGTGGCGCCGGCCTGCTGGTCATGGGTGGGTACGGGCATTCCCGGCTGCGCGACTTCGTGCTTGGCGGCGCGACGAAGGGCGTGCTCGACGATCTTCTGATGCCGGTTCTGCTCTCGCACTGACCCGCTGCATCAACAGCGCGGCTTGCCGCGCAGGATGACCGAGCGGAGTTCAAGGTCGCGGTCGAGCACGACAAAATCTGCTACCGCGCCCGGCGCGATCCGCCCGCGATCCGTCAAGCCGAGATAGTCGGCGGCGATCGTAGCCGTGCGTCGCGAGGCTTCGTCGATGCCAAGACCGATAGACACGAGATTGCGGAAGGCCTGAAGCATGGTGAGGCTGCTTCCGGCCAGCGTCCCGTCGGCAAGGCGCACGCCGTTGCCGCATTTCTTCACGTGCTGGGTGCCAAGCCGATAGTCGCCGTCGGGCATGCCGGATGCCGGCGTGGCGTCCGTCACGGCGTAGAGGTTGGGGATGGCGCGCAGCGCGGCGCGGATCGCACCGGGGTGGACGTGCAGGAGGTCCGGGATCAGTTCCGCATGCTCGGCATGGGCAAGGGCCGCGCCGACTATGCCGGGCTCGCGGTGGTGTAGGCCGGACATGGCGTTGAACATGTGCGTCACGCCGTGGCGCCCGCTCTCGAAACAGCGTGCCGCCGTCTCATAGTCGCAGGACGAATGGCCGATCTGCACACGCACGCCGCGTTCGTTGAGATAGCGGGTGAGGTCCCCCTCCGGATCTGCTTCCGGCGCAAGCGTCACCACGCGGATGCGAGCGAAGCCCATCAGGTGCTCCATCAGGGCCGTGTCGCCGTCGATAACGAAATCGGGCTGTGCGCCCAACCGGCTGCGGCTGATGAAGGGACCTTCGAGGTGAACGCCCAGCACCGCGGCCTCGTCATCGCCCGGCTCGAGTGCTGCGCGGTTGGCGGCTGCCAGCGCCTGTTCGATGTCTGGCACCTCGGCCGTCATCGTGGTGGCAAGCAGGGCCGTCGTGCCTGCTGCCGCATGGGTCGCGGCCACCGTATGCGGCGCGTTGCCTGCCTCCATGATGTCGGCGCCGCCGCCGCCATGACAATGCAGGTCGATGAAGCCTGGCAGCACTATCACGTCCTCGTTGCCAGTATCCGTCGCCTCCACCGCCTCGACGCGCCCGGCGCGCCAGCGCACACGCCCGTTGACCCAACCTGCGGGCGTCAGCACGCGGCCTGCGATCTCACCTGTCTGCATTTCCGATCCGTTCCATGATTGCCAAATGGATTATGATGTTATAACCAATTCTCCGCGAGGATACCACATAACTCTGACACAGAGGCTTCCGGAGGTTGATCATGATGAAACTGACGCGATTGAAACTGGCGCTTGCCGCAGCCGTTGCGCTTCCCGCCTCGGCATTCGCCGAGCCTGTGAACATTTCCTACCTGACCCATTGGTCGCCCGAGACCGTCGCGCTGCTCGAAGCCGCGGCGGCCAGCTACAGCGAGGCCAATCCCGATGTCACGATCACCGTGCAGGCGGTGCCGTTCGGTGACCTGTTGACGACCATCCGCTCGCAGGGCGGCGGCGCGGGTGGACCGACCATTGCCAGCATCTACGATCTGTGGCTGCCGGAACTGGCACGCGACGGCCTTGTCGAGAAAGCGCCCGAGGTGGTCTCCGGTGACGTCGGCGCCGCATGGCCGGCCGGCATTGCCGCAGCCGCCAGCGTCGACGGCGCCGTCTACGGCATTCCCAACGAGATCAACGTCTACGCGCTGAACTACAACAAGGCGCTGTTCGAGGAGGCGGGTATCGCCGAGCCGCCGGCCACCTGGGATGCGCTGAAAGAGGCCGCCGCCGCGATCACCGCCAGCGGTGAAGGCCGCCAGGGCTTCGGCATGATCAACTCGTGGGCTGCCGGTGTCGTACATCCGTTTTCATCGCTGCTGGTTTCCAATGGCGGCGACCTCGTGGTCGACGGCAAGCCGGCGCTCGACAGCCAGGCCGCTGGCGAGACGTTCGCGCTCTACGAGGAAATGATCAAGGAAGGTTATACCGATCCTTCCATGGGCACGGCCGACGCCAACACCACCGGACCCTTCCTCGACAATTTCGTGTCCGGCAACACCGGCATGATCATCATGGCCAACTGGTGGGAAAGCGCGCTGCGCGCCGGCATGGGCGACCGCTTCGACACGATCGGCACCGCGCCGATTCCGGTCGGACCCAGTGGCGACACCGCCCGCTCGATCTCCTATTCGTGGCTGACCGTGGTCAATGCGGGCGCGGCCGATGCCGAGCGCGAGGCGGCGTGGGACTTCCTGTCCTGGCTCAACGGTGCTGAATCGGGCGAGAACGGCGCGTCCGCGATGTCGGGCATCCTGATGTCGATGGGCATCCTGCCGTCGCGCAGTTCCGACGTCGAAGCCTATCAGGACGACCTCGGCCGAGACTTCCTTGCCGGCTATGTCGATGTGCTCGAGAATGCCAAGGCATTCCCGGTCGTGCTTGGCGGGCAGGAGTTCTCAGAGGCTCTGCAGCAGGTGATCGAATCCCTGCAGTACGGCCAGGTCGACGCCCAGGAAGCGCAGGCCAATGCGCAGGCCGACGCCGAGTCGATCCTGGAGCGGGCCAAGCAGTAGCAATGAGAATAGCCGGATGCGGCGCAGCCGCATCCGGCCAGACACCCGCGTTCGTCATGGATTTGCGTATCTCCACATGGCCACGATGACCAGAAGCACGATCACGGTGATGCTCGCGCCGGCGGTGACGCTGATCTGCGTGTTCATCCTCGTGCCGATGGCCCTGACCATCTGGCTGTCGTTCCACGACTGGTCGACGCAGACCGGCTTCGAGACGGCGCGTTATGTCGGGCTGCGCAACTATCAGGACATCTTCGGCTCGATCTCGGTGGGGCGCGATTTCAAGCGTGCCTTCGTCAATACGGCGATCTACACCGCGCTGTCGGTCGCAATCATCCTGCCGCTGTCGGTGATGCTGGGCCTGCTCGTCTACCAGACGCGGGTGAGGGGCGGGCACCTGCTGCGAGCGATCCTGTTCTCCACCTACATGGTGCCGATGGTGGCGGTCGCGCTGGTGTGGTCGAAGCTCTATTCGCCGGCTGAAGGGCCGATCAACCAGATGCTCGGCTGGGTTGGCGTGGCGCCCGGCACCTGGCTCTCCTCGCCCGATACGGCGCTCGTCTCTATCGTTTTCCTCAATGTCTGGCAGCAGGTGGGTTATTTCACGGTGCTGGTGATCGCCGGCCTCACCCAGATTCCCAATGCGCTTTACGAAGCGGCGCGCATCGACGGCGCGAACCCGGTGCAGGAATTCTTCGGCATCACGCTGCCGCTGCTGCGCCGCACGCTGCTGTTCAGCGCGGTCATAGCCGTCATCAACGCCGTGCAGGTTTTCGAACCGGTGGCCCTAATCACCCAGGGTGGGCCGGCGGGGTCGACCAACGTGCTGACATATCACATCCGCCGCGTCGGCATCGAGCGGGCGCAGGGCGGGCTGGGCTCCGCCATGGCTGTCACGCTGATGCTGTCGCTGATCGTCGTCGTCGTCGCGCTGTTCGCGTTTGCCCGCAAGGGAGACCGCGAATGAGCGGCACGACAAAACCCTTCCGGCGCAACAATCCGAGCGGCTTCGATGCCTTGCTCGTGCTGCTGATAGTGGTTGCGGCCGTGGTTGCGGCGTTCCCTCTCGTCTGGATGGTGCTTTCCAGTTTCAAGACGCCGGCCGAAAGCATGCAGGTGCCGCCGGTGTGGCTGCCAAAGACGCCGAGCCTCGATTCCTATTCGGAGGTCGCGGGCGTCATCAATGCCGGGCGCTCGTTCTGGAATTCGGCGGTCATCGCCACGGTGACTACGGCGGGCATTCTCGTTACCAGCCTGATGGCCGGCTACGCCTTCGCGAAATACCGCTTCCGCGGACGCGACACGCTGTTCGCGCTGCTGATCGCGACGATGTTCCTGCCGCCGATCGTGACGCTGATCCCGCTCTACCGGCTGGTGAGCTATATCGGGCTCAACGGAAGCCTGTTCGGCGTCATCGTTCCGCATCTGGCGAACGCCTTCGGCATCTTCCTGATGCGTCAGTTCATCGCCGGCGTGCCGGACGACCTGATCGACGCGGCGCGTGTCGACGGGGCTTCGGAACTGCGCATCGTCTTTTCGGTGGTCGCACCAGCCGTTGTGCCGGCGCTTGCTGCGCTGACGTTGTTCGCCTTCGTCTATCACTGGAACACCTATCTTTGGCCGCTCACCGTGCTGCAGGGCAATACTGACGACTACCCGATCGTCATCAGCCTGAGCCGGCTTCTCTCCTACAATCGCGGCGCGATGAACACGCATCTGGTGATGGCGGGCGCAACGCTCGCCGTACTGCCGCCGCTGGTCATGTTCGTGCTGCTGCAACGCTTCTTTGTCGACAGCATCGTCAGTTCGGGGGTCAAGGGATGAGCCGGCTTCTGGCGCTCGATCTCGGCGGCACCAACCTGCGCGCGGGCGTGGCCGATGCCGGCCGGCCCGGTGTCGTCGAATCAATCGGCCGCTGGCCGGCGCCGGCGAACCTAGCCGGTTTCGAGACCCTCTTGCGCGAGCTTGTCGAGAGGCATGACCCGGCCCGCATTGGTATCGCGATCCCGGGGCTCGCCACTGGCACCACCTGCACCTGGGTGCCGAACCTGCCGTGGGCGGATGGCGTCGACGTTGCCGCCATGCTTCCAGGCCTGCCGCTTGCGCTCGGCAACGACGCCCAGCTTTCGTTGCTGGCGGAAGCGACCGACGGTGCAGCGGCCGGGCTCGGAGACGCGATCCTGCTGGCGATCGGCACGGGTATCGGTTCCGCCGTTCTGTCCGGCGGGCGTGTGGTGCGTGGCGCGCATGGCGGCGCGACGTCGTTCGGGTGGGCCTGCGCCGACGCTTCGGATGCTGGAGACGACCGCGATGGCTGGCTGGAACGCCATACTTCCGGGCGCGCCCTCGACCGGCTCGCGGCAACCATCGGGCTTGCCGATGGAGCCGTGCTGATAGAGGCGGCACGCGGAGGCAATGCGCAGGCACAGCACCTTCTCGAAGGGCCGGCATCTGCACTGGGCACTGCGCTGGCCGGTGCCGTGGCGCTGCTGGATGTGCGCGCGATCGTCTTCGCGGGCGGGGTGGCCACGGCGCTCGATGTTCTGGAGCAGCCCATCATTGCCGCGCTGCAACGACAGCTTCCGCCGCATCTGCGCGCTGTCAGGTTGCTGGCCGGTCAATACGGGCCGGGGGCCGCGCTGGCCGGCGCAGCCATAGCCGCTGCGGGAAGTCCGCTTTGGGAGGATCGGAAATGACCGAGATCGCACCGATAGCCAAGCCAGACCGCAACCGCCCGGAGCCGCTGTGGCATCAGGCCGAGCAGGCGCTGCGCGGGTTGATCGCAGACGGCACCTGGACCGACGGCATGCAGATCCCCAATGAGGAACGGCTGAGCACGATGCTTGGCGTCAGCCGCATCACCATCCGCCACGCACTGCGCAACATCGAGGATTCCGGCCTGCTGCGACGCGAACACGGGCGCGGCACTTTCGTACGTTCATCTACAGTCATTGCCGGCGTGCGCGGGCTGACCAGCTTCACACAGGAGATGGCGGGGCTCGGCCTCATCGTCGGTTCGCGTATTCTCGAACGCGCCGAGGAAGCGGCATCCGCCGAGGTGGCGAGCGCGCTGGAAATCCGCCAGGGCGAACCGGTCGTGAGGCTGCGTCGACTGCGCATGGGCAATGACGCGCCGATCGGCGTCCAGACGGCGTACATGCCGCTGGCGCGGGTTCCCGGATTTCTCGCACTGGAGCCATCGGCATCACTCTACCAGACGCTGAGCGCGCATTTCGGCATTGCGCCGCGCGAGGCCCGGGAGGTCTATCGCGTCGGCACCGTCGCTGCGGAGGACGCCGCCCTGCTTGGCATCGAAACCGGCAGCCCTGCCTTCGTCGTCGAACGCATCACCTCGGACGCCATCGGGCCGTTCGAATTCGTCCACTCCATCATGCGGGGCGATCGCTACGAGATCCGTTCCCGTCTCCACATCTGATCCCAAGCGAAAGGCAGAACATCACCATGTCGACCCTCTATATCAGCCGTCTCACCAAGCTTGCCGAAGAGGCAGCACAGACCAACGAAGCCGCGTTCGAGACCGTCTCGACGAAGCTCGCAGATTCGCTGCAGGGCGGCGGTCTGGTGCACCTCTACGGTTCGGGCCACTCGGTGCTGCCGTGCCAGGAAACCTTCCCGCGCTACGGTTCCTATGTCGGGTTCAACCCGCTGACCGACCCCCGCGTGATGTGGCACAACGTGCTGGGCGCCGGCGGCGTGCGCGAGCTTCTGTGGCTGGAACGCACCGAAAACTACGCGGAGAAGTTCCTCGACCACCAGCCGTTGAACCCCGGCGATTCGATCATCATCTTCGGTCATAGCGGCCGCAATGCATCCGGCATCGACACCGCGCTCTACGCCAAGAAGCGCGGGCTGTTCGTCACCGCGATCACCTCCACCCATAATCTCGACAAGCCTGCCACTCATTCTTCGGGCAAGCGGCTTGCCGATGCGGCCGACGCGGTGATCGACACCCGCTCGCCGATCGAGGATGCGGTGGTGCCGGTCGAAGGCTGGTCGCGCCCGGTCGCCGGTTCGTCGACCGTGCTGGCGATGATCCTGATGCACGAGCTTGTCGCTCGCACGGCACAGAAGCTGGGCGAGCGCGGCGTGGAACTGCCGACCTTCGCCTCGCCGACAATCGCCGGCGTGACGCTGCACGATACGGACGTCATCTACGGCAAATATCGTGAGCGCATGATCGACGCCCAGCAGAAGCATCTGGACTTCTTCAAGGTAAGGATGCAGGGCGAGGCCTGATCGGCAACAGGCATGACAGGGAGACACTAACCATGACGCAGACGATGATGGCGCGCGAGATCGCGGAGATACCGGCAGTGACCGCGCGTCAGCTCGGCGAGGGCCTTTCCGCCTATCAGGCCATCGGCAAGATCCTGCGCGACCGTGCCCCCCTGTTTGCCGCCACATCGGCGCGCGGCACGTCGGACCATGCCGCGACCTACCTGAAATATCTGGTGGAAACGCGGCTCGGTCTGCCGGTCGCGTCCATCGGGCCGTCGGTGGCCTCGATCTACAAGGCGCCGTTGCATCTGGAGCAGGCGGCACTGTTTGCCGTCTCGCAGTCCGGCGCCAGCCCGGACCTGCTGGCGCTGCTCGAGGCCGGGCGGAAGAGCGGTGCTGTGACGGTCGCGCTGCTCAATGCCGAAGGATCGCCCGCCGCGAGCGTCAGCGAGCATGTGGCGCCGCTGCTGGCTGGCCCCGAAAAGGCCGTTGCTGCATCCAAGAGCTATGTCGCTTCGCTCGTTGCCATGGCGGCGATCGTCGCGGAATGGACCGGTGACGAGGAGCTTACGCGCGCGCTTGCACTGCTGCCCGACGCTTTCGCAGACGCACTGCGCTGCGACTGGAGCGCGGCGGACGAGGCTTTTGTTGCGGCGGAGTCCGCATACTGCCTCGGCCGTGGCCCGGGTCTGACGATTGCGGCAGAGGCCGCGCTCAAGTTCAAGGAAACCTGCGCTCTTCATGCTGAGGGGTTCAGTAGCGCGGAGGCGATGCACGGTCCGCTGGTGCTGGCCGGCGAGGGGCTGAAAGTGCTCACCTTCGTACCCGGCGATGTCGCGCGCGCCGGTGTGCTCGACACCGCGCAAAAGATGGCTGAGGCCGGCGCAGACGTCTGGCTCGTCGATCAGGAGCAGGCGGAGAAGAATTCGCTGCCGGCGGCGCGCGCACCGCATCCGGCGCTGGTCGCGCCGGTTCAGGCGGTTTCCTTCTACGTCTTTGCCGAGCGGCTGTCGCGCCTGCGCGGCCATGATCCCGACCGGCCGATGCACCTCAAGAAGGTCACCGAGACCGTCTGAAGAACACGAGGACTATTGCCGCATGGCGACGCTGCAGCTCAGCAACATCGAGAAGACCTATGGCTCGGTCGAGGTCATCAAGGGCATCGACCTCGACATCGCGGATGGCGAGTTCGTGGTCTTCGTCGGGCCGTCCGGCTGCGGCAAGTCGACCCTTCTGCGGATGATCGCGGGGCTGGAGGAGATCAGCAGTGGCGATCTGTTCATCGACGGCGAGCGCTGCAATACGCGCGCGCCGAAGGATCGCGGCATCGCCATGGTGTTCCAGTCCTACGCGCTCTACCCGCACAAGACCGTCTATCAGAACATGGCGTTCGGCCTGAAACTGGCCGGGCGGCCGAAAAGCGAGATCGACACGAAGATCCGCGAAGCCGCCCGCATCCTGCAGATGGAGCACCTGCTGGAGCGCAGACCGCACCAGCTTTCCGGCGGCCAGCGCCAGCGGGTGGCGATCGGCCGCGCGATCGTGCGCAATCCCAAGGTGTTCCTGTTCGACGAGCCGCTTTCCAACCTCGATGCGGCGCTGCGGGTAAGCACCAGGCGCGAACTCGCCAAACTGCACGCCGACCTCAAGGCGACGATGATCTACGTCACGCACGACCAGGTCGAGGCGATGACACTCGCCGACCGCATCGTCGTGCTCGACGGGGGCGTGGCGCAACAGATCGGCAGTCCGATCGAACTCTACGAACGTCCGCGCAACCTGTTCGTGGCCGGATTCATCGGCTCGCCAAAAATGAACTTCATCGCCGCAAGCGTTGTCGGGCGCGACGGAAGCGGCCTGCGGGTGACAAGCGAGGAGACCGGCGAACTCGTCGTTCCGGTCGAGGACGGGACACATCTCGCAGAGGGCGCTCCCGTGACACTCGGTATTCGCCCCGAACATCTCGTTCCAGCCGGTGCCGGCGATGGCGCCATCGACGCAGCGGTCGAACTTGTCGAGAGGCTGGGCGACCAGAGCCTGCTGGAACTGCGGACGGCCACTGGCACGACCATCGTCGCTCGGGCCGATGCAGGCTCGCCCATCAAGGTCGGTGATGCGGTTAGGGTCGGCTTTGCGCTCGACCGGGTTCATCTGTTCGGGACGGACGGGCAGGCGTTGCGGGCATGGCCGCGCAACGTCTGATCGCCTGCTACGGTGCCGGCTGCCGTCGGTTCATGACCCAGACCGCGATGCCGCCGACGATGTAGGCGACGAGCCCGTATGCGGCCGGCGGAATGGCGAGCTCGGGATCGTTGAGCATGAATTCGCTCATCGCCAGCGCGATGACAAGCGCGGCATTGCGGATGCTCATCGACATGGAGAGCGCGACAGCCTGGCGTCGTTCGACGCCCAGCAAGCGCGGCAGGAAATACCCGACCGCCAGCGCGATCAGGTTGAAGGCCACTACGACAGTGCCGACGGTCGGCCCCCAGGAGGAGAGCAGGCTCCACTGGCTGATGAGCGCGAAGATCACGACCAGCGCCAGGAAGATTGTCGCAAGCGCCTTCACTGGCCTGTCGAGCTTTGCGGCGAGGTCGGGATACCGGCTGCGGATGAAAACGCCGACGAGCGCCGGCACGATTGCGATGGCGAAAATCTGCAGTACCTGCACGATTTCCAGCCGGACATCGGTCGTTTCACCATAGAAGGCGAACAGCGACAGGTTGACGATGACCGGCAGCGTCAGCAGCGCCAGCATCGAGGTGAATGCGGCCATGGATAGGCTGAGAGCGACGTCGCCGCGCGCGAGGTGCGTGTAGAGAGCGGCAGATGTGCCGCCGGGGCTTGCCGCCAGCAGCATCATGCCCATGGCGACGGCCGCCGGCACGCCGGCAACCTTCACGAGCGCGAAACAGAGTACGGGTAGAAGCAGGATATGGCAGAAAAGGCCAACAGCGACCGGCCACGGTCTGGCGAGGACGCGCGTGAAGTCCTCAAGCCTGAGGGACAGCCCGAGCCCCAGCATGATAATGACAAGCGCCGCCGGCAGGCCGACACTCAAGGCCAGACTGGATTGCATATGACCGTCCCCGAATTTCGGCGCAAATATTAGAGGTAAATCATCTATGAAGTCTTACCATGCGGCGAATGCACAGCGGACCATTGCAATGACGGCGGGACGCGCTAGCTTGGTCATCCGATGACGTCACCCAGGCCCACCTCGCAGGACATCACCAAGCTTATCGTTCGCGTGTCCATGAAGGACAGGGCGGCATTCGATTTGCTTTACCGACGAACGAGCGCGAAACTCTTCGGCGTTTGCCTTCGTGTCTTGAGCGACCGGGGTGAGGCTGAGGAAGCGTTGCAGGACGTCTACGTCAAGATATGGACCAAGGCGGATCGTTTCGCGGTATCCGAGCTGAGCCCGATCTCGTGGCTGGTGGCGATAGCGCGGAACCATTCGATCGACCGGATACGCGCGCGTCGTGAGCGGACGACGGCGATCGATGCCGCGCTCGAGGTGCCGGATGAAAAGCCGGACCCGGAAGCGGAGGCGGTTGCGGGCGGCGAGCGGGATAGAATTCATTCCTGCCTCCAGGAGCTGGAGCAGGACAGGGCAGCGGCTGTGCGAGCGGCCTATCTGAACGGCGATAGCTATGCAGAGCTTGCCGAGCGTTTCTCGGTGCCGCTCAACACGATGCGAACCTGGCTGCGACGCAGCCTGATGAAACTGAAGGAATGCCTGGAGCGATGACGCCGGCTGACGACAGAGATCTGGAACACGGAGGCGACGATGCACTCGCCGCCGAGTACGTTCTGGGCGTGTTGCCTGGCGACGAGCGGCTGGCCGTCGCGCGGCGTATCGAGGAAGACGCAGCGTTTTCCATCCTCGTTAGCGCCTGGGAGGAGCGGCTTTCGCCCCTTAACGCGGGGTACGAGGATGTTGAGCCGCCTGCCTCGCTCAAGACGCTTGTCGACGCCCGATTGTTCGAGCAGTCGGATCGCCAGGCGGAACTCAGGCCCGGTCTCTTCGAGAGTCTTGCCTTCTGGCGCGGCCTGGCCGGTGCGGCTGTTGCTGCTCTTGCCATCGCGATCGCTCTGCCGTTCCTGCAGCCTGCGGCAGTTCCCGTGGCTGCGCCGCGTCTCGTGGCGTCGCTGGCAGATGACGGGACCGACGTGCGCTATCTTGCGGTTTACGATGGGCACTCCGGCGACATCGGGCTGTCCCATGTGACAGGCGACCGGGCGCAGGGGCGCGATTTCGAACTCTGGTTGATCGAGGGCGATGCGGCTCCGGTGTCGCTCGGTGTGGTGCCGGTCGGGGCCAGCGTGCATGTTCCCGTGGCGCCGGCGCACCGTGAGATGATTGCGTCCGGCGCCCTCTTTGCGATCAGCCTCGAGCCGCAAGGCGGTTCGCCGACCGGCCAGCCAACCGGACCTGTCGTAGCGGCAGGCGACCTGCGCTCCATCTAAGCGATTTCACGTCTTTCCGGCTGCTGCCTGTCGCGCCCGAGATCGATTGCCCGCATCTTTTTTCACAATGTCTGAAACTTCCGGAAAGCGATGCCCGTAGCTCTGTGTGTCCCCATCAGAGGGATTGAAAATTCGAGAGGAGTAAACGGACATGCACAAGATCACATCCACCATCCTCGCTGGCGCATTTGCCGCCACGTCGTTTGCAGGTCTTGCCTTCGCGCAGGACAATCCGATGGTCGGCGGTGCCGCCATGTATGCGGACAAGAACATTGTCGAGAACGCGATGAACTCGGCCGACCACACAACGCTCGTCGCAGCGGTCAAGGCGGCCGACCTCGTCGAGACTCTGCAGGGTGAGGGACCGTTCACGGTCTTTGCGCCGACCAACGCGGCTTTCGAAGCGCTGCCGGCCGGCACGGTCGACGAACTGCTGAAGCCCGAGAACAAGGATCAGCTTGCCAAGGTGCTGACCTGCCACGTCGTTGCGGCCGATGCGATGTCCGACGCGATCGGTCAGATGATCGCCGATGACGGCGGCACGCACCCCGTCAACACAGTGGGTGGCTGCACGCTGCAGGCAAAGATGGACGGCGACAAGATCACGCTGACCGATGAGACCGGCGGTGTGGCTACCGTCACTATCGCCGATGTTGATCAGTCCAACGGCGTCATCCATGTCATCGACAAGGTTCTGCTGCCCGCTGGCTAATTGCGGGGGTCGCAGGCCGGCGGAGCGACGCTACCCGACCCTTCAGCGCCGCACGTAACGTCGGCAGGTGCCTACGATGACAGGAAAAGGCCCGGGACGCTGTCCCGGGCCTTTTCTGCATTCGATTTCTATTTGACGTATCTGCGCTCGCTTGTCACGTGCGGCTTGCAACCGCGATGATGTGCAGCGTTGTCCCACAGGCGAATCGGCGATGCGAGGCTGACTAACTGGGACGAACCACCCTGCAGCAGGACGCGGTAGGGTCGCATGCCCGGGTAGCCACCGTTGATCGCTTTCGAGTTGACCATGCCACACACGGTCACGTCGCCATAGGCATTGTCGCGCACCGCGATCATGTGGCTCCAATGGGCGGAGCGCGGGTCGAGAAGATGCGCGGACACGGTTGCTTTCGTGACGTCGATGTCTGCCGGTGTCAATTCGTGAATCCAACCCGTTTCGACGGTTGAGCAGCCGCCGAGCGCGAGCAATGCCGCGGCGAGCGTCGCGTTCGTGAATTTTCCCATAAGGCCGGTCCTCGAAGTTGCGACGCCATTCTCCATGGAATGGCTTGCGCAAGGCTGGCCAGTTCCGTAATGACGCGAGAGGGGCCGATTGCAATCGAAGCTGCTTGCTTGCGACAGGGTGGCATGTCGCACGCGGGAAGACTGATCGTATCGGATACAACTTGAAGTACAAGAATGCCTTCGAGCGCAACAATGCGATCTCGGTTTTCCTGATGGGCGCACTTCCCGCGGTCGCCGGAAGTGCGATCTCGGTGATGCTCGTCAGCTTCATGGTCTGGGCTGTCATCTCGCTTGCACTCCGGCGGTTCGAGTTTCGTCTCACTCCCGGTGACCGGCTTGTCGCGTGGACGTTTACCGCCTTCGTGGGGCTGGTGCTTGCAACCGCCCTGTTCGGCGAAAACCTGGAGCAGATTCCATGGCATACGCTTTGGCTGCTACCGTTTCTGTCAGTCTGGGTTGTGATACCGCGGCTGCGAGCCACCCCCCATCTTGATTATCTGCATATGTTCGCTGTTGGAGCCGCGGTTGGCGCGGTTGGGGCGCTTATTGTCGGTCTCGTCCAGGTCGTGGGGTTCGATCAACGGGCAGAAGGGGGGGCCGGGAACGCGGCCGTCTTCGGCATCATATCCCTATGCCTCGCCGCAATCGCGAGCCTCAACCTTGACGATCCACGCAGGAACTACCGCATGCTGGCCGTCGCGGGCATCGTTGCAGGTCTGCTTGCGGTCGTTCTATCGCTGACGCGAGGGGTGGCCATCGTGGCTATCGGCGTGCTGATCGTCATCGTCATCTATGCGCCGCGTCAGCGGTTGACCAATGCCACGCGGGTGGCGTGGCTTGGCCTTGCCGTCGCCGTTGCCGCCGCGCTCTATGGCGCGGCCGATCTTATCGCCGATAGACTTTTGCTTACTGTCGAAGAGCTGAACAGCGTGGTGTCCGGCGAAAACTCGGCCAATATCGGCGAGAGGCTGCGTCTGTGGATCGCGGGATGGAGTGCAATAGGCGAGTCGCCGCTTTGGGGGCACGGCATTCAGAACCGCATGGCGAAGGTTTCCGAGCTGCTGATTGGCGATGGCCTTCCAGTGCAGCACTACACCCATGCACACAACGCCTTCATCACCTTCGCCATCGATGGCGGCATCATCGTCCTGGTCGCGGTGATTGCGGTGCTGATCGTGCCGGTCTTCGTTGCGTGGCGCGCTCCGCGGGACATACGTCACCGTAAGCGCTTTTTCCTGGCGTTGCAGGTCAGCCTTATCTTCGGTCTGTGCGGCCTGACCCAGATCATGTTCAAGCACGACATCATGGATGCCTTCTACATCTTCTCCGCCATTCTGGTGGCAGCCAGCATTACGGATATGCGGGCGCGAGACGGTGCTAAGGCCCCGATGCCGTCCGAGGACTGAACTTCAGTTCGCCTGCCGCCCGGCCATGTAGGCCGCAAGGCGTCTACTGGTATCGTCGGCCGGCTGCCACCCCGTCGCTGCCAATCGATCCGGTGAGACTACCAGCGGCCTGGACAACCGCTGCCATAGGTTGCGCCGCCCGACCATTGCGGACAGACCCGCAAGCAGAGGCTCGGGGATCGTGAAAATGCCGGGGTTCCGGCCGATGCCTTCGCGCATGGCGGAAACGATCCCCGCCAAAGTCAGCGGACCGCTGTCGCTGACGATGTAGGTGCCGCCGGCGACCGGGTTCGACAGAATATGTAGAACGGCCGCGCCGAACCGTTCGACGTCGAGCAAGGATCTGCGAGCCTGGATCCCGCCGAGCGGAAGCGGAAAGGGTGTATGTGCGAGGCGAAGCAGGCCGGCAAGCCCGCCGCGCATGCCCTCACCATAGACCGCGACCGGTCGGAACGTGACGAGCTGTCGGCTGTCGGCGGCGAAGATTTCAGCGAGCTTCTCTTCCGCCTCGAGCTTCGAACGCCCGTATTCGTCACTGGGCCGGGCAGGGGAACTCTCGGTCAGCACTTCCGGAGATGTCGGGCCAGTGATGGCGCGGATCGACGAGAGAAAGACAAATCGCCCAGGCACATGGCGTCGTGCCGCGTCTGCGAGTTGAACTGAAAGATCGACATTGGCGACGCGATAGTCGTCGTATCGCAAACCGGCCGATGCATCCGCAATGCCGGCACAATGGACGACGTGGTCGACGCCGGAAACGAGCTGATCCCATGCTCCGGCGCCGTCTTTTGCCGCCGGCATCAACGCTCGGTCTCCCGGCGGCAGGTCGAACTGATCGGGGTTCCGCGAGGCGGCGCGGACCTGATAGCCGCCGCTTCGCAGATGCGCTGCCACGGCACGTCCGATAAAGCCGCTCGCCCCGGTGACAAGCACCTTCTCGGACGGGTCTGCGCTCATTTTTCCGTATATCTGAACAGAACCTCGACGGCGGCCTTGCGGTCCGCGTTCGCCACAGCGCCGCTCAGTTCGGCCAGCATGTCGGGGACGGTGTCGCCACTGCCGTTCATCCTGCGCGCGCGCAGGATCTTCGAGTGCGCGGTCGGTGTCACACCCTCGGGATTGTAGAAAAGTTCCTCGTGGAGCTTTTCGCCGTCGCGCATGCCGATCGTGACAATCTCGATATCGCCGTCGGGATTGCGCGCATCGCGCACGCTCAGGCCCGCTAGGGCGATCATATCCTCGGCAAGATCCCGGATGCGGATCGGATCGCCCATCTCCAGGAGCAGGATGTCGCCGCTCTCGGAGAGCGCGCCCGCCTGCACGATCAATTCCGCCGCCTCGCGCACGGACATGAAATAGCGGGTCATCTTCTCATCGGTGATCGTCACCGGGCCGCCATTGGCGATCTGTTCCTTGAATAGCGGGATCACGGACCCGCTGGATCCGATCACATTGCCGAAGCGGACGCAGGCGAAATTCCGTTCATACGGCTTATCCAGCGCCCTCACGCCATGATAGCGGACGATCTTCTCCGCCCAGCGCTTGGTCGCGCCCATGACGCTTGCCGGGCGCACCGCCTTGTCCGACGAGATCAGGATAAAGTTGCGGACGCCGCAATCGGTTGCTGCCCGCGCCAGCGATTCCGTGCCGAGCACGTTGTTGCGGATGCCTTCGAGGCTGTTCTGCTCCACGAGATGAACATGCTTGTAGGCGGCGCAATGATAGATCGTCTCGATATCGTTCTCGCGGATGACACGACGGACAAGGTCGCCATCCGTAATCGAGCCGAGCACCGTCACCAGCGGGAAGAGCGCCTCGCGCTGCAACTCCCGGCCTATCTGGTAAAGGCCGTGTTCGTTGGTATCAAGCAGAACCAGCCGTGCCGGCTTGAGCTGCGCGATGATGCGGCAGAGAGCCGAGCCGATTGAGCCTGCCGCGCCCGTCACCATCAGCGACCGCCCCTCGATCATGCCTCGCAGCAGCGCCGGGTCGGCCGGCACCTGCGAGCGGCCAAGCAGGTCGTCTATGTCGATGTCACGGACACGGCTGACGATATATTTGCCTTCTGCCAGGTCGACGATGGACGGCAGGATCCTGATGTTGACGGGGGCAGTGCCGATCTCGGCAATCAGTTCGCGGCCGTCCTGCCCGGCAAGGGTCGGCGTGGTGACGATGATTTCCTCGACGCCGATATTCGTCACAAGGCGCTTCAGCTCGCTGGGCGCATAGACGCGAATGCCGAGCACGTCGAGGCCGTGAAGCGTCGCGTCTTTGCCGATGAAGCCGATGATCTCCCGCTCGCCCGCCGAACGCAACGCGCCTGCGAGCTGCGTTGCAGCATCGCCGGTGCCGTAGATCAGCGTCTTCGTCAGCCCCTTGCTCGCGCGGCTGGTCCGCCAGATCAGCCACTTGGCGCCGAAACGGCTGCCCGTGATCGTCAGGATCGAAAGGACCCAGAAAACAGCAGGAATGCTTCGGGGGACGCCCGGGGCTCCGGTCATGGCAGTCAGGAATGCGAGTGCGACCCAGCTCAGCACCGCCAGCGTCACGACCTGCATGATGGTCCAGACGGCGCGGTCGGGAAGATATTTCAGCACCGCGCGATAGAGGCCCATGCGCGCGAAAATGGGTATCGCAAGGGCTGGAGCCGCGAGGATGATGAAGACCTGGGAGGGGTTCGGCCGGAACGGTTCGCCAAAGCGCAGCGAGAAGCTGAGCCAGCACAGAAACGTCAGGGCGACCGCATCGAAGAGGATCAGTATCCAGCGCTTGCGATTACGCGAACTTCGCGAAATCCGATCCCGCAGGCGGTTCAGCGCTGGCGATACGGCAAACATCTTCATGCCCGGGCTTCAGCTACTCGTATCGCGTTCTGATCACGCCGTTAAACCATCCCCAAGGACGGCCAGGCACTTGCCACCTCGATAAAGACGGCAACTCCTTGCTCAAGTCGCGCACCCACCGTCACGCCCCCGAAAGCCTTGAAATTGTGCGATGCCGTAGCGTTTCGCGACCGTCTCCCTTGGCTTCCTCCACCTCGCCAGATAGCCAATTCACAACAGGAAGGCAACAATGGGGGCCCAGGCAGCGTGGGGGTGCTCCACGGACCTGTGCTATATGCACGATTGCTGCTATGGCGAGACGATGAAGGAAGCCGCAGTTCAGATGGACCAGCCCGCTCTCGCCAAGCGCATGTTCGACCTCGCTCTGGCACTGCCGGGTCTCGTGGTCGCGGCGCCGATCGTGCTGGCGGCGATGGCGTTGATCCGTGCAACCTCGCAGGGACCTGCGATCTTTGCACAGGAGCGGGTCGGCCGGCACGAGCAGCCATTCCGCTGCTACAAGTTGCGGACGATGTATGTGAACACACCGCATGTAGCTACACATGAGGTCGCCGTTTCCGCCATCACACCGCTCGGCGCGTTTCTCCGGCGCTTCAAGATCGACGAATTGCCTCAACTGTGGAATGTGGTGATCGGGCAGATGAGCATGGTCGGCCCGCGCCCGTGCCTTCCTGGACAGGAAGAATTGGTCCGCCATCGCCGGGCGCTGGGGATCTTTTCACTCAGGCCGGGCATTACCGGCCTCGCCCAGGTGCGCGGCATCGACATGTCCAATCCGCAACGCTGCGCGGAGACCGATGCCGAATACATGCAGGCGATTTCGTTGCGCGAAGACCTGCGGCTGATCGTGCGCACGATCCTTTAAGTCCCCGCCATATTTATGGTTAGCATCTCGTTAAGCCTTCCGGTGCAGAATTCACTCTGCATCAATCTGCGTACGGAGAGCTCTACCGGTGGTAGTACGGGAGGGGCGGGGCGCACCCGAGACGACTGAAGCGGCGAGCAGTAGCGGTGGACCCGGCGAAAACGCCGGGGCGGATTCTGTTGCGCTGCTTTCGCTCGAGGCTGACTGGTTCTGGGAGACCGATGCGCAGCACCGGATCACCTATTTATCGGAAGGCTATCATGAGGCGACCGGTATCGATCCGGCCCGCGTGCTTGGCCGGTCGAGGCTCGATTCACTGCTTGAAGGTACTCGGCCGGACGATCAACCTGGCAGTCAGCTTGACGATCTGCGGGCCAAGCGGCCGTTTGCGGGCTATGTCTATGTGATCCGCGACGCAGGCGGCGACCGGCGATTGCTTTCCATTTCAGGCGTGCCCAGGGCTGACACGGATGGGACATTCGTCGGCTACCGGGGGGTGGGACGCAATGTAACCCCCTTGGCTGAAACGCTGGGCGCCGTGACCCCACCCGGCGGAAGCGATTCGGCTCTGGATGCCGCGCGTGTGGAGGCTGAGCAGGCGCGGAGCCGTATGCAGGCTGCCATCGACGCGCTGAGCGACGGCTTCGTCATATGGGACAAGTCCGACCGGCTGCTGGCATTCAACACCGCGTTTGCAAGACAGTTTGCCTTCCTCCCCAATCTTCGGACCGGGCGCGGTTTTCGCGAATTGCTACTCGACTTCGCGCAGACTGGAATTGTCGAAGAAGCGAAGGGACGCGAGGAGGCGTGGGTCGAGGAACTGGTCGTCAACCGTTCTGCGGAACTCGGGCAGGATATTGTCTTCCAGACCCATGACGGACGCTGGATGATGCGGCGCGACATCCTTGCCGAGAATGGTGACCGCGTCGGCATCCGCAAGGATATCACCGAATTCAAACGCCGCGAGGCTGAGCTCGATAAGGCGAAGAAGCAGGCTGAAACCCTGCTTGGCGACTTGCAGAGCACGCTCGACTCTTTGGATATGGGCGTGGTTCTGCTTGATCCAGAGCTCAACGCGGAGATGATCAACAAGGCCTTCTACGACATCTGGAAACTTACGCCGGACGATGTTTCCGTCGGGAGCCCGTTTCGTGCCCTTATGGACATCAACCGGCATACAGGGATTTACAAGGTCGCCGATCAGGAGTGGGAGGATTATGTCGCATACCGTCTCGACGAGATCAGGGGCGAAGGGGGGGTGCCGCCAAGGGAGTTCCAGCGCGGCGACGGCCAGACACTCATCTATTCGGTGACGATGCTTTCCGGCGGCAAGCGACTTGTCTCCTATTTCGACATAACTGCGATCAAGGATCGTGAAGAACAGCTTGCCAAGGCGCTGGAGCAGGCGCGCCTGGCCGAGGCAGTCATCAACAGCGTTCCCAATCCGATCTTCGTCAAGGACGAAAAGCTGAATTTCGTAATGGTCAACGAAGCCTTCGCGACGTTCCATGATGCGACGCCCGGCGAACTGATCGGACGAGGTGCTGCGGATATCGTTGGCGCCGACAATGCCGGACTATTCGAAGAGAGCGAAAAGCAGGTCTTGAGGACTGGCGAGATCTACGAGGTCCAGGAGGACTTCGACATCTCGGGCAGCGAGGGGTCCCGGATCGTGCGCAAGAACCGGGTGCGCACCGCCAGCGGTCGCGACTACATCGCCGGCTCAATTTTCGACGTGACGGAGATGAAGCGGCGCGAGCGGGAGAGCCAGAAAGCGCGCGATTACCTTGCGGGTGTGCTGGAATCGTTCCCTGCCGGCGTCATCATCTATGACAGCAACGACCGGTTCGTGCTTGCCAACCGAATGCTGCAGGACATGCTTCCCGAGCTCGTGCCGACATGGCAGCGCGGGTGCACCTATCGCGAGGCCATCGAGCTAGGACACAGCTTCGGCTATTTCCGCGCGTGCGGCGATCCGGAGGTCGATGCTCTTTACGACAGCGATTACGAGGGATGGGTCGAAGGATACATGCGGCGCCATGAGCTTCCGCATGCCGTCTTCGAGCGCCGGAACCCGGACGGGCGCTGGTATCAGGCGCTCGATACGCGGATGCCCGATGGATCGTTCATTGGCATCCGCCTCGACATCACCGATCTCAAGGATCGTGAAGCCGCGCTCAAGGCGAGCATGGAGCAGATCGAGCTTTTCAAGCATGTGCTCGACGACCTACCTGTTTCCACCTACGTGAAAACGGATGCGCTCGCGTTCGAATTCGTCAACAAGGCCTGGTGCGAGATAACCGGCGTTGCCAAGGAAGAGGCGCTTGGCAAGACGGACCGGGACTTCTTCGGCGAGGAGGGCGAGGGGTTCGCCGGTCGTGACCTGAAGGTGCTCGAATCCGGCATAATGGACGAGACCGAGGAAATGCTTACGCGGCGGGACGGCACGGTACGCCAGCTCATCGCGAAGAAAAGCCGGCTTGTCGGCGGCAACGGCAAGGTTCACCTCATCGGGTCGAGCACCGACATTACCGAACTCAAGCAGCGCGAGGCCGAACTGCAGGAGGCGCAGCGCAAGGCCGTGCTGGCCGATCGCGCGAAATCCGAGTTTCTCGCCAATATGAGCCATGAGATCAGGACGCCCATGAACGGCGTGCTCGGCATGGCCGAACTGCTTGCCAAGTCCGACCTGGATTCGCGCCAGAAGACATTCACCGACATCATCGTGAAGTCCGGCAATGCGCTGCTGACGATCATCAACGACATCCTCGACTTTTCCAAGATCGATGCCGGGCAACTGGTGCTCGATCCCGCACCGTTCCATCTGGCCGAAGCGATCGAGGATGTCGCGACGCTGGTTTCCGCACGCGCAAAGGAAAAGGATCTGGAGCTGATCGTGCGGGTGCAGCCGGGGCTGCATGATCATTACGTCGGCGATGTCGGCCGCATTCGTCAGATCATCACCAATCTGCTCGGTAATGCAGTCAAATTCACGGATTCGGGCCACGTTCTGGTCGATGTCACTGGCGAGGAAGCCGGTAACGACACGACGCTTCGCGTGTCGGTGACCGACACCGGTATCGGCATTCCGGAAGACAAGCTGGCTCAGGTTTTCGACAAATTCAGCCAGGTCGATGCGTCCTCGACCCGGCGGCATGAAGGCACCGGTCTGGGCCTCGCCATCACCTCGCGCCTCGTTGCGATGATGGACGGCGAGATGGGAGTGAACAGCAGGGAAGGCGAAGGTTCAACATTCTGGTTCACGATGATGCTGCCGCGGACCGGAAAATCCGGAAAGGAAAGGACCATGCCGATCGATGTTTCCGGGGCGCGGGTTCTGGTGATCGACGACAATGCGGTGAACCGGACGATTCTGCTTGAGCAGCTTGGAAGCTGGGGCTTCGACGCTTGCGCGGCTCAGAGCGGCCAGGAGGGCATCTCCGTGCTCAACGCCGTGGCCGGGTTGGGGCTGCACGTCGACTGCGTTGTTCTCGACTACCAGATGCCTGGCATGACCGGCGGTGACGTCGCCCGCGTGATCCGGGCAACGCCACAGATCGCTGGAACGCCTATCGTGATGCTGACATCGGTCGACCAGTCGCTTGGTCAGGCGACATATCGCAGCCTCGACATAGACGCACACCTCATCAAACCCGCGCGCTCGTCTGCATTGCTTGAAGCACTCGTGTCGGCGATCCAGAAATTCCGGGGACACGCACCTGATCCGGCAGCGGAGGCAGCTCCCCCGCCTGCACTGGAAGCCGCGGTATCCGACGTAGCGGCCCCGCGGCCCGAACTGCGCATCGCGCGCCGACCCGCAACTGGTGAACACCGCATCGATATTCTCGTTGCCGAAGACAACGAGGTGAACCAGCTCGTCTTCACGCAGATACTCGGTGAAACCGGCCATAGCTACGAGATCGTCAGCAATGGCAAGCAGGCGGTCGAAGGCTATCGCACCATGAAGCCGTCCATGATCCTCATGGATGTCTCCATGCCCGAAATGAACGGCCTGGAAGCCACGGCCAGAATCCGGGAGCTGGAGGCCTTATCGGGCGAGCATGTGCCGATCATCGGCGTAACCGCCCATGCGCTCAAAGGTGACCGGGAACGTTGCCTGGAAGCCGGCATGGACGACTACCTTTCCAAGCCGATCAGTCCCAAGACGTTGATGCAGAAGATCGAGCGCTGGATGGGCGGAACGCTCCAGGCGGGTCATCTGGCCGGATAAATCCTTCGTCGGCTATCCGGCGGCGGCTTTCTTTTATTTTTCGAGGTTTCCACGCAGCGGTCGGGGTTTAATCCGACTGACGCAAAACTGTCATGCGACTGTCATACAGGGCCGTTATTGCCACTCCCGACGCGTCAAGGCGTCCAACCGAATTCCGAGCAGGAGTAGGCCCTATGAATAAATTCTTCCTCACGGCGTCGGCGGCTTCGATCGCTGTTGCCGCATCGGTCGGCGTTGCTGCGGCGCGCGACCAGGTCAAGGTCGTAGGTTCCTCGACCGTTTTCCCCTACAGCCAGGCGGCTGCGGAGGAGTATGCCAACAAGACGGGCGCTGCTGCGCCGGTCGTCGAATCCACGGGCACCGGCGGTGGCTTCAAGGTGTTCTGCGGCGGTATCGGCCCCGATTTCGCTGACATCACCGGCGCTTCCCGCGCAATCAAGGACTCCGAGGTCGAGCTTTGCGCGTCCAACGGCGTTGACGACATCACCGAGGCGCTGATCGGCTACGACGGTCTTTCGATCGCCCACGCTCGCAGCGCTCCCGATATGGACCTGACCGAAGAGCAGATCTTCCTCGCGCTTGCCGCAGAAATTCCGGACAGCAATGGCGAACTGATCGCCAATCCGAACATGAAGTGGTCGGATATTGATTCCTCGCTGCCAGACATCAACATCATCGCTTTCGGCCCGCCGCCTACGTCTGGTACGCGCGACGCGTTTGTCGAACTCGTCATGCATGACGGCTGCGCGGAGCTGCCGGGCATGGCCGAACTGAAGGAATCCGACGAAGACAAGTGGGAAGAAGTCTGCTCGCGCATGCGTCAGGACGGCCCGTTCGTCGAGGCTGGCGAGAACGACAACCTGATCGTTCAGCGCCTTGAGTCGGATCCGAATGCCGTGGGCATCTTCGGCTACTCGTTCCTCTACGAGAATTCTGACAAGCTCAAGGCGGTCAATATCGCTGGTGTCGAGCCTACGTTCGAGACCATCGCGGATTTCTCCTACCCGGTTTCGCGTCCGATCTTCTTCTACGTGAAGAACGCCCATCGCGACGTGATCCCTGGCATGCAGGACTTCATCGCCGAGTACGTGTCTGATGAGGCTCTTGCTGCCGACGGCTATCTCGCCGAGCGCGGTCTGACTCCGCTCAGCGACGAAAAGCGCGGAGAAGTGCAGGAGAACGTCCTGAACGCCAAGAAGCTCGGCTCCTAAGTCGATCCGTCGTCACGACCGCCCGCTTCCTTGCGGGCGGTCAGGCATTTTTCCAGCACCTTTCGGGGGTGACATGGCAGGGTACCTGTTAGGCCTCATGGCCGTCGCAGCAATCCTCGTTTATTTTTTTGCGACCGGCAGGGCGCGGCAAAGGCGAGGGGTTGAGGGCCAGAAGGCTCATTCGCGACCACTTTACCACGGCCTCAATGCCGCGATCTGGACCGGCGTGCCAGCGTTCATCCTCCTGCTCCTTTGGCTGCTTGGTCAGAATGCCATCATCGACATGGTCGTGCTTGCCGGATATTCCGGCGCGGACGCGATGACGGACGCCGAGCGCAATCTTCTTATCAGCGAGATTCGCCAGGTCGCTTCGGGCAACGTGTTCCGGGAGCCGAGCGAGGCTGTTCAGGCGGCCGCCGCGCATCTTCAGTCCCTTCGCGGCATAGCTCAATGGGCGATGATCGCCGTCGTAGCCGCTGTGGTGACAGTCGGCGCATTCTTCGGCTTGCGTGTGATCGAGCCGAGCTTCCGCGCGCGGCACAGTGTCGAACGGTCGGTCACCTGGTTCATGATGTTCTCGTCATTCGTGGCGATTGTCACCACCCTGGGCATTGTTGCGTCGCTGCTCTACGAGGCGGGCCAGTTTTTTGCGCTCGTTCCCATCACGGAGTTCCTTTTTGGGCTGCGGTGGGAGCCGCAGATCGCCATCCGCGCTGACCAGGTGGCAGGGCAAGGTGCCTTCGGCATGATCCCGGTGCTGTTCGGTACGTTCGTTATCTCGGCACTTGCAATGGCTGTCGCCGTTCCAACCGGTATCATGTCGGCGATTTATCTGACCGAATACGCTGGCGACAGGTTCCGGGCCATCGTGAAGCCGCTGCTGGAGATTCTCGCCGGCATCCCGACGGTCGTTTACGGCTTCTTCGCCGTGCTCACCGTTGCGCCGCTTATCCGAAGCATTGGTCTCAGTGTCGGCATTGACGCCGCGCCGAACAGCGCCCTTGCCGCCGGTGGTGTAATGGGCGTGATGCTCATCCCTTTCATTTCGTCGCTGTCAGATGATGCTTTCGCGGCCGTACCCCGGGCCATGCGCGAAGGCTCCTATGCGCTTGGCGCAACCAAAGGCGAAACCATTCGAAAAGTCCTGCTGCCGGCAGCTCTCCCCGGCATTGTCGGTGGCGTCCTTCTGGCTCTCAGTCGCGCGATCGGCGAAACGATGATCGTCGTGATGGCAGCGGGCCTGATTGCCAAGATGACACTCAATCCGTTCGACTCGGTCACAACCGTTACGGTTCAGATCGTCACGCTTCTGATCGGCGACTCCGAGTTCGACAATCCAAAGACGCTTGCGGCGTTCGCGCTCGGCCTCGTGCTGTTCCTGATCACGCTCGGCCTGAACCTGATCGCGCTGCGCACGGTCCGCAAGTATCGGGAGAAGTACTGATGGCCATGAGCGACACCAAGACCGGGATCCGACCGGTCGACTGGCAATCCGACGCCATGAAGGCGCGACGCCGCGCGCGCTACGCCGGAGACCGCCGCCTGCAGATTTATGGCATGGTCGCGATCGCCTTTGCGCTCGGGTTTCTCGCGATCCTTGTTGGTACGCTGACCTATAGCGGGCATCGTGCGTTTACCCAGACAATGGTCACGGTGGAGATGAATCTCAGCTCCGCCGAGGTCGATCGCAGCGACATTATGGGCGCGAACTGGCGCAACATCGTTCGCGATGAACTGCGCTCGCTCGTGCCGGAGCTGGAACGGTCCGCAGAACGCGACTACTTCGGCATGTTCACCAACAACGCGCCGTTCCTGGTGCGTGATCAGGTGATCGCAAACCCAAGCCTGCTGGATGGTCCGCATCGCTTCGTCATTCCGATGTCGGACCCCATCGACCAGCTCCACAAAGGACTGTTCGACCGCGATCTTCCAGAGAATCAGCGCAGGGTGAACGATCGGCAGATCGGCTTTTACGATCAGTTGGTCGCGCAAGGGGTCATTTCCAACCCGTTTAACTGGGCGCTGCTATTCAATGCCGACAGCCGATTTCCCGAACTGGCGGGACTGGCGGGTGCGATCTCCGGTTCGTTCTGGGCGTTGCTTGTATGTTTCCTGATCTCGTTTCCGACGGGAATCGCGGCCGCGATCTATCTCGAGGAATTCGCGCCGAAGAACAGGCTCACCGATCTGATCGAGATCAACATCAACAATCTGGCGGCCGTGCCTTCGGTGGTGTTCGGCCTGCTCGGCCTCGCAGTCTTCCTGGGCTGGTTCGGCTTGCCGCGCTCGGCGCCGTTGGTTGGCGGTCTGGTGCTTGCGTTGATGACGCTGCCAACTATCATCATCGTCACCCGAGCATCGCTGAAATCGGTGCCTTCGTCGATCCGCGAGGCGGCACTGGGTATCGGAGCTTCCAAGCACGAGGCAATTCTCCACCACATTCTGCCGCTGTCGATGCCGACGGTGATGACGGGTACGATCATCGGCCTGGCCCAGGCGCTGGGCGAGACCGCACCGCTTCTGCTGATCGGGATGAACGCTTTCATTACCAGCGCGTCGGGCGGGGTCCTCGACGCTTCGACCGCCCTGCCGACCCAGATCTACATCTGGGCCGACAGCCCCGAACGCGGTTTCGTGTCAAGGACGTCGGCCGCTATTCTCGTATTGCTCGGCTTTCTCGTGACCATGAACGCCATTGCCGTGTTCCTGAGGCAGCGTTTCGAGCGCCGCTGGTAGGGAGACAGAAGGATGAACAAGATGACCGATGTAGCCATTGAGCAACAGATCGCGGCACAGCCAAAACCCGCAGCGCGGGCCAAGATGGCGGGCAAGAACGTCAAGGTGTTTTATGGCGAGAAGCAGGCGCTCTTCGACGTCAACCTCGATGTCGGCGAAAAGCAGGTTACGGCGCTGATTGGTCCGTCGGGCTGCGGCAAGTCGACTTTCCTCCGCTGCCTCAACCGCATGAACGATACCATCGACATTGCTCGGATCGAGGGGCAGATCACCCTTGACGGTGACGATATCTACGACCCAAAGATCGACGTCGTCGAATTGCGGGCGCGTGTCGGCATGGTGTTCCAGAAGCCCAACCCGTTCCCGAAATCAATCTATGAGAACGTTGCTTACGGCCCCCGCATTCACGGGCTGGTGTCGAGCAAGACCGACATGGATGGCATCGTCGAATCGAGCCTGCAGAAGGCGAGTCTCTGGGATGAGGTTAAGGACCGTCTCCACGAGGCCGGCACCGGCCTGTCAGGCGGCCAGCAGCAGCGCCTGTGCATCGCGCGCGCCATCGCTGTCTCGCCCGAGGTGATCCTGATGGACGAGCCCTGTTCGGCCCTCGACCCGATCGCGACGGCGAAGATCGAGGAACTGATCGACGAATTGCGCGAGAATTACACGATCGTCATCGTCACGCATTCGATGCAGCAGGCCGCGCGTGTCTCCCAGCGGACCGCCTTCTTCCATCTCGGCAATCTCGTCGAAGAAGGCCCGACCGACCAGATATTCACCAGCCCCGCCGAGAAGCGGACGCAGGACTACATCACCGGCCGCTTCGGCTGACGGTCCCGGAAGAGCCCGAGGAGGCAAACATGGGTGAGCACACGGTCACGTCGTTCGACGACGATCTCGGCCATATCGACCAGTTGATCCGCGACATGGGCGATCTCGCCGGCGCGATGGTCGCTGCCGCGACCCGGTCGCTGTTGCAGAACGACACCGCGCTGGCGCAGCGGGTGATTTCGGACGACGTGTTGATGGACGCGCGCCAGCGCGAATTGGACGATCGCGCCATCACGCTGATCGCCAAACGCCAGCCGATGGCGCAGGATCTGCGATCGGTCGTCGGCGCGATCCGCATGGCGGCCGACCTGGAACGCATCGGCGATCTGGCCAAGAACATCGCCAAGCGCGTCAACGCGGTGGGCGAAGGCTCGGCGCCGCGCGGGCTTTCCCATTCCATCGACACGATGGCCCAGATGGTGATGGATCAGGTCGGCGCGGTGATCTCGGCCTACGAGGCGCGCGATTCAAAAAACCTCGTGAGCCTGCGCGAGGACGACGAGAAGATCGACGTGCAATACACGGCCGTCTTCCGCGAGCTGCTCACCTACATGATGGAAGACCCGCGCAACATCACCGCCTGTACGCATCTGCTGTTCTGCGCCAAGAACCTGGAACGCATCGGCGACCATGTGACCAACATCGCGGAAAACGCGTATTATATCGTGACCGGCCAGCAATTGCCGCTGAACAGGCCGAAGCTGGATGAGACGTCGGTGACAGTGGACAGCGAGTGACCGCAGAGAGACCTATAGATGATTGCACCCAAGATCATGGTGGTGGAGGACGAGGAGCCGTTGGGGGTGCTTCTCAAATACAACCTGGAAGCCGAAGGTTATCAGGTCGAGGTGATCGGCCGCGGCGATGAAGCGGAGATCAGGCTGCGGGAAAGCACACCCGACCTGCTGGTGCTCGACTGGATGGTGCCCGGCATTTCCGGCATCGAGCTGTGCCGGCGGCTGCGGATGCGCCCGGAGACCGAGCGCCTGCCGATCATCATGCTGACCGCGCGCGGCGAGGAAACGGACCGGGTGCGCGGCCTGTCGACCGGTTCCGACGACTATCTGGTCAAGCCGTTCTCAACGCCGGAATTCATCGCCCGGGTCCGCGCGCTGCTGCGCCGCGCCAAGCCCGAGGTGCTTTCATCGGTGCTGAAGGTCGGAGACATCGTGCTCGACCGCGAGACGCATCGCGTGCATCGCGGCAAGTCCGAAATCAGGCTCGGCCCGACGGAGTTCCGTCTGCTCGAATTCATGATGCAGCATCCCGGCCGCGTCTTCTCGCGCGGGCAATTGCTCGACAATGTCTGGGGCGAGACGATCTACATCGACGAGCGCACCGTTGACGTACATGTCGGCCGGTTGCGCAAGGCGGTCAACAATGGCCGTCTGCCCGACGTGATCCGCACCATACGCGGCGCGGGCTACGCGATCCGCGAGGCATAGCAGCCGATACTCCTGCGCTCCGGTTCCGCTTGCAGGCGGCAGGTGCGCCATGCTTTCCTGACCGGACTGAGGGAGGAGCGGGCCGGGCCCGTAAGCGGCGATGCGTTTTCTTGTCCATGTCGTGCTGGTTGCGGCCGTTCTGGGTCTTGTTGGCCCAGCCCGCGCGCAATTCGACGAGAGGGCCGTAGAGGTTGCACGGACCTGGTACCGGCTCACGCTCGAGCTGGTGCGCCATACGCCGACCTATTCGCCGCCCGTCGCCAGCCGGTCCCTGGCATATCTGGGCGTTGCCGCGCAGGAAGGGCTTGCCGGCGGGCGGCCGTCGACGCGCTCGTTTGCGGGCCAGCTCAACGGGCTCGAAGCCTTTCCTCCACGGTCTGAGGGCGTCTACGACGAGGCGGTCGTGTTGCAAAGCGCTCTCACGAACGCAACGCGTCACTTCTTCAGCAATACTGGGCCGACGGGCCAGCGGGCGATGGATGCCATCGGGAAGCGTCTCGACGCTCTGGTCTCGGAGGGCGCCGACGCGGACGTTCTTGCGCGGAGCCTTGCGTATGGGCGCGTGATTGCCGGCCATGTGATCGAATGGTCCGCCGACGATGGTGGGGCTGTCGTGGAGAACATGGGCTTTCCGCACGACTATGTTCTGACGAAGGGGCCACAACATTGGGTTCCCACCAGCCTCATCGCTCAGCAGCAGGCGCCTTTGCTGCCTAACTGGGGCACCAACCGCACGTTCGCCATGCCCGACGGCGCCACATGCGGCGTCCCGCCACCGCCTGATTACAGCGAGGAGCAAGGCAGCGCGTTCCATAACGAGGCCGTGGAAGTCTACGAAGCGGCCAAGGGGCTGACGCCGGAGCAGCGGGAGATCGCCCGGTTCTGGTCGGATGATCCGATGCTGTCGCCGACACCGCCCGGCCACTGGATTTCGATTGCGCTGCAACTGCTCGAAGCGGAAGGTGCGGATGCCGAGCGCACCGTCGACGTGCTCGCGCGGCTCGGCATCGTTCTCGCCGATTCCTTCATCGGATGCTGGGAAGCCAAATACCGCTACGATCTCGTGCGACCGGTGACGTATATCCGGCGGCACATCGACGCGAAGTGGCAGCCCGACCTCATCACGCCGCCGTTCCCCGAGTATCCCAGCGGCCACAGCACACAATCGGGCGCTGCGGCCATCGTGCTGGAGGATCTGTTCGGCGCGACGTTTGCCTTCGAAGACGAAACCCATGTGGACGACGGACTGCCGCCCCGGCATTTCGAAAGCTTCCGAGAGGCGGCCGAGGAGGCAGCGATCTCGCGGCTCTATGGCGGCATTCATTATCGAGCCGCCATCGAAAACGGGCTTGAGCAGGGCTACTGTATCGGCGCCTACACCAACGGGCTGGTGACGCGGGGAGCGGAATGATGCGCCACGTCGTTTCAGTGCTCTTTCTTTCGGTCGGCATTTGCGTACCCGTGTTTGCCGCGGACGGGCCGCCCGTGCCGAGCTTCATCGAGGAGACGGCGACTGTCGGTGTCGACGCGGTTTACGAAGGTAACTGGGAATTCATGGTCGGCGGCGGTGTCGCGGCATTCGATTGCAGCGGAGACGGTTTTGCCGATCTCTATGTCGCCGGCGGCGCCGCGCCGGCCCATTTCTATCGCAATGTCAGCGACGTGGGCGGAACGCTGCGTTTCGAGCGCTTCGAGGCCGGCCTCGAACTTGAAGGCGTGACGGGCGCCTATCCGATCGACATTGACAGCGACGGCATCACCGACCTCGCAGTCTTGCGTGTCGGTGAAAACGTATTGATGCGCGGGCTTGGCGGATGTCGTTTCGAGCGTGCAAACGAGACCTGGGGCTTCGACGGCGGCGAGGCTTGGTCGACCGCTTTCGCCGCGACCTGGGAACGCGGGGCTTCGTGGCCGACATTGGCGGTCGGCAATTACATCGATCGCAAGGAAGAAGGCTTTCCGTGGGGCTCCTGCACGGACAACTGGCTGCACCGTCCCGCCGCCGGCGCGGATCGGTTCGACACGCCGTTTGCGCTGAAGCCTAGCTACTGCGCGCTTTCCATGCTCTTCACGGACTGGAACCGGTCGGGCACACCGTCGCTGCGCGTCTCCAACGATCGCGAATATTACAAGGGCGGCCAGGAACAGCTCTGGCGCATCGAGCAGGGCGCCACGCCATCGCTCTATACGGCGGAGGAAGGCTGGGAGCGGTTGCGCATCTGGGGCATGGGTATCGCGTCCTACGATCTCGATGCCGACGGCTACCCTGAATATTTCCTCACCAGCATGGCTGACAACAAGCTGCAGACGCTTGCCAGTGGCGAAGGTCGGTCACCGCGGCCCACTTATGCCGACACCGCCTTCGCCAAGGGCGTGACGGCCCACCGCCCCTATATCGGTGACAATCTGCGGCCGAGCACGGCGTGGCACGCGCAGTTCGAGGACGTCAACAATGACGGCCTTGCGGACCTCTTCGTCGCGAAAGGCAATGTCGCGAAGATGCCTGATTTTGCCGAAGAGGACCCGAACAACCTCCTGCTGCAGCGGCCCGACGGCACGTTCGAGGAAGCCGGCGACCGCGCCGGCGTTGCCAGCACGAAGATTGGGCGTGGCGCGGCGTTGGCCGATTTCAACCTCGACGGGCTTCTCGATCTGGTGGTCGTCAACCGATGGCACACCGCTCAGACCTGGCGCAATGCGGGTGGCGAGACCGGGCGCTGGGTGCAGGTCCGGCTGGAGCAGGATGCGCCCAACCGCGACGCTCTCGGCGCATGGATCGAGATTCGCTGCGGCGACACGGTGTTGCGGCGCGAGGTTTCGTCAGGCGGTGGGCATGCCAGCGGCCAGGGCGGCTGGCATCATTTCGGGCTAGGGGACGAGGCGAAGGGCGAAATCCGCGTCATCTGGCCAGATGGCGAGGCCGGCGCATGGCAGGATTTCGATGCGGATGGTTTCTACGTGCTGCGCCGCGGTGCTGCGCCTACCGCCTGGACGCCGGGTTAGCCGCCACCTGGTTCAGGCGACGGCCTTGTCGGTGGCGGTACCTGGCGCGAAAATATCCTGGTCGACGAAGGTCAATGCCTGGCGCGCGCAGCCGTCACGTATCAGTGGCGTCTCGTCGGGTTCGAGATCGAACGAGATCGCGGCATTGTGCTGGCCGCCGGCCGTTTTCGAGATCGCGTCGCGCAGCGCCGGCTCGATCACGTCGAAGGCCGAGGATCCAAGCCCGACGATCGCCACCGGCGCCGGATCGAACAGGGCAAAGAGGCTGCCGAGGCCGAAGCCGATCGCCTCGCCAGCCTTGCGGAAGGCTTCGCGTTCGCGGCCGTCGTGATCGCGTGCGGCAGCCGCCAGCGCCAGCATTGTCGCGTCGTCGATGTCGGCAGCAGGCTGGGCGTATTCGCTTTCGCCGCGCGCATGCCTGAAGATGGCGTAGTTGCCAGCATACGCCTCTATGCAGCCGCGCCGGCCGCAGCGGCACTGCGCGCCGTCTGGCACATGGATCATGTGGCCGAACTCGCCGCCCGAGGAGTGCGAGCCGGTAAAGAGCTCGCCGCGCAGCACCAGCCCCATGCCGATGCCGTTCGACAGGAGGATGGTGAAGAAGTTGTCGCGGTAGCGGTCGGGCGCACGGCCGCGCAAGGCCACGGCGATCATGTTGCAGTCGTTTTCCACGGTGACCGGAATGCCGAAGGCGGTTTCCAGCGCATCGGCGAATTGAATGTCGCTATGCGGCGTGATCGGCGACCACATCAGCTTGCGCGCCTCGGAATCGGTGATGCCCTGGATCGCAAGCGTCATGCGCAGCACCGGGCCGTGGTCGGGTTCCATGCGCGCCAGCAGCCTGCCAACGGCGGCGGTGACGGCTTCGACGAGGCCGCTGGCCGTCATCGTCAGCGTCGCGGGGCGCGAAATATCGTGTATGATCGCCTTGCCCGAGTAGTCGATCAAGGAAGCGGAGAGCGAGTTGAGCGAGAGGGCGATGGCGACGACGGTGGCCGCGCGTGGGTTGAGGCCGAGCGCGACCTGCGGACGGCCGCGCTTCAGCGCTGCCGTTTCTCCATTCTTGGCCTGCGCCAGAATGCTTTCCTCGATCAGGTCGGCGGAGATCGTCGATATGGTGGAATTGCTGAGCCCGGTGACGGCGGCGATCTCGGTCCGCGATGGCTGTCCCGCACGCCGCACGGCGGCAATCACCATTGCGCGATTGCGGCGCCGAAGATCGTCGTGGCGTACGCCGACCGTCATGTTCCCATCCTCCCTGGTGCGCCGCCGGTCTAGCCGCCTTCCGGCAGCTTTGCCAGCACCGCGCGGAAGATATTGACACAGGGCTTCCGCTGAGTCATTATTTTTTTCGGGGCTCGAAAAAAAGAGCTTCGCATCTGTTGTAGAGCAAGTGTCATCAAGCGCTCCAACGGGGCGCAGGGAGGAACATCATGAAGAGATTTGCAACCGCCATGCTGGCGGGCGTCGCCATGTCGCTCACGCTTTCCGCCGCGGCTCATGCCGAAGGCAAGATCATCGGCGTGTCGTGGTCGAACTTTCAGGAAGAGCGCTGGAAGACCGACGAAGCCGCGATGAAGGCAGCGATCGAAGGCGCCGGCAACACCTACATCTCGGCCGATGCGCAGTCGTCCGCGGCCAAGCAGCTTACCGACGTCGAGGCGCTGATCTCGCAGGGCGCCAACGCCCTCATCATCCTGGCGCAGGATGCCAGCGCAATCGGCCCGGCCGTAGAAAACGCGGTCGCGGAAGGCATCCCGGTCGTGGGCTATGACCGCCTGATCGAAAATGCCGACGCCTTCTACCTGACCTTCGACAACAAGGAAGTGGGCCGCATGCAGGCACGCGCCGTGTTCGAGGTGAAGCCGGAGGGCAACTATGCCTTCATCAAGGGCTCCTCGGCCGATCCGAACGCCGACTTCCTGTTCTCCGGACAGATGGAAGTGCTCAAGGAAGCGATCGACAGCGGCGCGATCAAGAATGTCGGTGAGGCCTATACCGACGGCTGGCTGCCTGCCAACGCGCAGCGCAACATGGAGCAGATCCTGACCCAGAACAACAACGAGGTCGACGCGGTCGTTGCGTCCAACGACGGCACGGCCGGCGGCGTCGTAGCCGCTCTCGAAGCACAGGGTCTTGCCGGTTCGGTTCCTGTTTCCGGCCAGGATGGCGACCATGCCGCGCTGAACCGCGTTGCGCTCGGCACCCAGACCGTTTCGGTCTGGAAAGATGCGCGCGAACTCGGCAAGGCTGCGGCGGAGATCGCCAACCAGCTTTCCGACGGCACCGCGATGGATGCGGTGGAAGGCGCCATGAAGTGGTCCGACGGCCCGAATGGCGTCGAGATGAACGCGATCTTCCTGTCGCCGAACCCGATCACGCGGGACAACCTCAATGAGGTCATCGACGCGGGCTGGGTCTCCAAGGATGTCGTCTGCCAGGGCGTTGCCGCCGGCACCGTGGCTGCCTGCGACTGATCGCGGCTGACTGCCCTCGCAAACGCCGCGGTTTGACGAGAACCGCGGCGTTTCATTAAGCTGAATTTGCCGGCGCCGGTTTCCGCGCTCCGGATGGGAGGACGACAATGTCGGATGCAACAACGCATGCGCCGGCTGACAAGGCACGGGCCAGCGAGCTCGGCCCTGTCGCAAGCTTTCTCAAGGCGACGGAACTCGATACACGCATGCTGGGCATGATCGGGGCGCTGCTGCTGATCTGGATCGTGTTCCATCTGCTGTCCGGGGGGCTTTTCCTGACCCCGCGCAATCTTTGGAACCTGTCGGTTCAGTCGTCATCCATTGCGGTGATGGCGACCGGCATGGTGCTGGTCATCGTGACCCGAAACATAGACCTTTCGGTCGGTTCCGTCCTCGGCTTCGCCGGTATGATCATGGGCGTGACACAGGCGGAAGTGCTGCCCAGCCTCATCGGTTTCGGCCATCCGGCGATGTGGCTGCTGGCCGCCCTCGTCGGCCTTGCGGTCGGTGTTGCCGTCGGCGCGCTGCATGGGTTCATCATTGCCTATCTCGGCGTTCCGGCCTTCATTGTCACGCTGGGTGGACTGCTCGTTTGGCGCGGCGCGGCCTGGTGGGTGACTAGCGGGCGAACCGTCGCGCCCATGGACGCCACGTTCCGCCTTATGGGTGGTGGACCGGATGGCGCGATCGGCGCGACGTGGAGCTGGATCGTCGGCCTCGTAGCCTGCGCCGCCGTCGTCCTGATGCTGATTGGCGGGCGTACCCAGCGGCGGCGCTTCAACTTTCCGCTGCGCCCGGTCTGGGCGGAGGTGTTTCTTGCCGTGGTCGCCTGCGGTCTGATCCTTGCAGCCGTGACGGTCGCCAATTCCTATCCATGGCCAGTCGGCATCGTGCGCCGATATTATGAGGCGCTTGGCGAAAGCGTGCCGGAGAATGCGTTCATTGCGCATGGCATCGCCATTCCGGTTCTGATCGCGCTCGGCGTCGGCATCATCATGACATTCGTTGCCACGCGCACCCGCTTCGGCCGCTATGTCTTCGCCATCGGTGGCAATCCGGAAGCAGCAATGCTCGCCGGCATCAATACACGCTGGGTGACGATGAAAATCTTCATGGTGATGGGCGCGCTCGCTGCCATCGCGGCCATGATCTCGACCGCACGCCTCAACGCCGCCACCAATGCTCAGGGCACGCTCGACGAGCTGCTGACGATCGCCGCGGCTGTCATCGGCGGCACCTCGCTGTCGGGCGGCGTCGGCACGATCGCGGGCGCGATGATCGGCGCGGTGCTGATGCAGTCACTCGCCTCGGGCATGATCCTGCTCGGTGTCGACACGCCGCTGCAGAACATTGTCGTCGGTTTGGCGCTTGTCGTGGCCGTGTGGCTCGACACCGTCTATCGCCGTCGCGTGCAGTAAGGGAGGATGACCATGGCAAGCCAGGCACCGCTCGTCGAGATGAAAAACGTCTCGATCTCCTTCGGCGGCATTCATGCCGTCGACGACGCCTCGATCGATCTCCACGCAGGCGAGGTTGTCGCATTGCTCGGCCACAACGGCGCCGGCAAGTCGACGCTGATCAAGATCCTCTCGGGCGCATACAAACGCGACGAGGGGCGGATTTTCGTCAATGGCGAGGAAGCCTCGATCCACAATCCGCGCGACGCAAAGAAATACGGCATCGAGACGATCTACCAGACGCTGGCTCTGGCCGACAATGTGGATGCGGCAGCCAATCTGTTTCTGGGGCGTGAACTGCGCACAGCCTGGGGCACGCTGGACGATGTCGCGATGGAGTCCGAAACGCGCAAGGTGATGGGGCGGCTCAATCCGCGTTTCCAGCGTTTCAAGGAGCCGGTCATCAAGCTCTCGGGCGGCCAGCGACAGTCTGTGGCCATTGCGCGCGCCATCCACTTCAACGCACGCATTCTGATCATGGATGAGCCGACGGCGGCGCTCGGTCCACAGGAGACCGCCCAGGTCGGCGAACTGGTCAAGCAGCTCAAGGCCGACGGCATCGGTATCTTCCTCATCAGCCACGACATCCACGACGTGTTCGATCTCGCTGATCGTGTTTGCGTGATGAAGAACGGGCAGGTGGTTGGTACCGCTCGGACGGAAGACGTCACCAAGGACGAGGTGCTGGGCATGATCATCCTCGGCAAGTGCCCTCCTGGTGCAACGCCCGGCCCCGGCGCGATGCGCGAGGCGGCCTGACAGTTCTGCCAATCGTCGGCGCAAACTAAAAAGGGACCCTCGCGGGTCCCTTTTCGTCTGGCGAGATGCCGAGCGACTAGCAGCGGTCGGTGTAGACCTGGCCGTACTGATCGCGGTAGCGGCAATAGCCCGGGCGATCGGCAACCCGACCGATCAGATAGCCGCTGGCGCCGCCAATGGCCGCACCCGCAAGGGCGCCGCCTACGCGGCCGGTCGCAAGACCGCCGACAGCAGCACCAACCGCCGCGCCGCCAACTGCCGTCTGTTCGGCCGTCGTGCAGCCCGTTGCAGCAAGGCCCGCCACAAGTGCGGCCGCCAACATAACTTTCTTCATACCTGCCTCCATTGTTGCAATCACCCTTCCGCTGGCACCATGCCGCCAGCTTATGGCCTTATCAAGTCCCCCCTTGGCATGCATGCGCGCCACATGATTGCGTCGGGATTTGACCACAAGGAAACTTGCGAAAGGCGAAAGGGTTCCCGACAAGCCAGGACGGCCCGTCGAAAGCCTTCATATTTTGACAATGCGTCGGGCGCTAGAGTCCAGGGATGGGCAAAGAGGCGTATGAATGAAGGGCGCGGCAAGGCTCGAAGCATTCCTTGAGATGATGAGCGCGGAGCGTGGAGCGAGCGCCAACACGCTCGAGGCCTATCGGCGCGATCTCGAAGACGCTGCAGGCTTTGTCGACGGAGGGCTTGCCTCGGCGAACGCCGACGATATCCGGCGCTGGCTCGACGATGTCGCTGCGCGCGGTTTCGCGCGGTCCTCGCAGGCGCGGAAGCTTTCCGCCGTGCGTCAGTTCTTCAAGTTCCTCTACGTCGAGGGCATGCGCACCGACGATCCAACAGGCATCGTCGACACCCCTAGGAAGGAGCGGCCGCTTCCCAAGACAATGGGAGAAGACGCGGTCACGCGTCTGCTCGAACGGGCCGAGACTGACAAGCAAATGGCGGAGAACGACGGGGACAGGCTCGCTGCGTGCCGCCTGCATGCGCTTGTCGAAACGCTTTATGCGACTGGATTGCGCGTGTCCGAACTGGTGTCGCTGCCTCTCACCGTGGCCTTGCGTGACGAGCGCTTCTTTGTCGTGCGTGGCAAGGGCGGCAAGGAAAGAATGGTGCCGCTGTCGCAAAAGGCCCGTGCGGCGCTGCGGGACTGGCTGGAGATTCGTGCGCAACATGCGTCTTTCAAGGATAGTCCGTTCCTTTTTCCGGCGACTTCAGAGAGCGGGCATCTGCCCAGGCAGGTTTTCGCGCGCGAATTGAAGGGACTGGCGAGCCGGGCCGGGGTGCCGGCCGCCAAGGTGTCGCCGCATGTGCTGCGGCATGCTTTCGCCAGCCATCTTTTGCAGAACGGCGCCGATCTGCGCGCAGTACAGCAGCTTCTCGGCCACGCGGACATCTCCACGACCCAGATTTACACTCATGTGCTTGAAAACCGGCTGGTTGAGCTCGTAAGCCAGCATCATCCGCTTGCCGAGTAGCGCTCGGATCGTTATGTGAAGCCCCCAACAGCGCATTTTTTGCGCCTTTCGACCGCTCAATCACCTCCAGATACAGTAGGGCGAATGTTCAACTATCTCGATTTCGAAAAACCGGTTGCCGACCTCGAAGGCAAGATTCTCGAGCTCAAGAAGCTCTCGGAGAGTGGCGAGTCGGTGGATGTCGGAGATGAGATCGCGCGGCTGGAGAAGCGATCCCAGGAAGCCCTGCGCGAAGCCTACAGGCAGTTGACGCCCTGGCAGAAGGTGCAGGTCGCGCGTCACCCCGACCGGCCGCATTGCCTGGATTATGTGCGGGGCCTGTTTACGGACTTCACCCCGCTTGCGGGTGACCGGGCGTTCGGCGAGGACAATGCGGTCATCGCCGGGTTCGCGCGGTTCCAGGGTGAGGCGGTTGCCTTGCTGGGGCTCGAGAAGGGCAACGACACGCAGACCCGTATCAAGCATAATTTCGGCAGTGCGCGTCCGGAAGGCTACCGCAAGGCGGTGCGCGTCATGGAAATGGCGGACCGTTTCGGCATCCCGGTGGTCAGCCTGGTCGATACGGCCGGCGCCTACCCGGGCATCGGCGCGGAGGAGCGCGGCCAGGCGGAAGCGATTGCACGGTCTACCTCGGCCTGCCTGTCGCTGCGCTCGCCCAACATTTCGGTCATCATCGGCGAAGGCGGCTCCGGTGGCGCGATCGCGATCGCCGTGGCCAACCATGTCTATATGCTCGAGCACTCCATCTATTCGGTGATTTCGCCGGAAGGTGCGGCCTCCATTCTCTGGCGCGATACGACGCGCTCCAAGGATGCCGCGACCAACATGAAGATCACGGCGCAGGATCTTCTGGAGCTCAAGATCATCGACGGCGTGATCGCGGAGCCGCTGGGCGGCGCGCACCGTGGCACGGACGCGGTCATCAAGGCCACCGGCGAACAGATCGCCAAGGGGTTTGAAGACCTTTCCGGTGCGAATATGGACTATCGCGAGCACCGTCGCGAAAAGTTCCTTGCGATGGGCCGTACGCTCTAGCGGGCAATTGCACCACCGTTTTGCCACAAAATCGCCGCGTCTGTACTTTCAATGAAAGTGACGCTGCATTGCTTTCGCCGGGTGCGAAAGGTAAATATTGCGGTAAGAATTTTTCAAGGTTAACCGATCAATGATCGGTATCGGGGTACAAGCAGTTTCGGGGACGGACGGCCCCGGCATTCAAACCAGAGTACGATCCGCGATCCAATGAAGACCAGTATCGCACGCGCCAGCCTCTTGATGATGGCAGCCCTTTTCATCGCGGGTTGCACCGAGGCCACATTCGAGGACATCGCGCCCAAGGCGGAGAAGAGGCTGCCGCCCGCGCTCGTGCAGTCCATGCGCGCGAAGGGCATGTCGACGACCTCGCCGATCATGGTGCGCATCTTCAAGGAAGAGGCGGTGCTGGAGGTCTGGAAGCAAAAGGACAACGGTCGCTACGACCTCGCCACCAGCTACGACATATGCAAGTGGTCCGGAAAGCTGGGGCCCAAGTTCACGGAAGGCGACAGGCAGGCGCCCGAAGGCTTCTACACGGTGCGCCCGCACCAGATGAATCCGCAGTCGAGCTATCACCTCTCGTTCAACATCGGCTTTCCGAATGCTTACGACCGGGCGCACGGCCGCACTGGCCAGCATCTGATGGTGCATGGCGCATGCTCGTCGGCGGGCTGCTACTCCATGACCGACGAACAGGTCGAGCAGATTTACGCTTTTGCCCGCGATGCATTCAAAGGCGGCCAGACCGACTTCCAGATCCAGGCTTTCCCCTTCCGCATGACGGCCGCCAACATGGCGCGCTACCAGGACGATCCGAACTACGAGTTCTGGAACATGCTCAAGGAAGGCTACGACCATTTCGAGATTACCAAGGTCCCGCCGAAGGTCGACGTCTGCGGAAAGCGTTACGTATTCAACCAGATCGCGCCGGCCGGAACCACATTCTCGCCGACCGCCGCCTGCCCGGTGACCACTCAACCGGAATCGCTGTCTGTTGCCTACAAGAGCTATCAGTCCACTTACGATTCCGCCTTCTCCGCGGCGCTGGGCTCGCGCAAATCGTCGACACCAGCGCCAACGATTGCCGGCGTGAAGGAGGCAGCGCTTGTCGCCGACTGGTCGCGTCGCCGCGCGCGTGGCGAGAAGGTGACCCGCCTGCCGCCGTCGCTGGAGCGGCCGCAGGTCCTGATGGCCGAAGAGCAGAAGGCACCCCAGAAGCTCGAGGCAACGGTTGCTGCCGTGCCGACGCCGGCGCCGGCCACCCAGCAGGCCGCTGCACCGGCGGTTGAGCCCGAGGGCAACGCGCAGTCCGAGACCGTTGCTGCCGGCGCGCAGGCCACGCAGCCCGAGCGTGAGGGCAAGAGCCTGCGCCGCCGGCTGCTTGGCATGTTTGGCGGCTAATTGCTTCGCGAAGACGCCGAAACCTATGATCTCAGGGGGTTGAACTGCCCGCTGCCGGTGCTGCGCGCAAAAAAGCGGCTGGCCGGCATGCCCGTCGGTGCGCGGCTGTGGGTCGAGACTACCGACCCGCTCGCCGTCATCGACATTCCAGCCTTCTGCACCGACAGCGGCCACAAGCTTGTTGCCACCGAGGATGCGCCCGGTGGGGGAAACCGCTTCCTGATCGAACGGGGCGGCTGAGCGCGGTCGCTCAGACCTTGTAGCCGGCGATGGCGAGCGGATTGTCCGCGAGAGCCGCTCGGTCCGGCGTGTCGATGGCCGGTTCGCCGGTGAAGGCGGTAAAAAGCCGCCTCACATAATCCTCCGGCAGGTCGAAGGCGATGATGACGATCCTGGTGCCACGCGGGCCCTCCGGCCAGCCGGTCAGGCGTGCGGGCGGATGAAGCAGCGTCTGAACGCCGTGAATGACCAGCGGGCGGTCCGGGTCTTCCGCAAGCTCGATCACGCCCTTCATGCGCAGCAACTTGCTGCCCTGGGTCGAACGCAGCAGGTCGAGGAACATTTCGATCGTAGAAAACGAAACCGGCCTGTCGTGGACGAGTGACACCGTGGTTACACGATCGTCGTGATGATGGTGATGGCCGTGATCATGATGCTCATGGTCATGATCGTCATGATCATGATGGTCATGCTGCCGCTCCTCACCTAGCCAGCGGCGGACATCGGCGATCTTGGAATTCGGATCGTAGAGCCCGCAATCCAGCAGGTCCGACGCTCTCGTTGAGGAGACGCTGCCGTCAAGGATCGGTGCATTGGGATTGAGCGCGCGCAACCGCGCGCGCAGCGTCCCGCTTTCGTCGGCGAGATCGGACTTCGTCAGCACGATCCGATCGGCCACTGCTACCTGCCGCACGGCCTGCTCGTGGGTGTCAAGCGTTGACCCCGCGTTGACGGCGTCAACCACGCAGACCACGCCGTCCAGCCGCAGCGCCTGGGCCAGCACAGGGTGTCCCATTACCGATTGCAGGACGGGCACAGGATCGGCGAGCCCGGTCGTTTCGATGACGATGCGTTTCAGCGGGGCGATGCGGCCGGTCTGCACCCGGTCGATCAGGTCAGCCAACGTGTCGACGAGTTCGCCGCGGACCGTGCAGCACAGGCAACCGTCAGATAGTTCGATGACGCCGTCGGAAGCCTGTTCCACAAGCATGTGGTCGATGGAGACTTCGCCGAATTCGTTGACGATGACAGCGGTGTTCTGAAACGCCGGGTCCTTCAGCAGCCTGTTGAGCAGCGTGGTCTTGCCCGCCCCGAGGAAGCCGGTGAGGATCGAGACCGCGATCGGTTCGTGCATCACCTGTTCAGCCGCCTTCCGCCATCGCCGCTGGCGCATAGTCCGGGCGCGGGGTAGGGATCGGCACGTCGGCATAGCGCGGTGCCTTCGATTCCGGGCCTGTCGCACCGCCAAGTGCCACGGCCACCGCTACGCGCTCGCGCGTCGGCTCCTTGATATAGGGAGAGGTGTACACGGGGTGCCCTTCGGGACCGCGCGCTTCGGTGACCGCCTTCCAGTGCGCCTCAGTGCAGATCACCGGACGCAGGTTCACAGCGCTCGGTGCCTCATTGCCTGAAGGGCGTAGCTGGCCGAGATAGGGCGCGGTATCCCCCGGGGTCGCAAAGCCGCGCTCCAACAGATTGGCGGCCTTGTCGGCGCGCGCCTCCACTGTCGGCTCGCCGATCACGACGGCCATCAGGCTGCGTCCGCCTCGGGTGGCGGTGGCGATCAGGTTGAAGCCCGACGGGCAAGTGTAACCCGTCTTCATGCCGTTGGCGCCGTCGAACCGCATGATCAGGTCGTTGTGGTTCTCGAGCAATTTACCGCCGGCCTGCAGGGCTTCCATGCTGAAATAATGCGCGTGCTGGGGAAACTCGTTGCGCAGGGCCATCGCCAGCACCGCAAGGTCGCGGGCATTCGTCGTCTGTTCGTCGGCGTGGAGTCCGTGGGCATTCACGAAACGTGTGCCGGACATGCCGAGGCGCTGCGCTTCGGCGTTCATGCGTGCCGCGAACGCGCTGCGCGAGCCAGCCACGCTTTCGGCGAGCGCCGTTGCGATGTCGTTGGCCGACTTGACCATCAATATCTTGATCGCATTATCCACTGTCAGCACGGAGCCGGGCTTGTAGCCCATCTTGCTGGGCGGCTCCTTTGCGGCGCGCTCGGAGATGCGCACCGGCGAATCGAACGCGATCTCCCCAGCCTTCACGGCACGGAAGGTCACGAGCACCGTCATCAACTTGGTCAGCGAAGCCGGATACCAGGGGGCGAACGCATCCTCCTGCTCCAGCACCTTGCCGGTGTTGAGGTCCACAAGAACCGCCGGGCCGGCCTGTGCCGCGCCTGCCGCGAACACGGTCGCCAATGCCAGCCCTATCGTCGGGAAAAAACACCGCCGCATGATCAATCCAAAATCGCCTCTTGCCGAATTCGCCCGCTGGTCATTAATGTTCCGCCGAGGTGGCGAGCGCCACCCATCATTTGCCGAAACAACAGGACCCGGACGTTCACCCCCTGCTATTTAGCCTATGTGACGCCAAGATGGCAAAGCCGTCGTGGTTTGATACCGGTTGGGGAACGAATACGGGGCAAGCATGAGGGGCTGAGCGGATGCCAATTCTCAATCGCGTCGCGGAGCTGCACGACGAAGTCACCGGATGGCGCCGCCACCTGCACACCATCCCGGAACTTCTCTACGATGTGCACCAGACGGCAGCCTTCGTCGAAGGCAAGCTGCGGGAGTTCGGCTGCGACGAGGTCGTGCCGGGTCTTGGACGCACCGGCGTTGTCGGCATCATCAAGGGCAATCTCGGCGACGGGCCGACGATCGGCCTGCGGGCCGACATGGACGCGCTGCCGCTCAATGAGATCACAGGCAAACCCTACGCCTCGCAGACGCCGGGCAAGATGCACGCCTGCGGCCATGACGGCCACACGGCCATGTTGTTGGGTGCGGCGAAATATCTGGCGGAAACCCGTAATTTCGCAGGCTCCGTCGCGGTGATCTTCCAGCCGGCCGAGGAAGGTGGCGCCGGCGGCAGGGCCATGGTGCAGGACGGGATGATGGAGCGCTTCGGCATCTCGCGCGTCTTCGGGATGCACAACATGCCTGGCCTCCCGGTTGGCCAGTTCGCGATCCGTCCGGGGCCGATCATGGCGGCGACGGCCGAGTTCACCATCACTGTGAAAGGGCGCGGCGGGCATGCAGCCATGCCGCACGGCACGGTCGATCCGATCGTGATCGCCAGCCAGATCGTGCAGGGGCTGCAGACGATCGCGGCGCGCTCGGTCGACCCGATCGATTCGATCGTTGTGTCCGTGACCAAGTTTCACGCGGGCGATGCCTACAACGTCATTCCCCAGGAGGCGCAGCTCGCCGGCACGATCCGCACCCTGCGCACGGAGGTGGGCGAGGCTTCCCGTGAGCGCATGCGCGCCATCTGCCAGGGCATCGCCGCCGCGCACGGCGCTACCGTCGATGTCGACATCGACGTGAACTATCCCGTTACCTTCAACAATGCCGAGGAAACCGAGTTTGCTTCGGGCATCGCCATTGAAGTGGCCGGCGCGCCGCAGGTGAATACCGACATCAACCCGGTGATGGGCGGCGAGGATTTCTCCTACATGCTGGAGGCCCGTCCCGGCGCCTTCATCTTCGCCGGCAATGGCGACACCGCCAACCTCCACAATCCTGCCTACGACTTCAACGACGAGCTGATTCCGCACGGAATCTCGTATTGGGTGCGGCTGACGGAAACCGCGCTCGGACGGGCCTGATAGGCCCGTTCGTCAGCCCAAAACGGTTGGCGAAAGCCCGCGAAACGTCTATACCGCGCTCAGCGGTCCCGTAGCTCAGCAGGATAGAGCATCAGATTCCTAATCTGAGGGTCACAGGTTCGAATCCTGTCGGGATCACCAGCGCTCTCTTCCCGAAGAAAAAGTTTGCCGTGGCGCTACAAGTGATTGGTGTCCACTGCGTCCGGCTTCGCATTCATCTCCAAAAGCTATGCACGCGTGCAAAAGTGTATGCCCGAGGGATCGCCGGTACGTTCGATTGCCTTCGCCCGGTAATGGTCTCTCTGCGGCATAGGCTCGCCATCACGGCGGGCTGACACAGTCGTTTCAATGCAAGTCAGCGCAATCCGGATGCCGTTCTGCGGTGGGGTCGATGCTGCTCGCGATTTTTGCACAGGAGGCATTCATGGCAGATAGGGCGAAGGCTTGGCGCGGGCGCCTTTTGGGCGCGATCGCGGCCGGTCTTTTGGTTTCGACGGGAGCGGGCCCGTCCGTGGCATCTGGGGAGGCACCCGCTGCCGTGACCCGCAAATTCGAGAAGCATGAGGCTTTGTGGGCGAAGCTCGCGGCCAACCCCGAGGCGCGGCTGCCCGTCATCGTGCGTTTCGACATGCCCGCGCTGCCCGATGCCGCCAGCTTCGCGAGCCCGGCTGCGGCGGACGAGGCCCATACAAAGGCAATCCGTGCCGCGCAGGACAGGATTCTCGCGACGGCTTTCCCGCAAGGAGCGCTGTCTTCCGCGGCAGCGGCAGAGAAGAATCTCAAACGCATGGACTTCTCGCCGATGTTCGGCATCGTTGCCAGCGCAGACGAGATCGCGCGCCTTGCCGCCGATGCGAACGTGACCCTGATCCAGGAGGATGGCCTCAGCAAGCCGTCGCTGAGCGAGTCGCTGCCGCTGATCCAGATGCCGGCGATGTATGCGGCCGGCGCAACGGGCAACGGGCACCACGTGGCCGTGCTCGACACTGGCGGCCGGCGTAGCCATCAATTCCTTTCGAGCCGTATCAATTCCGAAGCCTGCTACAACACAACCGGGATCCAGGGCTCCGTCAGCCAGTGTCCGGGCGGCGCGAGTTCCTCCACCGCCACGGGATCGGGCGAGGACTGCACGGCGAGCAACATCTATGGATGCGGGCACGGCACGCATGTCGCCGGCACGGTCGCCGGTTACAATACCTCGCCTGCCTCGGGACAGCCGACAAGCGGTGTCGCCCGCGACGCGCGTCTGATCTCGATCAACGTGTTTTCCCGCTTTCCAGCGAACTCGAGCAGCCCTTGCGGTGCAATTCCCGGATACACCCATTGCGTCCTGACCTTCGATACGGACCAGATACGCGGACTGGAGAGGGTCTATGCGCTGCGCAACACCTATAAAATTGCAGCCGTCAATATGAGCCTGGGAGGAGGGGAGGTTTCCGCGCACTGCGACAACGACGCGCGCAAGCCGATCATCGACCAGCTCAAGGCCGCCCGCATCGCAACGGTGATTGCGGCGGGCAATGACGGCTACGGTTCCGCCGTCGGAGCGCCGGGTTGTATTTCCAGCGCGGTCACGGTGGGTTCGTCCACCAAGTGGGACTTCCGGTCAGACTTCTCCAACTGGGGCAATCTGATCGACGTGGTCGCACCGGGCTCGGACATCTATTCGTCCTACATCAACGGCAGCGCCAACAACTACTTCTCCTTCAGTTCGGGGACCTCAATGGCATCGCCGCATGTGGCGGGCGCGTTCGCGGCGCTACGCGACGCGTACCCGAATGCCACGGTCGATCAGATCGAGAATGCGCTCAAATCGACCGGCGAGGGCATCTCCTCGGCCGGAGTGGTGAAGCCGCGTATCAACGTCAACGACGCGCGTATTGTGCTTGGCGGCGGTACGCCGCCACCGCCTCCGCCCATCGGACCGCCAAACAACCACTTCGTCAATCGCATTACCATTCCTTTGCCAGCTGTTGGAGGCACCCGTACGGTTACCGGTCCAAACGAGGGAGCGACGGCCGAAGCCGGGGAGCCTGTACACGCCGGCAAACACAGTGCACTCAACAGCGTGTGGTGGCGATATACCCCGACTGCCTCCGGCCCCATCACTATTGACACGCTTGGTAGCACCAATACTTCTGGATACAATAACAATAATCTCGACACAGTCCTCGCTGTATACCGAGGAGGATCGGTTTCTTCTCTGGTCGAGGTCGCGTCAAACGACGATGCAGACTACTACACGATCCAGTCTCAAGTGACCTTCAACGCCATTGCCGGCGTTGAGTACCAGATTGCGGTTGCCGGCTACATGAACGAGGCAGGCAACATACGCCTCAGCGTGCATGGTGGCGTGGCGGCGGCACCGGCCAACGACAATTTCGTCGACAGGCAGAATGTAAATCCGCCTTCGCGCGCTGGCTCGCGTCGAACCGTTGCCGGTTCGACTGTGCTTGCGACAGCAGAGCGCTTCGAGCCGTACCACGCCGGCTGGAGAAACTCGCGCAACAGTGTCTGGTATCGTTTCACGCCACAGAGCACGGGCCGGGTGACGATCGATACCAGAGGCAGCGATTTCGATACGATCCTGGCGGTCTATTCCCGCAACAGCCTGCGTCACCTCACCGAGGTCGCATCAAACAACAACACCGTCGGCCTCGGGCGCCAGTCGCGGGTCAGCTTCCGGGCCCTTGCTGGGCGCCAATACCAGATCGCGATTACCGGATATGGCAACCGAGGCGGGAATCTCAGACTTAACATCACCGGTGGCGAGCCAGTCAGGCGATCGTCGGCGATGGATAATGCCGCGGCTGCCGACAGGGGCACCGGTCCGTCTGCTCCATCACAACCTGTTGACGGGGTATCCTCCAAAGCTGCAGCGCAGTCCGTAAGCCTATCGGCTGCAACATTGCCGCTGTTGCAACAGGGCAAGTCGTTTCGTCCGGCAGGCGATACGAATGACATCGCAACCGGTTTAAAGCCGGCGCCGACCAGCCGCGTCGACGGTGTAAAGCTTCTCAGCACGGTCGTGGCTTCAGGCACTGATGGCCTGCTGCCGGATGGTGGGGACGAGAGCGTTGCGATGCTGGCCGTTACGAATGCCGGCAGCCGAGGGGCGAGGCTCACGGCGGAGCTGTCGTTCGTCTCGGCGGACGGTGTTTCAACTCCAGTTCCGGCAGGGTTGTCGATCTGCCTGACCGACACAAGCAGCGGAACATGCGTCGGGGTCAAGGCGACGTCCGTGGTCTTTGATGCTGAACCGGATCGCGTGATCACATTCGCGGCGTTTGCCAGCAGTCGCGAGGACGTGAGCGCGCTTCAATCCGGCCACGGCGTTCTTCAGGTCCGGTTCCGGCAGGGTAATGACACCATTGGAACTGCCAGCCTGGAAATCGACGGTAAGCACGTAATCGGTTCGCTGTAACGCTCTCCAGCGGTAGGTCTAAAAGTCAAAAGCCCCGCGGCCGAAAGGCTGCGGGGCTGTTGCCTGAGCGACCCCCTCTCCGGGCGTCGCATCCATGGGTGACAGATTCATACCGCTGGGGCAAGCGAGCCCTTAAATGTCTGGGCGAAAAAGCTCCAGAAACAGAAAAACCCGCCGGGGGAGGAGGATCCGGCGGGTCAATCTGAAGCGCGGCAAGGGAGGAGGTTCGCCGCGCCAGGTTGTCGGCTTTCTGGGAGGAGGAAGATCGCCGACACCGGTGAGATAGAAATTGCCGTTCACGAATTCAATTGCAGAATCTGCATGGCTGCCTTGCGAGAACGGCTGCGCCGTTCCGCCGCACGTACAGAAGCGATCCGCGCCTCGCGTGGTGCTGCTGGACAGCGCCTTCGCTGGGGTCCATGATCCTCCTGTCTCAGGAGAGGAGGCCCCGAATCATGGGCATTGAAAGTCTTATCGTCTTCATTCTTATCGGTGCGATTGCGGGCTGGCTGGCTGGCCAGTTGGTCAAGGGCTACGGGTTCGGACTGCTGGGCAATATCGTGGTCGGCATCGTCGGCGCGTTCATTGCCGGGTTCCTGTTCCCCGCGCTTGGCATCAGCCTGGGCAGCGGCGTCATCGCCGCCATCATCCACGCCACGATTGGCGCGGTGATCCTGCTGGTGCTCATCAGGCTCATCAAACAGGCCTAGGGCTCTGCGCCGGCGCTAACGGCGCCGGCTGCCCAGTATCGCGGCTGCGGCGACGGTCAGAGCCACCAGCCCCACCACTGCAACGGTCCGCGTCGGATTGGCGCGGATCGTTTCCTCGAAATCGTGAGCGCGCCGGCGGATGACGGGCAAAGCGTCCGATACGCGTTCCGCAAGTTCTGCATAAAGATCGCCGGCCTGGTCGCGCGTGTCGCGATAGGCGCTGCTGCCTTGCCGGGACGCAGCCTTTCCGAGAGCCGCGACTTCCTTGCGCAGCGCCCCGATTTCCTTATGGAGGTCGAGTGAGGACTGGTGTCTTGAGAAAAGCGCCATGCTGTAAACTCCATGCCTGAAAGGGTCAGCGCCAAGCCGCCGCTGCGAAGGCAGCGGCGGTGCTGTAGTGGCAACGGAATTGCGTGGCAAATGGTTCCGTCCGGATGGCGGGCACGACGTAGGCCGCAGCGCCCGCCATCGGGGAGCGGCCGGTCAGTCCAGGCCTCTTGCGATGGTGCGCGTTCCGACGAGACCCTTCTGGTAAACGAAGACCCCCACGGCAATCACGAGACCGGCGATGTCGGTCGCCAGCCCGCCCTTGATCATCGCCAGCGCTCCTGCCAGCAGCAGCACACGCATGACTGCGTTGAGCGGGCCGAAGAACCATGCCTGCACGGCCGCCGAAAGCAGGTAGACGCCAAGGCAGGCGGTTGCGAACACGTGCAGGATTTCGAGCCACGAGCCCTGCATGAGCAGTGCCTGCGAATAGAAGAACATGAACGGCACCACGAAAGCGGCGAGGCCGAACTTGAAGGCTTCCACCGATGTTCGCATCGGATCGGATCCCGACAGTGCAGCCCCGGCGTATGCTGCCAGCGCGACCGGCGGCGTGATCGCGGACATCACTGCGTAGTAGAACACGAAGAAATGCGCGGTCAGCACCGGTATGCCCAGCGAGATCAGGCCCGGCGCGACGACGGCGGCCGCGACAGCATAGGCCGCGGTCGTCGGCATGCCCATGCCGAGAATGATCGATATGCACATCGCAAAGAAGAGGGCCAGCAACTGGTTCTGTTCCGCGATGCCGAGGAGCAGCGTCGAGAAGCGCGCGCCGACGCCCGTCAGTGCGATAACGCCGACGATGATGCCTGCGCAGGCGCAGACGGCGACGAGCTGTATCGACATCTTGGCGGCAAGTTCGAAGGCGCCGAGGATGGCGCGCGGCCCCATGCGGTGCGGGGTCAGCCAGCTTACCACCGCGGCCGACACCATCGCCAGTGTGCCGGCCCGGATCACCGAGTAGCCCGCGAAGAGCGAATAGATCAGGATCACGATCGGGAAGAACAGATAGGCCTGCTTCAGGAGTTCCTTGAAGACAGGCAATTCCTTCTTCGGCAGGCCCTTCATGCCCAGCTTGGTCGCCTGCAGGTCGACCATGAAGTAGATGGAGGCGAAATAGAGGATCGACGGGATCAGTGCCGCGATCACGATCTCGGTGTAGGGGATGCCCGTCACCTCGGCCATGATGAAGGCGCCGGCGCCCATGATCGGCGGCATGATCTGCCCACCCGACGAAGCGGCAGCCTCGATTGCGCCTGCGCTCTTGGCGGGGTAGCCGACGCGTTTCATCAACGGGATCGTCAGCGAGCCCGTGGAGACGACGTTGCCGGCCGACGTGCCGTTGATCATGCCCATCAGGCCTGATGCGAAGACCGCCACCTTGGCCGGGCCGCCACGTGCCCGACCCGCGGCGGCAAAGGCGAAGTTGACGAAATAGTCGCCGACCTTCGACGCCTGCAGGAAGGCCGCGAAAGTGATGAACAGGATGATGTAGGTGGACGATACGGCGACGGGGTCCCCGAGGATACCCTGGTCCGTGTAGATGTAGGTGAAGAAGCGCTCGGGCGTGTAGCCGCGATGTGCCAGGAAGCCCGGCAGGTAGGGACCTGCGAAGGAATAGAGAATGAACACGCAGGCGATGGCGACAAGCGCAAGGCCTGCGACGCGACGCGTCAGTTCGAGGATGAGCAAAGCGCCCACTAGAGCCGCATGGAAATCGGCGGGTTGTGCCAGCGCGGTACCGGCGCGCAGGCGGATCGCCTGGACGTTGAAGAGGATATAGCCGGCGACCGTCACGGCCGCGATGGCCAGCAGAAGGTCCGACCAGTGAACGCCGTCCCGGTCCTTACGGGGGAAGAACCAGCTTCCGGCAATCGCCGCGATGGTGCCGACGATCAGCGGCACGCCGTAGGTGCCGAATACCATGGCAGGCGGGCGAACGAGCCCGGCTGTCCACCACGCAGTCCAGGCGAAGCCGACCATGGCCGCGCCGTAAAGCACACCGGCAGCAGCGACCAGAGCGATCGCGGTTTCAAGCGGCTTGAGCTTCAGGAAACGCGTGCTGGCGTCGGTGCCGCCAACATTGCTCGAAGAAAACAGGATGAAGCCAATGAGCAGGCCGCCGGCGACATGGGTCACACGATAGGCCCAGGTCTCAAGCGGATAGAAGTTCATCACCCCGATGTGGAAAACCGTGTAGGCGATGCACAGCGCCATCAGCAACCAGCCCAGGCGCGCGCCGGTGAAATCGCGCTGATTGGTGGCCAGTGCTTCCTCGTCGGCCCCGCTGGATACGATCCGCTCGACGGGTGCGGCGTCCGTCCTGATTTTTTCTGCTTCGGTCATGGCTGTCCTCCCTGGCGTGCGCGTGCGTCTGCAGCGCCACTGCCGATCCTTGCCGTGAGCGGAGGCCGGCGCCGATCGGATCGATCGCCGCCGGCCAGATCGCCTCGCGCGATTACTGTCCCTTGAGCTCGTCCGGGATCGAGATGCCGGCTTCCTCGTAGTACCGCACCGCACCGGGGTGGTAAGGCAGGAAGCTGTTCTTGTCGGTATTGGCCGCGATGGTCTCGGCTGCCGTGGCGTGGATCGCCAGCATGCGGTCGTTGTTCTCCATCACCAGCTTGGTGATCTCGTAGGCCAGCGATTCCGGCATTTCCTGATGGGCCACGGCGAAGTTCCAGAGGCTGACGGTGCCCTGCGGGTCCGGGTAGCCTTCATACAGGCCGCCGGGAATGTCGAAGGCGGAGAGTTCCGGGCGCGCTTCGAGGATCTTGGCCGCCTCGTCGCCGGTGAAGGCGAAGATGTTGACGGGGTTTTCCGCCGCGATCTGCGCGAAGGCCGCGATCGGCACGCCGGCTGCGAAGGCGAAGGCGTCGATCAGGCCGTCCTTGACCTGGCTCACGGCGTCGTTGGCGCCCGAATAGCTGATGTCGGCGGTGATGCCGTTGATTTCGAAGAAGCGCGGCCAGTAGGTCGCTGCCGTGCCGCCTGCCGGGCCAACGGAGACGCGCTTGCCTTCAAGGTCCGCCAGCGACTCGATGCCGGACGACTTCAGCGCCACGGCCTGAAACGGTGTCTGATACATCGGGAACAGCGCGCGCAGGCTCTTGTGCTCCACGCCCGGCGCAAGCTCGCTCTCGCCGACCCAGGCCTCATAGGCCGGGCCCATGGTGACGAGGCCGATCTGGTGGTCGCCAGTCTCCACCAGCGTCGCGTTCTGGACCGGGCCGCCGGTGACCTCGCCTGAGGCGTTGACGCCGAGCGACTCGGTGATCAGGCCGGCAAGGCCGGTTCCGTAGATGAAGTAGGTGCCGCCCTGGCTGGCGGTGCCGATCGTCAGGCTGGTTGGCCAGCCCTCACGGTCCTGCGCGGAGGCGGGGACGGCAAGAAGCGTGGCGGCTGCCATCGCTGCGATGGTGAAATGGCGCATGGGTAATCCTCCCGGTTTGCGTAAGATGTCGGCCGCCCGGTCCGCAAGTTTCCTCCCGAAGCCTTGGCGGTTGCGCGCAGCACACGCAGACGCGGCACCGGCGCGCAACGGCCCGATCGCTGGCAACCGGGCATCGGAAGTGACTAATTTTGCCTAATGGGTGGATTTCGTAACATTGGGAGCGATTGGCGTGTGGTTTCCCACACAAGCGTGGGCTGGTCCCTGTTGCCTACGCCTCGGTGGTTTCGCCGTCGCGGCCCAGCGCATAGCGCTGCATTTTTTCGTAGAGCGTCTTCCGGGAGATGCCCAGTTCTTCATAGACCGGCTTGAGGCTGCCGCCGTGCGCTTGCAAAGCGGTGGCGATGACCGAGCGCTCGAAGCGCGCGACCCGGTCTGACAGCTTTGCCGTCATATCGTCGGCGCCATCGTCCACACCTTCTATATCGAGCCCGAGTACATAGCGATCGGCTGCGTTGCGCAATTCCCGAACATTGCCGGGCCACTCGCGGCGCGCGATCTCGGCGAGCAGTCGCGGCGAGACCTCACCCATATCACGACGGTGGCGTCCGGCCGCCTCGCGGAGAAGCTGCAGGAAGAGGATCGGCACGTCCTCGCGCCGGGAAGACAGTGGCGGCACGTTCAGGGTCACGACATTGAGGCGGTAGAGCAGGTCGGCGCGAAACCGCCCCTGCGCGACCTCGTCCTCCAGCTTCACCTTGCTGGTGGCGATGAAGCGCACGTCGAGCGGTATCTGCTCGTTGGAACCGAGACGCACGATGACGCGGTCCTGGATAACCCTGAGCAACCGTGCCTGCAGGTCGGGGGGCATGGAGCCTATCTCGTCAAGCAGCACCGTGCCGCCACGTGCGTGCTCAAACTTGCCATATCGCGCCCGCAGAGCACCGGGAAAAGCACCGATCTCGTGGCCGAAGAGTTCGCTTTCGATGAGGTTGCCGGGCAGGGCGGCGCAATTGATCGCGACGAAGGGGCGGTTCGCTCGGCTGCTGATGTCGTGCACAGCGCGCGCGACGACCTCCTTGCCGACGCCCGTGTCGCCGACGATCAGCAGATCGGCGTCGGTGCCGCCTACGGCCCGGAGCCTGTAACGCAGGTCGATCATTGCAGCCGAGCGGCCGGGAAGCCGCGACTCGATGTCGTCGGGGTGGCCGGCCGCTGCGCGCAGCAGGCGATTCTCGAGTACCAGCATGCGCCGGTCGAGCGCACGCTTGGCGACATCGGCCAGATGCTGCGCCGCGAAGGGCTTTTCGATGAAGTCATAAGCGCCTTCGCGCATCGCCCGAACGGCCAGTTGCACGTCGCCGTGTCCCGTCACCAGAATGACAGGCAGATCGGAATCGATGTCGCGAACCTTGGCTAGCAGGGTCATGCCATCCATGCCCGGCATACGGATGTCGGTGATGAGCATGCCATGAAAGCCGGGCGTCACATAGGTGAGCGCGCTTTCGGCATTCGAGAATTCGTGTACCGCGATGCCGGCAAGCTCCAGCGACTGGGCGGTCGAATGCCTGATCTCCTCCTCGTCGTCGACGAGGAGTACGGCGGGCGGTTTCATTCGGCTGCCTCGCTTAGCGGCAGCTTGGCGGCGTCAAGCACGATCGACGCAAGCGTTCCGCCTTCGGGATGGCGCTCGACGGTGAGGCTGCCGCCGAAATCCTTGACGATGTTGTAGGAAATTGAAAGCCCGAGGCCGAGGCCCTTGCCGACGCCCTTGGTGGAGAAGAATGGATCGAAGATCCGTTCGGCGATGGCCGCGGGAACGCCGGGACCGCGGTCGCGAACCGTGATCGTTACGCGGCCGTCGGCAGTGGTCGCGGCCAGGTCGATGCGCCTGTCCGGCAATCCTTCGATCGCGTCGGCCGCGTTGGACAGGATGTTGACCAGAACCTGCTGGAGCCGCACCGACCCCGCCTTGACGACCGGCGGTTGCGCGCCCAGATCGACGGCGATCTCGGCGTCGGCTGCATTCAGCCGCCAGGCGACGATTTCGAGCGTGTCCCTGACGACGTCGTCGAGCGAAACGGGCCGCAGTTTCTGGTTCGGCTTGCGGGCGAAATTGCGCAAGTGCCTGCTGATTGCCGCCATGCGGTCCGTCAGTTTGGAGATGCGGGCAACGGCATCTCCGGCCTCGTCGGCACGGCCGCGCTCCAGCAGGATCGCCGCATTGTCGGCATAGGTGCGAACGGCAGCCAGGGGCTGATTGAACTCGTGCGACAGTGCGGCCGACATCTGCCCGAGGGCCGCTAGCTTGCCGGCCTGGACGAGATCCGACTGTGTCTTGCGGAGCGCGCGTTCGGTAGCGCGGCGCTCGGCGACTTCTTCCTCGAGCCGGTTGTTGACGGCGGCGAGATCGGCGGTGCGTTCCTCGACCCGCCGTTCGAGTTGCTCCTGCGCCTCTCGCTGGACCTGAAGGCGCTCGGCCAAGCGCGCCCGGCGCTGCAGCCAGGCGGCGAGGCCCGTTGCTCCAAGTCCGAGCAGAAGCACCATTGCGGCAACGACCGTCAAAGCCTGCGCACGCGCGGAGGCGGTGTCCAGCAACACACTCACCGTCCAGTCGGCCTGCGGCATGCTTTCGCCGACGACGAGGTATTCTCGCATTCCGTCTTCGTTGGAGATCGTCAGCAGGTTGTGATCGCGATGTGTCATACCCGCGCTTACCGGCAATTCGGTGAGGTTCGCGTTGGCGTAGCGGCGTGTGGCCGCCGTGCGGGCGAGGCGTTCCTCGGTCAGCGGCAGGATGGCCGAAAACAGCCAGTCTCTCCGCCCGGTCATGAAGATGATGCCTTCGGGGTCGGTGACGATGATCTCGTATTCGTCGCCGCGCCACGAGCTTTCAATCGAGTCTATGTCGACCTTGAAGACCACGACACCGCCGATGCTGCCGTCGATGCGGATCGGCGCGCCGAAATAGTATCCACGCTTCAGGGATGTCGTTCCGAGCGCGAAAAAGCGCCCTTCGCCGCCGGCTATGGCGTCGAAGAAATAGGGCCTGTAGCTGAAGTTCTCGCCGACGAAGGTCGGGGTCTGATCATAATTCGAGGCGGCGATCGTGAGGCCGTCCGGCAGCATGACATAGATGTCGGAGGATTCGAGCAGCCCATTGACCGATTTGAGGTAGCGGTTCATCGCGTCAACGGCGGCCCGATCGCCCGGATGGCTGACGAGATCCTTAACGTCCTGATGATCGGCTATGAGTTCGGGCAGCTTTTCATATCGCGCGAGCTGCCCCCGCAGCGCCGTCACTGCAAGGCCGAGCGTGTTTTCGCCACGTATTGCCGCCTGGTCGAGATAGTAGGCGGTCATCAGGCGCGAGCCGAAATAGGCGACAAGCACGCATAGAAGGGCCGCAGCCACGCCCAGGATAATAGAATGTCGCCGCCAAAGGCTGTTCATGCGTCGTCGCCGGTTCTCGCTCTCATGCCGACTATAGCGCGGCGCGAAGCTCCGAGTCGAACGGATGCAGGACCGCTATTTCTTTAGCACGTCCGCCCATTCCGGATGACGTCGGAACTGCGCGGCCGCGAAGGGGCACAGGGGAATGATTGTCTTGCCGGCGGCCCGCGCGTCCTCGACCGCCCGAGTAACGAGCCGCGCGCCGACACCCTGGCCCCGGAACGCGTCCGGCACTTCGGTATGGTCGATGATAAGCTGATGATCGCCGACCTTGGTGAAGGTCATTTCCGCTTCGATCCCATCCGATCCCCTGACGACATAGCGGCCCTTGGCGCCGTTGTCCTCGAGTTCGATCCTGTTTTCATCGGTCATGTAAATGCTCCTTTTGCCGGCGTGGCGGACAGGAATGCCTCGGCGCCCAGAATTTCCGGCTGGCGTATCTCGTGGCCGCCTTCGTGCCACAGCAGTTCCACATCGGCTCCCAGCTTTCGCAGGTCAGCTTCCAGCTTCTGCGTAAGCGCTGGTGGGCAGATCGGATCGCGCTGGCCGGCGGTCATCAAGACCTGGGTGCCGTCGAGCGTGCCTTCCGCCTGCGGCTCGAAGGGTATCAGCGGGTGCATCAGCACGGCCTTGTCAAAAAGGCCTGGCGCGGCAAACAGAACCGAAGCGAGAATGTTGGCGCCGTTCGAGTAGCCTAGACCGAAAACCCCCGAGGGCTTCTTCTTGTCCACGTGGGTGCGAACGAACTCGACCATCTTTCGCGTTGCGCGCCCAAGATCGTCCATGTCGTAGACGCCTTCGCCGGTGCGACGGAAGTAACGGGCTGCGCCATGTTCGGAAACGTCGCCGCGCGGTGCAATAACGGTTGCCTCAGGCATCAGATCGCGACCAAGGCCGAGGAACTGGTTTTCGTCGGCCCCGGTTCCGTGGAACACGAAGAGCAGGGGGCCGCCGGGTTCTCCCCCGGCGGTCTTGTGGATATACGCGTCGCTCGTCATCGCCTCAGTCCTCGATCGGCTGGAGATGGCTTTCCAGATAGGGCCGCAGGTGCTCGTGCTGCGACGGCAATTTCAGAGCCTCGCCGAGATGTTTCGTGTCCTCGTCGCGGTCGAAGCCGGGTTCGTTGGTGGCGACCTCGAACAGCACCCCGCCCGGCGTGCGGAAATAGATCGCCCAGAAATAATCGCGGTCGATCACCGGCGTCACCTGGTAGCCGGTTTCCATTAGTGCCTTGCGAACTTCAAGCTGCTTTGCGCGGTTCTCGACCGCGAAGGCGACGTGATGGACCGAACCCGCACCCTGCCTTGCATGGCCAAGGACAGGCAGGGATTCGACATCGATCACATCGGCGCCGTTGCTGTCGCCCTTGACCGCGAAACGGCGCACCGAGCCTGACTTGTCGATCTCCTCATAGTTCATGAACTTGAGGAGTTCGGCTGTCGCACCGCCGTCCTGCAGCCGCATGGACACCGAGTGGAACCCACGGATAGCCTCGTCGATGCCGACGCCGCCGTTGTTCCATGGTGCGCGACCGTCGTCGCGTGTCTCAACGAGCGCGAAACCGTCGCCATCCGGTCCTTCGAAGGCTAGGCGCTGCTCGCCGAACAGCTCGGAACGCTTCAACCCGGCCACGCCCTCGCTGACAAGACGCTGCTCCCAGAAGGCAAGCGTGCCTTCGGGCACGGAGAACGCGGTGACGCCGACCTCACCCGTCCCCGGACGACCGCGGGCCGCATCCGGGAAAGGAAAGTAGGTCATGACAGAACCGGGGGTGCCGAACTCATCGGCATAATAGAGATGGTAGACATCCGGCGCGTCGAAGTTGACGGTCTTCTTGATCCGGCGAAGGCCGAGCTTGTCGGTGAAGAAGTCGTTGTTCTCTTTGGCGTCGCGCGCCAGGGAGGTCACATGGTGAAGTCCCTTGATCTGGTCGAGCATGGTCGGGCTCCCTTCTATCCGCCGCAAGATCGCGGCGCTTGACGCCATATGTCGTGCAAAAGGTCCCGGAGGGAAGACTGCGGCGGCGCGATGGACCGTGCTGTATTATCGAACAATGACGCTTTCATCGTTCACTCATTTGCCGCAAGCAAAGAAAAGGCCCGCGCTTTCGGCGCGGGCCTTCATCAGCTTCCGATCGGAATTGTTACTGGACCGTCAGAAGCTGGTCATCACGGTTCTCGGCAAACGAGCCTTCGTCATAAGCGGCCTGTGCCTCGAGCTGCTCCTGGGTGAACGTCGTGTACAGGTAGTACTCGCCGTCTGCATCCGTCAGGAACGCGAGATTGTCCATGCTGACTGCAACTTCCTTCTCGCCGATGCCGAGGAAACCGCCGACGTCGATGATAACGGCTTCTACCTGGCCATCGTCCGACAGGATGATGTCGCCGATCTCGCCGATATTCTCGTCGTTGGCGCCATACACGGTCGTTCCGACAAAATCATCGGCGCTGATGTCACCGACCTGCACCTCACTGAGCGACGAGCGATCGATGGCGGACGTCTGGGTTTCATCCGTCTCGGTCATCGTATCGTCGGCAGGGGCAGCAGCCGTTTCCTCACCGGCAGGCGCAACTTCCTCGCTGGCAGCCATGTCATCAGCAGGTGCAGCTTCCTCGGTTGCAGCCATGTCGTCGGCCGGCGCGGCTTCTTCGGTCGCAGCCATATTGTCGTCCGCAGGAGCCGGAGCGGCAGCCATGTCATCGGTCATGCCGGCTTCATCCTCTGCCACCGGTGCAGCAGCGAGGTCTTCTGCCGTGGCAGGCTGGGTGTTGCCAACTTCGGCATCAGCCGGCTGCATCTCATAGGCCGCCAGGTCAAACTCCTGCTGGGCCTCGAGCGCCTCACGAGTCGTCTCGACGACGATGTATTCCTCGCCGTCCATCTCGGTCCACTCGACGAGATCGTACTGCAGGGCAACCTGCTTCTCGCCGATGCCGAGGAAGCCGCCCACGCCGACGACGATCGCCTGGATGTTGCCCTCGCTGTCGAGGACGAGATCCTTGACCTCGCCGATATTCTCGGCGCCTTCGCCGCTGCCATTATAGACGGTCTCACCGATCAGGTTCGACGCGAGATGTCCTTCGGCATGCTTCACCTGAGGCTGCGGCGCAGCTTCCATCGGGGCATCTGCGGCCGGGGCGGGAGCGGTGGTCTGGGCCACGGCTGCGCTGGTTGCGATAAGCGTTGCGATTGCAGTTGTCGCCAAAAGGTTCCGGATCATGTTAAACTCTCCTTGTGCATGTTCCTTTGCACGGTCGCGTCCGGAACCAAACTTTCGCAGGGGAGGTCCGGACGTGACCTTCACAACCCGACAACGTGGCCACCGCCGATCTGGTTCCGACTCGAAAAAAATGAGCCGGTCGCCCAAACGTTCTGGAACGATACGCAACGTCAGCGCATTAAGTTTGGCTAAGGCGTTCCGCCAACAGCCCGATTTTCCTACAAATCAAGTCTGGAGACCTGCAAACGATGCGCTTCCAGATCATCCTCAACCGCGAAGGCGGTACGCTGCGCACTCTCGACCTTGCGGTGTTCACCGCGCGCGTGCGCGAAATGGTGGAAGAGGCGGGCCATCAGGTGATGGTGGCCGTGGTCGCAGGCAAGGAAATCGAGCACGCGCTTGACGCGGCGCTTGCCGGGGACTGCGACGTCGTCATGGTTGGCGGAGGCGATGGCACGGTGTCCTGTGCCGCTGGCAAGCTGATGGGCAGCGACAAGGCGCTTGCGATACTTCCAGCCGGCACCATGAACCTTTTTGCAAGAAGCCTGGGCATCCCGCTCGAGCTCGAAGCGGCGGCTGCCGCGCTTTGCGGCGGAGAATTTCGTGACGTGGATGTTGCGAGCGCCAACGGCAAGCCGTTCATTCACCAGTTTTCGGTCGGGCTTCATGCCAAGCTTATTCGCCTGCGGGAGAAGGAAGTCTTCCGCTCCCGGCTCGGCAAGATCAGGGCGTCCATACGCGCCGGTTTTGGAGCCTTCTTCCGGCCGCCGCGGATGAGGATCGGCCTCACGCTCGATGACGGCGAGGAGAGGATGCTGGCAACCGCCGGCATCGGCATCACCAATAATGTCTTCGGAGAAGGTCATCTGCCTTATGCAGATGTGCCGGATGGCGGTGTACTTGGGGTCTACGTCACGCGGTCACGCACCCGCGGGGACATGATATTGCTGGCCCTCAATATGCTGCTCGGCCGATGGAAGACGAACGATCAGGTCGAGATGCTGACGGCGCAGGAGGTAAGGCTTCGCCTGCTCGCACGGCACGAACGGTTTGGATGCGCCATGGATGGCGAGCTCTGCGAGCTTGAGAAAGAGACGACCGTTCGCTGCCATCCAGGTGTGCTGAAGGTGCTTGTTCCCGCAGAGCCAGCATAAAATACGCTACCCTGCGGGCTGTGTGCCCTCTGCGGCAGGCTGTTCTGCGGGCACACCGCCGACGGGATCTTCCGGATCGATTGAACTTCCGAAGATACCCACACCCCACCAAACCAGCATGGCAAGGGCGAGAGCGCAGACAAGCACGACGAGCACCTGCCATCCACTGCGCCCCTGACGGGCCTTGTTCTTGTCCACGGTCTTGGTCATTTGGAAGCTCCGATGTCAGAAAGGTTTTCTCCGACACCAATGCGGCCACGGGACCCAGGTTCCCGGCAAGGCCGTCGATAAAACTCAATCCGGAGAATTGTCTGCCCCGTCTGTCGGCGGCGTATTCTCGCGCATCACCGCCCAAGCAAGAGCCGCCACCGCAGGCACCACGAGAGCGAGCCCCGCTTTGCGGCTTGCGAGCAGCGTGGGAACCATCGCAAAGGCAGCCGCTCCGGCGAGCGCTCTTGCCTCGCTTTTGCGGCGCCTTGCGACGCGGCGTTCACGAGCCCTGGCGGTTATGGAACTGATGCCCAGCAACAGGAACGCGACGACTATAAAGCCGCCGGCAAATGCCAACGCGGCTTCGACCGCCCCGATCTCTCGCGCGGCGGCAATGAAACCCGCAACGATGAGGAAGCTCACGCCGCAAAGGCAAAAAAGCCCTGCGGCCAAGTACACAATTGCTTTGCGGCGTGCGCGTGCGACCGCTTCCGATGCTTCACCGGAAACGATCGACGCGATCAATGATGCAAGCGCTCCCACGTGTCAGCGACGCGAAAGAAGTGCAAGAAAATAGCCGACACCGACCGCTATCGCGAGGGAGCTAATTGGCTTTTCCCGAACGGCGTCCGACACCTGCCTTTCCATATCGCTGGCATTGGCGCGAATATTCTCCATCGCGGCCTCACCCTTGACGCGGAGCTGTTCGGCGCCCTCGGTTGCCGCCCGTTTTGCTGCGGAATAGGAGTGCTGGCCAGTAGCGGACAATTGTGCGCTCAGCCGGGCCACATCTTCGCGCAACCGCGCGATCTCTGCTTCAAGGTCTTCCGGCTTCGCCTTCGCGCCGTTGCCGCCTCTGGTAACCTTGCCGGTGGGTGCCGTTGCCATATCGTTACTCCCTTTCGTGTTGCCGAGGACAACGCTCGACCATAGCGCAGGTTCCCGAAGTGGGTGAAGCATCGTCATAGAAATTCGATCAAATAAACGGTCGCGAGCCCTCGTTCGATGGATCCCATCCGGACAGTTCGGCCAGTTGGTCGGCGTCGATAACCTCGCAGCCGCCATCGCGCCAGCGAACAAGCTTTCGGTCAATCAGCTTGCGGATGGTCTTGTTGGTGTGGACGAGTGAGAGGCCGAGCGTGTCGGCAAAGTGTTGCTGGGTTATCGGTAGCGTTGCGGTGCCGTTGAACATGCCCACGGCACGAGCCCTGCTCGTCAGGAACGCGATCAGGTATGCCAGCCGCTCCAGTGCCGAACGCCGGCCGACACTCAGCAGGTTTTCGTCCAGCATGCATTCCTCGCGAGAGGCCAGCCAAGTAACGTCGTAGGCGAGTTCGGGATGCTCGCGGTAAAGCGACATCAGCTCGCCGCGCTCGAAAACGCAGAGCGTCATCGGCGACAAAGCTTCCACGGAGTGCTGGATTTCGTCCATGAGGGTGCCCTGCAGGCCGATGAGATCGCCGGGGAGGACGTAGTTCACGATCTGCCGCCGCCCATCCGACATAAGCTTGTAGCGGAAGCCCCAGCCTATAAGCACCGTGTATAGATGCGGATTCCGGGTGCCCTCGGCAAGGACTGTCGCCCCTTTGTCGACGGAGAGCTCACCTCGCTTGAAACGAGAGACGAAATCCAGCTCCTTCGGCTTGAACCTGCGGAACGCATCACGCCCGGCGAGAGGGCATTTCTCACACGGGTATTTGCGCTCCGAGCGCACCTTAACCTGTTCTTTCATGGTGATCCCCCACCCGCCACGATCTCGCGCAACGTCATCTACAAGACGGTCAAACGCGCCACTGTGGGCAAGGTTGCCGCTGTGTCTTTTTTAAATGACAGAAGGCATGCAATCGGCCACATATCGCCTTTCAAGGAGACCCGGTATTTTGCAGGATATTCGCCTGGACGGCATGCACGTCCTCGTCATGGAGGACGAATTCCTCATCGCCATGGATGTGGAGCAGCTATGCCGGGAACATGGCGCGACTGAAGTCACAATCGTTCGCCAGATCGACGATCTCGGAGACGACCCTTTCGCTGGCCAGGCGTTTCATGTCGCCGTTCTGGATTTGATGCTTGGCGGCAATTCCACGACGGAATTCGCAAACTCCCTTTCCCAACGCGGCATACCATTCGTTTTCGCGACCGGATACACGGATGTCCAGGAGCGTTTCGGTGTCGTCTCCGACATCGAGGTGGTCGCCAAACCTTACGGCGGCACTGATCTTATCGCCGCGCTCGGTCGTGCGATCGAGCGCGGCCGTGATCGTTCAAGCGGCGTTTGATCCCATAACCTGAGCGGAAATGGCATCGGGTCCGAAATCGGCCTCGCCGCTCACGTTGAGAATTTCCTGAAGCCTGCTGCGCGCCCGGCTCACCCGGCTCTTGATCGTGCCAACGGCGCAGTCGCAGATTTCGGCGGCCTCTTCGTAAGAAAAGCCGGATGCGCCGATTAGTATGATCGCTTCACGCTGGTCTTCAGGCAATGTCTCGAGAGCCGTGCGGAAATCGTCCAGGTCCATGGAGCCCTGCTGGGCCGGATGGACAGCCAGGCGCGCCGTGATGACGCCATCGCTGTCCTGCACCTCGCGGCCACGCTTGCGCATCTGCGAATAGAATTCGTTGCGCAGAATCGTGAACACCCAGGCCTTCAGGTTGGTGCCGGGCTGGAACGATGCCTGCTTGTCCCACGCCTTGACCAGCGTTTCCTGTACGAGATCGTCGGCCTTGTCCGCATTCTGCGACAATGACATGGCAAACGCTCGAAGGCTTGGAATGGCACTCAGCAGATCCTGTTTGAAGGTCGATGCTGCGTCGGCCATGATCATTGCCCCTCGCCGGCTGGCGTGGCGCCGGAATTTTCACTCTCCTCGAGCTGCTTGAGGAGGTTTGCGAACCTGTCCGGCACCTCGTCGGAAACGAGATCGTCATAATATTGCTTGAGTTTGCGGCCGATTTCCGAATTCGGTCCCAGCGTTTCGGAGCTGCGCCCCGGCTTCTTCTGGCCGCCCGTCGCGGCCGCTATATTTGGCTTCATGCTTATGTCTCTAGCCCCCGGTCTGTCGAACACTCAACCTCAGGTCAGCCGTTCGCACGGGCCTGCGAACGCTTGGATGGTGGGCTTAAACGTGTGTGTTTGAATATCGTTCCGCAAATGTGGGAACTTTTTTGAATGTACCGCGTTTTCGACTTTCTGAATGCCGGCTGGCTTCCGTCCTCCGGTTTTCATCTAACGTCACTGAGGGAGACGCCATATCATGAGTTTGTCCGCAAGGATCGCGCCGCACCTTCCCTATTTGCGGCGCTTTTCCCGCGCCGTAACGGGTTCGCAGAACAGCGGCGATGCACTGGTCGCAGCAACGCTGGAAGCGATCATCACCGACGTCAGCATTTTTCCGAAACTGTCGAGCGACAGGATTTCGCTGTATCGGGTTTTCACCGCCCTTTTCACCTCCGTGAGCATTCGCGTACCGGAAGCCGATGATTCGGCCGGCTGGGAAAGCCGTGCTGCGGCAAATCTGTCCGCCCTTGCGCCAATGCCGCGTCAGGCGTTCCTGCTCGTGGCCGTCGAGGGCTTTTCAGAAGCCGAGGCCGCGGAAATCCTCGACGTCGAGGAGGATCGTTTTGCGGAGCTGATCGCCGAGGCCAGCGACGAGATTTCGCGGCAGGTCGCCACCGACGTGCTCATTATCGAAGACGAGCCGCTCATCGCCATGGACATCGAAGAGATGGTTGAGAGCCTCGGGCACCGTGTGGTGGGCACTGCGCGCACGCACAAGGAAGCGGTGGCGCTGTTTTCGAGCAAAAGGCCGAAGATGGTGCTGGCGGATATCCAGCTTGCCGACGGCTCGTCAGGCATCGATGCCGTCAACGAAATTCTGGCCGGTACGCCGGTTCCGGTCATTTTCATCACCGCCTTTCCGGAGCGGCTGCTCACCGGTGAGCGCCCGGAGCCAGCGTTTCTCGTGACCAAGCCGTTCAATCCGGACATGGTCAAGGCGCTTATCAGTCAGGCGCTGTTCTTCGACCGGCAGGCGAAGGCTGCCGCCTGACGGCAGCTCATGCTGGTCGATCAGCAATGAGGGCCGCCTGTCCGGCGGCCTTCTTTTTGTCGCTGTTTCTGCCGGAATCCTTCCGCTTGCGGCCCGGGAACAAAACGCGGAAGGCAGCGTTTTTCGAATATAAGTTCAAGGAGACACGCCATGCTTTACTGGGCTCTCGTTTTTCTCGTCGTTGCGATCATCGCCGGTGCGCTCGGATTCGGCGGCATCGCGGGTGCTTCCGCCGGTATTGCGCAGATACTGTTCTTCATCTTCCTCGCCTTCCTCGTCATTTCGCTCATTGCAGGGCTGATGCGCCGGGCAGGCTGATGTCCCGCACTTCGATGCATCTCCGCTCGCGGCGGTGCATGGGAGAGGCGGAGTTCGCAGACCCCTCAGCTCGCACTTCGCCACCCGCCGGATGCCGCAAGTCATCGACTTTGCGGCGTTCGGCGGCGTCAATTTGGAACCGCGAGCTGCAAGTTTCGTTGCATAGTACAATTTGCGTTTTGCATCGGCCGGGCAGAGCGCCATACTTCCGGGATGGTTTCATGCGTACGGCGAAAGTCGGGGGGATGAAGTGGAAATGAGGCGCGGCATGTTGCGCGCACTGCGCAACACGGGCATCATCGTCATCTATCAGACGCCCGACCTGCATGTGCAGTGGGGCCAGAACGTGCCTGCCGAATGGTCGGCCGACGACATTGCCGGCAAGGTCGATAATCAGTTTATGCCCGCCGCAGCGATCGAGCGTATAGTCGAGCGCAAGCGCGCCGTTTTGGCATCTGGCGCACCGGAAACGCTAGAGTTCAGATCAAGTGTCGATGACGGCGGGCGCTGGTACGATATGTGGATCGACGCCGATACCGACGATGACGGCGTCATCGCGGGCGTTGTCACGACCATCGTCGAGATCACGGAACGAAAGCGGCGGGAGCAGACACTGCGCACCTTGCTGCGTGAAGTCAGCCACAGGTCCAAGAACCTGCTGGCAATCATCCAAAGCATCGCAACGCAGACGGGCAGGTACTCGACCAGCATCGACACCTTCCTCGACAGGTTTCGCGGTAGGCTTCAGTCACTCGCATCTTCCCAGGATCTGGTAACCTCGTCCAACTGGCGCGGTGCAATGCTGAGCGAGTTGGTGGAAGGCCAGGTGGCGCGATACAGGGGTGAGGATGACGACAGCGTCAGCCTCCAGGGTGTCGATGTTTATCTGAACCCCAACGCCGCTCTGCATATCGGGCTGGCGCTTCACGAACTGGTGGTTAATTCCATGAGTCATGGGGCGTTGGCGCGCCCCAACGGGCAGGCACATCTGACAAGTGCCTTGAACGGTGCGGGCGGAGATGGTCCGCCTACGCTCGTCCTGACCTGGAGCGAACGCACCAACGCAGCCGAGATGCAGGACGAGAAACGCTTCGGCAGTGTGGCGCTCGAACGCGTCGTTCCGCTTTCGCTCGACGGCAAGGCGGAATTCCACGTCGAGGATGATCGCCTCGACTATCGTCTTGAAGTGCCGGCAGCGAATTTCGAGGCCGACTGACCCTTTCACGATCCACAAAAAACAAGCCGGTCGCATGACCGGCTTGTGATGAATTTCAGGGTGTTGCCTTGGTTGGCGACCGGCCGCCCATCGGAGGGGGCGATTGGGGGTGCGGGCGACCGGTCACTGGCAACAAACGCGCTGTGGATGCGGAGGTTCCATGCGACGTGCATTAACTTTTCACAGGAACCGCGAGCCCCTTGGTACGTTCCTTTGCGATCCTGACCTGTCATGGAGATGACGATGATTTCGCAGATGAACGCGGTTCATGAAGGTGCCCGGCTCGCCATGGGCGACCACAGGGCTGCCGATCCGCTGCTGCGGCGCCGGCGCCAGCCTGTGGCAAGTCTCCAGCAGTGGCTTCTGACGACCATTGCCGCAATACTCTTGGTCGGTGTACTCGCCGCCTTGGTGTTTGCGTGAGAGCTGCTGCGCTTACCGTGGCGGGTTGAGGCGTTCTGGCGGGATGCGGACAGTCATCTCGCCCTTATTGGGCTCAACATAAAGAACCAGCGCATACATGCTGCCGTAAACCAGCCCGGCCAGGACCGCCAATATGGTCAGAAGTCGGAACAGAGTTGGCATGCATCGCCCTTGAACTTTTTGCCGATTGAACCGGTCCCGTTATGGGACGGGTGTGTGATCATTTCAAGGATCAGCAGCAACGCGGACAGGCCGCGATGCTTGACGCGGTGAGGCTTTTCATGTCGATACCGCCTTCAAAGGACGGAGGCGATGGCGGACGCGATGTGTCCCGACATTTCGAGCTTGCGCCGCCGCATGCACTGCGATGCGGCATCGATGTCGCGCGGTTTCCTCGCATTGCTGAGGACGGCGTCGTGACGAACACTGGCCCGCATCTCGTTTCGACGTTGCGCGATCGCCTCGGCGATCGTGTCGTCGTTTTCGTGGGGCTGATGGGAGCCGGCAAGACCGCGATCGGGCGCAAGGTCGCGCAGGCGTTGCAGCTTCCGTTCGTCGACAGCGATCACGAGATCGAAACCGTGTCGCGCATGACGGTGCCCGAGCTATTCGAGCGCTACGGCGAACCGGAATTTCGCGCACTCGAACAGCGCGTCATCGAGCGTTTGCTGCGCGAAGGTCCGCGCGTGGTTTCCACCGGAGGCGGCGCCTTCATGAATGCGCAGACGCGCGAGGCGATCGCAGAACACGGCATCTCCATCTGGCTCAAGGCCGATCTCGACCTTTTGATGGAGCGCGTGGCGAAGAAGCAGAACAGGCCGCTGCTTCAGAATGCGGACCCGCGCGCGATCATGGCCAAGCTGATGGCGGACCGGTATCCGGTCTATGCGCTCGCCGACGTTACGGTGGAGACCCGCGACGCGAAACGCGAACTGATCATGGACGAAGCCATCCAGGCCCTTGGCGACCATCTGGAGCGGTTCGCCACCCGTGACGAAACGAGAACTGCTTGATGACCACCGACACGCCAGACATACGCACAGTTCACGTGGCCCTCGGCAGCCGCGCCTATGACATTCTCATCGGCGGCGGTTTGCTGGCTTCAGCCGGCGATACACTCGCCAGGCGTTTTCCCGGTGCCCGAGCAGCGATCGTCACCGACGAAAACGTCGCTGCCCGGCACGCGGCCACCCTCAAGCAAAGCCTGGAAGGCGCAGGCATCGCGACGGCGACGATCACGATCGCGCCGGGCGAGCGCAGCAAGAGCTTCGCCGTGCTTCAACAGGTCGTCGACGAGGTGCTTGCAGCGCGGCTCGAGCGCGGCGACGTGGTGATCGCGCTCGGCGGTGGGGTGGTCGGCGATCTTGCCGGTTTCGTCGCCGGTATCGTGCGTCGCGGCATGGCCTTCGTGCAGGTGCCGACCTCTCTGCTGGCGCAGGTGGATTCTTCCGTCGGCGGCAAGACCGGCATCAATACCACGCATGGCAAGAACCTGGTCGGCGTCTTCCAGCAGCCGGGGCTCGTCATCGCCGACAGTGACGTCCTCGACACGCTGCCCGAGCGCGAGTTCCGCGCCGGCTATGCCGAGGTGGTCAAATACGGCCTCATCGACCGGGCCGATTTCTTCGCCTGGCTGGAAGCCAATTGGCGGGACATCTTCTCCGGCGGCCCCGCGCGCGTGGAAGCGATAGCCGTCTCCTGCCAGGCCAAGGCCGACGTCGTGGCGCGCGACGAGTTCGAGGCGGGCGACCGTGCGTTGTTGAATCTCGGCCATACCTTCGGCCACGCTCTCGAGGCCGCGACGGGCTATGACAGCGCGCGCCTCGTCCATGGAGAGGGCGTCGCCATCGGCATGGCGATGGCGCATCGCTTCTCGAGCCGAATGAACCTGGCAAGCCCCGACGATGCAGCCCGTGTCGAGGCCCATCTCTCGGCGGTCGGCCTGCCAGTCGCGGTCTCCCAGATTCCGGGCGATTTGCCGGGCCCAGAGCGTATGCTCGACTATATTGCCCAGGATAAGAAGGTCTCGCGCGGCTCCCTGACCTTCATCCTGACGCGCGGCATAGGCCGTTCCTTCGTAGCCAGGGACGTGCCGACCTCGGAAGTGCTGTCATTCCTGAAGGAGAACCTGCCCTCATGACCCTGGAGATGTGGCTCACGCTCGCGGCGATCGTGGTGCTGATCGCCATGTCGTTCCTGTTTTCCGGCACGGAGACCGGCATGACCGCGGTATCGCGAGCGCGCCTGCACTCGCTGGCCAACAGCGGCGACAAGCGCGCAATCCTTGTCGAGCGGCTGATAGAACGCCGCGACCGGCTGGTGGGCGCGCTGCTGATCGGCAACAACCTCGTCAACATTCTCGCCTCGGCGCTGGCGACTAGCTTGCTGCTTTCGATTTTTGGCCAGAGCGGCGTCGTCTACGCCACGATTGCGATGACGGTCACGCTGGTGATCTTCTCCGAGATACTGCCGAAGTCGTGGGCGCTGGCCAAGCCGGAGCAGTTTGCGCTTTTCGTGTCGCCGTTCGCCAGATTGGTGGTTCTGTTGTTCGGCACGCTGTCGACCGGTGCAAACTGGATCGTGCGTCACCTGCTCTCGCTGTTCGGCGTCAGCCTTGCCCGCGACGATTCGATGCTGTCGGCGCACGAGGAACTGCGCGGCACGGTCGCCGTGCTTCATCGCGAGGGCTCCGTCGTCAAGCAGGATCGGGACCGCATGGGCGGACTGCTCGACCTGCACGAACTCGAAGTCTCCGACATCATGATCCACCGCACCAATATGCGCATGGTGAATGCGGATGATCCGTCAGAAACGCTGGTGCGCGAGATCCTGCAGAGCCCGCATACACGCATGCCGTTATGGAAGGGTTCGACGGAAAACATCGTCGGCGTGATTCACGCCAAGGATCTGCTGCGCGCGCTCAACGAGGTCGGCAACGACTTTGCCAAGATCGACATCATGAAGGTGGCGTCGAAGCCCTGGTTCGTGCCCGACACCACGTCCCTGCAGGATCAGCTCAACGCGTTCCTGCGCCGCAAGTCGCATTTCGCGATCGTCGTCGACGAATATGGCGAAGTGGAAGGGCTGGTGACGCTCGAAGACATCATCGAGGAGATCGTCGGCGAAATCGCCGACGAGCACGATGTCGAGATGCAGGGCGTGAAGCAGGAGGCTGACGGTTCGGTGGTGGTCGAGGGCTCGGTCCCGATCCGGGACCTCAACCGCGCTCTCGACTGGAACCTGCCCGACGAGGAAGCGACCACCATCGCCGGCCTCGTCATTCACGAAACGCAGTCGATCCCGGAGGAGAAGCAGGCCTTCACCTTCCACGGAAAGCGCTTCATCGTAATGAAACGCGACAAGAACCGCATCACCCGCATCAGGATCAGACCAGCCGAAGGGGCATAGGGGAGCGAGCATGCCCCGACCGAAGCTGCATAGCGACGATGAAATCCTCGAAACGGCCCAGGCCGTGCTGTTGCGTAAGGGACCATCGGATTTCACGTTATCGGACGTTGCCGTTGCCGTGGGTCTATCGCGCGCCGCGTTAATTCAGCGATTCAGCGACAAGGCCACGCTCCACGCTCTGGTCATGGAACGGATGACGCAGGAAGTTCGCGACTATTTTGCGCAAGCGCCATCCGAGCGGGGTTTGGAACCGCTGTGGTTCATGCTCAAGGACCTCATTGCCGGGATGGGCACCGGGGAGGGCAGCGAAGCCTATCTCCTGCTTCTGTGGGGCGACGTCCGCGACCCCGCTTTGCGTGTGCTTGCGAACGAGCGCAACGAACTGGTCAGGGCCGCGATAGAGGCGCGGCTTCCAGCCGGGCCACATGAGCCTTTCAAAACGTCGCTGCTCATTCAGGCTGTTATTCAGGGAAGCTGCATGCAGTGGATGGTCGCCCGTGATGGTGACCTCGCTTCGTTCATGACCCAAAGCACCGCTAATGTGCTGTCGGTCCTGTATCCCGATCAGGAGTTTCCGGCAGCGCCATAGCTACACACTCTTGAATATAACTTACGCGTCGGTTATTTATGCGGCCATTGTCGCCCATGCGTGGTGACGCCGCACGGACCGACCATGTACCTCTCAGAACTCAAGTTGGATGACAGCCTCGAGAGCGGGAGCCCTCGTGTGCATGCTCTCGACCTCACAGCCAGACAGTTCGATATGCTGGCCGCGGCATATGGCACCGCCATCGATTATCGGGACCTGTTCTCACCGCAGCGGGATTTGCCAGGTCGACTGCGTGACTGGGCCGACAAGTCGGGGATCAGACTACGGAAGCTCTCGACCAGAGCCCGGGAGCGCGGAAGCAGGTCTGAAAAGGTGCTGTTTGGGCTCGACGACGGCTATGCGATCGAAACCGTTCTCATTCGCCGCCGCGATGGCATGACTGCCTGTGTTTCCTCACAAGTGGGTTGCGCATTCGCCTGCCGCTTCTGCGCGTCCGGTCAAGCAGGCCTGAAAAGGAACCTGAGCGCAGGCGAAATCGTCGAGCAGGTGGTCAGAGCCGGCCCCAAGGTCAATCGCATTGTTTTCATGGGAATCGGCGAACCGCTGAACAACTATGCCAATGTTCTGGATGCAATACGGATCCTGCGGGACAGGCGCGGCATGGCGTTTCCGACGTCGGGGATAACCGTCTCGACGATTGGTATTCCCAAGGCTCTGCGAAGCCTTCGCGAGGAGCATCTTGCGATCAATCTGACGATTTCGCTGCACGCGACGACACAGGAGGTTCGGGATCGCCTCATCCCCGGAGCGCGCAAACATGCCCTGCGCGAGGTGGTCGCCGGCGCGCTTTCATGGGCGCAGCGGCACAACCGTGTGGTGACCTTCGTCTATCTCGTTCTGCCGGGCATCAACGATACCCACGCGGATTTGCAGCGGCTGATCTCTATGTTTTCAGGCCGGCCGGCCCGTATCAATCTGATGCGATGGAATCCGATCGACTCGGTCGACCTGGCGCCCACCAGCGATGACCGTCTCGGATTTTTCCGCCAGAAGCTTGAAAGGGCAGGCGTGCCGGTGGTCGTGCGCGACACGCAAGGACGCGACATCGGCGCTGCGTGCGGGCAACTGTGGCTCCGCGACCTTACCGGCATCAGGATAGACTGACGGGCTTCACCACCGCGTCTTTTCGCCCGGCGCCGCGGGCTCGATCGCGAGCGCGTGGACGCTTGCAGCCAGCTCATCGGCCAGCAGCGCGTTGACTGCGCGGTGACGCTCTATCCTGCTCATCTTTGCGAAGGCCTCTGCCACGATACGGACACGGAAATGGGTTTCACCCGTGCCGTCGAACGTCTCGTGGTGGCCGGACTCCGTATGGTGGTGTCCCGCGTGCAGGTGGCTCTCGTTGATGACGGCGAGGCGTTCCGGTGAAAAGGCCGCGGCAAGCTTCGCTTCGATCGTGGACTGGATGGACAAGGTCGGTTTCCTTCACCATATGAGGACGGTTCCGCACCGCCGACATCGTTTCGATTCATGCGGTTGGGGGATGATCCCGCAAATGTCAATTCTTGTATCGCACTGCGAAGAGACCATAATCGTCTGGCTGCTTCGGCTCAGGAACGGATGAAACCGTACTCAAAATATTTCGAGAAGATCAAAGTCCGCCGCGACCCGCAGGCGGATCTGAAGTCGCACGCGCCGATATGTCAGTGGGATGGTTGCGAGGAGGCGGGCACCCATCGCGCACCCGTGGGCCGCATGCGCGAGGGCGAATATTTCCAGTTCTGCTTCAACCACGTGCGCGAATACAACAAGGGTTTCAACTACTTCTCTGGGCTGGCCGACAGCGAGGTCGCGCGCTACCAGAAGGAAGCGATGACGGGCCACCGGCCGACCTGGAAGCTGGGCGTCAACGGTCATGCACGCTCCACGCCAGACTACGCGCAGAAGCGCTCGGGTGCGGCGGGCTATTACAATCGGGTGCGCGATCCGTTCGGCATGTTCGGCGGCGAGCGGGATCCGGACCGTCCGCGGACGCGCAAGCTGAAAACGCTTGAGGCCAAGGCGCTGGAAACGCTTGGACTTGAGGCCAGCGCGACTGGCGCGGCCATAAAGTCGCGCTATAAGGAACTCGTGAAGCGCCACCATCCGGATGCGAATGGTGGCGACAGGGGTTCGGAAGACCGGTTTCGCGATGTTCTGCAAGCTTACCGCGTGCTCAAACAAGCAGGTTTGTGTTAGCGACGCGGTCTGCTAAAGACGGCCCCCGAAGATGACAGGAACACTGGCGGCAGCGTTGCTTCCGCGTGTGGAGGCATGATGAACAAGCACGATCGCGACATCGCAAACCTTCCCGACACCACCGTCTCGGTGAAGGACACTTTCGGTTTCGAGTCCTCGATGGTGGTGCCGGCCTATTCGGACGCCAACGAACATGTGCCGGACGTCGATCCGGACTATCTGTTCGACCGTCAGACCACGCTCGCCATCCTCTCGGGCTTTGCCTACAACCGCCGCGTGATGGTCTCCGGCTATCACGGCACCGGCAAGTCGACCCATATCGAGCAGGTCGCGGCGCGGTTGAACTGGCCCTGCGTGCGCATCAACCTCGACAGCCATGTCAGCCGTATCGACCTCGTCGGCAAGGACGCCATCGTTGTCAAGGAAGGCATGCAGGTCACCGAGTTCCGCGACGGCATCCTGCCCTGGGCCTATCAGCACAATGTCGCGCTGGTCTTCGACGAGTACGACGCCGGCCGTCCCGACGTAATGTTCGTCATCCAGCGCGTGCTGGAATCCTCCGGCCGGCTGACGCTTCTCGATCAGAGCCGCGTCATTCGTCCGCACCCGGCATTCCGCCTGTTCGCCACCGCCAATACGGTCGGCCTCGGCGACACGACCGGCCTCTATCACGGCACGCAGCAGATCAACCAGGCGCAGATGGACCGCTGGTCCATCGTCACCACGCTCAACTATCTGCCGCACGATAACGAGGTCGAGATCGTTCTGGCGAAGGCCAAGCACTTCCGCACCGAGAAGGGGCGCGACATCGTCAACAAGATGGTGCGGGTCGCTGACATGACGCGGTCCGCCTTCATCAATGGCGATCTGTCGACCGTGATGAGCCCGCGTACGGTCATCATGTGGTCCGAGAACGCCGAGATCTTCAACGATGTCGGCTTTGCCTTCCGCCTCACATTCCTGAACAAGTGCGACGAGCTGGAGCGCGCCGTCGTGGCCGAGTTCTATCAGCGCGCCTTCGGCGAGGAACTGCCGGAAAGCGCTGCAAACGTGGTGCTGGGGTAGCCGTTGGCGGGCCCAGGCGACAATACGCGCAACAAGCCCGGCAAGGGCGGCGACACCGACGCGTTCAAGCGGGCGGTGTCGGTCTGCATGCGCGCGCTTGCCGGTGACGGTGAGCTTGAGGTCGCCTTTGCCAAGGAGAAGCCGGCGCTGGCCGGTTCGCGCGCACGTTTGCCTGATCTGCCCAAGAAGGCCTCGGCCGCCGACATTGCCGTCACGCGTGGGCTTGGCGATTCGATGGCGCTGCGCCGCGCCTGCCACGACCCGCGCGTCCATACGCGTCTTGCGCCCGAGGGCAAGCAGGCGCGCGCCATCTTCGATGCCGTCGAGCAGGCACGGGTCGAGGCGATCGGCAGCCGGGCGATGCAGGGCGTGGCCGACAATATCGGCTCGATGCTGGAAGATAAATACGCCAAGGCAAACCTCGCCGACGTTGCCGACCAGGCCGACGCGCCGCTGGAGGAAGCCATCGCGTTGATGGTGCGCGAGAAGCTGACAGGCCGTGAAGCGCCGCGCAGCGGCCAGCGCGTCGTCGATCTCTGGCGCAAGTGGATCGATGACAAGGCTGGCGGCGACATTGCCGGGCTCGCCGACAAGCTGGACGACCAGCAGGCCTTCGCCCGCGTGGTGCGCGAGATGCTCGCCTCGATGGAAATGGCCGAGGAGCTGGGCGAGGACGAGCAGAGCCAGGAATCGGAAGACGAAGAAAACGAGCCGCAGGGCGAGGAAAGCAGCGAGCAGGGCGGCGAGGACGATTCAGGCTCCGAGCAGTCGCAGGCTGAGGAAAGCGACAGCGCCAGCGAGGATGAGGAGACCGGCGAAACGGAATCCTCGGAAGCCAGCGCCGACGAACTTTCCGACGACGAGGACCTCGACGCCGAGACGCCGGGCGAAGCCAAGCGGCAGGACAACCCCTTCGCGAACCTGCCCAAGGAGATCGACTACAAGATCTTCACCGGCGCGTTCGACGAGACGGTCGGGGCCGAGGAGCTTTGCGACGAAGAGGAGCTGGAACGCCTGCGCGCCTTCCTCGACAAGCAGCTCGCCAATCTGCAGGGCGTGGTCGGCCGGCTTGCGAACCGCCTCCAGCGCCGCCTGATGGCGCAGCAGAACCGCTCCTGGGACTTCGATCTGGAAGAGGGCGTGCTCGACACAGCGCGTCTGATGCGTGTCGTTATCGACCCGATGCAGCCGCTCTCGTTCAAGTGGGAACGCGACACCCAGTTCCGCGACACGGTGGTCACGCTGGTTCTCGACAATTCGGGTTCGATGCGCGGTCGCCCGATCACCGTCGCCGCCACTTGCGCCGATATTCTGGCGCGCACGCTGGAACGTTGCGGCGTGTCGGTGGAAATCCTCGGCTTCACAACCCGCGCCTGGAAGGGCGGGCAGTCGCGCGAGAAGTGGCTCAAGGAAGGCAAGCCTGCCAATCCGGGTCGGCTCAACGACCTGCGTCATATCATCTACAAGTCGGCGGACGCGCCTTGGCGACGTGCGCGACGCAATCTCGGCCTGATGATGCGCGAGGGGCTGCTGAAGGAGAATATCGACGGCGAGGCGCTTCTGTGGGCACATCAGCGGCTGATCGCGCGGCCCGAGCAGCGCAAGATCCTGATGATGATCTCGGACGGCGCGCCGGTCGACGATTCCACGCTGTCGGTCAATCCGGGCAATTATCTGGAGCGGCATCTGCGCGCCGTGATCGAGCTGATCGAGACGCGTTCGCCGGTGGAGCTTCTGGCGATCGGCATCGGCCACGACGTGACGCGCTACTATCGCCGCGCCGTGACCATCGTCGATGCGGAGGAGCTGGCCGGTGCGATGACCGAGCAGCTCGCCGCATTGTTCGGCGAGGAGAACCAGCGCGACGCGCGGCGTGTCGCCCGTCGCGGGCGATGAGGCGTTTTCATGCGGCGCTCGGCGCCGTGCTGCTGTTTCTGACGGGTGGAGCGGGCCATGCTCAGGACAGCGCGCCCGAGCCGGTCGAGCTCCAGAGTTCCCAGATCACCCGGTTCGCGCTCGGCTCGGCGGAGACCCGTTTCGGTTCGCTCGAATTCGTCGGCGGGCTCGAGCTGAGTGCGCAGGATCGCCGTTTTGGCCAGTTTTCCGGTCTGCGCTTTCTGTCGCCGGGAAGCGCGTTTCTCGGCATTGCCGATCACGGCTACTGGTTCCGCGGCCGCATTGAGCGCGACGGCGATCACGTGCCGGCGCGTGTCGGTGATTTCAGTCTGCAGGCGATGGTCGACGCCAACGGGAATATCGTGGACGCAAAGGAAGACAAGGATGCCGAGGGACTGGAGGTCCATGACGGCATCGCTACGGTCGCCTTCGAGCGCGATGCGCGCATCGTCGAATATGCCATAGGCCCGGATGGGATGGCCGGCCCGCAGCGCGAGATCGACTTCGTCGTGCCGCGCCACGAGCTGCGCTACAATCAGGGCTTCGAGACCGTCGCGCGCGCACCCGACGACAGCGCGCTCGCCGGGGCCCGCATCGTGGTTGCAGAACGCAGCATCGACACAGAAGGCAACATCTTCGCCGCGATTGTCGAGGGTCCGCAGCGTGGCATCTTCAAGGTCCGGCGCAGCGACGATTTCGACGTTACCGACGGGGCATTCCTGCCCGACGGCGACCTTCTCATTCTGGAGCGGCGCTTCTCGATTGCGCAGGGCGTGGCCATGCGGCTGCGGCGGATCGAGGCGGCAAGCCTCATGCCGGATGCGTTGGTCGACGGCAGCGTGTTGATGCAGGCCGATCTCGCCTACAGGATCGACAACATGGAAGCGCTGGACGTCTGGCAGCGCGAGGACGGCGAGACGATCATCTCGCTCGTCTCCGACGACAACCAGTCCTTCCTGCAAAGGACGATCTACCTGGAGTTCCGCCTGCTGGATTAGGACGCACCAAAGCCAAGGCCGCTGTGCCGCTACTGCAGCGCCTTTTGCACCTTGGTCCTGATCTCGTTGAGCGTGAACGGTTTCGGCACGACGTCGATGATGATGTCGGCAAGGTCCGCGGCGCGTTCGCGTTGCTCGGCATAGCCGGTCATCAGCAGGATCCTGAGGCCCGGGAATTCGCTGGCGGCGCGCTTGGCCATCTCGATGCCATCCATTGCCGGCATGCGGATGTCGGAGAGTACGAGGTCGTAGCCGCCATCGGCGCTGCGGATCGATTCGAGCCCGAGATCGCCGTCTTCGGCAGTCTCGACCTCATGGCCGCCAGCGGCGATGGCGCGTGCGGTGAAGGCGCGGACGGATTCGTCGTCCTCGACGATCAGTATCCTTGCCATACCTCAGGCGTCTCCCTTGACCACGCCGACAAACGGCAGCTCGCGAAAGGCGTGCGCGACGTCCATGCCGTAGCCGACCACGAAATAGTCGGGGCAGTCGAAGCCGACGAAGTCGGCAGTCAGCTCAGTCTGGCGCTTGCTGTGCTTGTCGAGCAGCACGGCGATCGAGACGCTCTTCGCCCCGCGCGACATCATCAGTTCGCGTGTGAACTTCAGCGTCTTGCCCGATTCGAGAATGTCATCGATCAGCAGCACATCACGGCCGGCAACCTCGTTGTCGATGTCGCGCAGTACCTTCACCTCGCCGGAGGTTGTTCCGGTGCCGTAGCTGGAGATGAAGATGAACTCGACTTCCGGCGACAGGCCGGTGTCGTGCATGGCGCGAATCAGGTCCGCCGCAAAGATGAACGAGCCCTTGAGGATCGAGATGACCAGCAGGTCCTCGTAGTCGCGCTCGGCGATGTCCTTGGCCAGTTCCAGATTGCGTCGTGCGATCGTCGAGGCGCTGAACAGGACCTCGATTTCCTTGCCGCGTACCACAGGCATCAGCGATTGCCCTCCCGGAAGCTGACCGAAACGGATTTCACGCCGTACCTAGGTGCCTCCAGGCGGCTCGAAAAGGAGTAGCGGTCGCCTGGCTGCAGTTCGGCGCCGTTTGTCCCCAGAAAATAGCGCGTCGCCGCGCCTTTGTTATCGGTGACCATGATTTCGATCGGCGGCAGCTGGCTGGCGCTGCCGCCGTGGTTTTCGGCAAGACCGTCGATGAACAGCACATCGCGACCGTCGCGGTTCTCGATCCGGCTCTTGACTTCTCCGATCCGCAGCGGCTGCAGCCGCTCGGAAGAGGCGGGAAGCACGACGTTGCGCACAAGCGCATGGCCGCCGGAAATCCAGAAGGCGAGGATGACAAGAGTGAGACCGAAAGACCAGAAGAGGGGCCCGCCCTGCCTGCCGCGCGGTTCATCCTGCGCTGTGGCGATATCGGCCTTGAGAAAATCCATGCCCGTTGCCGGCGCGACAGGCTCGAAGCCGCGCGGACTGGCATTTGCCGGACCGTCAACCGTTTCGTATTCCGCGTCCGTGACATCGGCCTTGCGCACGGTTCCGCTGCGTATGGCCTCGCCTGTCATGATTTCGCCGGAAACCGGGCGTGCCTTGTCGTCCTCGTTCATGCGGCCGGCCGTCCTTTAGCGGTGCTCCTGCAGGCAGTAGACCGAAATGGTTAATGCTTCGCTGCGGAAACACCCTTCAGACGTGGAATTTAACCCGGCCTTAACCATGCCGATGGATGTTCGGGCTTGCCCCGTTCCGCCGAAACGCAACCGGCCAATCGCAAGACGTAAGGACTCCCGGTGATCCGATTCGAGAATGTCGGCCTTCGCTATGGCATGGGACCGGAGATCCTCCGCGACATCTCATTCGATCTGCCTGAACGCTCGTTCCAGTTTCTGAGCGGCCCGTCGGGCGCCGGCAAGACGACGCTGCTGCGCCTGCTGTTCCTGTCGCTCAAGCCGACGCGCGGGCTCATCACCGTCTTCAACAAGGATCGCGCGCGCATCACACGTCGCGAACTGCCGATGCTGCGGCGGCGCATCGGCGTCGTGTTCCAGGACTTCCGCCTGCTCGACCACATGACCACCTACGAGAATGTGGCCTTGCCATTGCGTGTGCGCGGGCGCGAGGAGGCCACGTATCGGTCGGACGTGATCGAGCTTCTGAAATGGGTGGGCCTGGGCGAGCGCATGCATGTGCTGCCGCCCGTGCTGTCGGGTGGTGAAAAGCAGCGCGCGGCAATCGCGCGCGCGCTCATCGAGCAGCCGGAAATCCTGCTGGCGGACGAACCGACGGGCAATGTCGATCCGCCGCTGGCGCGCCGGCTTCTGCGCCTCTTCATCGAACTGAACCGGCTGGGAACGGCCGTGGTCATCGCTACCCACGATCTCGGCCTGATGGAGCAGGTCGACGCACGGCGCATGATCCTCGCTGACGGGCGGCTGGAAATCCATGATTGACGGGGATCCAGCAGAAGAGGCCGAGCACGGGGAAGCGGCCCCGGCACGTCCCGAGCGCACGCCGCGCAAGTCTGCGCCGATCGTGCCACCGCAAAACGTCGCCGGCAGTGCGCTGATCCTCGTCATAGCCATCATGACGTTCCTGTCCTGCCTGACGCTTGGCGCGGTCACGCTGGTGCGCGACACCGCGGCGACATGGCAGACGCAGATCGCCCGCGAGGCGACGATCCAGATCAAGCCGGCCGAAGGCTTCGACATGGAGGCGGGTCTGGCAACCGCGCAACGCATCGTCTCCGGCTTCGCCGGCGTGCGCTCGGCCTCCATCGTCGGTGCGGAGGCAACGATCAGGTTGCTCGAACCGTGGCTTGGGTCGGGCCTAGACATCGACGAACTGCCCGTGCCACGCCTCGTCATCGTGACTATCGATCCGGCATCGCCGCCGGATTTCGCCGCGATGCGTACAGCGCTCAGCGCTGAAGTGCCTCAAGCGTCGCTCGACGATCACCGTACCTGGGTCGACCGACTGGTCGCCATGGCGCGCACGACCGTGACAATCGGCATTTCGGTGCTGGCACTGATGCTTGCAGCCACCGTGCTTTCCGTCGTCTTCGCCACGCGCGGTGCGATGGCCGGCAACGGCCACATCATCGAGGTGCTTCATTTCGTCGGGGCCGAGGCGCGATTCATCGCCGGCGAGTTCCGCCGCCATTTCCTGCTCACCGGCATGAAGGGGGCTGCGGCGGGTGGATTGGCCGCGATCATCGTCTTCGTTGCCTTCTCATGGTGGTCTTCGCGCAATATGGCGACGCCTGAAGCCGATCAGGCCACGGCGCTTTTCGGCAATTTTGCAATCGGTACAGCGGGTTATGCAGGTGTGGCTCTGGTGGTTGTCGCCGTCGGCGCGCTGACTGCAGCCACATCGCATCTGACGGTGGTTTCCTATCTGGGAGACATCGATGCCCGTCATCATGACGGTTGAAAGCTGCTGAAACTCTTTCAGAAGCGGCTATTCATTGCCGCAATTCGCAGTTAACCATGGCACTATGAAGGGGCCCGTAAGGACAGTTGCGCCACAGAGGCGCTGGCTGCGCGCGCTTGCCGTCTCGGCAGTCGTGCTTCTGTGCGGCTGTCTTGCGTTTCTCGGCGGGTTTGCGGCCTTTTCGACGCATGTGGCCCGACTTGCCACGCCTGCCGAGCCGCGCGATGCCGACGCCATCATCGTCCTGACCGGCGGTGAGAAGCGTCTCGACGCGGCATTCGACCTGCTTCGCTCGGGCAAGGGGCAGCGGCTGCTCATCAGTGGTGTGAACCCCTCGGCACGCGTGGTCGACCTGCAACAGGCGACGGGTGGAGACCCGGATCTCTTCGCCTGTTGCGTTGATATCGACCGCGCGGCGCTCGATACGATCGGCAACGCCGAAGAGAGCGCCAAATGGGTGACCAGTCATGCCTATGGCAGCGTCATCGTGGTCACCAACAATTATCACATGCCGCGTAGCCTGCTCGAACTGAAGCGTTTGATCGGCGACACCGACCTGCTGCCCTATCCGGTCGTCAACACCCGCCTCGACGGCGGAGAGTGGATGACCAACCGCGATGCGCTGCGGGTGCTGTTGACCGAATACGCAAAATATCTCGCGGCAGTGGTGCGGGGAGCGTTCCCGCGTCTGGGTTCGCAGCAGGCCGGCATGGTGGAGGTGACGGCGCCTGCTTCCGCCGAAATGGTCCAATAGGACCCGGTCGGGCCGCGACGCATTCCCCTTTGCGGCTGCTTGGTGTAACCAGACCTCCGCACGACAACCCCTCAGGCCGGTCCCCATGCTCGTCGTCAGGTCGCTGGCGTTCAACGTCGCCTTCTATGTCAGCCTTATCGTCCAGATGATCTTCTGGACACCGTTCTATTTCATCGCACCGCGCCATCTCGCCTGGTTCGTGCCGAAATTCTGGGCGCGGTCGAGCCTCAAGCTGCAGGAATGGATCGCCGGCACCGAAAGCCGGATCGAAGGCCTGGAGAACCTGCCGGAAGGCCCGTTCATCCTGGCGCCCAAGCACCAGTCCTTCTGGGATACGATCTCGTTCTTTCCCTACCTGCGCGACCCGGTCTACATCCTCAAGCGCGAGCTGATGTGGATCCCGATGTTCGGCTGGTACGTCGCCAAGATGCGGATGATCCCGATCAACCGCGGCAGTCGCTCCAAGGCGCTCAAACAGGCGCTGGTGATCGCGCGCGAGCGCATGGTCGAGAACCGGCAGCTCATCATCTATCCGGAAGGTACGCGCCGCGCGCCCGGCGACGAGCCGGCCTACAAATGGGGCATCGTCGAAATCTACTCGGCGCTGGGTGTTCCCGTGGTGCCTGTTGCGCATGTCGCGGGTCTCTACTGGCCGCGCCGCAAGTTCCTGCGGTTTCCGGGCGTCATCCATGCCCGCTTCCTGCCTCCGATCGAGCCGGGGCTGGGAAAGGAAGCGTTCATGGAGCGACTGGTTTCCGAAACCGAGGCTGCCTGCGATGAACTGCTGGTCGAGGCCGCGCGTTCGGCCAATCCGCCGCAAATGCCGCCCACGGCCGTAAAGCGGCTCAGGGAGCTCGGGGTGGAACCGCCTGCGGCGCGGGACTGAGGCGCTCGGCGACCCGCTCCAGCCAGTGGTCGTGTATGCCAAGCGCCCGGAGGTGGCCGATCGTGTTGAGCACATATTCGTCGTTCGGACCGGACTGGCCGACCGAGCCGCTGACGGTTCGCGCTGCTTCATCGACATCGACGCGCGCTGCATATTGCAGGTGATGACGGTCGACAACGTATGTCACCGCTTCTACCGTGTCGCCGCTATCGAGCCGGATAGGGAGCCTTTTTTCGAGGTAGACGTTGGTGACGAGTTCGCGTTCGCGCAGATAGGCCATCACCTCGCCGGAGAGATCGTTCGGGACACGGAAGGCGAGGCCGAGGCAGGACCCACCACGGTCCAGCCCCAGCACAAGGCCCGGTCGATCCGGCGTTCCGCGATGGACATGCGAGCGTACGCACAGCGCCCGGCGATAGCCCATGAGACGCGCCCTGTGCGTTTCGGTATGGGCAAAACCCGGCCGCCACATCAGCGAGCCATAGCCAAACACCCAAAAATCGCCCATATCGCCTAACCACACTGAATGCACCGGACAGTTCCGGGGCGAGGGGTAGCGAGAGCGAGGGCATGGCGTCAAGCGGTGCGGGACGACCCAATTACAGCAGGCGGTTCTTCTGGTTCGCGCTGGCGATCGTGCTGGCGGTCGTGCTTTATTCGTTTGGCTGGCACTATGCGTCGGGGCGTCTGGTCGACGAGGTCAACGCGACCGTGGCTGGAGTTAACCGCGATGGGCGCCGCGCGAGCTGCGAAAACGCCGAGGCGCGGGGCTATCCGTTCCGCATAGGCGTGTTCTGCCGGTCGGTGATGTTCGAGGACGGACGAAACGGCATCGGCTTCCGGGCACGGCAGTTCCGCTCGACCGCACAAATCTATGCGCCGAAGCACATCATAGGCGAACTCGACGGGCCGGCGACACTGCAGGTGCCGGGTCTCAACGCGCTCGATCTGACCTGGGCGAGCCTGCAGGCAAGCGTGCGGCTTGCTTCGCCGCTGCCAGAGCGGATGTCGATGGAAAGCCGCGACCTGGTGGTAAGGCTGGATGAGCCGGGCGACCTGTCACCGCTTCTCGGACAGGCGGAGAGCTTCCAGCTTCACATGCGGCCGGCCGGCGCAGATCTCGATCTGGCCGCCCGTTTTTCCTCTTTGCTGCTCGATGCCGAACTGGTCGGTGTAACCACCCTGCCACCGCTCGACGGGCTGGTGGACTTGTCGCTGGCTGGCTGGGCGGAACCGATCGAGGACCGTCGCAGCCTGCGGGGCCGCTCGGGCACGATCCGCAACATTACGCTCTCGACGGCCGAAGGAGCGGGCGTGACGATCACCGGACCTGTGGCGATCGACGAGGCGGGGCTCGTCGACGCCGAATTGAGCGTCACGGTGCGCGAGCCTCAGGCGCTGGCAAGCATCCTGGCCGAATTGATGCCCGAATCCCGTAGCGAAATCGAGCTCGCCATGACGGGCCTGTCGGCGATGGGAGACACGCCCACATTGCCGCTGCGTATCGACGGCGGCGAAGTACGTCTTGGCTTCCTGTCGCTGGGCTCGATATCGCCGCTCTGAAGTTCAGCGCTTCTCCGGATGGGAGGCGACGAAGCGGCCGAAGTCTGGCGCGTCGATTTCCTGCCCGGCCTCGATGATCGAGCGGCGCACGGCGCGCGTTCGCGTGAACATCTCGAACAGCTTGTCGCCGTCGCCCCAGCGGATCGCGCGCTGCAGCGAGGCGAGATCCTCGGAGAAACGCGACAGCATCTCGAGGATCGCGTCCTTGTTGTGCAGGCACACATCGCGCCACATGGTCGGGTCGGATGCCGCCAGTCGCGTGAAGTCGCGGAAGCCGGAGGCCGAATATTTGATGACCTCCGACTTGGTCACCGTTTCCAGATCGTCGGCGGTGCCGACGATGTTGTAGGCGATGATATGCGGCAGGTGCGACACCATCGCCAGCACCATGTCGTGGTGCTGCGGGTCCATCGTGTCGATGTTCGAGCCGCAGCCGCGCCAGAAGGCAGCTAGCCGTTCTACGGCTGTTTCATCGGTGCCTTCCAGAGGCGTCAGGATACACCAGCGGTTTTCGAACAGTTCGGCGAAGCCTGCATCGGGGCCGGACTTTTCCGTGCCCGCGAGCGGGTGGCCGGGAATGAAATGCACGTGTTCCGGCATGCGCGGCTGCATCTGCGCGATTACCGACGCCTTGGTCGAGCCGACATCGGTCACGATGGCGCCCGCCTTCAGCGACGATGCGATGCGTTCGGCGACAGCGCCGGAAGAGCCGACCGGCACCGAGACGATGACGAGGTCGGCGTCAACGACCGCTTCGGCGGGATCGGATACGTATCGATCGCCAAGCCCGAGCTCGGCGGCGCGCGCCAGCGTTTCTTGGCTCCGGGTCGAAATGACGATCTCGCCAGCGAGGTTTTCCTGGCGGATCTTCCGCGCCAGCGACGAGCCGATGAGGCCGATGCCGATCAGTGCGATCCGGTCGAACATGGGGTCGGGCATGGGTTCAGTCTTTCAGGAATTCGGACAGGGCGGCGACAACCCCGCGATTGGCTTCCTCCGTGCCGATCGACATGCGCAGCGCGTTGGGAAAGCCGTAGGCGGCGACACGGCGCAGCAGATAGCCGCGCGCGCTCAGATACTCGTCGGCTGTGGCCGCCGAGTATCGTGCGTCGTCCGGGAAATGGATTAGGATGAAGTTGCCGACGCTGGGCGTGACCTTCAGCCCAAGCTTGCGCAGTTCCTCGCTCGTCCAGTTGCGCCACTCCTCGTTGTGGCCCGCGGAGCGCTCCACATGCGCGCGGTCGAGCATGGCAGCGACACCCGCCTCGATCGCCATGGCGCTGACGTTGAACGGATCGCGCACGCGTTCCAGCACGTCGACGACATGCTGCGGAGCGTAGATCCAGCCGATCCGCGCGCCGCCGAGGCCGTAGACCTTGGAGAAGGTTCGGGTCATGACGACATTGCCGGAACCGGCGACGAGCTCGACGCCTGCCTCGTAGTCGTTGCGGCGCACGAATTCGGCGTAGGCGGCGTCGATGATGAGCAGCACGTCCCTGGGCAGCGCTGCATGCAGCCGGCGTATCTCGCCGAAGGGCAGATAGGTGCCGGTCGGGTTATTGGGATTGGCGAGGAACACCGCTTTCGTCTTCGGCGTCACGGCGGCAAGGATTGCGTCGACGTCGGCGCGTTCGTCGGTTTCCCTGGCCACGACCGGGGTGGCGCCGGCCGCGCGGATGTAGATCGGATAGGCGAGGAAGCCGTGCTCGCTGTAGATCGCCTCGTCGCCGTCGCGCAGATAGGTGCGTGCCATCAGGGCGATGGCCTCGTCCGAGCCGTTGAAGGCCATTACATTGGCCGCGTTCAGCCCATGCACGCTGGCGATGGTCTCACGCAGGCGCGTCGACGAACCGTCGGGATAGAGTTCCAGCCGGTCGGCGATCGCGCGCACGGCCTCGACCGCCTTTGGCGAGGGCCCGAGCGGGTTCTCGTTGGCCGACAGCTTGTGAACCTTCGCAACACCTGCCGGCGCATGGCTCTTGCCGGGCACGTAGGCATCGATCTCCATCACGCCGGGGCGCGGTTGCGGGCGAAGCTCGGTGGTCATGGGCGTATTCCAGCTTGAAGGGCCGCCTGCCTCTAGCAAGCTTTGCCGTTGACGCAAAGGGCAGGCAGGCCTAAAAGCAAGGTCAGACCCGTGGTGATTTGGCCGGTCGGCTTGCAGCCACGTTAAACAAGTTGCTAAAGGGCCGTTTGCAACATGTCCGTTGGGACCGGCCGCGAATTCGCCGCCGGTTTTTTTGTTTTTGGAGTGTTTGCAGTGCCGATCAAGATCCCCGACCAGCTTCCCGCCCGCGACGTACTGGTGCGCGAGGGCGTGTCCGTCATGGACGAGCGCTCGGCGCTGCGGCAGGACATCCGGCCGCTGCAGATCGGTCTGCTCAACCTGATGCCCAACAAGATCCGCACGGAGACGCAGATTGCCCGGCTGATAGGCGCGACGCCGCTGCAGGTGGAGCTGACGCTGGTGCGCATCGGCAATCACAAGGCCAAGAACACGTCCGAGGAGCATCTCATCACCTTCTATCAGACATGGGAGGAGGTCCGGTCGCGCAAGTTCGACGGTTTCATCGTCACCGGCGCGCCGATCGAGCTGCTGCCGTTCGAGGAGGTCACCTACTGGGACGAACTGACCAAGATCCTCGACTGGACGACGACCAACGTGCACTCGTCCTTCTTCATCTGCTGGGGCGCCATGGCTGCCGCCTGGCATTTCCACCGCGTGCCCAAATACACGCTGGAAAAGAAGGCGTTCGGCGTTTACCGCCACCGCAACCATGCTCCGGCGTCGCCTTTCCTCACCGGGTTTTCCGACGATTTCGCCATACCGGTCTCCCGCTGGACGGAGGTTCGCAGCGCCGATATCGCGGCCAATACCGGGCTGGAGCTGTTGATGGAGTCGGATGCCACCGGCCCGTGCATGCTTGCCGAGAAGACCGGCAACCGGCTCTATATGTTCAACCACATCGAATACGATTCCACCTCGCTGAAGGAGGAATACGACCGCGATGTCGCGGCCGGCTCGCCGATCGAGGTGCCGCACGAATATTACCCGGGCAACGATCCGGCGCGACCGCCACTCAATCGCTGGCGCTCGCATGCGCATCTGCTCTTCGGCAACTGGATCAACCAGGTCTATCAGACGACGCCGTACGACCTGGCGGAGCTCGGCGGCAGTTCGGAGGCGGTGGTGGCCTGATCACGCAGCCGGCCGTTGCTTCAGCCGGCCGGCTTCCTGCGCCGCTGCGATCGCGGCTTGCTTTCAGGGATCGGCGTCTTGAAGACGATCTCGCGGTGCGGGTAGGGGATCGCGATGCCGGCCTCCTGAAAGGCATCCCACAGCGCCAGCAGCACCTTGCCCCGCACGTTCGTCAATCCCTGCTGCGGGTCCTTGATCCAGAAGCGCAGAACGAAGTCGAGCGAGGAATCGCCGAACTCGGTCAGCCAGCAGACGGGCGTCCGGCTGGCCTCGACACGCGACACGGTCATTGCGGCCTTGATCGCCAGTTCGGAAACCTGATGCGGGTTGGCGTCGTAGGAAACGCCGAACTTCACGTCGAGCCGCACCAGCTCGTCCGAGAACGACCAGTTGATCACCTGCTGTGTGATGAAATCCTCATTGGGGATCAGGTATTCCCGGCCGTCGCGGGTAACGATGGAGACGAAACGTGCGCGCAGATCGCGGATCCAGCCGAAGGTGTCGCCAAGCGATATCGTGTCGCCGGGCTTGATCGACTTGTCGAGCAGGATGATGATGCCAGAAACGAAGTTGGACACGACCTTCTGCAATCCGAAGCCGACGCCGACGCCGACCGCGCCCGAAAAGACCGTCAGTGCCGTCAAATCGACGCCGACCGCAGACAGCGCGGCGGTGCCGGCAAGCACGATCAGCGCGAACTTGACGATCTTGCCGATGAGTACCCGCAGCGAGGGCGTCAGGTCGCTTGCAGCCTTCACCCGGTCGTCGATCATGTTGCCGATCATCACGGCCAGCCAGATCGCGGCGATCAGCAGCAGCGTCGACTTGAGCAGCAGAAGAACGGTCAGCCGCGTTGTGCCCAGCGGCAGTGCAATGCTCTCGAGCGCCAGGGATGCGTCGTCGTCAAGGTCGAGAATGGTCAGGCAGGCATAGATCCAGGCCAGCCACTGCACCAGCCGCGCAGCGAACCTGTTGCGGATAATGCGCGAAGCGACTGTGACGACCAGCCAGGCAAGCGCGAGCGATAGCGAGATCGACACGAGCACGGTGTTGCTCGGCCAGGTGACGCGATTCAGCACCACGAGCGCAGCCGCCTGGAAAGCGACGAACAGGATCCAGTCGACCCGCCGCAGCAGCGCCACCAGAACGCGCAGCATCGCCGGCTGGCCGCGTATCTGCCGGGCGCGCTCCTCGAGTGAGGCTTCGAGGCGGCGGGCGATGAGTTTCGCCGCAAGGAACAGGAGCGCGATGAGAACGAGCTGGTAGGCAAACCAGGGCCGCATCGCGTATTCGAGCCATGACTGGCCGGCGTCGACGAGTTCCTGAGGCATCGGCGATCCTCCCTCTTGGGAGGTTAACGACTGTACGCAGGATTACCAGCGCTATGGGCCTAGGTGCGGGCGTCTTCGCGAACCGCCCGTGTCGCGCCCTGCGGGGAGAGCACCGGCACGAACACACGCCGCGAGGCTCGCGCCGCGACAGGCACGCCCTGGTACAGCCGCTTCTGGGCTTCAACAACGATCACGCCGGCAAAGATCGGCCACAGCCGCCGGCCGGTGCGCTCCAGCAGCGCGTGCAGGCGCATCATCCAGCGCCGCCGGGATGGTGGGAAGTGCAGCGCGTCAGCCCACGCACCGGGGGTGAAATTGGTGTCCCGGAGGAGGTTGTTGAGCTGCGTGCGGGAAAACGGCCGCCCGGTTCCGAAAGGCGTGTGCTCGAACCGCGCCCAGACGCCGCGACGGTTGGGCACCACGATAACCAGCCTGCCGCCCGGCGCCAGCACGCGCCAGATTTCCATCAAGGTCTCGCGCGGGTTCTCGGCATGTTCGAGCGCGTGGACGAGCAGGATGCGGTCGATGGACGAATCAAACAGCGGCAGTTCCTCGTCGAACACCAGCGCCGTAGCCGAGGGGCCGCCGGCGGGCCAGTTTACCGCCCCCTGCAGCGCGGGCATGAAGGCGAAGACGCGCTCGGCATCACCGCCGAAGCGCTCCAGCCACGGCAACGTATAGCCAAGACCGACCAGCCGCTCGTTGGGCAGCGATGCCCAGACCGAGGACAGTGCCATCGCGATCGAGCGCTCGGCGAGGCGGCCCAGCGTCGAGGCGTAGAAGGCACGCAGGTCTATGATGTCCGACAACATGGCGCGAACCGTATCCGTGCGCCGATGCGACTTCAAGAAAGCTCTGTCGGGCGGTGACAAGGCGTGTGCCGCGCCCTATCGTGCCGCCGCAATCAAAGGAGGCGCGACATGGCGGTCGAGATCGAACAATTCATGTGCCGAAGCGACAATTTCGGCGTGCTGGTGCGGGATGCCGCCAGTGGCGAGACGGCACTGATCGATGCGCCGGAGGAGCGAGCCATCCTCGACGCGGTCGAGCGCACCGGCTGGACGCCGACGATGATCCTGACCACGCACCACCACCCCGACCACGTGGAAGCCAATCTGGCGCTCAAGGAGCGTTTCGGGCTGCGCATCGTCGGGCCAAAGGCCGAGGCGTCGAAGATACCGGGCATCGACGAGACCGTCGCCGAGGGCGATACCGTTCGGCTCGGAGATGAAGAGGTGCGGGTCATCGAGACGCCGGGCCATACGGCCGGCCACGTATCCTACTACCTGCCGCGGTCCCGCGTGGCGTTCACCGCCGACACGCTGTTCGCGCTTGGCTGCGGGCGCCTGTTCGAAGGCACACCGGCGACGATGCTCGCCTCGCTGAAGAAGCTTGCCGGGCTGCCGGCCGAAACCATCGTGTATTGCGGCCACGAATATACGCTGTCCAACGCCCGCTTCGCGCTGACCGTCGACCCGACCAATCCGGTCCTGAAGCAGCGCGTGAAAGCCGTTGAGGCGTTGCGCGCCGACGACCAGCCGACATTGCCGACGACCATCGGCGAGGAAATGGCGACCAACCCGTTCATGCGCTGGCACGACCCCGCGATCCGCCGCAATTTGGGCATGGAGAATGCCACCGACGAGGCCGTGTTCGCCGAAATCCGCAAGCGCAAGGACGTCTCCTGACATGCAGGCGGCCGACATCATTGCCACGCTCGGCATGCAGCGGCATCCGGAAGGCGGCTGGTATGTCGAGACTTTCCGCGACGATGCCGGCGGCGAGCGCGGTCATTCGACCGCGATCTATTTCCTGCTGGAAGACGGTGACCGCTCGCATTGGCACCGCGTGAAGGATGCCGCCGAGATCTGGCATTTTCATGCCGGCGCGCCGCTGGCACTGACGATCTGGCGCGAGGGCGACGATGCGGTCGAGCGGGTGCGGCTCGGTGCCGACCTTGCGGCAGGGGAGCGCCCACAGGGCATCGTGCCGGCTGGTTGCTGGCAGGCGGCGCGTTCGACTGGTGCCTGGACGCTGGTCGGCTGCACGGTCGCGCCCGGCTTCCTGTTTTCCGCTTTCGAACTTGCCCCGCCGGGCTGGGAGCCGCCCGTCAGAGGATGAACGCAAGGGTGATCGCAACCTGCGCCAGATAATACAGCATCCACACCGAGGGCGCCGCCCAGGCATGGTGGCGCGATGCCGGCGCGAAGAGGAACTTCGCCGTGGCCAGTATCGCGTCGGAAACAACGAACATCGCCGCGCCGACCATCACAAGGGGGGGCGCAACCGTCGCCGAACTCCACATCATGGCAAGGATAGCGGCCGCGTAGGCTGCTACGGGCAGTCGCATATCCGGTCCCGCCGCGGGCAGCAGCCGGCGCAGCAGCGGTAGAGCCGCCAAGGTGACGACCACCGGCAATGCCAGCCGCCATGGCTGCACGACGAGGATTTCCATCCCTGCGCCGCTACCGGCAAACAACGCCACATAGGCAAGATGGGCGACGAGAAAGCTCGCAAGCCCGCCGAGGAAGGCTTTTTCGCCGTCTTGTGCCAGAAACGCGTCGCCGATCGCGCTCAGCGCCAGGGCGGCGATAAGCAGAAGCGGCCCACCCTCGACCTGCGCCAACACCGCCAGCAGGGCAACCGAACCCGTCTTGACGACCGTTCTCCGCCAGGATGGCGGCCGATGCAACATCAACAGGTAGAGAAAGGCGGCTACGGCGGAAAGCAACAGCGTGCCGTTGGAAAGCGACTCCGGACCGCCGGCAAACGGCATCATGCGCCGACCTCCCGTCTTGCCCGGGTTCTGGGCTTGAACAGCATGGACTTGGCGGCCAGGACGGCGCCAACCGTTATCAGGATGCAGGCAATGAGGATATTGAGGCTGGCGGTTGCAGCACCCGCGGCGATCAGCACCAATGTCGAGAGCAGCGGCGCGGCATAGCTGGCCGCGCCCAGCACCTGTATGTTGCCGCGCTTCACGCCGTGGTCCCAGGCATAAAAGGCCGCACCGACCGGCATAAGGCCCAGCCCGAGCACGGCCAGCCACTGGCCCGCATCTGCCGGCCAGATGGTTTCCTCAAGCAGCAGGTGGCAGACAAGCGAGAGCATGGCCGTTGCCGCGCAGAACCAGGTGACGACGCTGGTCGGCACCGCCGGAAACCGTCGTGACAGCAGCGAATAGGACGACCATGTCAACGCGCACAGGCCCGCCATGGCGTAGCCAAACGCATATTGCGCGTCGAAGGAGAGCCCGCCACCGCGCGAGACGATCAGGAACGCGCCGGCTAGCCCTAGCACCGTACCTGCGATGTGGTGCCAGCGCAGTGTCTCGCCGGGCAGAAGGGCAGAGCCGACCACGATGAGCAGAGGCCAGAGATAGGCGATCAGGCTGGCCTCGACCGCCGGCGCGTTGCGCAGAGCCGTGAAGTAGAAAAAATGGTAGCCGAACAGGCCGGCGATGCCGATCAGCCATACGATGGGTGGGATCGGGGCGCGCGTTGCGGGTGGGCTGACGGCGCGCATGGCGAGGCCGACGCAGGTGCCGATCGCGAAGGTGAGGGCGGACAACTGGAACGGCGGCACCGCGCCGGAGGCGGCGGTAAACAGCGCCAGCAGCGCCCACATCACGACCGCAGAAAATCCGATCAGGGTTGCGCGCGCCATCGATGGTGCCTCCTCGCCTCGTGCGCGCAGCGTTAGCCGGATGGCGGACTGGCGGCAAGGGCTGGAGGGTCCTCAGCGCGCTTCTATGCGCTGCGCGGTGATGCGCACGGGGCCGATCTGGGTGCCGACGGATGCGTCCACGGGCGTGAAGAAGCCGGTCTTCCCCAGTGGGGCAAATGTGATCGCGATGCGGCTTCTCGTTTGCAGGAAGTCGATCTGCTTGCGGCCCTTGCGATAGCCAGAGACGGCGACGAAGCGTGCGTCGCAGGTGACGCGGCCGTTCGAATCGGCAGGCCCGCGCTGTGAAAGCTGTAGATCGGCGCGCATCTCGCCGTCGAATGCCCGGATGGTGCGGTTGCATACGGCGTCGGGATCGGACGTGCGGATCAGCGTCGATGTCAGGGGGTCGAGTGCCGCGCGCAGGTGGTCTTCGGCCACCGGTATCCAGGTTTCACCGCGCTTCGGTTCCGGTTTGTTTTCAACGCTAGAGACCGTGCCGCGCGCGAAGCGTATCGTGGTGCGGCTCTTCTTGCGGCCGGAATCGTAGTGCGAGCGGAAGGTGCGTGGAAACGCTCCATCCCTGCCGATGGAGCCTTCGACGCGCGTGGTTCCGGTCGTCTTGTCGAATATGCGGGCGATGCCCGAACTGGTGAGCGACCCGTCGATGGTGAAGCTGTCTGCGGTGAATGTGCTGTCGAAGCGCGCCTTGGCGATCGGCAGGCCCAGCAGCGTCACCGAATAATCCGCGCTGAAGGATTGCTGTTGCGCAGCCGCAGCGGGCACGGTTGTTGCAAGGGCAACAAAAACGAGACATGAAGCAAGCGTGCGGGCCATCGGCACCTTCCGTCTGGTAGGAGTGTCCCTTCCGTTCCCTCCGGGTTGTCCGCTGCTTGGCGGTCAAATCCGGCGAATATAAGGATGGGCGCGGTGGTTTTGCGCGCTCACGGTGAGCTTGCGCTTGACCGGATGGCCAAATGCCACTATGGGAACGGCAACTTTTCCAAGAGGCCGCCTGATACTGCCCGCGCGCCGTTCGCTGATGGTGCGGCAGTGGGGTATGGCCCGGCAACGAAACGAAGGTACAAGACATGTCCCGCGCTTGTGAACTGACCGGCAAGGCCGTGATGACCGGCAACAATGTTAGCCACGCCAACAACAAGACCCGTCGTCGCTTCCTGCCCAACCTGTGCGACGTGACGCTGATCTCGGAAGCGCTCGGCCAGAACGTGCGCCTGCGCATCTCGGCAAACGCGCTGCGCACGGTCGAGCACCGCGGCGGCCTCGACGCTTTCCTGCTCAAGGCCAGCGTGTCCGAGCTTTCGCAGCGCGCCCGCCTGCTCAAGAAGCAGATCGCCAAGAAGGTCGCCGAGCAGGCAGCCGCCTAAGCGCGGCCGCTTTAGCGCCTTTCGATGATGCGGCGGGCGTCCGGCCCGCCCACTGGTTCCATCACCCAGGATAAAAAAATGTCCAGACAGCTACAGGTCTGGCCCTTCGTGGCCTCCATGGCGGCGGTCGTCGTCGCCTCCAATTTTCTCGTCCAGTTTCCGTTCGCGCATTTCGGGCTTCAGGATCTCCTGACCTGGGGCGCGTTCACCTATCCGCTCGCCTTCCTCGTCAACGATCTGACAAACCGGCGCTACGGCCCCGCCGCCGCGCGCAAGGTCGTCTATGTCGGCTTCGCCATTGCGGTGGTGCTGTCGATCTGGCTGGCGACGCCACGCATCGCGATCGCTTCCGGCTCGGCCTTTCTGGTGGCGCAACTTCTCGACGTCTCCGTCTTCGACAGGCTCAGGGAACGTGCCTGGTGGCAGGCGCCGCTGATCTCGTCGGTGATCGGCGCGATCGTCGATACGGTGCTGTTCTTCTCGCTGGCCTTTGCCGACCGCTTCGCCTTCCTCGACACCGAACTCGGCCGCGAGGACAACTCGCTCGGCTTTGCCGTGCCGTTCCTGCTGGGCGGCGAGGTGCCGCTGTGGGTGTCGCTCGCACTCGGCGATTTTGGCGTGAAGATGCTGATTTCCATCATCATGCTGGCGCCCTATGGCGCGCTGCTGAGCGTGCTCAAGCCTGCACGAGCTTAGTTCCGCTCACGCGCCACATCGCTCGCCTTTGTTCGCTTGCGCTACGCGCGGGCGGGCCATCGAGCCCGACGCCCAGGTCGGGCTTCCCGCCCCTGCGGCCGATAGCGTCTCACCGGCTCAGCGGTCGCTGACGCTCCGTTGGCCGGGATAAGGCCGGTGAATGCTCAGCGCATCTCCAGCAGGCGTTCGAGGTAATTGCGTTCCAGTTCGGGGCTGAGCGCGTTGCCGAGCCTGCGGCGGATTTCCTCCAGGATGCGGCGTGCGCGCTGCACGTCGACCTCGTCGGGCACCTGCACGGAATCGCCGAAATCCGGCCCGGTGGTGGCGCGTGGCCTGCCGAGCGGGTCGCGGTCCGAGCTCTGCTGACGGCCGCCTTCCTCGCTGCCGCCCTGTTCGCCCTGCATGGCCTGCATCATCTGTTGCATCATGTCCTGCGCGCCACGGCGCAGCGCCTCCAACGCCTGCCCCTGCTCGCCGACGGCGCGGTCGCCCTGCTGGTCGCCAAGGGCGCCCTCGGCGCGGCCCATGGCCTCGCCGGCCTCGCCGAAACCTTCGCCGGGCTCCATGCCCATGCCCTCGAGAGACCGGGACAGCGCATCCAGATCGCGTTGAAGCTGCCCCTGGCCTTCCTGAAGCTGGCGCATCGCCTCGGCAAACTCCTCAGGCGTCATCGGCTGTTGGCCGCCCTGTTGGCCCTGTCCCTGCTGCCCCTGCTGGCCTTCCTGCCCGGGTTGCATCTGGTCGAGGCGGAAGGTCTCATTCATCGTCTCCTGCTGGCGGCGCATCAGCTCGCCCAGCTCGTCCATCTGCCGGCGCATCTCACTCTGCGCGCCTTCGCCGGGGTTCACCTGCTGCTGGTTGCCGGCCTGCAGGTTGTTCATCATCTCCTGGAGCTGCTGCAGCATTTCCATGGCCTGGTCGCGCGCACCGGATCGCGCCAGGTTCTCGAGCTGATCCATCATACGCTCGAGGTCGCTCTGGCTCAGTTCCTGCCCATCCATGGGCATCTGCATGGCCATGTCGGGATTGCGCTGCGCGCGCTCGGCGAACTCGCGCAGGAAGTCGCGCATAGCCTCGCGAAGCTCGGCCATGAGGTCTTCGATTTCCTCGTCGCTGGCGCCGTTTTCGAGTGCCTGCTTGAGTGCCTCCTGTGCCTGCCGCAGCCGGCGCTCGGCAGCAGAAAGCGCGCCGTCCTCGATGCTCAGTGCCATTTCCCAGAGATAGTCGGCAACGTCCCGTAGTGCCTCATCTGTATCGGCCATGACGAGGCGCGTGCGCGCCGCCATGATACCCAGATAATGCGATGGGTTGTCGAACGTATCATCCGGCCGCAGCGTGATCGCGTCGATCAGGTCGAGCACGCGCCCCTTACGGTTGGCATCGAGCGCGAGGATTCGCCGCTGCTCGACGATCGCCCTGGCCAGCGGGTTGGCGAAGGGACGCTCCGGCAGCACGATCTCTTTCGTCTCGCTACGAGCCCGCTGCTCGGCGCCGTCGAGCGCTTCCAGGGTCAGGTTGACGCGCGTTCCGGCCCACGGATGTTCGGTAAGGTCCAGGGACGTGCGGGCGGCGATGTCGCGGCCGTTGCGGCGGGGCAGCACCAGCGGCATCTCGGGCGCCTCATAGAGCGGCCGCGCGCCGGTTGCCTGCGGTTCGGCCTGCTCAAACACGGCTTCGGCACTGGCCGCGCCATAATCGTCCTCGACCTCATAGGCGAGTTCCAGCGCGCCGTTGATCGCGCGCTTCGGCTCGTCGGCAAAACGGATGGCGGGTGGATCGTCGGGAATGACGTTGAAGGCCCAGCGCTGCAGCTCGCTGCTTCCGGACTGGAGCGTCAGCATGCCGTCGGCGTCGAGCGTGCCGGCAAACTGGCGCGCGGTCGTCGATGCGGGGGTATTTGCGTCGGCCAAGGCGGCTGCGGGCTCAATTGCCAGCGCCTCTCCAGTGTGGGCGTCGAGATAGGAAAGCGTCTCGTCGCCCACGCCGCCGGTCACGCGCACTGCGACGGCGCTGCCTTCCGGCACCTCGAAGACGGGCGCTTCCTCTTCGCCCATGCGTGCACTCAGGAAAAGCGGCGCGCGGCCGGTGTAGGCGGGCGGCGTGACCCAGGCGTCGATGCGAGCCGGCATCATGTCGGCGCTGGCATGGCTGCGGAAGGCGTCGCGCGGAGAACCGCCCAGCGGACCGAAGGAGAACGCAAAGGCGACGACCAGCAGGAGCGCCGCGATCGCGCGCAGCCCCCAGGGATCGCGCTCGGGAACGCGGGCGCGCGGCATGTCGCCGGAAAGCCGGTTGAGTCGTGCCGCCATGCGTTTCTGGTGTTCGCGCCACAGGGCCTGCGCAAAGGGCCCCTGCGCGGCTTGCGAAAGCTGGTCCGTCTGCGTCAGCACCGGCGCGTGCTCGAGCCGGTTGGCGTGTTCGATGCGCCGATCGATTTCGGTGGACTTCGGCGAACGGTAGAAGCGCAACGGGTAGAGTGCCGCCACACCGGCAAGCGCCAGAACGCCGACCAGCAGCATGCGCGCCCAGTCCGGCATCAGCCGGAAGATGCCCAGCCATGACAGGCTCAGGAACAGGCTGGCAACGATCAGGAACGGGAGGATGAGAGGCCAGAGGCGCTCGATGACGATCGCCCCGCGAACCACGGCGCGCGTGCGCCCGAGCCGGGCGAGCAATCCGTGCTCGACAGCCGGGTTCGTCCTGTTCTCGCCGGTTTCCGCCATCCGGTCCTTTCGGGAGCCATCATCTGGGCGGTGCCGGAATCGCACCGCTCTACGAAAGGATAGCAGCAAACGCGGCGAAGGCGAGGCGGCGCGCGAAATCGTGATTGGCGCCTGACTTTTGGCGCTACAGCCAGTCGGGAACCGAATCCATCCCGATCAGATCGTCGTAGGTGGGGCGGGGGCGGACGGCGTGGAAACGGTCGCCGTTGACCAGCACCTCCGGCACCAGAAGACGCGTGTTGTAGGTCGAGGCCTGCACTGCGCCGTAGGCACCGGCGGTGGCCACGTAGACTAGGTCTCCTGACGCCAGCCTCGGCAGGTCCCGATCGTGGCCGAGATAGTCACCCGTCTCGCAAACCGGGCCGACCACATCGGTCATCAGTCGCGGTGCGTCGGCCGGCTGCTCGATCACGGGCCGGATGTCGTGAAAAGCGTCGTAGAGCGTCGGACGGATCAGGTCGTTCATCGCCGCATCCACGATCAGGAAATTCCTGGCGTCGCCTTCCTTCAGATAAATGACCTTGCTGACGAGAATACCGGAATTGCCGGCAATCAGCCGGCCGGGCTCGAAGATCACCTGCAGGCCGAGCGGCTTCATGTGGCGATTCACCACCGCCGCATAGGCATCGGGCAGTGGCGGCGGCGCATTGTCGTTGCGGTACGGGATGCCCAACCCGCCGCCGACGTCGACATGGGTGATCGCGTGACCTTCGGCGCGCAGCGTCTTGGTCAACTCGACCAGAAGTGCGATCGCGTCATCGAAGGGCTGCAGCTCGGTGATCTGGCTGCCGATGTGCATGTCGATGCCGCAAACCTTCAGGCCCGGCATCGCGGCGGCGCGGGCATAGGCGGCGCGGGCGTCCTTCCAGGCTATGCCGAACTTGTTCTCGGCCTTGCCGGTGGAAATCTTCTTGTGCGTCTTCGCGTCGACGTCCGGGTTGATGCGCAGCGAGACCGGCGCGGTGCGGTTGCCGGCGACCGCGCGGGCGGAAAGCAGTTCCAGCTCCGGTAGCGATTCGACATTGAAGCAGCGAATTCCGGCCGCGAGCGCGAAGTCCATCTCGTCTGCCGTCTTGCCGACGCCCGAAAACAGGATTTTGTCGGCCGGTATGCCGGCTGCCAGCGCACGGCGCAGTTCGCCTTCCGAGACGACGTCGGCGCCCGCGCCGAGCTTGGCGAGCGTGCGGATCACCGCCTGGTTGGAGTTGGCCTTGGTTGCGTAGCAGACGAGCGCGTCGAGTTGATCGAACGCCTTTGCGAAGACGTTATAGTGCCGCGTCAGCGTCGCGGTCGAATAGCAGTAGAACGGCGTGCCGACGACGGAAGCGATCTCCGGCACTGAAACGTCTTCGGCGTGCAGAACGCCGTCGCGGTACTCGAAATGGTTCACGGAAGCCGCTTTCTAGATCAGGCCGTCGAGGAAGAATTTGCGATCCTGAACCGGCGGCTTTGGCTCTGGCGGCAGCGGCTGGTCGTTGCGCCGGGCTTCCTCGCGCGCGTCGCGGGCCGCTTCGTAAGGCGTGTCGAGCGTGCCGGGACGGCGGCCGCAGGCGGTCACGGCAACGCCGATCGCCGCCAGCAGAAGTGTCGTTCTGATAAGGGTTCCGGCGTGCATCCTGCCTGTCCGTGCAATTGAGTGTGCGGTGTTTCTAGCGGAGTTTTGATGCCGATGCATCCCGTTTCAAGCGCTTGCGCCAGTAGCGCACCTGGCGACGCACCTCCTGCGGGGCGGTGCCGCCGAAGGACGAGCGGCTCTTGACGGACGCGGCGACGGAAAGCACGCCGAACACATCCGCGGTGATGCGGCTGTCGATCTCCTGCAGCTCCTCCAGCGACAGCCTTTCAAGCGAAACCTTGCGGGCTTCGGCGGCGGCAACGGCCCGGCCGGTGACATGGTGCGCTTCGCGGAACGGTAGTCCGGCCTCGCGCACCAGCCAGTCGGCCAGATCGGTCGCGGTCGAATAGCCGGAGCCGGCGGCGCGCTTCATGGAGGCCGCGTTGATCTCCATATCGCCGATCATGCCGGTCATCGCCGCAAGCATCAGGTCGAGCGTTTCTGCAGCGTCGAAGACGGCTTCCTTGTCTTCCTGCATGTCCTTGGAATAGGCGAGCGGCAGGCCCTTCATGACCGTGAGCAGCGCGATGAGGTGGCCGTTGACGCGGCCGGTCTTGGCGCGCACGAGCTCGGCGGCGTCGGGGTTCTTCTTCTGCGGCATGATCGAGGAGCCGGTCGAGAACTGGTCGGACAATCGCACGAAGCCGAACTGCGGCGTCGACCAGATGACGATCTCTTCCGCCAGCCGCGACAGATGGGTGGCGCAGATGGCTGCCAGCGACAGGTATTCCAGCGCGAAATCGCGGTCGGACACGCTGTCGATGGAGTTGCGGGTGGGCTCGCGGAAGCCGAGCGCCCTGGCCGTGCGGTGGCGGTCTATGGCAAAGCCGGTGCCGGCAAGGGCGGCCGCGCCCAGCGGCGACTCGTCCATGCGCTCGATGGCGTCACGGACGCGCGAAAGGTCGCGCGCGAACATCTCGACATATGCCATGCAATGATGACCGAAGGTGACCGGCTGCGCCGTCTGGAGATGGGTGAAGCCCGGCATGACGGTGGCCGCATGATCCTGCGCGCGATCGAGAAACGCCTCGATCAGGCGGACCAGCGCAGCATCGGTGCGCTGAAGCTCCTCCTTCACCCACAAGCGGAAATCGAGCGCCACCTGGTCGTTGCGTGAGCGCGCGGTATGCAAACGACCAGCCGAAGGGCCGATAAGGTCGGCCAGCCGCGCCTCGACATTCATATGAATGTCCTCGAGCCTGGCCGAGAACTCGAAAGTGCCCGCCTCGATCTCTGACAGGATCGTGTTCAGCCCGTGAGCGATCTTCTTTTGATCGTCGGCGGATATTATGCCTGTTTCCGCAAGCATCTCGGAATGGGCGATCGAACCGCGGATGTCCTGCGCGTAAAGCTTTTTGTCGAAGCCGATCGAGGCGTTGATCGCTTCCATCACCGCCGCGGGACCCGAGGCAAATCGTCCGCCCCACATCTGGTTGCTGGCCTTTTTCTCGCTCATGGTGATAACGGGGCTCCCGAAGGACTGAGTGGACTGACTGATGGCAAACGGCAAATTCCATCTACCGACCGGACGGCTGATCGCGCTCGCAATCGTGGCCGGCATCGCGGCCGGTGCGATCGGCGTATACGTGATGGGCGCACCCTCTGGCAACAATCCGCAGGAGGTTGCCGCGCTCGACGCGGACAATGCGGCCTGCCAGGCCAAGGCCGAAACGCTCGAGGCCGTGGATGCAGCAGCCCGCGGTGAGGTTGCGGCGATACTGGCCGCCAACCCGCCGCAGTCGGTCAAGGATCTCGCCTTCAATGCCCCGGACGGAAGCCCGATGACGCTTGCCGACCTGTCCGGCAAGACGCTGCTGGTCAATCTCTGGGCGACTTGGTGCGCGCCATGCCGCGAGGAGATGCCCGCGCTGAACCAGCTACAGAAGGATATGGGAAGCGATACCTTCGAGGTGGTGGCGGTAAATGTCGACACGGGCAGCGACGAGAAGCCCATGCGGTTCCTCGAGGAAACGAAGGTGGACGCGCTTGGCTACTATCGAGATTCGACGCTCGGCCTGTTCAACGAACTCAAGCGGCGCGGGCTCGCGCTCGGCCTGCCGGTGACGCTGCTGGTCGACGACGAAGGCTGCATGATCGGCCATATGAACGGTCCTGCCGAATGGGCCAGCGAAGACGCCAAACGCCTCATCGAAACGGCGATGTAGAACCGCCGCTTCTCGATCATCCCGTCGTCACTTTCGTGCCGCCATCGCGGAACGTTCCGGTATCAGCCCGCGCGGGGCGAAGCGCAGCACCACAAGCAGGATCACGCCCATCAGAAGCGGCCGCATGTAGGGCGCGGCGTCGGCGAGGTGCAGCCGGACCGGATTGGTCGGCGCCATGCCGGCGGTGATGACAGACATCAGCCAGCCGCCCACGGGTTCCGCCTCGACCCAGATGAACCAGATCAGGAAGCCGCCCAGCACCGCGCCCCAGTTGTTGCCGGAGCCGCCGACGATCACCATCACCCAGATCAGGAAGGTGAAGCGCAACGGGTTGTACTGACCCGGCGTGAACTGCCCGTCCAGCGTGGTGAGCATCGCGCCCGCGATGCCGACGACGGCTGAGCCGAGCACGAAGATCTGCAGGTGACGACCGGTCACGTCCTTGCCCATCGCTTCGGCTGCGTCGCGGTTGTCGCGAATGGCGCGCATCATGCGGCCCCAGGGCGAGTTGAGGGCCTTTTCCGCCAGCCACATCAGGACAATGAGCACGACGGCGAAGAGCAACGCGTAGGAGAGGCGAACGTAGATCGACGAGAACGAGATCGGATCGATTCCGACTCGTGTGGACAGGTCCACGAACCACTGCGCCTGCTGAAGCTGAACCTCGTAGGCAACGGGGCGCGGCAGGCCAGAGACGTTCTTGACGCCGCGCGTCAGCCACTCCTCGTTGCGCATAAAGGCGATGATGATCTCGGAGATGCCGAGCGTGGCGATGGCGAGATAGTCGGCGCGCAGGCCAAGCGCAATCTTGCCCACCAGCCATGCCGCACCCGCAGCGAAGACGCCGCCCACCAGCCACGAGAATATGATGGGCATGCCGAGACCGCCGAGATAGCCGGTGCGGGCTGCATCGAAGCTCTCGATGGCCGAGACGGCTGGATCGAAGAAGCGGCGAATGATGAAATAGCCGATCACCGCTATGGCGAGCGTCGCCAGTGTGCGCACGCTGCCGGAGGTGCGCCCGCGCACGAAGACGGCGATGCCAACCGTGCCCACCAACGCCAGCAGCGACAGGCCGATGCCCAAGCCGCCGGCCGACCACGCGCCTGGTATCGGTGGCATGGAGACGATCACGCCGGCGAGCCCGCCCAGCGCTGCAAACCCCATGATGCCGACATTGAACAGGCCGGCATAGCCCCACTGCATGTTCACGCCCAGCGACATGATCGCCGAGATCAGGCAGAGGTTTAGGATCGTGAGGCTCAGGGTCCAGCTCTGGAAAACGCCCACCGCGACGAGCAGGATCGCCATCGCGCCGTAGAGATAGACGATACGCTCGCGGTTGCTCATAGCACGCGCCCCTTGAAGATGCCGGTCGGCCTTATCAGCAGCACGAGGACGAGGATGACGAAGGAGATGGCGAACTTGTATTCGGTCGAAAGGAGCTGAACGAGCCCTTCGGGCTGGAAGCCGAGATATTCCAGCACCCGCTTGTAGGCATAGGTCAGCGTCACTTCGGAGAAGGCGACCACGAAGCCGCCGGCGATCGCTCCCAGCGGCTGGCCGATGCCGCCGACGATGGCAGCGGCGAAGATCGGCAGCAGAAGCTGGAAGTAAGTGAAGGGCCGGAAGCTCTTGTCGAGGCCGTAAAGCACGCCTGCGATCGTCGCGAGCGCTGCCGCGATTATCCAGGTCACCATGACGACCTTGTCAGGATTGATGCCCGACAGCAGCGCCAGGTCCTCATTGTCCGAATAGGCGCGCATCGCCTTGCCGGTGCGCGAATATTGCAGGAACCAGAACAGCGCCACGACGACGATGACGGCGACGATCACGGTGATCGCCACCGGCAGGCGGATCGCCAGCCCCTCGGCGAGCCCCGTATATTCGCGGAAGCCGCGCACGGTGACGAGGAAGCGTTCGCCGTCGGCAAACCGCTGGTCGTTGGGGCCGATGATCAGGCGAACGATGCCGTTGAGCACGAACATGACGCCGACAGACGCCATGACGAAGACGATGCCTGCCGATTTCTGCTTGCGGTAGAAGCGAAAGACGAGGCGGTCGATCAGCAGCGCCATGGCGACGGCGCCGATGATGCCCACCGGCAGCGCCAGCAGCGCCGTGGGTAGTGGGCCGAGGGTCACCCCCATGCCGATCAGCCACCACGTCACCAGAATCGTAATCATGGTGCCAAACGCCATCAGGTCGCCGTGGGCGAAGTTGGAGAAGCGCAGGATACCGAACACGAGCGTGACGCCCAGCGCGCCGAGCGCGAGCTGCGCGCCATAGGCGAGGCCCGGAATGAAGACGAAGTTTGCGAACACCACCAAGGCGTTGAGGAAACCTTCCATGACCTCAGCCTCCCAGGAACGATGCGCGGACTTCCGGGTTGGCAAGCAAGGCCTCCCCGGTGTCTGTGAAACGGTTGCTGCCCTGCACGAGCACGTAGCCGCGATCGGCAATGGCGAGAGCCTGGCGTGCGTTCTGTTCGACCATCAGGATGGCGATGCCGGTGGCTGCCACTTCAAGAATACGGTCGAACAGTTCGTCCATGACGATGGGCGATACGCCGGCGGTGGGCTCGTCGAGCATCAACACGCTCGGCCGGGTCATCAGCGCGCGGCCGACGGCAACCTGCTGGCGCTGGCCACCGGAGAGCTCGCCCGCCGGCTGGCGGCGCTTTTCCTTCAGGATGGGGAACAGGTCGAAGACCTGCGCCATCGTGTCGGAGAAATCATCCTGGCGGATATAGGCGCCCATCTCCAGGTTCTCCTGCACGCTCATGGTGACGAAGACGTTGGAGGTCTGGGGCACGAACCCCATGCCGGCCTTGACCCGGTCCTGCGGGGAAAGGGCGGTGATGTCGCGGTCGCCCAGCATCACGCGGCCTTCGCGCAGGCCGAGCATGCCGAACATCGCCTTCATTGCGGTGGACTTGCCGGCGCCGTTGGGGCCGACGATGACGGCGATCTCGCCCTTTTCGACGGCAATCGTGCAGGAATGCAGGATGTCGGCGCCACCATAGCCACCGGTCATCGCCTCACCGATCAGGAAGCTCATGCGCCGCCTCCCTTCGATTTCTTCGCCGGGCGGTTCTTCAGTCCGCGGCCCAGATAGGCCTCGATCACCTGCTCGTCGGCCTTGACCTCCTCGGCCGAGCCCTCGATCAGCACCTTGCCCTCGGCCATCACGATGACCGGGTCGCACAGGCGGCCGATGAAATCCATGTCGTGCTCAATCATGCAGAACGTATAGCCGCGCTCCTTGTTGAGGCGGATGATGGCGTCGCCCAGCGTGTTGAGCAGCGTGCGGTTGACGCCGGCCCCCACCTCATCGAGGAACACGATCTTGGCATCGACCATCATGGTGCGGCCGAGCTCGAGCAGCTTCTTCTGGCCGCCGGACAGATTGCCGGCGAGCTCGTCGGCGACATGCGAAATCTCGAGGAACTCGATGACCTCGTCGGCGCGTGCGCGCACCTCTTCCTCGCGTGCGCGCACTTTGGATGGGCGAAGCCAGACGTCGACGAGGCTTTCGCCCGGCTGGTGGTCGGGAACCATCATCAGGTTCTCGCGGACCGTCAGCGTGGAGAATTCATGCGCGATCTGGAAGGTACGCAGCAGCCCCTTGTGGAACAGCTCGTGCGGGGTGAGGCCGGTGATATCTTCATCGCCCAGCCAGACCGTTCCGGAGGACGGCTTGTAGTGGCCGGCGATGACATTGAAGAGCGTGGTCTTGCCAGCGCCGTTCGGGCCGATCAGGCCGGTGATCGAACCCTTGGCGATCTCGATGCTCGCCCCGTCAACCGCCCTGATACCTCCGAAATGCATATGCAGATCGTCTACACGGATCATTCGGTTCCCCTGAGCCGTTTGCGGCTCTTGTTCTCGTTGCCTGGAATGAAACGCGGGCCTTCTGCCCTTGAATCCTTGGAAAAAGCAAGCTGCGAGCGGCCGATTTGTCAGATTTTCGCATTTTATGTGCGAAAATGTAGCGCCTTACGCAGCGTTATACTGCGCTTTCAGTCCGCATTTATCCATATGTCGTTGCGGCACCTACCCTGCTGCCGCATACTCCATGTGCGAAAAACCCGGCCTCGCGGGGAGGCCGGGTCTTGTCGTCTTACGCTGGCTTAGCGGAACTGGACCGTCTTGAACTCACCGTTTTCGATGATGTACTCGCGGTAGGTTCCGGCCGCTTCACCGGGGCCGATCAGCTCGACATTGGTTGCGCCGACATAGTCGATGTCACCGCCGTCCTTGAGGATCTGCAGGCCCTTGGCGAGGTCTGCCGCAATGATCTGCTCGCCCGGTGCGTTGGCGACCTCAAGCATCGCGTCACGGATCGCCGTGCGGTCCGTGGAGCCTGCCTTCTGCATGGCCAGCGCGATAAGCGCAGCAGCATCGTAGCTTTCGCCGGTGTAGGAGCTCGTCGGGTCGAGGCCCGCAGCCTTCGCAGCTTCAGCGAACTTGGCCGAGCCCTCACCCTCGGCACCGGGGATCACGCCGATCGTGCCTTCGATGCTGTCGCCCATCGCGTCGATGAGGCTCTGGCCGTACATGCCGTCGCCCAGCGCGAAGCGGTCGAACGCGCCCGTGTCGACGGCCGAGCGGATGATGCCGACGCCGCCCTGATCGACATAGCCGAGCACGACGAGAACGTCGCCGCCGGCTGCCGCCAGTGCGCCAACCTCGGCCGAGTAGTCGCCCTTGCCGTCGTCATGCGGGGCAGCGATGGTCACCGTGCCGCCGGCCGCCTCGAAGGCAGCGACGAAGGAGTCCGAGAAGCCCTTGCCGTAGTCGTTGTTGGTGTAGCTCACCGCGACGGAATCGATGTCGTATGAACGGATCACCTCGGTCAGCACTTCGCCCTGACGCGCGTCGGACGGCGCGGTGCGGAAGAAGTAGTCGTTGTCCTCGATGTCGGTCAGCGCCGGCGAGGTCGCCGAAGGCGAAACCATGACGACGCCATTGGGCACCGCGACGTTGTTGACGATACCGATGGTCACGCCCGAGCAGTCGGCGCCCATGATGGCGGCAACGTTCTCGGTGGTGACGAGGCGCTCGGCAGCGGCCGTCGCGGCAGCGTTGTCGATGCAGGTCGAGTCCGCGCGGACCGGCACCAGCGTCTGGCCGTCGAGGAACAGGCCGCTGTCGTTGACTTCCTTCAGCGCGAGTTCTGCGCTGCCGCCCATTCCGGGCGTGATGCTTTCGAGCGGGCCGGTGAAGCCCAGGATGATGCCGACCTTCACTTCCTGCGCCTGCGCGACGGCGGACGCGGCAAAAAGGAGCGCGCCGGCGACGGACGCGGCAAGCGCGTTGCGAGTTCTGGATGACATACGAAAAACCTCCACTTGGTCGTGTTTGTGCGTCTTGTTTTTGGCCCGGCCCCCGCTAGGGCTGGATTGGGGCCGATACTCTTACCGCGCCGGGGGTTTGTAAAGCCGGGAACGGTCAAGCCGCGAAAACAAAACGGAAATTGGCTAACGGGCGCACGAAAGGAGCAGCGACCCTGTCACCAGGGTCGCGGTTTTGCGCGCTGGAATTGCGGGGAGCGCCGTGCCTTGGCTCAGCGGGTTGGGACGGGATGCTCGCCGCGATAATCGTAGAAGCCGCGTCCAGCCTTGCGACCGAGCCAGCCGGCCTCGACATATTTCACCAGTAGCGGGCAGGGGCGGTACTTGGAATCCGCGAGACCGTCATACAGAACCTGCATGATCGACAGGCAGGTATCGAGGCCGATGAAATCCGCAAGCTGCAGCGGACCCATTGGATGGTTGGCGCCCAGCTTCATCGCCGTGTCGATAGCTTCCACCGAGCCGACGCCCTCGTAGAGCGTGTAGATCGCCTCGTTGATCATCGGCAGCAGGATGCGATTGACGATGAAGGCCGGGAAGTCCTCGGCCACCGTGATCGTCTTGTCGAGATTCTGGACGAACTCGCGCGCGGTCTCGAAGGTCGAATCCTCGGTGGCGATGCCGCGCACCAGCTCGACCAGCTTCATCACCGGCACGGGGTTCATGAAATGAATGCCGATGAAGCGCTCCGGCCGGTCGGTCTGCGCGGCGAGGCGCGTGATCGAGATCGACGAGGTATTGGTCGCCAGCAGTGCTTCGGGATTGAGGATCGGGCAGAGCTGGGCGAAAATCTTGCGCTTGACGGTCTCGTCCTCGGTTGCCGCCTCGATGACGAGATCGACGCCTGCGAGATCCTCCAGTGTCGGAGCTGCGGAGATGTTGGCGAGTGCGGCCTTGCGCACCTCCTCCTCCATCTTGCCGGACGAGACCTGCCTGGCCATGTTGCCGTTGATCGTGGCGATGCCGTTCTCGATGCGCTCGGCCGAGATGTCGTAGAGCTTGACCTTGTAGCCTGCCTGGGCCGCTACGTGGGCGATGCCGCCGCCCATCTGGCCGGCGCCGATGATGCCTACCGTTCCGATCTTGCCAGTCATGACGCTGATCCCGTGGTCGGGCCGTCTTTCGGCCGTGCTTTTGTTGCGGTGCAAACTAAAAGGGCGGGGTGACTTCTGTCTACCCCGCCCTTCACAAATTAATACGCCGGTCGGCGGTGCGTCAAAGCGCCTTTTCGAGTTCCGGCAGAACAGTGAAGAGGTCGCCGACGAGACCGTAGTCGGCCACCTGGAAGATCGGGGCTTCCTCGTCCTTGTTGATGGCGACGATCACCTTGGAGTCCTTCATGCCGGCCAGATGCTGGATCGCGCCGGAAATGCCGACGGCGATGTAGAGCTCAGGCGCCACGACCTTGCCGGTCTGGCCGACCTGCCAGTCGTTCGGCGCGTAGCCGGCATCCACCGCGGCGCGGGACGCGCCCACCGCGGCACCCAGCTTGTCGGCGACAGGCAGGATGACCTCCTGGAACTTTTCCGAAGAGCCCAGCGCGCGGCCGCCCGAGATAATGATCTTGGCCGAGGTCAGCTCCGGACGATCGCTCTCCGAGAGCTTGTTCTCGACGAAGGTCGAAAGGCCCGGATTGGCGGCCGCCGAAACGGTCTCTACCGCAGCGGAGCCGCCTTCGCCTGCCGCCTGGAAGGAGGCGGTGCGGACCGTGATGACTTTCTTGGCGTCGGTCGACTGCACGGTCTGGATGGCGTTGCCGGCATAGATCGGGCGCTTGAACGTGTCGGCCGAGACGACCTCGATGATCTCCGACGCCTGCATGACGTCGAGCAGGGCCGCGACGCGTGGCATCACGTTCTTGCCCATCGTGGTGGCTGGCGCGACCAGCGCATCGTAGCCGTCGGCGAGCGACACGACGAGGGCCGCCGTCGGCTCGGCGAGGCGATGTTCGAGTTCGTCGGACTCGGCCAGCAGAACCTTGCGCGCGCCCTTCAGCTTGGCGGCGGCGTCGGCGGCAGCCTTGGCGCCCTTGCCGGCGACAAGAATGTCGACGTCGGAGCCGATCGCCAGTGCAGCGGTCAGCGCCTTGGCGGTCTGGTCGGAAACGGTTGCGTTGTCGTGCTCGGCAACGAGAAGTATGGCCATATCGATAATCTCCCTTTTCCGAACCCTAGAGGACGCCTGCGGACTTCAGGCTCGACACCAGCTCGGCGACGTCCTTGACCTTGACGCCCGCCTTGCGGCCGCCCGGCTCCTCGGTCTTCAGCACTTTGAGGCGCGGCGATGCATCGACGCCGTAATCGGCGGCCGACTTCTCGTCGAGCGGTTTCTTCTTCGCCTTCATGATGTTGGGCAGCGAAGCGTAGCGCGGCTGGTTCAGGCGCAAGTCGGTGGTCACGATGGCCGGCATCGACAGCTCCACCGTCTGCAGGCCGCCGTCGACCTCGCGGGTTACCTTGGCCTTGCCGCCGTCGATCTCGACCTTCGAGGCGAAGGTGCCCTGCGACCAGCCGAGAAGTGCTGCCAGCATCTGGCCTGTCTGGTTGGCGTCGTCGTCGATCGCCTGCTTGCCGAGGATGACGAGCTCCGGCTTTTCCTCGTCAACGATGCCCTTCAGGAGCTTCGCAACGGTCAGCGGCTCGGTGGTCTCTTCGATCTTGACCAGAATGCCGCGGTCGGCGCCCATGGCGAGTGCGGTGCGGATCGTCTCCTGCGCCTGCGCCGGGCCGATCGACACGACGACGATTTCTTCCACCTTGCCCGCTTCCTTCAGACGGATCGCCTCTTCGACTGCAATTTCGTCGAAGGGGTTCATCGACATCTTCACATTTGCGAGTTCGACGCCCGATCCGTCCGACTTGACGCGGATCTTCACGTTGTAGTCGACAACCCGCTTGACAGGGACAAGAACTTTCATGCGCGTGAGACCTTTCCGAGATTTTTGTCGGAGCTGCGTAGCAGCCCCTCATGCCGATCGCTTGCCGGATACCGACATCGTCGGGACGAAACTCAGCACGTCGCGCCGCCCACCGGGCATTGCGTGCCGTGGCCGCATGAGGCTGTAGTCATCCGCCGCGCCAGCGTCAATATGCGCCGCCGGCTCAAACCGTTTGAATTGTGCAGCAGGCCGTCAGCGCCGGCCCCAGGGCGATGGTGTATCGGCCGGCGGAGGTGGCGGCGCCGGTCTCTCGACCACGGCTGCCTGCGGCGTGACCACCGTCCGGTCGAACAGCGGAACGTCGCGGCGGCGCAGCACCAACACCAGCACCGCGCCGGCGATGATGCCGCCGACATGGGCCGCCCAAGACACCTCGCCCTCGCCATCGAGGAGGATCATGGCGAACTGGAACAGAATCCAGAGTGCCAGCAAAATCCAGGCGGGGAGGCGCAGCGGCAGGCGGCCGAAGGCGAGCACCCATATCTTCACGCGCGGATGCAGGATCAGATATGCGGCGATGATGCCGGCGACCGCGCCCGAAGCACCGATCAGTGGCGCGTGAGAGGTCGGAACCAGCAGCCCGTGCATGAAGGCGCCGGCGGCCGCGCAGGCCAGATAGAAGATCAGGAACCTGAAATGGCCGAGCGCGTCCTCGACATTGTCGCCGAACACCCAGAGAAACAGCATGTTGCCGCCCAGGTGAAAGATGTCGCCGTGCAGGAATGAATAGGTGATGTAGGTTGCCTGGTCCGGCACAAGAACCAGGTTGGGCGGGCGCACGACATTGTCGAACAAGGTCGCCGGTATGTAGCCCAGCCCGATCACGGTTGCTTCGATGAACTGCTCGCTGGCGACCGCCGTCAGCAGATAGACGAGGCAGTTGGCGGCGATGAGGCCCAGCGTCACATATTGCAGGCGGATGCGCTTGAGCTTGTTGGCGTCGTGAAGCGGTATGAACATGGTCCCCCAGGCCCCGCCTCGGCACTGGAGGCTATCTGTTTTGTCCCGGCACCCATAACACATCGCTTTCGCCATTGTCATTGACGGCGCGGGCGGCGACGAACAGGAAATCGGAGACGCGGTTGATGTATTTGATCGCTTCCGCCCCGACGGTTTCACCATCCGCCAGCGAAAGCTCCACCATCAGCCGCTCGGCGCGGCGTGCGATGGTGCGCGCAAGGTGAAGCGCGGCCGCTGCTGGTGAGCCGCCGGGCAGGACGAAGGTGCGCAGCGGCTTGATGTTGCGGTTCAACGTGTCGATGTCGGCCTCAAGCCGCGCCACCTGCGAGGCGACGATGCGTAGCGGCTCGTAGCCGAGGTCCTGCCCGGTATCGGGCGTAGCGAGGTCTGCCCCGAGATCGAAAAGATCGTTCTGGATGCGGCCGAGCATCGCGTCGATCGCGGCATGCGCGTTCGCGGTATGAAGCCGCGCCATGCCGATGCACGCATTGGCCTCGTCCACCGTCCCGTAGGAGGTAACCCGCAGGTCGTATTTAGGCCGCCGCTCGCCGGAGCCCAGCGCCGTCGTGCCGTCATCTCCGGTGCGGGTGTAGATCTTGTTGAGTACGACCATCTTGCAGTTCCCCGATCGTTCAGCCGCGCGAGAAATAGAGCGCAAGCAGAATGAACACGAGCGCGAAAAACTGAAGCAGCACGCGAGCCTGCATCAGCTTGTTGGAGGTGTTGCCGGACCCGCCGCGCAGCATGTTCATGAGGCCACGGATAAGCACGATCACCACAGCGACCATGAAGAGGATGGCGATGATGTTGAAGGCTGTCGACATGGTTGGTTTCCGATCTCGTTCAGGCGCGGTTGGCAAGGAAACGGTATAACACGGACGCCGGCAGCAGCCGCTTGAGCAGCGCGCCTATCTTTGCCGGCGTCGTGACCAGGTAATGCGGCCGTGGGCGCGGGCTTTCCAGCGCATGTTTGAGAACTGCATATACCGCGTCGGGGCCGAGTTTCATCCGCGACCTGACGCCGCCCTGACGTAGCCGCGCCAGTTGTGCCTCGTAGTCCGACCGGTGTGGCGATGCATCGACATCGATGTATCGCTCGAACCAGGCAAGGCCGTTCGACGGCAATTTCGATTCGATCGGGCCGGGCTCGATCATCGAGACCTCGATGCCGGATCCGTCGAGTTCCGACCGAAGCGTCAGCATTAGCCCCTCGATCGCGAATTTCGACGCTGTGTAAGCGCCGCGATATTTGACCGGCAGGAGGCCGAGTATCGAGGAACAGTGAACGATGCGGCCATGCCCCTGCGCCCGCATGACCGGCACGATCCGCTGCGTCAGGTCGTGCCAGCCGAAGAAATTGGCCTCGAACTGTTCCCGCAGGGCCTCCACGGGCAAGTCCTCGACCGCACCTGCCTGCGCATGGGCGCCGTTGTTGTAGAGGGCGTCCAGACGTCCGCCCGTGCGGGCGGTCACTTCGGCCACGAGTGTCTCTATCGAGGCGGGGTCGCGGTAGTCGAGAAACAGAGCCTCGATGCCTTCGGCCTCCAGAGTCGCGATGTCTTCCGGCTTGCGCGCGGTTGCGAACACCCGCCAGCCGTCCCGCTTGAGCGCACGGGCGCAATATGCGCCTATGCCGGAAGATGCACCGGTGACGATGATTGTGCGCAACTTGTCAGCCTGTTGCTTCGTATCTGTATCGATGCTTGCCATGAAGGCGATTCCCTTCCCATATTCGCACGTGCGATACAATCGGCCGGAAAAATGCTGCGCAGACTGGTTATCATCAAACGCGTCCTCGGCGACGCCATCGGACATTTCAACTATGATGACGGGTGGGCGCTCGCCAGCCATCTCGCCTTGTCGGCCCTGTTGGCGCTGTTTCCTTTCCTGATTTTCGCAACGTCGCTGGCGAGCTTCCTAGGTGCGGATGCCTTTGCCGAAACGGCCGTGCATCTCATATTCGACACCTGGCCGGAGGAGATCGCCGCACCGATCGCGCGCGAGGTGTCGAGCGTGCTGACCATCCAGCGTGGCGATTTCCTGACCATCGGCATCCTGGCTGCCGCCTTCTTCGCCTCCAACGGCATCGAGGCGTTGCGCGTGGGGCTCAATCGAGCCTATCGGGTGCTGGACCGGCGCTCGATCTTATTCCTGCGCGCGCAGAGCCTCGCCTTTGTGCTGGTGGCGACGATCGGGTTCCTGATCGTCTCGTCGCTGCTCGTCGTGCTGCCGGTCGCCATCGGCATCGCGCAGCAGCGCCTGCCATGGATCGAGCCCTATATCGGGACCATCAATCTGTGGCGCATCCTGATTGCTGCCGTCATCATCGTTCTCGCGCTGATCGCGGTGCATCTCTGGCTGCCGGCGGGTAAGCGCCGGTTTCGCGAGATCGTGCCGGGGCTGATCTTCACCCTTGTGTTCTGGGTGGTCGGTTCATCCCTGTTCGCCACCTATCTCAGCTACTACTCGACCTATGCCTCGACCTATGCGGGGCTGGCCTCGATCATGATCGCGCTGGTGTTCCTCTACATCGTGTCGGCGATCTTCATCCTCGGCGGCGAGCTCAACGCGTCCATCAAGCGGTACCTCGATGCGCGCGCCAAGGTGGCGCAGTAGTCTGCAACCGGACACCAACTTTAAGTCGGCAAAGCAATAGCGATTGTTTAACCTTGTCGATGGTAGTTATATTGCGGGCGAGGCGAATAATAACGGATTGATCGATCGGGCCGCTTTTCGGTGGGTTCAGACGCTTGAGAATAGTGTCGCAAGGTCTTCTGTGAAGACCTGGTTCCGAAAGGCTCTGCAATGCCGAGACTGCTTCCAGCTTTTGTGTCTGACGACAGCGCCATCATTGCTGCTATCGATCGTTCACAGGCGGTCATTCACTTCGATCTCGCTGGCAATATCCTTTTTGCCAACGCCAATTTCTGTGCCGCTGTGGGCTACGAGCTTTCCGAGATCGTGGGTCGCCACCACCGGATGTTCGTCGACCCGGCGGAAGCCGACAGTGCCGAATATCGCGAATTCTGGGCGCGATTGGCGCGCGGCGAATACGACCAGCGCCAGTACAAGCGCTTCGGCAAGGGCGGTCGGGAAATATGGATCGAGGCGTCCTACAATCCTCTGTTCAGGCGCGGCAAGCCCTACAAGGTGGTCAAGTTCGCTACAGACGTCACCGCGGCGCGGCAACGAGCGGCCGAAGATGCCGGCAAGCTGGCGGCGATCTCGAAATCCCAGGCGGTCATCGAGTTTACGCCCGAAGGCGAAATTCTCACGGCGAACGACAATTTCTGCAAGACCCTCGGCTATGAGCTCGCCGAGCTCCAGGGCCGGCATCACCGCATGTTCTGCGATCCGGGCTATGCCCAAAGCGACGAATACCGCCAGTTCTGGCCGAGGCTCGCCCGGGGCGAATTCATTGCCAACGAATTCGTGCGCTACGGCAAGGGCGGCAAGGAAATCTGGATCCAGGCCGCCTACAATCCGATCGTCGACCTCAACGGCAAGGTGGTGAAGGTGGTGAAGTTCGCCACCGACGTCAGCGAGCGCATGAGCGCCGTCGTTGCGCTGGGAGGCGGCTTGCGGGCTCTAGCGGAGGGCGACCTCGAGCAGCGGCTGGAGCGCGCCTTCGTGCCCTCGATGGAGCAGGTGAGGACCGATTTCAACGAGGCCGTCGGCAAGCTCTGTGCCGCGATGCAGGCTGTGGGCCATAATGCAAGGTCGATCGCGGCCGGTGCGGAGGAGGTGCGTTCTGCCGCATCGGACCTGTCGAGGCGTACCGAGCAACAGGCGGCCTCGGTCGAGGAGACTGCCGCGGCACTCGAGCAGGTTACTGCAACTGTCTCGGATTCGAGCAAGCGGGCGGAGGAAGCGGGCAGCCTTGTGCGGCAGACGCGCGAGAATGCCGAACGCTCCGCCGGCGTCGTGCGCAATGCGGTTGCCGCCATGGGCGAGATCGAATCATCGTCCCAGCAGATTTCCAACATTATCGGCATGATCGACGAGATCGCCTTCCAGACCAACCTGCTGGCGCTCAATGCCGGCGTCGAAGCCGCTCGTGCAGGAGAGGCTGGTCGGGGTTTTGCCGTGGTGGCGCAGGAGGTGCGCGAACTCGCGCAGCGGTCGGCAATGGCGGCCAAGGACATCAAGGAGCTGATCGGCACCTCGGGAAGCCAGGTCGAGCGGGGCGTGTCACTTGTGGGAGAAACCGGCAAGGTGCTGGAGCAGATCGTCCAGCAGGTGCAGGAGATCAACACGAATGTCGCGGCCATCGTGCAGGGCGCGCGCGAACAGGCGACCAGCCTCGCGGAGATCAACCGTGCAGTGAACACGATCGATCAGGGCACGCAGCAGAATGCGGCAATGGTTGAGGAATCGACCGCAGCCAGCCACTCGCTTGCGGGCGAGGCGCAATCGCTGTTCAGCCTGCTGACGCAGTTCAGGACGGGTGAGGCCCCGGCAGCGCCTGCTGCTTCCCAGCAATCGCAACCGGCTCCATCGCCCGCGCGGCACCTCGTTCGGCAGGTGAAGAGTGCCTTTGCCGGCAACGCGGCGCTGGCAACCGACGACTGGGAGGAATTCTGACGCGTCCCTATCGGCGCGTCGCCATCGCGACCCCGATGGTGGTGATCGCCATGCCGACGAGCTGGATCGGTGTCAGCGTTTCGCCGAACAGCACCCACGCGATGAGGGCTGTGACCGCGGGCACGAGGTAGAAGAGTGACGAGACCTTCGACATCTCGCCCTCGCGGATCATCATCATCAGAAGGAAGATGGCACCGATCGACAGCACCAGCACCAGCCACGCCATGGCGAAGACGAGCTCGCCGGTCAGCGTGAACTCGCGCGTCTCGAAGGCGAATGAGCCGATGGCCATCACCACGGCGGCGCCGAGATATTGCCACAGCGTCGCGGTGACGAGGTCGGCGTTGGATACGAACTTCTTCTGCCACACGGTGCCGGCGCTGATCGCCACCGCGCCGGCCAGGCAGGCCAGGAATGTTGCCGGCGTGACGCCGCCGATTGCCTGGCCGATCTTCGGCGCCAGCACAATCACTATGCCGAGGAAGCCCGCGGCGAGCCCCGCCCAGTGGCGGGGCAGGATACGCTCGCCTAGCGCCCAGCCTGCCATGACGGCGGTGATCAGCGGCTGGAGCCCGATGATGAGAGCGGAAAGCCCGGCCGGCAGCCCATGCCGGATCGACCAGAACACGCCCCCGAGATAGACGCCGTGGATCAGCGCGCCGGCAAATGCGGCATGCGCGGCCTTGCGTGGGGGCAGCTTCTTCGAATGCATCACCAGCATGATCAGCAACAAGACGACCGCTGCGAGCACGAAGCGTACGGCGAGGAAGCTGAACGGCTCCGACCACGGCATCGCGTAGCGGGCGCCAATGAAGCCGGTTGCCCAGAGCAGCACGAAAAGAACGGGAATGAAGCTTGCGGCGCGGGACATGGCTCGGGCTTGGGATCGATGTCAGGCAGCCCGCTCTAGTGCTGATCGCCGCAACAAGCAAAGGATTAGAATTGAGCCAATGGTTTCGTGTCGCTGACAGGCAAGATTACAACATCGCCTTTGCGGAGCAGGCGCCTGTACCTGCTCACGGTAGCAGGCGCCAGCCGCTACAGACCGACCATGCGCGTGACGTCCGTCGGCGTGAGGCCGGCGGTACGCAGCGCGGCGAGGCCAGTATCCTTCCTGCTCTTGGACAGTTTTCGGCCGTCGTCTCCCAGCATCAGGTCGTGGTGCAGATAGACCGGCGCAGAAAGCCCGAGCAGCTCCTGCAGCAGTCGCTGGACGGCGGTGGCGTGAAACAGGTCACGACCGCGCACCACGTGCGTCACACCCTGCAACGCATCGTCGACCACGACGGCGAGGTGGTAGCTTGTCGGCACCTCCTTGCGCGCGATCACGACATCGCCCCATGCCGCCGGATTGGCTTTGACGCGGCCGGTCTCGCCCGACGGGCCGCTGCCCTCTTCGTCCCACAGGATGGGCGTCGACGCATGCGCGAGCGCGGCGTCGATGTCCAGCCGCCATGCAAATGGTTCGCCTTCGTCGATCCGGGTAAGTCGCTCCCAGCTTGAAAGACTGCGCTCAGCCGTCGGAAACAGCGGCGCGCCATCGGGATCGCGTGGCCATTCGCGGCCGGTGGCTTCAGCCTCGACGATCATTGCGCGCGCCTCGCCCCGGCTCATGAAGGAGGGATAGGCAAGCCCCGCATCGATCAGCCGGTCGAGGGCTTCGGCGTAGTCGGCGAAATGGTCCGACTGCCGGCGCACGGGCTCTTCCCATTCGATGCCAAGCCATGCGAGATCGCGATAGATCGCCGCTTCGAATTCCGGGGTGCAGCGGCCGATGTCGATATCCTCGATCCGCAGCAGCAGGCGGCCGCCGGTTTCGCGTGCCAGTCTCGCGTTCAGCAACGCCGAATAGGCGTGGCCGAGATGCAGTTCGCCATTGGGGCTCGGCGCGAAACGGAAGACCGGCCGTGTCATGAGAATGTCGGCAATCGGATTGTGAGGTTCATTTCGCGATTGCTACGGTGGCCTGCAATCAAGAACAAGGGCGAATGATGCGCAGGATCGAGACGCTGGACCACATTGCCGAAGGGCTTGATGCATTGGCGGCCATCGATCCCCGGCTGTCAGCAGTCGTCGCTGCCGCCGGCGAGGTGCCGCTCCGCCTGTCGGAGCCGGGCTTTGCAAGCCTCGTATCGATCATCGTCTCGCAGCAGGTTTCGCGGGCGAGCGCCGACGCGATCCTGGGCAGGCTCGTGGCGCTGGTCGATCCGCTCGATGCGCCGGGTGTGCTGGCGGCCGGTGAGGAGGCGTTTCGCACCGCCGGCCTCTCACGGCCCAAACAGAAGACGCTGCTGGCGATAGCCCGTGCGGTTGTCGAGGACGGGCTGGACATCGACCACCTTGCCGCTGCGGATCCCGATGACGCGATGGCGCGGCTGACCGCGCTGCACGGCGTCGGGCCGTGGACCGCAGAAGTCTACCTACTGTTCTGCGCCGGCCATCCCGACATCTTCCCGGCTCACGACGTCGCGCTGCAGACCGCCGTCGGCCATGCGCTGGCTATCGAACCCCGCCCCGACGCCAAAACGCTCTACCGAATCGCCGAATCATGGACGCCCTGGAGAGGCGTCGCGGCGCGGCTCTTCTGGGCCTACTATCGCGAATTGCGCGGACGGGACGCTGCACCGCCCACCGAAACGGCGAAAAAAGCCGCAAAAACAGCATGATTTAGAATTTTGCGGCGCGAAATAGCCGCTTCACATTCCTGCAATCTCGGGATTACAGTATCCGCGCCGATCGAAGCCCGAGCCCAAGGAGGTCAGTCAGTGACGATCGCAGTCTCGCCGGATGCGCTACCCGCACTGGTGTTGAACGCGGACTATCGTCCGTTGAGCTATTACCCCTTGTCGCTCTGGTCCTGGCAGGACGCGATCAAGGCGGTCTTTCTTGATCGGGTCAACATCGTTGCCGAATACGAGCACGCGGTGTCGTCGCCCTCCTTTTCGATGCGCCTGCCCAGCGTCGTCTGCCTCAAGAGCTATGTGAAGCCCTCGCGGCATCCCGCTTTCACCCGTTTCAACGTCTTCCTGCGCGACCGCTTCCAGTGCCAGTATTGCGGCACTCATGAGGATTTGACCTTCGACCACGTGATCCCCCGCCGCTGCGGTGGTGCAACCACTTGGGAGAACGTCGTCGCGGCCTGCTCGCCATGCAACCTGCGCAAGGGCGGGTTGATGCCGCGGGACGCCAAGATGTGGCCGCGCCAGAAGCCGATGCAGCCCACCGTGCACGACCTGCACAACAACGGCCGGCTGTTTCCGCCCAACCATCTGCATGAGAGCTGGATGGATTATCTCTACTGGGATGTCGAACTGGAGCCGTAGGCGGCTTCCATCAGATCTCCGCGAATTTTGCGGTTCCGGTTCTCAGGCCTTGCGAAACGCCGCCACGTAGGCGATCGCCGCGAGCACGAGGCTCGCCACCACGTTCCAGCCGGCAAAGGAGAGGCCGAGGAAGCGGCCCGCCGCCTGGTCGCACGAGGGCGGGATCACCGCGTCGAGCTGGTCGAGAAGGCTGCCGCCGGAGGGTGCCGGTGCCACCACGCCGCAATCTGTCGGGCCGGGCCACCATGCCCATTCCACGCCGGCGTGGAAGATGCCGAGATAGAGGCTCCATGTCATCAACAGCGCACCGGCAAGCAGCAGGCCGCGCGTCAAGATGGCCGGCCCCCTGAAGAGAGCCGAGACCAGCGCCAGCACCATCACCGGGATACCGATATAATAGGGCAGCCGCTGCTCGAGGCAGAGCTTGCACGGGATATAGCCGCCGATGTGCTGGAATCCCAGTGCGGTGCCCACAGTCACGGTCATGCCCAGCGCCAGAAGCGCTGCGGCGGCGGTTTGAATCTTTCCAGTGGCGGCGGTCAGCGACATCGGACCCCTCAGAAAATGTAGCGCACGGCGACGAAGCCGCCGATCAGGAGAATCATGAAAAGGGTGAAAAGAAGGCCGAGATTTTTCTCGATGAAGGTCCGGATGGGCTCGCCGAACCGGTAGAGCAGCCACGAGACCAGGAAAAAGCGCAGACCACGCCCGACGATCGAGACGATGACGAGCGTGATGATGTTGAAGCCGGTGAAGCCGGAGAAGATCGTCAGCACCTTATAGGGGAATGGCGTTACCGCACCGAACAGGATGCCCCATGCGCCCCAGGTGTCGTACCAGCCCTGCACCTTCGAAAAGGCGTCCTCCGCCTGATAGAGTTCGATAATGTGTGTGCCGATCACGTCGAACAGGAACGCGCCGATCACGTAGCCAAGCAGCGCGCCGAGCACAGAGGCGATCGTGCAGACCAGCGCGTAACGGATCCAGCGCGCGCGCTCGGCCAGCACCATGGGGATCAGCAGAACATCGGGCGGGATCGGGAAGAACGAGCTTTCCACGAAGGAAACGGCGGCCAGCGAGCGTTCTGCATGACGGGTGCGCGCGAGCGACATCGTCCAGTCGTAGAGGCGGCGAAGCATGGAGGGACCCCGGTTGCGGAAGCCTCTCCTAGAAAGAAAACTGTGGCCGCGCAATGGCGCGGTCCGCCGCATCCGATTGAACTCGCGTGATAGTTACCGCGCTCGGACGCCCGCTTTTTCCATCCTGATGTGTGCGTTTCGAAACAGGGTTTCGGCCTGATGTTCCGAAATCCACCCATGACGGTCCGTTCCTGACGCTTTCCTGTCCTTCGGCCAGGTCCATGCCTTGCCGCGCCGGGTGGAAACGCGTTCGGGTCAGCCTGTCGCGCGACGGAGGAGGCCGTTGCCTGCAGCATGGAGGCATGGCCGCGCTCGCGCGACGGTGGAAATTCCCATGCCCGATACAGGAGGAGACACCCATGATCCCGAGAACGCGCGCCATCATCATCGCTGCCCTTGCGGCGATGCTGCCGGTCCAGGCCCTGGCACAGGATGCCCCCAGGCAACAGGATGACAGCCCCCGGCAAGTCCTGTTCGTCGGCAACAGCTACTTTTACTACAACAACAGCCTGCACAACCACGTCCGCCGCATGGCGGTCGAGGGGCTTGGTGTTCCGCTTGGCGATCTCGACTACCGGTCGATCACCATCTCTGGCGGGTCTCTGGCGCATCATCCGATCGCGCATTATCTGACGCCCGGCGCGATCGGCTACGATACGCCCTTCGACGTTGTGATCCTGCAGGGTCACAGCGCTGCCGCGCTGAGCGAACGCCGGGCCGACGCATTCAACGAGGCAGTGTCTGCTGCAAGCGAACAGATCGAGGCGACGGGCGCGCAAGTGGCGCTTTATATGACCCACGCCTATGGCGACGGCCACAAGGACTTCGCTGCGGACAACACGGACCAGATCGCCGATCTCTACACGGCCGCCGGCGAGACGGCGGGCGCTGTCGTGATCCCGGTAGGCCTCGCCTTCGCCGAGGCGCAGCGGCGCGATCCCGCTCTCGTGCTTCACCAGACCTACGACGACAGCCATCCGAACGTGAACGGCTCGTACCTTGCGGCCGCCACCGTCTATGCAACGCTTTACGGTCAGTCGCCGCAAGGGCTTGAATACGACTATTACGGCGCTGTCGAACCCGAGATGCGCGTCTTCCTGCAAGAGGTGGCGGCCGATACCGTCGAGGCCTTCCAGGCACGGTGACGAGTGGCGGCGCCGGAGTTGTCATCCTATCACCGCGCCACCGGTTTGGTGATCGCTTGACGCACCCGCCGTCGTTCGTATAGTCCCGGCGCGTTCCGCGAACCTGTGCGGAACGCGCCCTTCTGGGCCCCTGTGGCGGAATTGGTAGACGCGCTCGACTCAAAATCGAGTTCCGCAAGGAGTGCTGGTTCGATCCCGGCCAGGGGCACCAACGGTCTCGCAGCAGCCTGATCTTTTGAGATTGGCACGCTTCGAAATCCGCTTCGTCAGAGCCTGTTTCAGAAGTGTCAGGTCTTGGCGCCCTTGCCGTTGGCGCTTTCCGCACGCTCCTCGAACCGGTCGGCGCCCTTTTTGAGGTCGCTTCCTTTTCGAGCTTCTACCTTGCGCTCCTCTTTCGCCGCAGCGGTACGGAGATGCTTGCCGGCTTCGCTTCCCTTCTTCGAAAGTGCGTCCTTCCCACCTGCTTTGGTAGTCGCCATGGTTTTGCTCCTCATGGATATCGCCCTGCCGAATAGAACGGGCCGCGAGGCGCACGGTTGCGCGCCTCGGAATGTATTTTCGCTCCGCCGATTCAGGTTGCGTGCCCGAAATCCAAGAGAAAGCACCCAGGCAAGGTTGCAGGCCGACATCTAATGTCATCGGCGCCAACAGGAACCGCGGCGGCGCTGGTGCATTGTGTGGCGCATCCCCTGCGGATGTTCTCAGGTGACTGCCCGTCGCCTGCCATCAGGCGGCGGGCTCACTTTGCTGTTTTTTAAGCTCTGCGTCAGGGCACTGGAAATCATGCCGCTTTTTTGCATGATGCAGTGCAATACAGCCATCGTCTGGTGCGCTGGTGGATCCGGCCGGAGCGCGACCTCATGCTAGAACGAAACGATAGCTACGAAGCTCTGGCTTCCGGCTTCCGCTGGGAAATTCCAGCACGTTTCAATATCGGCGTTGCGGTCTGCGATCGCTGGGCGCAGGCGGAGCCGGATCGTGCCGCCCTCTTCGCCTATCGGCCCGAAGGCAAGCCCGACGTTCTCACCTATGGCGAAATGGAGCGTCGGTCGAACGCCTTCGCCAATGCGCTGCGCAAACTGGGCGTCATGCGCGGCGACCGTGTGGCGCTTCTGCTGCCGCAGGGTTTCGAGACGGCAATCGCCCACATCGCCATCTACAAGCTCGGCGCGATTGCGGTGCCACTGGCCCTGCTGTTCGGCGTCGAGGCGCTGGAATACAGGTTGCAGACCGCCGGCGTGAAGGCCGTGGTGACGACCGAGGCGGGCGCCGTGAAGCTTGCCGGCATCCGCGCGCGCCTGCCGCTGCTGGAGGCGGTCGTGTCGATCGATGGTGCGGGTGCGGGCGCACTTGGTTTCGAGGGCCTGGTTGCCGATCACGCCCCGGATTTCGAAGCGGAAGCAACGTCGCCCGACGACCCGGCGATGATGATCTTTACCTCGGGCACGACCGGTCCGCCCAAGGGCGCCTTGCATGGCCATCGCGTGCTGCTCGGCCACCTGCCGGGCGTGCAGATGCCGCACGAGTTCCTGCCGCAGCCTGGCGACAGGCTGTGGACGCCTGCCGACTGGGCCTGGGCCGGCGGGCTGCTCAACGTGCTTTTGCCGGGCCTCTATTTCGGCGTGCCGGTTGTGGCTGGCCGGTTCGAGCGTTTCGAACCCGAAGCGGCGCTGGGGCTGATGGAAAAGATGGCGGTCCGTAACGCCTTCATTCCACCGACGGCGCTGCGGATGCTGAAATCGGCGAGCGGCATCGCCAGCCGCTTCGACCTGAAGCTGCGCACTATTGGTTCCGGCGGCGAGGCGCTCGGGCGCGAGACCTACGACTGGGCGAAGGCCGAGCTCGGGCTGACCATCAACGAGTTCTACGGCCAGACGGAATGCAACCTGGTGCTTGCCTCCTGTGCCGCGCTGGGGGTCAGCCGCGGCGGCGCGATCGGCAAGGCCGTGCCGGGCCACGAGGTGGCGGTGATCGATGGCGAAGGCAGGCGAGTCAAGACCGGAGAGCCTGGCCAGATCGCGGTGAGGCGTCCCGATCCGGTGATGTTCCTCGAATACTGGCAGAACCCCGACGCCACAGGAAAGAAGTTCATCGGCGACTGGATGGTCACGGGTGACCAGGGCATCGAGGACGGAGATGGCTACGTGCATTTCTTCGGCCGCGACGATGACGTCATCACATCGGCCGGTTATCGCATCGGCCCCGGCGAGATCGAGGATTGCCTGACGGGCCACCCGTCCGTTGCGCTCGCCGCCGTCGTCGGCAAACCCGACCCGCTGCGCACCGAGATCGTCAAGGCCTATGTCGTGCTGAAGGATGGCGTCGAACGCAACGAGGAGCTGGCCGGCGACATCAGCCTGTGGGTGCGTGAGCGGCTCTCCGCTCACGAATATCCGCGCGAAGTGGAGTTCGTCGATTCGATGCCCCTGACGACGACCGGCAAGGTCATCCGCCGCATTTTCCGCGACCGCGCGAAAGCGGAGGCGGGTTAGCCGGCAGACAAGGAATCGTACGCCTCAACCCTTGCCGAACGCCTTCTTGACCTTGTTGCGCAGGATGCGCGCCATGTTGCGCGTCTGGCGGTCACGCAGGAGCTGTGAGGCAGCGCGACGCGTCAACGCTTCGGAGCCGGGCGTCAGGCCGATGACCATGGTGCCCAGCGAGCGCCGTTCGCTCCACAGACGGCTGAGCACCGGATGATCGGGCACCGCGCAGGAATCGGTCGCGTCGATGTTCGGGTCCTCGAGATGCGTCTTGGTGGTCTCTATCATCAGCAGCATGCCGGGCGAGAAACGCGCGTATTCCTCGTCATAGGCGGTTTTCCAGGTATACGCGCAGCCGGATTCGACGAAGACCACAAGGCTCGCGATCGGTCGGCCGTCGAGATAAAGCGCATGCACGCGGCACAGGTCCTTTTCCGCGAGCCGGTGCGCCGCCTCGCGTGCGAACGCTGCCCGGAAGCGGTCTATCGCCATGGCGGTACGTGCCCGACCCTTCCAGCCCGAGGCCTCGAGTGCGAGGAATTCCTCAACCCCGCGCCGGACCTCGTCGGGCTGGCGGGCGATGCGGTATTCGAGCTGGCCCAGATCGGAGAGCCGCCTGCGCAGGCGCCGGAATTCGCCTGCATGGTGATTGCTGAGCGTGGACTTCACGTAGTCGTCGCCGCCGAGATCGCTGTGCAGATATGGCCGCTCCATCCTGTTGGTGATCTCCAGCGGCAGGTTGCGGCTTTCGGCAAGCGCGTTGACCATTGCCGCGAACGGGCCGTCGAGGCGCACTTCGGGCATGACGAACACCTTCGGCAGGTTCAGATGCGGGCGCGCCAGCATGCCGAAGAAGTCTTCGATCACGCCGGCCGGATCGTCGCTGTCGACGAGCGGCGTTCCAAGGGGGCCGAACGGGTGCGACCACGTGCGCAGGATTGGCACGCCGAAAGGCGTCGTGGGCTTCTCGATGGTGAACGGCACCAGAAGGCGCAGGCGGCTGCGATATTCGGTGCCGTCGCGGATCACCGCGAGGCGGACGTCGCGATCCTCGAGGCGCGGCATGGCCGGCGCCAGGAAACGCGGATTGAAGAAGATGTTCGGCTCGACCGAGCGCGCGCAAAGATAATCGAGTTCCTCGACCAGTTCGAACCCGGCGGAAGCGGGGTAGATCGCCAGCTTGCGCGGCGGACGGCTGTCCATCTGCTCGATGAGGGCAGCGGGAACGCCTTCGGGCGTGTACTCGGCGAACTCCCCGATCATGCGGCCGGATGCGCTGCCGCTCAGTTCTTCAAGCAGGGGGACTGCAGCCATCTAGGCGACTCCCATATTGTTTCGTCCCGGAAACGGAATGATCATGACGATTCCCAGCCTGCGCCAGACGGTGAATGACAGCATCGCCGCCTCGCACGCCATGGCGACCGCCGTGGAGATCGCCGCGCCCCACAGGCCGTAGAGCGGGATCAGGAACACGTTGAGGATGACGTTGAGGGCGAGCGTTACGCCGTAGACGACGGCGCAGATGTTCTGGTTGCCGCTCATCGTCAGCAGGCTTTCCGCCGGGCCTACGGAGGCGCGGGCAACCACGCCCGCCACCAGCACGAACAGCAGCGGGTAGCCGGCATCGAAACCCGGGCCGAACAGGGCCAGCATCGGCTTGCCGATGACCAGCACCGCCGCGCCCATGGCTAGCGATGGCCAGAAGGTCCACGCGACGGTTTCGCGGGCGAACGCCGCCAGCTTCTCGGGGTTGCCGCCATGTGCGTACTGCGCATAGCGCTGCGCCACGCCGGCCTTGACGGCGAAATAGACGAAATGAACCAGCGCCAGCGTCTTGACCGTGGCGAAATACACGGCGACGTCGTCAGGGTTCATGAACCAGCCGACCATCAGCACGTCGGCATTGGTCAGCATGAAGAAGAAGCCTTCCACGAGGAAGATCGGCAGCGACACCACCACCCATTCGCGGATGCGGAACAATGGCGGCACGTCGCGCACTTCGCGGCCCGTCTGCGGAGCGATGGCGGCAAGCTGGAACAATGTGGTCGCATAGGTTGCGATGATGGCCACGACGATGCCCGTCTTTGCGTCGGGCAGGTAGCCTGCGAAGATTGCCGCCCCCATCAGCGCAAGGATAAGAATTGGGCGCAGCAGGTAGATCGGCGCAAGCGCCAGGATCGCCCAGGAGTTTGCCCGGGCGGTGCCCTCGAGCGTATCTGAAAGCGCAATCATCGGCAGGCAGACGATGCCGAGATAGAACGGCACGACGTAGTAGCTCTCGACGGCGTCGGAGAACAGCCACAGGCCGATAAGGCCGGCAGCGGCGAATAGCGTCGAGGTGGCGAGCACGAAGGCGCGGCTTGCCGCCATCACGCCGCGCAGTTCGCCGAGGCGACCGCGCTCCCGGTATTCGGGTATGTAGCGCACGATGGAGGTGTGGAAGCCGAGGCAGGACAGGTTGCCGACGATGATCATCGTCGTCCAGACCAGCACGAAGATGCCGTATTCGAAGCCGCCCATCCACCGAGCCATCATGATCTGGCTGAGGAGCGCTATCGCCGCGCTGACGATGCGGATGGCAAAGGCGGTGAGTGAGGTACGGCTTGCCTGACCGCGGTCGTCTGCGGTGAAAACCACGGAATCGAGCCGATCAAGGAACGGGCGTGCCCGTGCAGCCAGAGGCTCCGGCAGTAGCCGGTCGGCCGTCGATGCAGCGGAAAATCGCAACCCGATACACTCCGTCTCTTCGCGATGGTCACGGAACCCATAGCGCGGAGTCTTTAAGAAACGGTGAGACGGCGGCCGTCGAGCCCGGGCCGGAGGTGCTGCAACCGCTTCGAATCACGCCGAATGCCTGCTATTGGTTGCATCTCGGTACAACCTCCCGACGAGCACGCGGCATGAACGTTCTGGACAGGTTCACCCTCAAGGGGCAGATCGCGATGGTTACCGGCGCAGGGCGCGGCCTCGGCTTCGAGATGGCGCGCGCATTCGCAGATGCCGGTGCGCATGTCGTTGTGACCGGCCGCACCGCTGAAACCCTTGATGCGGCGGCTCATTCAATCGTGGAGGCGGGCGGCAGTGCGGAGGCCGCAGCCTTCGACCTTACGGATGCGTCCGCGCGCGGCTCGGCCATTGCCAGGATCGTCGACGGGCATGGACGGCTCGACGTCCTCGTCAACAATGTCGGTGCGCGGGACCGTCGCCCTCTCGCCGACTTCGAAGACAGGCATATCGCGGCGCTGCTCGACACGGATCTGCTTGCCGCCATCTCGCTGTCGCGCGATGCGGTCAAGGTTATGACTGCACAGGGCAGGGGCAGGCTGATCTTCGTCACCTCAATCGTCGGCGAGATGGCGATGCCGGGCGATGCCGTCTATCCGGTCGCCAAACAGGGGCTGACCGGGCTGATGCGCAGCCTCGCGGTCGAATGCGGGGCGCACGGCATCACCAGCAATGCTATCGCGCCCGGCATGTTCGCCACCGAGACCAACGCAGCGCTGGCCGAGAACCCCGACATGGTCGCCTTCGCACGTCAGCGCGTGCCGCTGCAGCGATGGGGGCGGCCCGACGAGATCGCGGGCGCCGCACTCTTCCTTGCCAGTGATGCAGCTTCCTTCGTCAACGGCCATGTGCTGACCGTGGACGGTGGCATGTCGGTACGGATGTAGCGATCGCTTCAGGAGGTTCGGGCGGGGCCGGTAGGGATCATCGCGGCGACAGTGCGGTCGCCGGTTTTCTCGCTCTTGGCGAGGCCCGCCGCGACGCCGATACGATCCGCTTCCGGCCGATTTTGGCTCATCTTGCGTTTGCCCTGCAGACGCGCGATCGGCAGGCGCAGGCCAACGATGCCGCGAAGCTGCGCACCGATGAAGGCGTCCGGCGCGTCTGTCACCGCCCATGGCTGCTCACGCGATTTTTCGTGAAGCTCCGTCAGGCGGATTACCACGTCGCGCAGCCGCCCCTCATCCTCGAAGAACTCCACCGGTCCATAGGCATGCACGGCCTCGTAATTCCATGTCGGCACGACCTTGCCGTGTTCCTGCTTGGTCGCATACCAGGAGGGGGTGACGTAGGCCTCGGCCCCGGAAAAGACGACCAGGGCATCGTGAGTTGTGGGCAGCTTCCACTGCGGATTGGCTTTGGCGACATGGCCGTAGAGCGTACCGAATTCGCCTTCGGTTTCAGCGAGCAGCAAGGGCAGGGGCGTTGCGACGAGCCCTTCCTCCGTGGCGGTTATCAGCGTCGCAAGCCGTGCCTCGCGCATCATCCGGCGTAGGGTTGCGGCGTTGTCTTCGCGGAAGGCTGGTGGCGTGTACATGAGGTCAGACTATCAGCCTCCCGCGTGTCAGCATAAGCCGGCTGCGCGGAGGAATTGATGGGCCAGCTTCGAGCTTAGACCGCGCGGTCCATCCCCCGACCAGCGCCTCCGGGATTTGTCTCGTGCCTTCTGCGCGGTCCTTGATATCGCCGTCGCGATAGACGTTCTGCGGCTCGACAGGATTGCTCGCTTCGGTTGAATCAACTATAGCATGTACCCATGGGGTTTTTGGGTCGGGCAGCGGTTACGCTTCTGGTGCTGATTTTTGCGTCGTCTGCGCGGGCCGACACGTTTCGGCGGGATTCGATCGCGTTCGACCGAGCCGGGCTCAGCTACGATCACTGGAACAAACGGCCGCCGGAAGACTGGGCACCGGTTTTCAACAGAGATGCAAGATTGGGGCTGAGCCTTCCGCTCGATTGGGACGAGCATTACAGGGTTCGGTTCGAGCAGTATTTTCAGCCCAACCTCTTTTACATGAACTCGTCTCTCCTGTGCAATTTCGCGCGCAGGAACCGGGACCAGAGGCGCGAAGCCGGGCGGCTGTTTCACGCCATGTATCTGCGAATGATGGAATTCGCCGAGAACGAGGATGGCCTGATCTTCATTCGCAGCGACTTTCCCTTCTCGCCCGGCGGCAACGCGCTATCCGGTACCGAGCAGGCTTTGGAAAGCGTGGCGAATTTCTTCGGTAAGACTCTCGTGCGCGATCACATGGAGGCGGGCTGGTCCAGCGCGATCGTCAACGGCTTCGTGATGGCGGGGCTCGTCAAGGCGCTCGATTGCTTCGACCGACCGGAATATCGCGAGACGCTCAAGGGGCTGGCGGCAGCCTATTCCCGTTTGCGCGTGGCGGGCCAGCCGGCGCCGGAGCGCTGGATTTCCTATGTCGATGAAGACGGATATCTGTGGTTCGAGGAATACCCGCTGACGGATGGCCGCCCCACGCTTGTTCTCAACGGACACATTTTCGCACTATTCGGCCTCGTCCTGTATGCTGACAAGATCGGTGACGAGAGCGTCGTTCCCCTGATCGAGGGCGGCCTCACCACTTTGCGCGACAATGGCGAACGTTTTCGCCGCGAAGGCCAGATCAATGCGTATTCGCTGCGGATCAAGGACTATGCCGACTACTCTCCCGATCGCACAGTCAGGCAGCAGTGCCAGCTCTATGCGATGACGGGAGAAGAGACCTTCCGCCGCCTGGCCTATGCATTCCGCACCGACATCGAGGCGTCCGGCCGCCCGGTGTCCGATTGGACCGTACGTCTTTGCGTGCAAAGCGCTGAACTCGCCGACTGAGTGAACGCACTCGCTATCGCTATCCAGCTCCCGGCCCGATTTGGCTGGCAACCACCTCGACCAGCCGGTCGAAGCCCGAGCCTGTGCCGACGACGCGCTGGTGTCTGTCCTCCGCGCTGCCCAGAAAGGCAAGTTGCTCGGTGTAGAGCATGAGCGTCTTCGCGCGGGCGGGTTGAAACTCGACGGTGGCCAGCGAGACGGATTGCCGGGTGCCGCCAAAACTCATCTCGAAGGCATAGATGATCCGATGGTTCGGCTCGATGTCGAAATAGCGTGCGGCGAAGGTCTGTTCGTGGCCTTCTGGCGTGCGCCAGCGGCGCGCCTCGGTGCCGCCGACATGGAACTCGAAGACATCCTCCAGCACGGTCCAGTCCGGATGGCAGGCGTTCCAGCGCTGCTTCATCGCCGCGTCCGACCAGAAGCGGAACGCATGCTTCGGCCCAATAGGCAACTCGCGCTCGACCACGAAGGTGGAATGGTGTGCAGCGTTCATGCCTCGCTGTCTCCTGAAGGGTTTTCCACGATCGCCTGAATCAGGCGGTCGAAGGCGGCGTTCATGGCGGTTTCGCGCTGGCGGACCCATGCGTTTATCGCGCCGAATGCCGCCGGATCGATGCGATAGGTTCGTGTGCGGCCGGCCTTTGTCGAGACGACGATGCCGCCCTTTTCGAGTACGCGGAGATGCTTGAGGGCGGAGGGCAGGCCCATGCCGGCCGGTTCCGCCAGTTCCTTGACCGTCGCCGGGCCGATGCTAAGTCGGTCGACCATGCCGCGCCGGCCCGGATCGGCCAACGCGGTGAAGATGTCGTCCAGCTTTCGTTCGCCCGTCCCCGTCATGCTTTCCACTCGCCACGCAGGAAGTGCGCCGGCATGGCGTCGCGATAGGGGAACATCGGAAAATAGGGCAGGGCTCCGTCCAGCGTGCGGCTTACGGAGGCGCGCGCCAACAGCCGTTCGAAATAGGCTTGCAGGTTCGTATGGCCGGGCTCGAAGGGATGCACGATCGAGGCGAAGAACAGCGCAGGTGCAGCCGCGCAGTCCGCCATGGTGATGCTGTCGCCGGTCGCCCAATCTCTTGCGGCCAGATGCGCGTCGGCCATGGCGTAGGCCGTATTGAGCGACTGTCGCGCATCCGCAACGCCTGTGGAGTCCGTCGCGCCATGCGGGCGGATGCGGTCGAGGACGATCTTCTGCATCGGTACACTGACGTAGAGATCGAAGAAGCGATCCCAAAGCCGCATGTCCAGCGCAGCTTCAGCATCTGGCGGCAGCAGCGCCACCTGACCGGGATAGTGCCGCTGGAGATATTCGATGATGATGGTCGTTTCAGGCACGACACGGTCGCGTGTCTGGTCGTGCAGCACCGGGATCTTGCCGACCGGCCACCGCGCCAACAGTTCGGCTGCCGAGCCCGGATCGCCCAGATCGACAGTGACCGGTTCGAAAGCCGTATCGTTCTCGTAAAGCGCGATCAGCACCTTGTGGCAGAACGAAGCCAGCGGATGAAGATAGAGCGTCAGACCCATGGAGCACCTCGATAGTTTCTGTTGTCGGAAACTATCGAGGTAAAGGTATGCGGGCAAGCAGAAAGTTTCCGCAGATGGAAACTTTCATGCCGCTCTATCCGACGCGACGAACCGGGTGGTTAGTTCGGTTTGGCCGGAAAGCCGGCGCGTCGCTAGGCGAACGCGCCGTGGCAGTGCTTGAACTTCTTGCCCGAGCCGCAGGGGCAGACCTCGTTGCGGCCGACCTTGCCCCAGGTAGAGGGATCGGCCGGGTCGCGCTGCTCGGCCGGTACGATGCGGTTGTCGGCAGGTGCGAGCGCCAGTGCGGTCTCGCCGAAATCGTCCTCGCCGGTAGTGGCGTCGATGTGCTCGCCGCGCATTGCCGCAGGCGCCTGCGGGGGCGGCGCGTCGGCTGCCTCGCGCACCAATTCCACGCGCATGAGCTGCGAGGTGACGACTTGGCGCAGATTGGCCAGCATCGCCTGGAACAGCTCGAAGGCTTCGGTCTTGTATTCCTGCAGCGGATCGCGCTGCGCATAGCCGCGGAAGCCGACGACCGAACGCAGGTGGTCGAGATTGACCAGATGCTCGCGCCACAGGTGGTCGAGCGTCTGCAGCACGATCGACTTCTCGACATAGGCCATGATGTCGGGGCCAAACCGTTCCGCACGCTCGGCGGCGGCCTTGTTGGCGGCCTCCATGATGCGCTCGCGGATCTGCTCCTCGTCGATGCCTTCCTCGGCCGCCCATTCGGCGACCGGCAGGTCGAGGTTGAGATAGGCGGTCACGCCTTCCTTCAGCCCGTCGAGGTCCCACTGTTCGGCATATGCGTTTTCGGGGATGTGCTTTGAAACGAGTTCCTCGACGACGTCCTGGCGCATCTCGGCGACGGTTTCGCCGAGGTTCTCGCCGTCCATCAGCTCGATGCGCTGCTCGAAGACGACCTTGCGCTGGTCGTTCATCACGTCATCGAACTTCAGCAGGTTCTTGCGGATGTCGAAGTTGCGCGCCTCGACCTTCTTCTGCGCCTTTTCAAGCGCCTTGTTGATCCAGGGATGGATGATGGCCTCGTCTTCCTTGAGGCCGAGCTTCTGCAGCATGCCGTCCATGCGGTCGGAGCCGAAGATGCGCATCAGGTCGTCCTGGAGCGACAGGAAGAATTTCGACCGGCCGGGGTCGCCCTGACGGCCGGAGCGGCCGCGAAGCTGGTTGTCGATGCGGCGGCTTTCGTGGCGCTCGGTGGCGAGCACGTAGAGCCCGCCGGCGTCCAGGGCCTGCTGCTTGAGCTTCGCGATGTCCTCGCGGATCGCCTTTTCCTTCGCGTCGCGCTCGGGACCCTCTGCCATGTCGGCAAGTTCCTGCGCGATGCGCATGTCGGCGTTGCCGCCAAGCTGGATGTCGGTGCCGCGGCCGGCCATGTTGGTGGCGATGGTGATCGAACCGGGACGGCCCGCCTGTGCGACGATGACGGCCTCCTGCTCGTGGTGGCGGGCGTTGAGGACCTGGAAGTCCTTGAAGCCCTCGGCGCGCAGGCGTTCGGCCAAATGCTCTGACTTTTCGATCGACGTGGTGCCGACCAGGGTCGGCTGGCCCTTGGCGTGCGCCTCGCGGATTTCACGCACGATCGCCTTGTATTTCTCTTCGACCGTCCGGTAGACCTCGTCGTCCTCATCCAGACGGGAAACCGGAAGGTTGGTCGGAATCTCGGAGACGTCCAACCCGTAGATGTTGCCGAATTCCTCCGCTTCCGTCAGCGCCGTGCCGGTCATGCCGGCCAGCTTGTCGTACATGCGGAAATAGTTCTGGAAGGTGATCGAGGCTAGCGTCTGGTTCTCGGGGTGGATCTTGACGTGTTCCTTGGCCTCAAGCGCCTGGTGGAGGCCTTCGGAGAAGCGGCGGCCAGGCATCATACGGCCGGTGAACTCGTCGATGATGACGACCTCGCCATTGCGCACGATGTAGTCCTTGTCGCGCTGGAACAGGCGATGCGCCTTCAGCGCGTTGTTGACGTGGTGCACGATGGCGACGTTTTCGACATCGTAGAGCGACTCGCCCTTGAGCATGCCTGCTTCACGCAGCATGTTTTCCAGCTTCTCCGTGCCTTCCTCGGTGAAGGTGGCGGTGCGCTGCTTCTCGTCGATCTCGTAATCGGATTCGTCCAGCTTGGGGATGAACGCGTCGATTGAATTGTAGAGTTCCGAGCGGTCGTCGAGCGGGCCGGAGATGATGAGCGGCGTGCGCGCCTCGTCGATCAGGATCGAGTCCACCTCGTCGACGATGGCGTAGTTGTGGCCGCGCTGCACCATCTGGGCGCGGTCATATTTCATGTTGTCGCGCAGATAGTCGAAGCCGAGCTCGTTGTTGGTGGCGTAGGTCACGTCGCAGGCATAGGCTGCCTTGCGTTCCTCGTCGGAAAGGCCGTGGACGATGACGCCGGTGCTCAGCCCGAGAAAGCCATAGACACGTCCCATCCATTCGGCGTCGCGGCTGGCAAGGTAATCGTTGACGGTTACGACATGCACGCCCTTGCCCGACAGCGCGTTCAGATAGACGGGCAGGGTGGCAACCAGCGTCTTGCCCTCACCGGTGCGCATCTCGGAAATGCCGCCGTCATTAAGAACCATGCCGCCGATAAGCTGAACGTCAAAGGGGCGCAGTCCGAGGGCGCGCCTTGCAGCTTCGCGGGCTACCGCGAAGGCCGGCACCAGCAGATCTTCGAGCGACTTTCCTGCGGCAATTTCCTGGCGGAATTCGTCGGTCTTGGCCCGGAGCGCCTCATCGGAGAGGGCTTCCATCTCCTTTTCCAGCGCATTGATCGCCTCTACGCGAGGCCGGAAGCCCTTGATGCGACGGTCGTTGGACGAACCGAAAATCTTGCGGGCGAGAGAGCCAAAGCTGACCATCAAAGGTCCTTTCAGAACGGATTGCCGGGCGGTGCCTCGGCAAGGCCCGCTACGGACGGTGCTGGCGGGCCGGAAAACGGAGGAAAGCGCCTCAAATAGCTTCTGGACGCCAAGTCGAAGGACAGATAAGAGGGGCCACAACCGATGTCAACGTTGCTTCCCCGGCATGGAGCAAGCGGAAAATCGCCACATTTTGGCTGGTTGAAGGGGCAACGCCCCATACCTTCATTCCCCTCACTGGAGAGTTTCTGATGAAGCACACGTCCCGTCGCCTGTCATTCGTTCGCCTCGGCGCGGCCGCAGCCATTCTGGCCCTTGCCGGCACTGCCGCCATGGCCCAGGAGAACGCAGTCGTTGCAACGGTGAACGGACAGCCCATCACGGAGACCGATCTGGAGATCGCGATTTCCGATCTGGAGCAGCAGTTCGCGCAGCTGCCCGCCGAGCAGCGTCGCGCCGCCGCACTCTCCGCCGTGATCGAAATCAGGCTGCTGGCGGCCGAGGCCGAGGGCAAGGGCCTTGCAGACGGTGACGATTTTGCGCGCCGCATGGACATGCTGCGCCAGCGCGCGCTCCACAGCGCCTATATTGAGCAGGAGGTTGCCGCGCTCGTCACCGATGAGGCAGTCCGCGCCCGCTATGACGAGGAGATCGCCAAGATCCCGGCCAGCGAAGAAGTGCGCGCCCGCCATATTCTCGTCGAGACCGAGGAAGAAGCCCGCGAAATCATCAAGCAGCTCGACGAGGGCGGCGATTTCGAGGCGATTGCAAAGGAGAAGTCGACCGACGGCGCGGCCGCGCAGGGCGGCGACCTGGGCTATTTCGGCGCTGGCCAGATGGTGCCGGAGTTCGAGAAGGCCGCGTTTGCGATGGAAGTCGGCGCGCATTCCGCCGAGCCGGTCAAGTCGCAGTTCGGCTGGCACGTCATCAAGCTCGAGGACAAGCGCGCCAAGCAGCCGCCGGCATTCGAGCAGGTTTCTGGCCAGCTCCGCTCGGTGCTTCTGCGCGACGCCTATATGAAGGTCGTCAACGACCTGCGTGCGGCCGCCGATGTCGAGATCGAGGACGAGGCGCTGAAGGCCATGCTCGAGCCCGCCGCGGGTGAAGATGCTGCAGAGGGCGAGACGCCTGCCGAAAAGCCGGCCGAATAACGCGCAAGCGGATCTGATCTGAAATGAGGTGAGGGGCGCATTGAGGCGCCCCTTGCTGTTTAAGGCAGCGTTTCCGCTGAGGACTGACTGCCTGACTTGACGATCCCGCAGAGCATCACCCTCGCGGCAGCGCGCACGGCCTCGTCCGTCTCGTCCAGCCTGCCTGTCAGGAGGTGTGACCAGGCGTATGCGGAGATCAGGTCGGCCACCACCAGCGGGTCGACCTCGCTGCCGACCTCGCCGCGGCGCTGCGCGCGCGCGATCATGCCTCCGGTCTGCACGCGGCGATCCCGCGCGTAGCCGGCAAGCGCCTCGGCTGCCTTCTCGTCGGACTGGGCCTCGGCGATGATGGATCGGAAGATGCTGCCCGAGGGCGTGTCGCGCCAGTGGCTGAGAAGCCGCTTCAGGAAACGCACGATGTCCTCCTCAACCGAGCCTGTATCGGGATAGACGACATCGCGCTTCTGCCGCTGGTAAACGTCGAGCAGCAGCGCGGCCTTGCTCGGCCACCAGCGGTAGATAGTCGGCTTGCCCGCCCGCGCCCGACGCGCCACGGCCTCGATCGAAAAGCCGCGATGACCTTCTTCCATCAGCACGCTTTCAGCTGCCTCCAGAATGGCCTCGGCGCTTTTCGGGTTTCTCCTGGCGCCTATCGAACGGCGCGCTTCGTCTTCGGTCACTGGCAATCCTCCTGCAAGCAGGATAGCAGGCCTCTTGACAAAACGAAACGGCCCGTTTTATATAACGGAACGTTCCGTTCCTATTGATACACTCTTTAGCAGACCGCCGCGTCACGGGCGGGGTCTTTCAATCGTCTTCCATCGACATCCGCAAAACCCGGAGAATTGACATGACCCTGACCGCCGATAACCCTGCATCCACCCCAACCGCCACGCAGGCGGCTTCGCGCTTTTCCCGTCCGCGCTTCGCCGTTCTGGTTGCGCTCGGCGTCTATCCGCTCATCACGGGCCTGCTCTATCTGATCTTCCCGCTTACGGACGGCTGGCTGCTATGGCAGCGCACCCTCCTCATCGTGCCGATCATGGTCACCGCAATGGTGTGGGGGTTGATCCCCGGCGTGCAGAAGCATTTCCGCGGCTTTCTCAACCCGCAAAGTTAGCGCGTCGGGACTGGCGGCGGCGCAAAACGCCTTGCGCCGCCGGGACATATCGGGCAAACGACGCCTTTCTCACCCTTGCCCATCGAGTTGCCATGTCGGACACCGTTTCGCCCCTCGCACCCCGCAAGCAACCCAGGATGCCGGCGGTGCCCGGCGTTCGTATCGCGACCGCCCAGGCTGGCATCAAGTACAAGGGTCGTACCGATCTGCTGGCCATGGTGTTCGACGAGGGCACGACCGTGGCGGGCGTCTTCACCCGCTCCAAGTGCCCGTCCGCACCGGTGGAATTCTGCCGCGCCAATCTGCCCGGCGGCAGCGCTCGCATCCTTGTGGTCAATTCCGGCAACGCCAACGCCTTCACCGGCAAGCGCGGCCGCGAGACGACGGCAGCGACAGCGCAGGCGGCGGGCAAGGCGACGGGCTGTGCGGAAAGCGAGGTTTTCCTCGCTTCGACGGGCGTGATCGGCGAGCCGCTCGATCCGGCCAGGTTCGCCCACCTTCTCGGCGACCTCGTCGACCGGGCCGAGCCTGGCATGTGGGCCGAGGCCGGCAAGGCGATCATGACCACCGATACCTATCCGAAATACGCCACCGCCAGGGTGCTGCTGGGCGATGTCGAGGTCACCATCAACGGCATCGCCAAGGGCGCCGGCATGATCGCGCCAGACATGGCGACAATGCTGTCCTTCGTCGCCACCGATGCCCCAATCGATGCGCCGGTTCTGCAGGACATGCTGTCGAAGGGCGTTGGCAAAACCTTCAATGCGGTGACCGTCGACAGCGATACGTCGACCAGCGACACGCTGATGCTGTTTGCCACCGGGACCGCCGAGAAGTCCGGTGCGCCGCGCATCAGCGATCCGAAGGATGCGCGCCTTTCGCAATTCCGCCGCGCGCTCAACCGCATGCTCAAGAACCTTGCGCTGCAGGTGGTGCGCGACGGCGAGGGCGCGCGCAAGCAGGTCGAAGTGACGGTGACGGGGGCGAAGTCGGCGCGCTCGGCCAAGCGCGTGGCGCTCTCGATCGCCAATTCGCCGCTGGTCAAGACGGCGATTGCCGGCGAGGACGCCAATTGGGGCCGTGTCGTCATGGCCGTCGGCAAGGCCGGCGAGCCCGCCGACCGCGACCTGCTCGCCATCTGGTTCGGCGGCATCCGGGTTGCGCACGAAGGCGAGCGGGATCCCACCTATTCCGAAGCAGAGACATCCGCCTACATGAAGCAGGATGAGATCGTGATCCGTGTCGACCTTGGCCTCGGACGCGGCAAGGCAACGGTGTGGACCTGCGATCTGACCAAGGAATATGTCGCCATCAACGGCGACTACAGGAGCTGAGGCACGCCGCTTGATGGAAACCGGACGCCCATCCCCGGCAGACCTGCCCACCGTGCGGCGGTTCGAGGCCGCCGGTTTCAGGGCCTGGCCGGCGACGACCGTCCATTACGACGGAGCGTGGGCGGTAAGGCTGACCGGCGGGCATCCGGCCAAGCGTCTCAATTCCGTCAATCCGCTGGACCCGGGCGACGACGGACGTGTTCCCGAACGCGTCGCACGTGCGGCACGGCGCTTCGCCGCCTACGGCCGGCCGCTGACGTTCCGCATGTCGCCACTTGCCGGTCGGGGGGTTACGAAGCATTTCGATGACGAGGGCTGGAGCAGTTTCTCCACTTCGGTTGTCATGCGAGCAAAGCTCGAAGACCGTTTGCTGCGCGACGCCATGCATCAGATTCCGCTGAAGGACATCGGTCGGTTCATCAACGCGGCGATCGCCATTCGCAATCTCGATCCGGTGCTGCAGCCGGGGCTGTCCGAAATCATAGGTTCGATCCAGCCCCAGGTGGGTCTGTTCGTGCTCGAAGAGAACGGGACGCCGGTCTCGACCGCGATTTGTGTGCGCGACGGCGACCTTGCCGGCCTGTTCGAGGTGGCGACCGAGGAAAGCCAGCGTGGCAAGGGCTACGGCCGGCGCACGCTGCTTTCCGCGCTGAAATGGGCGCGCGCGCAGGGTGCCCGCACTGCCTGGCTGCAGGTCGAGGCGGACAACGATCAGGCCATCGGGCTCTATCGATCGATGGGCTTCGGCGACCTCTACAGCTATCATTACCGCCAGCCCCCCGCGTCGGAGACCGCATGAGCCAGCCGGAGGAATCGAAGCGGCTGCTGCTGGTCGCCGCCTGCGCGCTGGTCGATGGCGACGGGCGGGTGCTGATCGCACAGCGCCCGGAAGGCAAGCAACTCGCCGGCATGTGGGAATTTCCCGGCGGCAAGGTCGAACCGGGCGAGACGCCCGAGGAAACTGTCGTGCGCGAGTTGCGCGAGGAGCTGGGCATCGAGACCAAGGTCGCCTGTCTCGCGCCGCTGACCTTTGCCAGCCACGCCTATGAGAGCTTCAACCTGCTGATGCCGCTTTTCGTCTGCCGCCGCTACTGGGGCATTCCGCAGGCGCAGGAAGGGCAGGCGCTGAAATGGGTGCGCCCGAACAAGCTGCGCGACTATCCGATGCCGCCGGCGGACGAGCCGCTCATCCCCTACCTCATCGACCTGCTTTAACGGTCCGCCCCGCCGTGGATCGTTAATCAATCCTTCAGAGCCATGTGAAATTTTGAGTAAAAGACGCACTTTTTTCGCCGTCACTTGGCATGGAAGGAAAGCGATGTCGCTTCGGGACGATTGGGAAGCACCGCGCGCTGCGCGCGGATGGAGCCTCGGACCGGCAGGCATGGGGGCGTTGCGGGTAACGCTGCTGTTCGGGTCCGCCGCGGTCGCTCTTGCTCTCATCCTCACGCCGATGCTTGAGGACCGGACGCGCAAGATCGCCTATTCGGCCTATCCCGGCGGCCTCGACATGATGCCGACAGGCTCCATCGGCCAGCGTTCCAATCCAGGCGAATATACGATCCGCCGCAGCGTCCTGCAGCCGTCGCCTAACGCCGTCTGCATCATTCGCGGCAACGGCATGCGCACGGGCGATTGTTGATCTGCCGTTAACCCTGCCGGTTAACGGTTTGGTTCAAGCCCCGACGTATAGTGACCGCATCGACCCCCAGCCAACTGGACACGAGGCGATGCTGGTCAGATTTATCAATGACGAATGCGGCGCGACCGCAATCGAATACGGCCTCATCGTGGCGGTTCTGTCGCTCGCGATTGTGGGCAGCCTCGGCTTGTTGATGAACAACATCGAAAACAACTTCGATTACATCAGCAATATCGTCACCGATTCCAGCAGCGGCAATTAGCCCCTAACGCTCAGCCGTCCTTTTCTTCGCCAAGCACCTTTGCCAGCGAAACCGTCGCGCTGCCGGGTTTCAGGGGCTTCTGCTGCGATGAATGCGGCGCCCAACCTGAAAGCCAGATCGTCGAGAAGGTCGCCCGAGTGCGCCCGTCCGGGTCCGAAAACCGTTCCGCGTAGATTTCGGCCGCGCGCATGAACAGAGCGCGCGTTGCAGGCTTGCGGCTGCGTCCAGCAAGCGCATTGGTCGCGCCCATAGCCCGCAGGTCGCGCATCAGCGCAAACATGGAATCGTAGCGCACCGTCACCGTTTCGAGGTCTGCGACCGGCAGCGCGAAACCCGCCCGCTGCAATAAAGCGCCGGCATCGCGGACATCGGTGAAGGGAGAGACCCGCGGGCTCGCGCCGCCATGAAGCTCGGTCTCGGCCGCCAGCAGCGCCTCGCGCAGTTCGCCCAACGTCCCCGCGCCCGCCATGCAGCCTAGGAACAGTCCGTCGGGCCGCAGCGCGCGGCGGATCTGTACCAGCATGCCCGGAACGTCGTTCATTTCCTGCAACGCATAGAGGGAGACCACGAGGTCCAGGCTTTCGGGCTCGAAGGGCACGGTCTCTGGCGGGGCTACCTCGCCAGCGCCCTGCGCGAACAGGGCTGCGTCGGCCTCCACACGTCCGACCGTTTCGGCCTTGCCGCTTGCCGAGACGGCGTCCGATGCCTCGGAGGTCATCGAGAAAAGCGCGGCCGCGCGGTCGAAGCGGCGCTCCACGGCGGCCAGCCGGTCTTCGAGGTCGCCCGCGGCGCGTTTCATCAGGAAGCCGGCGCCTGCATCGGCGATGCGCAGAGCACGGCGCTTCTTCGCCAGCAGGCTGTCATGATCGAAGATCGGTTCCATGAAACTCCTCGGTGCACCCGGATGGTGCCGGATCGCCGGCTTCTCTGATATGGTGCCGGCGGGGTGGGATTTCTCGTGGCCGATCGCGGGGCAGAGTTCAAGAGGTGGAAGGAGGTGCTGGCGAATTTGCCGGCGCGCATCCTGTTTCCGCCCGTATGCGCCGGCTGCCGAAGGCTGGTCGCCGCGCCCGGCACGCTGTGCGGCCAGTGCTGGCCGACGCTTCGCTTCATCGAGCGGCCATGGTGCGAGGTACTTGGAACACCGTTCTCGCACGAGATGGGCGAGGGCATCCTGTCTGCGGACGCCATCGCCAATCCGCCGCCATTCGCGCGAGCCCGCTCGGCGGTCGTCTATGAAGGCGCGGCGCGGCAAATGGCGCTGGGGCTCAAGTTCCGCGACCGCACCGAGCTCGGTCCCTGGATGGCGCGCTGGATGATGCGGGCCGGCGGCGAGCTTGTCGCCGATGCCGATGTCATCGTGCCGGTGCCGCTGCACCGCAGGCGCTTCTTCTGGCGCCGCTTCAACCAGTCGGCTGAACTGGCGCGGGCGATCGGCGTGCAGTCCGGCAAGCCGTTCGCGCCCGACGCCGTCATTCGCGTGCGCCCGACGCGCCAGCAGGTCGGGCTGGGCGCGCGCGAGCGCGAAACCAATGTGCGCGGTGCATTTCGTGTGCCCACGGAGGCTGAGATCCTGGTGCGCGGGCGCAGGGTTCTGCTGGTCGACGATGTCTATACGACCGGGACCACGGTTTCAGCCGTCACCCGCGCGCTCAAGCGGGGTGGTGCCGCCGATGTCGACGTGCTGACTTTCGCGCGGGTTCTGCCGGGGGACTTCCGGCCGGACGACGCCGGGACTATATGAAGGTTACAAGACAAACAGGACCGACCATGGCCGAAGTCACGATCTATACGCGCATGATGTGCGGCTACTGTGCCGCCGCCAAACGACTGCTCGACAGCAAGGGCGTCGACTACACGGAGCACGATGCGAGTTTCTCGCCGGATCTGCGGCAGGAAATGATAAGCCGTGCCAACGGGGGCAGTACGTTTCCGCAGATATTCATTGGCGATACCCATGTCGGCGGCTCCGACGATCTTCATACGCTGGAGCGCAGCGGCCGGCTCGATGCGCTTCTCGCAGGTGGGCAGGACTAGGAGGGCGGCATGGAGACGGTGAGGGTTGCAGCGTTGCAGATGCGCTCGGGCATGGACCCGGCGCGCAATGCGGCGGATTTCGAGGCGCTTGTGCGCGAGGCGGCTGGCAAGGGCGCGGTCTATGTGCAGTCGCCGGAGATGACCGGCGCTCTGGTGCGCGACCGTGCAACGCTGAAGGCGCTGCTGAAACCGGAAGCCGACGACATCATCGCACGCAAGGCCGCGGCACTGGCTGGCGAACTCGGTATTTTCGTCCATGTCGGTTCGACCGCGATCGCGCGGCCGGACGGCAAGGTCGCCAATCGCGGCTTCGTCTTCGGGCCGGATGGCTCGAAGCTCGCCACCTATGACAAGATCCACATGTTCGACGTCGACCTCGACAATGGCGAGAGCTGGCGCGAATCGGCCACCTACGAGCCGGGCACCGCCAGTACCGTTGTCGACCTGCCCTTTGGCCGGCTCGGCATGGCGGTGTGCTACGACCTGCGCTTTCCGCAGCTTTTCCGCGCGCAGGCGCTCGAGGGTGCGCAAATCCTCACCGTGCCGGCCGCCTTCACGCGGCAGACGGGCGAGGCGCACTGGCACGTGCTGCAAAGGGCGCGGGCGATCGAGAACGGCGCGTTCGTCATCGCCGCCGCGCAGGGCGGCATTCACGAGGATGGCCGCGAGACCTATGGCCACTCGCTCATCGTCGATCCGTGGGGCCGCGTGCTTGCCGAGGCCGATCATGACGAGCCCGCCGTGGTGATCGCCGATCTCGACATGGCCGCGTCCGCAGCGGCGCGGGCTAAGGTGCCCAATCTCAAGAACGCGCGCGAGTTCCGCGTTGAAGTGTTGGGTGCGCAGACGCAGCAGAGGCAGGCGTCATGATCCGCTTCCAGCTCTGCTGCGACGCCGATCATGAATTCGACGGCTGGTTCCGCAATGGCGATGATTTCGACGTCCAGAAGAAGCGCGGGCTCGTTTCCTGTCCGGTCTGCCACTCGGCCAAGGTCGAGAAGATGCTGATGGCGCCTGCGGTCTCGACCGGCCGCAAGAAGGAAACCATGGCGCTTGCCATGGGCGAGCAGCAGCGCAAGGCGATCGCGCAGCTCAAAGCGCTGGCCGAAAAGGTGCGCGAGAACGCCGACTATGTGGGCGACAAATTCGCGGAAGAGGCCCGCAAGATTCACTTCGGCGAGACCGAGGCGCGCGGCATCTATGGCGAGGCGACGCCGGACGAAGCACGCGAACTGGTCGAGGACGGAGTTGAGTTCATGCCGATCCCGGTTTTCCCGGACGACCAGAACTAGAGTGCAGCAACCCTACTGCGCCGTCTTCTCGGCCAGCACCATGTAGTTGACGTCCATGTCCTTCGAACGCTGCCAGCGGTCGGAGAGCGGGTTGTAGGTCACGCCGGTGCGGTCGATCACCCCCATGCCGGCAGCCGTCAGCGCGCGCTCCAGCTCCTCGGGCCGCACCAGCTTGCCATATTGGTGGGTGCCGCGCGGCAGCCAGCGCAGCACGTATTCCGCGCCGACGATGGCCAGCCCCAGCGCCTTGAGCGTGCGGTTGATGGTAGCGACGAACATGATGCCGCCCGGCTTGACGAGATCGGCGCACTTGTCGACGAAGAAGTCGACGTCGGTGACGTGCTCGACCACTTCCATGTTGAGCACGACGTCGAACTGCTCGCCGGCATCCGCCAGTGCTTCGGCTGTGGTGGCACGATAGTCGATCCTCACGCCGCTTTCGGCCGCGTGGAGTTTCGCCACCTCGATATTGGTTTCCGACGCGTCCGCGCCGACCACCTCGGCCCCCAGCCGCGCCATAGGCTCGCACAGGAGCCCGCCGCCGCAGCCGATGTCGAGGATGCGAAGGCCGCTGAAGGGCTTTGCCGCGCGCGGATCGCGGCCAAATCTGGTCGCCACATGATCGCGGATATAGGCGAGGCGGACGGGATTGAACTTGTGCAGCGGACGGAACTTGCCGTTGGGGTTCCACCATTCCTGCGCGAGCGCGGAGAAGCGCTCCACTTCGGCGGAATCAATGGTCGTTCGTCGGGCTTCTGGCATCGGTTGGTCTCCCTCTCGAGGCAATCAAGTCGGGCGCAAGGGCCAGAATGTCAAGCCGCGATGACGTCACGTTGGGGCTCCCGCCATATCCATGGCGGTTCATGTCAGTAGGGTGGCCGGGGCGTGCGGCGAAGGATTGCGCTCGCGCGGTACGAACCTATATGCGCTGTTCCCGCCTGCCTTATTTGAGGCTTTTTCATGACCGCCGCCGTTTCCATCACCAATCTTTCCAAGACCTATGCGACCGGTTTCACCGCGCTCAAAGGGGTCGACCTCGAAGTCCGCAAGGGCGAAATCTTCGCGCTGCTGGGGCCGAATGGCGCCGGCAAGACGACGCTGATCGGCATCGTCTGCGGCATCGTCAACGCCAGCGACGGCACGGTGCTCGTTTCGGGCCACGACGTCGTTTCCGAATACCGCAAGACGCGCTCGCTGATCGGCCTGGTGCCGCAGGAAGTGTCGATAGACGCGTTCGAGAGCGTGTGGAACACCGTTTCGTTCAGCCGTGGCCTGTTCGGCAAGGGGCCGAACCCCGCCCACATCGAAAAGGTGCTCAAGGCGCTGTCCCTGTGGGACAAGAAGGACGAGAAGGTGCTCAACCTTTCCGGCGGCATGAAGCGGCGCGTGCTGATCGCCAAGGCGCTGTCGCACGAGCCGGAAATCCTGTTCCTCGACGAGCCGACGGCCGGCGTCGATGTCGAGCTGCGCCGGGACATGTGGGAAATGGTGCGTGGTCTGCGCGAGACCGGCGTCACCATCATCCTGACCACCCACTACATCGAGGAAGCCGAGGAGATGGCCGACCGCATCGGCGTCATCAACCATGGCGAGATTATCCTGGTGGAGGAGAAGCGCACGCTTATGCGCAATCTCGGCAAGAAGCAGCTTCGGCTGGAGCTCTTGTCTCCGGTCGATGCCATCCCCGAGACGCTTGCCGGGCGCGGGCTGGAGCTCGCCGACGGCGGCGCAACGCTGGTTTATTCCTACGACACCCATGGTGAGCGCACCGGCATAACCGCGCTCTTGGGCGACCTCAATCAGGCCGGCCTTCGCTTCCGCGATCTGGAGACGCGCCAGAGCTCGCTGGAGGAAATCTTCGTCAATCTGGTGAAGGAGCGGGCATGAACCTGCACGCCGTCAAGTCGATCTACATGTTCGAGATGGCGCGGACGTTCCGCACCGTCATGCAGTCGATCATCTCCCCGGTTATCTCGACCTCGCTCTATTTCGTCGTGTTCGGGGCGGCCATCGGCTCGCGCATCGAGCAGATCGGCGGCGTCAGCTACGGCGCCTTCATCGTGCCCGGCCTCATCATGATGTCGCTGCTGACGCTATCGATCTCCAACGCGTCCTTCGGCATCTATTTCCCGAAATTCACCGGCACCATCTACGAGGTGCTGTCGGCGCCGATTTCCTATGTCGAGATCGTGCTCGCCTATGTCGGTGCGGCAGCCACTAAATCGATCATGATCGGGCTGGTGATCCTGGCCACCGCCGCGTTCTTCGTTGATCTGCGCATCGAACATCCGTTCATGATGCTGTTGTTCCTGGTGCTGACGGCCGTCACCTTCTCGCTGTTCGGCTTCATCATCGGCATCTGGGCCGACGGGTTCGAGAAGCTGCAGATCGTGCCGCTGCTGATCGTCATGCCGCTCGCCTTCCTCGGCGGCACCTTCTATTCGATCGACATGCTGCCGCCCGTCTGGCAGACGATCTCGCTCGGCAATCCGGTGGTCTATCTCGTCAGCGGCTTCCGCTGGAGCTTCATCGGCACGTCGGACGTCAATATCGGCATCAGCCTGGCGATGACGCTGTTCTTCCTCGTCGCATGCCTCGCGATCGTCGCGTGGATATTCCGGACCGGATACAAGCTGAAGACCTGAGCGGCCGCCGCCGCCCCAAGGGGCGGCATGTCCTTGCGCGGCAACCTGCTTTTCGCTATGGAACGCGCGCACTTCCAGCCCTTCGTTTCCGGGGCTCTCATCTTGACGGCGAGGGGCATTGCCGCCCAGCGTCACTTCGCAGGGACTGATCGCTTCCATGGCGCGCATCGTGATGAAATTCGGCGGGACTTCGGTCGCCGACATCGCCCGCATCCGCAATGTGGCGCGGCACGTCAAACGCGAGGTGGAGGCCGGCCATGAGGTCGCGGTGGTCGTGTCGGCGATGTCCGGCAAGACCAACGAGCTCGTCGGCTGGGTCAAGGATGCCTCGAAGGCCGAGGGCTCCAACTTCAATATCTACGATGCGCGCGAATACGACACCGTGGTCGCTTCCGGCGAACAGGTCACGTCGGGCTTGCTGGCGCTCGTGCTGCAGTCGATGGGCGTGCATGCGCGCTCGTGGCAGGGCTGGCAGATCCCGATCAGGACCGACAACGCGCATGGTGCCGCCCGCATCGCCGACATCGACGGGTCCTTCCTCGTCCAGCGCTTCGGCGAGGGACAGGTTGCCGTCATCGCCGGCTTCCAGGGCATCGGCCCCGACAACCGTATCGCGACGCTTGGGCGCGGCGGTTCCGATACCAGTGCGGTTGCGATCGCCGCGGCCGTGAAGGCCGACCGCTGCGACATCTACACCGACGTCGACGGCGTCTATACGACCGACCCGCGCATCGAGCCCAAGGCCCGGCGGCTTGCCAGGATCTCCTTCGAGGAGATGCTTGAGATGGCCTCGCTGGGCGCCAAGGTGCTGCAGGTGCGGTCGGTCGAACTGGCGATGGTGCACAAGGTGCGCACCTTCGTGCGGTCTTCCTTCGAGGATCCGGACGCGCCCGGAATGGGCGATTTCGACAATCCGCCCGGAACCCTCATTTGTGACGAGGATGAAATCGTGGAACAGCAGGTCGTCACCGGTATCGCCTACGCCAAGGACGAAGCGCAAATCTCGCTGCGACGGGTCTCCGACCGTCCGGGCGTCGCCGCCGGCATCTTCGGGCCGCTGGCCGAGGCCGGCATCAATGTCGACATGATCGTCCAGAACATCTCCGAGGACGGCTCGTTCACCGACATGACCTTCACGGTGCCGTCCGCAGATGTCGGCAAATCGCTTTCCGTGCTCGAAAAGGTCAAGGAAACGATCGGCTACGACGCCGTGCAGCACGACGACGGCATGTCCAAGGTCTCCGTCATCGGCATCGGCATGAGAAGCCATGCCGGTGTCGCCGCCACCGCCTTCAAGGCGCTGTCGGAAAAGGGCATCAACATCCGTGCCATCACGACTTCCGAGATCAAGATCTCGATCCTGATCGACGGTCCTTATACGGAACTCGCCGTTCGCACTTTGCATTCCGTCTACGGTCTCGATAAGCAGTAGACGACGATACACCCCGGCACCGCGTGTCGGGACGGCGGCCCCTGGCGGGGCAGGCGCCGTCTTCGCGGAGTCGGTCCGGCGTTGGAGAGAGAAGCCCGATGCGTGACACGGCCGCAGGCCCACGCCTATTGCTGAGACGGCTTCGCGAGCTCATGGCGGAAGCTCTCGAGCCGCAGGCCAGGCTTGACCGCATCGTGCACCACATCGCCCAGAACATGGTCGCCGAGGTCTGCTCTCTTTACGTGCTGCGGGCCGATTCGGTTCTCGAGCTGTACGCCACCGAGGGCCTGAACCCGGGATCGGTCCATCTGGCGCAGCTTCGCCTCGGGCAGGGCCTCGTCGGCACCATTGCCGCGAGCGCGCGGCCGCTCAACCTGCCGGAAGCACAGAAGCATCCAGCCTTTGCCTATCTGCCGGAGACCGGGGAGGAGATCTACAATTCCTTCCTGGGCGTGCCGGTTCTGCGCGCAGGGCGCACGCTCGGCGTGCTGGTGGTGCAGAACCGGACGATGCGCCAATATCGCGAGGACGAGGTCGAGGCGCTGGAAACCACCGCCATGGTGATCGCCGAGATGATCGCTACCGGCGACCTGTCGCGGCTGACCCGGCCGGGCCTCGAACTCGACCTGTCGCGACCGGTCACCATCAACGGCATGTCCTTCAACGAAGGGGTCGGCCTCGGCCACGTCGTGCTGCACGAACCGCGCATCGTCGTCACCAACCTCTTCAACGAGGATAGCGACGAGGAACTGCGGCGTCTGGAAACCGCGCTCGGCTCGCTGCGCCTGTCCATAGACGACATGCTGTCGCGCCGCGAGGTGGCTTTCGAGGGCGAGCACCGCGAGGTGCTGGAAGCCTATCGCATGTTCGCCAACGATCGCGGCTGGGTGCGCCGGCTGGAAGAGGCGATCCGCAACGGCCTGACGGCGGAAGCCGCGGTCGAGAAGGTGCAGAGCGACATGCGCGCGCGCATGCTGCACATGACCGATCCCTATCTGCGCGAGCGGATGAGCGACTTCGACGATCTCGCGAACCGCCTGCTGCGCATGCTGCTGGGCCACGGCCCGGAGGCGATGGCCAACGCGCTGCCGCGCGATGCGATCGTGGTGGCACGCACCATGGGAGCAGCCGAACTGCTCGACTATCCGCGCGAGAAGCTGCGTGGCCTGGTGCTCGAGGACGGGGCGGTCACCAGCCATGTCGTCATCGTTGCCCGTGCCATGGGTATTCCCGTCACCGGCCAGATGAAGGGCGCCGTCTCCATGTCGGAGAATGGCGACGCGATCATCGTCGATGGAGATGATGGCGTCATCCATCTGCGGCCGCAGTCTGACGTCGAGGCGGCCTATGCGGAGAAGGTCAGGTTCCGCGCCCGCCGGCAGGAGCTCTACCGCGAACTGCGCGGCAAGCCTTCAGTGACGAAGGACGGCGTGCAGATCGACCTGATGATGAATGCTGGCCTTGCCGTCGACCTGCCGCAACTGTCGGATTCAGGCGCGGCCGGCATCGGCCTGTTCCGCACCGAGCTGCAGTTCATGGTGGCGTCCACATTCCCGCGCGCCGAGGCGCAGGAGCGGCTCTATCGCGATGTTCTCGAGGCTGCGGACGGCAAGCCGGTGACTTTCCGCACCATCGACATCGGCGGCGACAAGGTGCTGCCCTATTTCAAGGGCGTTGGCCAGGAGGAGAACCCTGCGCTCGGATGGCGCGCGGTGCGCCTGACGCTCGACCGCCCCGGGCTGCTGCGCACCCAGATGCGCGCGCTGCTGAAAGCTGCCGGCGGACGCGAGCTGCGCGTGATGCTGCCGATGGTGACCGAGATTTCCGAGATCAGGCAGGCGCGGGAGATCATCGACAGGGAAGTGCGGCACCTGTCGCGCTTCGCCCATCATCTGCCCACCAAGCTCAAGCTCGGCGCGATGATCGAGGTGCCGTCGCTGATGTGGCAGCTCGAGGAGCTGATGAGCGTCGTCGATTTCGTCTCGGTCGGCTCCAACGACCTGTTCCAGTTCGTCACGGCCACCGACCGTGGCAACACCCAGCTTGCCGGCAGGTTCGAGCCGATTTCGGTTCCGTTCCTGCGCCTGCTGCGCCAGATTGCCGAAGCCGGCAACAGGACCGGTACGTCGGTGACGCTGTGCGGCGAGCTTGCGGGGCGGCCGATTTCGGCGATGGCGCTGCTTGGCGCCGGCTACCGTTCGATCTCCATGTCTCCGGCGGCGATCGGTCCGGTGAAGGCGATGCTGATCGAACTGCCGCTCGAGCGTTTGACCCGACTGATGAACGAGACGCTCGACGCTCATTCCAGCGAGGCGGACGTGCGAGCCATGCTGCACGCCTTCGCGGCCGAGCACGACATTCCTCTTTGACGAGTACCTATATGATCGAACTGCCGCGCGACCGGATGGACCAGGTCCTGAAACGCTTTGAGATGCTCGAAGCGCAGATGGCCGCCGGGCCGGATCCGGATGCCTATGTGAAGATGGCGTCGGAATATTCCGACCTTGAAGAGATGGCGCAGAAGATCAGGGCGCTGCGCGCGGCGGAAGCCGAATTTGCCGATCTCGAGGCGATGCTGTCGGACAAGTCGACCGATGCCGAGATGCGCGAACTCGCCGAAGCCGAGCAGCCCGAGATCGAGGCGCGGATCGAGGCGCTGCAAAAGGAGATCCAGATCCTGCTGCTGCCGAAGGACGCGGCAGACGACAAGAGCGCGATCCTGGAAATCCGCGCCGGCACGGGTGGCGACGAGGCGGCGCTGTTTGCCGGCGATCTCTACCGCATGTACGAGCGCTACGCCGCTTCGCGCGGCTGGCGGTTCGAGCTGGTTTCGGCGAGCGAGGGCGAGGTGGGTGGCTTCAAGGAAGCGATCGCCACCGTTTCGGGCAAGGGCGTGTTCGCGCACCTGAAGTTCGAATCCGGCGTTCATCGTGTGCAGCGCGTGCCGGAAACCGAAGGCGGCGGGCGCATCCATACGTCCGCGGCGACGGTCGCGGTGCTGCCGGAGGCCGAGGACGTCGACATCGACATTCGCAACGAGGACATCCGCATTGACACGATGCGTGCCTCGGGGGCCGGCGGGCAGCACGTCAACACCACGGATTCGGCAGTGCGCATCACCCATATCCCGACCGGCATCATGGTGGTTTCGGCGGAGAAATCGCAGCACCAGAACCGGGCACGCGCCATGCAGATCCTGCGGGCGAGGCTCTACGACATGGAGCGCGAGAAGGCGGCGGGCGAACGGTCCGAGGCGCGCCGGCTTCAGGTCGGCTCGGGCGACCGCTCGGAGCGTATCCGCACCTACAATTTCCCGCAGGGCCGCGTCACCGATCACCGCATCAACCTCACGCTCTACAAGCTGGACCGGGTGATGGAGGGCGAGCTCGACGAAATCGTCGACGCGCTAATCGCCGACCACCAGTCTAGGCTCCTTTCGGAGATGGGGCAGGATTGACTGGCATGACGACGCTCGGTCCGCTGCTGCGGCATCTCCGGACGTCTCTGGAACAGGCGGGCAAGCCCGAGGCCGCGCTAGACGCCCGCGTGCTGGTCGAGCATTTCACCGGCACCAGCCGGGCAGATGCGATCACCGATCCCCAGCGGCCCGTGTCCGAGGAACACGCCGAAGCCGTGCTGGCGGCACTGGCGCGGCGGATTGGTGGCGAACCGGTTCACCGCATCATCGGCGCGCGCGAATTCTACGGCATGCGGCTGACGCTTTCTCCGGGCACGCTGGAGCCGCGACCGGATACCGAGACGCTGGTGGACCTCGCACTGTCCTTCGTGCGTGCGGCGGCCGACCGGCACGGCACCTGCCGAATACTCGACCTCGGCACGGGCACCGGCGCGATCGCGCTGGCGCTTCTGTCGCAGGAGCCCCGTGCGCAGGCGGTCGGTGCGGATATTTCCGAGGATGCGCTTGCAACCGCCGCAATCAATGCCGATATGACCGGCAACACCGGACGTTTCCAGGCGGTGCGCTCGCACTGGTTCAGCGAGATCGAGGGGCGGTTTCACATCATCGTCTCAAATCCGCCTTACATAACGTCCAATGATATAGTGTCGCTGGAGCGCGAGGTGCGGGACCATGATCCGCTTGCCGCGCTTGATGGAGGGCCGGATGGCCTGGCGGCATATCGCGTGATCGCCGCGGGTGCGGCTCAATATCTGGAAGAGGGCGGCATTGCCGCTGTCGAGATCGGGCATGACCAGAGCGAGGCGGTTGGCGGAATTTTCGCGGCTGCGGGGTTCCGTTCAGCGGGCCGTGCGCGAGACCTCGCCGGTGTGGTGCGAGCCCTTGCGTTCAGCCGTTAGAGCCGGAATGGCGCAGTGCAGAAAACGCTTGGCAAGGATGGATATTGCGGATAGTTTCCGGCTACCGGATGAGACGAAGCAGGCAGTGCTGTTATCGATTCGGTTCCCAGGGAACAAGCTGCCTTCTTGCGTGAACGACGCCTCAAGCTTCGTGCGGGGATCGTCCGGCAACTGACATGGATCGGGACAGGGATCGACGTGGCGACGGCGCGAACCTAGCGGCTGATCGCCAACACCAAACCTGAAGACGGCGGCCTGGACCGCCTCTCCGGAACGGACAGCATTCTCAACAGAAGAGAGAAGAATGAGGCCACAGCAGAACAGGCGCATGCGCGGACGCGGGGGGAACGGCAACAATCCCAACCGGAAAGGTCCCAATCCGCTGACCCGCAGCTATGAGAGCAACGGGCCGGACGTGAAGATCAGGGGCTCCGCGCAGCAGATCGCCGAAAAGTACACCACGCTGGCGCGTGATGCGCAGAGCGCAGGCGACCGGGTGATCGCGGAAAACTATCTGCAGCACGCCGAGCACTACAACCGCATCATCATGGCTGCGCAGGAAAACATGCCGCAGCAGCAGGTGCGCAACCACCGCGACGAGGATGACGAGGACGAGGAGGGCAACGGCTCTTCCGCCAACGAGCAGCCCACGCAGCCGCATCAGCACAACCAGCAACAGAATCACAACCAGAACCGCAACAACGGCTCCGGCCCGCAGCCGGTGATCGACGGCGTGCCGGCCGAGGTCGCGTTGAATCAGAGCGGTGGTTCGCAGGCTCCTGCCGAAGCCGCGCCGGAAGGCGAGACCAAGGCCGAAGAAGCACCGGCCGAAGCCGCGCCGCGCAAGCCGCGCCGGCCGCGCCGCCCCCGCGTGAAAGCCGGCGAAGAAGCCGCGCCTGATGGTGACCAGCCTTCGGGCAGCGACGAACCGGTCACTGAAGCCGCGCAGTAGGCGCGTTCCGATGACGAATTATGAGACGGCGGGCTTGTCCCGCCGTTTTTCGTTTGCGACCCCGCGTTGCGATCTTGAGGTTATGGGAAAACATACCCATATCCGCCAAAGCTGGACCTGCCGTACCGGTCTTTTGACTTTGGTCATTGTACCTGGGGGTCCGTCACCTGAATACTGACCCGGTGCCGCGAAGCGGGCCGGCGAGGGAATGGAGACGCTTATGAACATCGAGAAATACTCCGAGCGCGTTCGGGGCTTCATCCAGTCTGCCCAGACGATGGCCCTTTCGCGCAGCCACCAGCAGTTTACGCCCGAGCACATTCTCAAAGTCCTCATCGATGATGAGGAAGGCCTGGCAGCCTCGCTGATCGAGAGCGCCGGCGGGCGCCCCCGCGACGCCAGGCTCGGCGTCGACGCCGCGCTCGAGGCTATGCCGAAGGTCGAGGGCGGCAACGGCCAGCTCTATCTTGCCCAGCCGCTTGCGAAGGTGTTTTCCACCGCCGAAGAGCTCGCCAAGAAGGCCGGCGACAGCTTTGTCACGGTCGAGCGCCTGCTTCAGGCTCTGGCGATGGAAAAATCTGCCAAGACAGCCGACATTCTCGCCAAAGCCGGCGTGACGCCAACCGCGCTCAACCAGGCTATCAATGATGTCCGCAAGGGGCGTACGGCCGATTCGGCATCCGCCGAGCAGGCTTATGACGCATTGAAGAAATACGCCCGTGACCTGACGGCCGACGCGCGCGCCGGCAAGCTCGACCCGGTCATCGGCCGCGACGACGAGATACGCCGCACGATCCAGGTTCTGTCGAGGCGCACCAAGAACAACCCGGTTCTGATCGGCGAGCCCGGCGTCGGCAAGACGGCGATCGCCGAAGGCCTTGCGCTGCGCATCGTCAATGGCGACGTCCCCGAATCGCTGAAGGAAAAGCAGTTGATGGCGCTCGACCTGGGCGCGCTGATCGCAGGCGCGAAATATCGCGGCGAGTTCGAGGAGCGGCTGAAGGCGGTCCTCAACGAGGTGACGGCCGCCAACGGCAACATCATCCTGTTCATCGACGAGATGCACACGCTGGTCGGCGCCGGCAAGGCCGACGGCGCCATGGACGCCTCCAACCTGCTCAAGCCGGCGCTGGCGCGTGGCGAGCTGCACTGCGTCGGCGCGACCACGCTCGACGAGTACCGCAAGCATGTCGAGAAGGATGCCGCGCTTGCACGCCGCTTCCAGCCCGTCTTCGTCGACGAGCCGACGGTCGAGGACACGGTGTCGATCCTGCGCGGGCTGAAAGAGAAGTACGAGCAGCACCATAAGGTGCGCGTATCCGATTCCGCGCTGGTTTCTGCGGCGACCCTCTCCAACCGCTACATCACCGACCGGTTCCTGCCCGACAAGGCTATCGACCTCGTCGACGAAGCGGCCTCGCGGCTGCGTATGCAGGTCGATTCGAAGCCGGAAGAGCTCGATGAGCTCGATCGCCGCATCATGCAGCTCAAGATCGAACGCGAGGCGCTGAAGGTCGAGAAGGACGAAGCGTCGAAGGACCGGCTTGTCCGCCTCGAGAAGGAACTGACCGACATCGAGGAGCAGTCGACCTCGCTGACGGCGAAGTGGCAGGCCGAGAAGGAAAAGCTCGGTCTGGCGGCCGACCTCAAGAAGCAGCTCGACGATGCGCGCAACGAACTGGCGAGCGCCCAGCGCCAGGGCGATTTCGCCAGGGCGGGCGAGCTTGCCTATGGCCGGATCCCGGACCTCGAGAAGAAGCTGGTGAAAGCCGAATCGGCCGAGGCGCAGGGCTCGATGGTCGAGGAGACCGTCACGCCTGCGCATATCGCGCATATCGTGTCGCGCTGGACCGGCATTCCGGTCGACAAGATGCTCGAGGGCGAGCGCGAGAAGCTGCTGCGCATGGAAGACGAGCTCGCAAAGCGCGTCGTCGGCCAGGGCGAGGCGGTGCAGGCGGTGTCCAAGGCGGTGCGCCGGGCGCGCGCGGGCCTGCAGGACCCCAACCGGCCGATCGGCTCGTTCATGTTCCTCGGGCCCACCGGCGTCGGCAAGACCGAGCTCACCAAGGCTCTCGCGAATTTCCTGTTCGACGATGAGAGCGCGATGGTTCGCATCGACATGTCGGAGTTCATGGAGAAGCACTCGGTCGCCCGGCTGATCGGCGCGCCTCCCGGCTATGTCGGCTACGAGGAGGGCGGTGCGCTGACCGAAGCCGTGCGCCGCAGGCCTTATCAGGTCGTGCTGTTCGACGAGATCGAGAAGGCGCATCCGGATGTCTTCAACGTGCTGCTGCAGGTGCTCGATGACGGCCGCCTGACCGACGGGCAGGGCCGCACGGTCGATTTCCGCAACACGCTGATCATCATGACGTCGAATCTGGGCGCCGAATTCCTGGTCTCGCTGGGTGAGAACGAGGATGTCGACAAGGTCCGCGACGAAGTCATGGGTGTGGTGCGGGCATCGTTCCGGCCCGAGTTCCTCAACCGCGTGGACGAGGTGATCCTGTTCCACCGGCTGCGCCGCCAGGACATGGGGCAGATCGTGGCGATCCAGCTCAAGCGGCTGGAGGCGCTGCTGGCCGACCGCAAGATCGAGCTCGACCTCGACGCCGACGCGATCGAGTGGCTTGCCAACAAGGGTTACGACCCCGCCTACGGCGCCCGCCCGCTCAAGCGCGTGATCCAGAAGGAGCTCCAGGACCCGCTGGCCGAGAAGATCCTGCTGGGCGAGATCCTCGACGGCTCGGCCGTCAAGATCACGGCCGGTTCCGATCGGCTCAACTTCCGCTCCAGGCCGCGCGCCGTTGAAGACGCAGAGGCGGCGTAAGCAACGCCAATTCGAAACCAGAAAGGGCCGGTCAGATGACCGGCCCTCTTCTCGTCTGGGCTTCGCGATTGCGCGCGGGGATTGATCTGCGGGACATCACCAATCGGTTGTGGTCGTGCGCGGTTCAGCATTGAACTCTTCAACGAGAAAGTCGAGGAACACACGGATCTTCGGGGCGACGTGCTGTCGTGACGGGTAGATCGCGTAGAGGGTGGTCTCCACGGTCTGCCACTCGTCCAGCGCCGTCTGCAGGCGGCCCGCTGCAATATCCGCTTCGACATAGGGGCGGGGTATCAGGCTCAGCCCGAAGCCGGCGCGCAGCGCGTCGCGCACGGCCAGGCTCGACGTCACCGAATAGCGGCTGTCGACGGAAACGCGCTCTGCCTTTCCGTTGCTGGTGAACTCCCACACATCGGCATGGCCGGAGAGACTGAACCGGATGCAGCTATGCGCGCGCAGATCGGCCGGCGTGGCCGGCACTCCGCGCTCGGCGAAATAGGAAGGTGCGGCGCAGACGACATGGGGCATGACACCGAGCTTTCGCGCGATCAGGCTCGAATCCTCGAGATTGTCGCTGCCGCGAATCGCCATGTCGAACCCGTCCCGGACAAGATCGACCCGCCTGTCATCCAGGTGCAGGTCGAGCTTCAGGTCGGGATAACGGGACAAGAAACCGGGAATGGCGGTCGAAAGCCGGGTCAGCGTCACGGTCATCGGCGCGCTCACCCGCAACGTGCCGCCCGGCTCCGACTTGATCGGACAAAGCGCCCGGTCGGCTTCGGCCAGCGCGTCGAGCGTGCGAACGACATGTTCGAGATAGATCCTGCCTTCCTCGGTCAGCGCCATGCGGCGCGTCGTCCGGTTGATGAGCCGCGCGCCAATACGCGCCTCCAGTTCGGCTATGTTCTTGCTGACGGCAGGCGCGGAAAGGCCGAGGCTCCTGCCTGCTTGCGAAAAGCTGTTCAGCTCCGCCACCTGACGGAACACTTGCATGGCTGTGAGCCGGTCCATCTGATATTTGCCTGAACGTGAATTATATGTTGCGATATGCGATTATTATCATTCCTGGGTGAATTGAATAGGTGTTGTCCAGATAACCCATTGCCTGGAGACACCATGACCCATCCGACAATCGCCCTGATCGAGAAACGCGTATCGGCAAACCTCTTCGACGAGACCCACACGCTTTCGGACCGGGAAATCGAAGAGCTCATCCGGCTCGCAACGCGGGCGCCGTCCGCCTACAACCTTCAGAATTGGCGCTTCATCGCCGTGCGGACGCCTCAGAGCAAGGCGCGGCTCCGCGCGCTGGCTTATGGTCAGGCCAAGGTGGAGCAGGCCGCGGTGACCTTCATCGTCTGCGGCACGCTGCCGGACCATGCTGCGGTGCCCGTCCGTCTGCGTCCGTTCGTGGAGGCCGGTTTCATGCCGTCGGACATGGCGTCCGGTTGGCTCGAGGGTGCACGCGGCCAGTATGCCGATCCGCAGATGGCGCGCGACGAGGCGGTGCGCTCGGCAACACTGGGCGCTGCCACGCTGATCTATGCAGCCGAAGCACTGGACCTCGCCTCGGGCCCGATGGTCGGCTTCGACGCCGGCGGTGTTGCGCGCGCCTTCGACCTCGCGGTCGATGAGGTGCCCGTCATGCTGGTTGCCGTGGGGCGTGCCGCACCCGGCAACTGGCCGCAGAAGCCGAGGCGCCCGCTCGCCGAAGTCCTGGAAATCTCATGAAAACGCTCGGCTCCGACCTGCTTCTGACCGCGATCACCCCGATCGTCTGGGGCAGCACCTATATTGTCACCTCGCAGTTCCTGCCGGAGTTCTCGCCGATGACGGTCGCGATGCTGCGCGCCCTGCCGGCCGGTCTGCTGCTGCTTCTCATCGTGCGCCGGCTGCCGGAAGGCATCTGGTGGGCGCGCGCCTTTCTGCTTGGCGCGCTCAACATATCGGTGTTTCTCAGCTTGCTGTTCGTTGCAGCCTACCGGTTGCCGGGCGGTGTGGCCGCGACGGTCCTGTCCGTGCAGCCGCTGATCGTCATCTTCGTTGCAAGGCTGCTGCTCGGCAGTCCGATTCGCGCGCTGGCGGTTCTGGCGGCGGGGGCCGGCGTGGCTGGCGTGGCCCTGCTCGTGCTGTCGCCCGGTGCGGCGCTCGACCCGCTGGGTGTGGCTGCTGGGCTGGCCGGCGGCCTCTCCATGGCATTCGGCACGGTGCTCAGCCGCAAGTGGCAGCCGCCGGTTTCGCCGCTCGCGTTCACTGGCTGGCAATTGACGGCCGGCGGGCTGCTGCTCGTTCCCGTGGTTCTGGCCTTCGAGCCGCCGATGCCCTTGCCGACGCCCTCCAACCTGCTGGCGCTTGGCTGGCTGGGGCTGATCGGCGCGGCGCTGACCTATGTGCTGTGGTTTCGCGGCATTGCCCGGCTACCGTCGGCCGTCGTGTCGTCGCTGCTGTTCCTCAGTCCGCTGACCGCCGTGGTGCTCGGATGGCTGTTCCTGGGACAGGCGCTGAGCGTGCCCCAGATAGCCGGCTTCGTCCTCGTCATCGGCAGCATCTGGCTGGTCCAGCGGGCCGAACGCATCACGCCGCCGTCGTCACGCATTGCGGAAAAGGCTGCATGAAGCCGGCACCTGAAAAGACGAAGCCCCCGCGGATGGCGGGGGCCTTTTCCGTGGGCTTAGGCTTCAGGCTCTGCCGGCGATGCCGGTGTTGCCGGCGAGGCGCGAGGTCGCGCCGGCGGCCTGTTCGCAGAGTTCGAGATGCTTCGCCAGCGCCTCGTTCGACAGCACCGCGCTGATCGTGGTGATGTCGCGCCCCTGATACCTGGGCATCTGCTGGACTTCCTTCAGTCTTTCGAGAAGTGCTAGCCGGGTCATGATGGCCCTCCTTTGCTGATGTGACAGGGGTTGCGGCGGCCGGTCAGGCCGCTTTCTTGCGCGTGCCCTTGCCTGCCTCGAACGGTATCTCGATGTCGACGGCAAGAGTGGAGACCTGGGCGCCACGCTCCATCTTCACGCTGACCTTCTCGTCGTCGATCTTCATGTGCTTGGAGATCACGGCGAGGATTTCGTCGCGCAGCTTGTTGACGAGGTCGGAGCCGCCGGTCGATGCGCGCTCGTGGGCGAGCAGCACCTGCAGGCGCTCGCGCGCTGCCGGCGCCGACTCCGCTGAACGGGAAAAGAAACGAAGCAGGTTCATGCCGCCTTCCTTCCGAAAATCTTGCCGAAGAAGCCCCGCTTCTCGCCCGGAACGGTAATCGGCAGCGCATCACCCTTGAGCCTGCGTGCCGCCTCGAAATAGGCCCGCGCCGGCGCGCTGGCGCCGTCTGCGAGGGTGACCGGCGAGCCGAGGTTGGAGGCGCGCAGCACGTCCATGCTCTCCGGCACGATGCCCAGCAGCGGGATCGACAGAATTTCGAGGACGTCGTCGACCTTGAGCATGTCGCCGCGCTCGGCGCGTGCCGGCTCGTAGCGGGTTAGAAGCAGGTGCTTGTCCATGCGCTCGCCCTTTTCCGCCTTCACGGTCTTGGAATCGAGCAGGCCGATGATGCGATCCGAATCGCGCACGGAGGAGACTTCCGGATTGGTCACGACGATGGCGATGTCGGCATGGCGCATGGCCAGCGTCGCGCCGCTCTCGATGCCGGCGGGGCTGTCGCAGATCACCCAGTCGAAGGCGGTCTTCAGCGCCGCGATGACCTTCTCGACACCCTCGGGCGTCAGGTTGTCCTTGTCGCGCGTCTGGGAGGCCGGCAGCAGGTAGAGCGTTTCGACACGTTTGTCGCGGATCAGCGCCTGGGTGAGCTTGGCCTCCCCCTGGATCACGTTGACGAGGTCATAGACCACGCGCCGCTCGGCGCCCATGACGAGATCGAGATTGCGCAGGCCCACATCGAAGTCCACGACCACGACCTTGTCGCCGTTCTGCGCAAGCGCGGCGCCTAGCGCGGCGGTGGAGGTCGTCTTGCCGACGCCGCCCTTGCCCGATGTGACCACGATTACCTTGCCCATTGACCTCTCCTGTTCTTCTGGGACGCGCCCCGGCTCAGCCGAGAATTCCGGTATTGACCTTTTCGCCGTCGAGCCAGATCTGCACGGCCCGCCCGCGCAGGTCCGGCTCCATGTCCTCGGCCGTCTTATAGAAGCCGTCGATGGCGATCAGCTCGGCTTCGAGCTTGCTGCAGAAAATGCGCGCCGCACCGTCACCGCGGGTGCCGGCCATGGCCCGTCCGCGCAGTGTGCCGTAGACGTGGATCGAACCGCCGGCGACGACTTCCGCGCCGGATGCGACCGAGCCCACGATCGTCACGTCGCCTTCGGGAAAGAAGATCGACTGGCCCGAACGGACCGGCTCGGTCACCACGATCGACGGCACGACGTTTCCGCTCAATGGCTGTACGGGCGCCGCTTCCAGCGGAGCCGCAGCTTCCTCAACCTCGTCACCGTCCGGTTCCTCGAAGTCCGAGGCAGGCCGACCGTCGGTCATGGCAGGCGGCATGTCCGATCCGAGCATGGACGGGCGCGCGCCCTCGATGCCCATGATGCGCACGTTGCGCTTGCCGAGTTCCTCGATCAGCTCGCGCAGCTCAGCCCGATTCGTGTCGAGCCCGTCGACGTCGAGCACCACGGGCCGGCGCAGGAAGAAACCTGCGGAGCGGGCAGCGAGATCGTCGAGCCGTGCGAGCCAGTCCTCGAAGGGCAGCTCCGGGGTCAGCGCGAGGGCAAGGAAGGACCGCCCCTTGAGGCGGATAGGCCTGGGTTGAGTTAACACGTTGGTCATCTTGGTAAATTTTCGGTTGACCCGATCTACCGAAAAAATGGTTAACAAGTGGTAAACGCGACCGCTCCCAGTGAGGAGCGGCGGAAAATGTGATCGGCTGTAATATGGCCGGTTCGCCGCGTGATTACCGACCTTCTGGAATCGTCTTGGGCGTCTGGAATGCCCACGCAAAGAAGGTCTCGTCGGAAAGGCTTCTGAGAAGGGCGGCAATCAGGGCTGTTGCCGCCACAGCGAAAGCCAGCCTGCCGAACAGGACACTGCTCATGTCGGCGCCCAGCGCCATGACCACTAGCGTGTCCTCGATGATGCTGTGGGCAAAGCCCATGAAAACGCAGGACAGAAAAACCTGGCGCGGCGGTACTGCGCCCGACCGCGCCTCGCGAATCAACAGACCGCCTCCATAGGAAATTCCGAGAAACAGGCCGACCGCGGTGAAGTGCCCGGCTTCCTCACGTATGCCGGCCAGCCGCAGCAGGGGCGCGAGCCCCTTCATCATGAGTTTCAGGATGCCGGTGACGCGCAGGATCTCCAGGCCCCACGACAGGACCAGCAGGATGACGAGCATGGTGATCATCATCTCGAGCAGGCCGACAAAGAAGCCGGGCCAATCCTGTGCTGCGCTCATCGGAATCAGGGTTGGATTCACCGGTGCCGAAAGCCAGCCGGTGGCTGCAAACAGACGATGAAGGACAAATGCGTAGAGCACGCCGCCCGCGATGCGGAGCAGGGTGGTCGCGATCATGCCGGGACCGGCCTTCTGGATGATCTTCTGCTCGATCGGCAGACCATGCGCGAACAGAAGCAGTGCGGAGAAGATGGTCACATCCGCCACGCTCAACGACGACACCGGAATAAGCGTGAAGACCAGGGGAATGGCGCCCCATATGCCGACCAGCATTCCGCTGAGCCATGCCAACCCCAGTTCCGGCGGCAAACCGACGATTGCCATCACCGGTGCGAATGCGGGTGCAACGGCCTCGACGACACCCATGCGCGACAGGACTTCCGCGGCGATCGTGATCGGAACCATGATCCGCGCGAGCACCCAATAGATTTCGAGGGTTTCGCGCGTTTTGCGCAGAGCGGTGGTTAAGACGGGCATTCGAGAGGCTCCTGTTGCCTTTGCCCTGAACTGCTAGCGGAATCGGTTTCGCATTTGTGGTCAAAGATTGCGTTTGTGTGCAATTTTATTGCACTCTTTGTTCATCAAGGAACCTGCGCATGGACCGGATCGACAAAAAGCTTCTGAACCTTCTGCAACGTGACGCCTCGAGGACAAATGTGGACATGGCCGAAGAGGTCGGTCTGTCCCCGTCCAGTTGCCTGCGCAGGCTTCGGCGGCTTCGCAAGACGGGCGTCATCGACCGCATCGTGGCTATCCTGAGCCCCGCCAGGACCGGCCGCGTGCTAAAGGCTCTGGTCACGGTCGAACTCAAGCTTCATGGCGAGCAACACATGCGCCGCTTTCTCGACCTCGCGACGGCCGAGGAAGCCGTATCGCAGGCCTATGCGGTGACAGGCGAGACAGATGTCGTGCTGATGCTGCGCCTGCGCGACATGGACGAGTATGACGCGCTTTGCGACAGGCTCTTCCGTGACAAGACAAACGTGGCCCGCTTCTTCACCATGGTGGTAATCCGCACAGCCAAGGACGAGACCGCTATTCAACTTTAGAGACGGCTTGGATCGTGACACTCGACGACTACAATGAATTCTGCGCATCGCTGCCGCACACCACGCATGTGGTGCAGTGGGGCGGCGCCCATGTTTGGAAGGTTGCCGGCAAGGTCTTTGCGATTGCCGGCTGGAGCGACGACGGTACGCTCGGCGTGACCTTCAAGGTTTCAGAGGTGGGGTTCGACATCTTGCGCGAGCAGCCCGGTTTGCGGCCGGCACCTTATCTTGCCTCGCGCGGCATGACATGGATCCAGCGCCTTGGCGACGAATCGATGGATGATACGGCCCTTGTCGACTATCTGCGCGAGAGCCACAGGCTGATCGCGTCGAAGTTGTCGCTGAAGCAGCGGCGAATGCTCGGTTTCGACTGATTATCGGTCCCGATGTGCCATGCGATCGCCATCTTCATGTCCCGTTCATGTCGCATCGTCGAAGGATATAAGCCTGATTGCGGGTATGCGGGACAAAAGGGAATGAACGGCAGACTTCTTTCATTGGCGGCGGTGATGGTTCTTGGGCTATCGGCGGAAGCGGCGGCGCAGGCCCGCGAAGTCGAGATCTTTTACGATCGCTACGGCCGCGAGGTGATGCTGGATCCTTATACCGGCGAGGTGCTCGGCGTGCGTGAGCCACGGGATTCGCTCCCTCGCTACGAGGACGAGCCAGTCTACCGGCCGCGTTATGATGATGAACCGGTTTATCGGCCGCGTTATGATGATTATCCGCGACGCGATCCCTATGATGCGCGCGCGCGCCGCGAGGAGCGGATGCGGGAGCTGGGCCGCGAGCCTTTCCCCTCGGTGGACCCTCTGCCGGAATATCGAGACTATCGCGCACTGCCCGCGCCGGACGATCGCGAAAGTGAATTCGCGCGCGAGCAACCGGGCTACGGCCAACCCCGGCCCGGCGTACTCGAGCGCGAGCAGGTTGAGCGCGCCCCGCTCGACCGGTCGCCATCGATTGTCACCGTTCCCGATTCGCAGCAGCCGGGCACGACCATCGAAGGGCCGCCGCAGCAGGGAACGATTCCCGACGTGACGGAGCAGCCCGAGATCGCGCGTTCAGGCGCCACGGAAGAGATCGCCAAGATTCAGGTGCTTCTCGACCGGGTTGGGGCGTCGCCCGGTGTGATCGACGGCCGCATCGGCGACAACGTCAACAAGGCGATCGCCGCCTATCGCGAGCTGACGGGAGAAACGCTTCGCACCTACGATGTCGATTATGTCGAAGCGCAGCTTCAGGCGACCGGCGGCGATGCTTTCACCACTTATGAGATCACGTCTGTTGACGTGGCCGGCCCGTTCGTCGCGTCGATCCCAACCGACTACGCCGAGAAGGCGCAGATGGAGCGCATGGGCTTCGTCTCGGTGGCCGAGATGCTGGCCGAGCGTTTCCACATGGACGAGAAATATCTGCGTGCGCTCAATCCCGGTGTCGCGTTCGACCGACCCGGAACGATCATCAAGGTCGTCAACACCGGCAAGCTTCGCACCGGCACGGTCACTCGTATCATCGCCGACAAGGGCAAACGTCAGGTGCGGGCCTATGGCGAGGATGGCAGCTTGATCGCCATCTACCCCTCGACGATCGGCTCCGCAGCGACGCCGTCGCCCACCGGCACGCATTCGGTGGAGCGGATCGCGACCGATCCCGAATATACCTACAATCCCAAGATCAACTTCCAGCAGGGCAACAACACGAGCGTCCTGAGGATTCCGCCCGGGCCGAACGGGCCGGTGGGCACGATCTGGATCGCGCTGTCGAAGCCGACCTACGGGATCCATGGCACGCCGGACCCTTCCAAGATCGGCAAGACCGAATCGAACGGCTGCATCCGCCTGACCAACTGGGACGCGCAGGAACTGGCGAAGATGGTCAAGGTCGGCGCGAGCGTCGAATTCGTGGAGTAGGTTAGTCGCGGGTGCCGTGTTTGGCGTCGCCCGAACGATTGTCGAGCCCAGCCAACTCGATTAGCAATGGGCGATGCAGTCACCCTGCGAAGCCGGAAGCGCGCCCGCCCCACAATCCGTTCCGCACACCAACGGAACGTTTTGCCCGCAGTCGCGCCGGCGGTATGTGCTCATCTCGGCTATCCTTGCTTCTGCACTGGGTTTCATCGACGGTTCCGTCGTCTCCATCGCCCTGCCGGCTATCCGCGCCGATCTTGGCGCCTCGCTTGTCGATGCGCAGTGGATTTCCAACGCTTATGCGTTGACGCTATCTGCCCTGATTCTCGTCGGGGGCGCCGCCGGTGACCGGTTCGGCATGCGTCGCGCATTCATCGCCGGCATCAGCTTCTTCATCGCGACGTCGCTGCTGTGCGCCTTCGCGCCCAACGCGCCGTTTCTGATCGGCGCGCGAGCCTTGCAAGGCGTCGGAGCGGCGCTGATGGTGCCGGGTAGCCTCGCCATTATCGCCAAGGCCTATCCGAAGGCGGAACGTGGCCGTGCAATCGGCATCTGGGCTGCCGCCTCGGCACTGACGACCGCGCTTGGACCGGTGGTCGGCGGGATGGTGCTTTCGGCGTTCGACGATTCGGTCTGGCGCGCGATCTTCGCGGTGAACCTGCCGTTGGGCGGGCTGGCCATCTTTCTGTTGATCGCAAAGGTCCCAGACGATTCGCCGACCGAAAAGCGTAAGCTCGACATTGGCGGCGCCGCGCTGGCGACGGTGGCGCTCGGCAGTCTCGCTTATGGACTGACCTCCGGAGCAAGCGGAGCCGGTCCGGTTGCGTTCATCGCAGCGGGCCTTTTCGCTCTGGCGGTCTTCCTGTGGTGGGAGGCGAGGGCGGAGGCGCCGATGATGAAGCTTTCGCTGTTTTCCATTGCCGCCTTTTCCGGCGCCAACGCCGCCACCTTCTGCCTGTATTTCGCCCTGTCGGGGATCCTGTTTTTCCTGCCGATGCTGCTGATTGCGGGGTGGGGTGTCGACGAGGCGCAGACTGGCTTCATCTTCCTGCCGCTCTCCGCAGCGATTGCGCTGCTTTCAGGCTTCGTCGGCAGGCTGGCCGACCGGATCGGCCCGCGCGTGCCCATTGCCGGCGGCAGCCTGGTCGTGGCGCTGGCGTTTGCCGGCCTTGCCTTGCTGGTCGGTTCAGGCATCCGACACTTCTGGACCGGGGTCTTTCCATTGATGGTTCTGATGGGGCTTGGCATGGCGCTGGTTGTCTCGCCGCTGTCGAGCGCGGTGATGACCGCGGTTGAAGACGACGATACGGGCGCTGCTTCCGGCATCAACAATGCGGTCTCGCGGATCGCAGGCCTGGTGGCCGTCGCGGTACTGGGCGTCGTCGTTGCGGGACGGTATGCAGCGGTGCTCGGCGGAACGCCGGATATGCCGGGCTTCGGCGAGCCGGGCAACCTGCCTGGTGATGCCGAGGCGTTGAGGATTGCCGCAAGCGATGCGGCATTCGCGGCGGTCGCATGGGTTACGGCGGCCCTCAGCCTTGCGGCGGCGTTGATCGCCTGGGCGACGACGCCGGGAGCGGGCGACACGGCGCAGGCCAACGATATTTATGAAAAGGTTGCGGCGTAAGACCCGGAATGGCGCGGCCATCAGCCGCCGTTGTTGTCTGCGCTCGCCATCTTCAGCGCGGGTGTTTCCTGCTCTTTTAGCAGGTCGTCGATACGTTCGCGCTCCTGCAGGAACACTTCCAGCTCCTCGCCCTTGAGGGCGCGCTCGACGGGCAGGCGCACACGCATCGGGTCGACCTTGGTGCCGTTGACCATCAATTCGTAGTGCAGATGGTTGCCGCTGGAGAGACCTGTGGAACCGACATAGCCGATGACCTGGCCCTGACGAACCCGCGCACCCTCGACCACGCCCTCGGCGATCGCGCTCTGATGGCTGTAAGACGTCTTGTAACCGTTGGCGTGACGAATCACGGTCTGCCGCCCGTAGCCGCCGGTCCAGCCGGCCTGCTCTACCAAGCCGTTGCCCGACGCGATGATCGGCGTGCCGCGCGGTGCAGCCCAGTCGACACCGGTATGCATGCGCGTGTAGCCGAGAATCGGGTGGCGGCGACCGCCAAAGCCCGAGGTGAAGCGGCCGTTGGGGACGGGGTTGCGGAGCAGGAACTGGCGGGCGCTGCGGCCTTCCTCGTCGAAATAGTCGACGACGCCGTCCTCCATTTGGAAACGATAGAAGGTGCGGGTGTGTCCACCGAAGGTCGCCTGCACGTAAAGCAGTTGCGAATCTTCGGTTGCCTGGTCTTCGGTGTCGGGCTGGGAGAAGAAGACCTCGATCTCGTCGGCCGGATTCAGCTTGGCCTGGAAATCGACGTCGGATGCGAGGAGCTGGATGAGCTGGCGCGTCATCGGCCTCGACATGCCGTAGGAGAATGCCGCGCGATAGATGCCGTCATATACGGTCGGCAGGTCGCCACGCGGGCGGATCACCGCCGGCTCAAGATCGAATGCAGCCAGCACCGCCGGGTTGGGTTCCGGTTCGCTGCCCTTCACATATTGCCGTTTGTCGTTCAGCGCGATGGTCAGGATATGGCGGCGGCCATCATAGAGGCTTGCACGAACGATCCGGCTCAGGTCCTCACGCGTTTCGATGCCGA
>NZ_JBZFLJ010000002.1:0-77500 GCF_058448885.1 Mesorhizobium sp. DxT | reverse complement strand
AACAACCAGGATGTTGGCTTAGAAGCAGCCATCATTTAAAGAAAGCGTAACAGCTCACTGGTCTAATTAAGGGTCTTTGCGCCGAAAATGTAACGGGGCTAAAGCCATACACCGAAGCTTTGGGTTTGCAGCTTGCTGCAAGCGGTAGCGGAGCGTTCTGTAAGTCTGCGAAGCCGGATCCGTGAGGACCGGTGGAGATATCAGAAGTGCGAATGCTGACATGAGTAACGATAAAGGGGGTGAGAGACCCCCTCGCCGAAAGTCCAAGGGTTCCTGCTTAAAGTTAATCTGAGCAGGGTTAGCCGGCCCCTAAGGCGAGGCCGAAAGGCGTAGTCGATGGGAACCACGTTAATATTCGTGGGCCTGCGGGTAGTGACGGATCGTGTGTATTGTCCATCCTTACTGGATTGGTTGGGCAGTGAAGCGGTTCCAGGAAATAGCTCCCGCGTATAGACCGTACCCGAAACCGACACAGGTGGACTGGTAGAGAATACCAAGGCGCTTGAGAGAACTCTGCTGAAGGAACTCGGCAAATTGCACGCGTAACTTCGGGATAAGCGTGACCCTTATGCGGGCAACCGTATGGGGGTGGCACAGACCAGGGGGTAGCGACTGTTTATCAAAAACACAGGGCTCTGCGAAGTCGCAAGACGACGTATAGGGTCTGACGCCTGCCCGGTGCCGGAAGGTTAAGAGGAGAGGTGCAAGCTTTGAATCGAAGCCCCGGTAAACGGCGGCCGTAACTATAACGGTCCTAAGGTAGCGAAATTCCTTGTCGGGTAAGTTCCGACCTGCACGAATGGCGTAACGACTTCCCCGCTGTCTCCAGCAGAGACTCAGTGAAATTGAATTCCCCGTGAAGATGCGGGGTTCCTGCGGTTAGACGGAAAGACCCCGTGCACCTTTACTATAGCTTTACACTGGCATTCGTGTCGGCATGTGTAGGATAGGTGGTAGACTTTGAAGCAGGGGCGCCAGCCTTTGTGGAGTCACCCTTGAAATACCACCCTTATCTACATGGATGTCTAACCGCGGCCCGTCATCCGGGTCCGGGACAGTGTATGGTGGGTAGTTTGACTGGGGCGGTCGCCTCCTAAAGAGTAACGGAGGCGCGCGATGGTGGGCTCAGAACGGTCGGAAATCGTTCGCTGAGTGCAATGGCATAAGCCTGCCTGACTGCGAGACTGACAAGTCGAGCAGAGACGAAAGTCGGTCATAGTGATCCGGTGGTCCCGCGTGGAAGGGCCATCGCTCAACGGATAAAAGGTACGCCGGGGATAACAGGCTGATGACCCCCAAGAGTCCATATCGACGGGGTTGTTTGGCACCTCGATGTCGACTCATCGCATCCTGGGGCTGGAGCAGGTCCCAAGGGTATGGCTGTTCGCCATTTAAAGCGGTACGTGAGTTGGGTTCAGAACGTCGTGAGACAGTTCGGTCCCTATCTGCCGTGGGTGTAGGAATATTGACAGGATCTGTCCCTAGTACGAGAGGACCGGGATGGACGTATCTCTGGTGGACCTGTTGTGGCGCCAGCCGCATAGCAGGGTAGCTATATACGGAACGGATAACCGCTGAAGGCATCTAAGCGGGAAACCGACCTGAAAACGAGTATTCCCTGAGAGTCGTGGTAGACGACCACGTTGATAGGCCGGGTGTGGAAGCGCAGTAATGTGTGAAGCTTACCGGTACTAATAACTCGATCGGCTTGATTGTTCGCATTGCTCATGCCCATTTTATGGGACAGCACAAAGCACAGCTTCTCGAATTGAACATGCTCTTTGCCGACCTGGTGGTTATGGCGGAGCGGCTGCACCCGATCCCATTCCGAACTCGGCCGTGAAACGCTCCAGCGCTGATGGTACTTCGTCTCAAGACGCGGGAGAGTAGGTCGCTGCCAGGTCTGCCAAGCGCATGTTCGCCAGTTTCTCTTTACGTTTGCCGCCACTCGGGTGGCCTTGGGGCCGGCTACGGCCCCTTTCGTTTGCAGAGCGGAATTTTTCGTAGGCAAGTGCTTACGGCATATGGTGACGCGGGGTGGAGCAGCCCGGTAGCTCGTCAGGCTCATAACCTGAAGGTCGCAGGTTCAAATCCTGCCCCCGCAACCAAATTCTCTTTGATCTTATGTCGAAACGCCCGCCTCACGGCGGGCTTTTTGCGTTTGGCCTGGCGTCTTGGCCTTATCCAAAAAGGGGCAAAACGACGGATCTCAGAAGACAAGTTTCTCGGCGTTCCGATAGGCAATCGGCCGGCAGTCTCCATTGAACGATGTTGAGAAAGGCTGGCGGGGACAAGGCGGCTTCCGAGTGGCCACTTCGGCGATGTGTGCAGGTGGGCTATCGACAGCGCCGTTTTCGGCGTAGGCCATCCGGGAGCACCACGTGTGAACCACTATTCGGTCCGATCTGCGCGAGACGATGGCGCGAGGTGGCAGACCACCGGCGCGGCATCCGAAAGCTGCGAGCGGACAAGCCCCCCTTGCAGCTCTGGTAGTCGGCTATCGCAAAGATCACCCCTCACCGTCGGGATGAACGACCAGCGGGCCCACCAGCACCTGGCCGAATAGCGGCTGCAATGCGCGCCTCCGGGCCGGCTCTTCCTTGAAGGCAATCGCGTACTGGCCGATCTGGTGGAAATAGGTAATGCGCGCCCGCACAAGGCTCTCGTCCTCGTCGTAGCCCATGGCCGCGAAGGAGCGTTGCAGCAGTTCGAGCCGAAGGTCGTCCATGTCGGAGACCTCGCCATGGAGCGAGCGCGAGGTGCGCGCCCAGTCGCGTATCGCCAGATCCAGCAGCGGGCTGAACGGCTTTTCGTCCACCCAGACATGCACGATCGTGGAGAAGAACGAGAATCCGTCGGCAATCTCGGCACCGCGCAAGGCCTCGAAAGGCGCGCAATTGTTGCGCCGCCATTCCTCGATCAAGGCATCGTGAAGATCCTTGAGACTGGAGAAATGGAAATAGAAACTGCCGCGCGTCACCTTGAAGCGTTGCGCCAGGCGATCGATCTTAACCTCGGCGATGCCGCGCTTCTCCAGAACCTTGCGCGCCGCGGCAACCCAGGCGTCCCGGGTCAGCGTTTGCCGGCGCGCTTGCGATGGGCGTCTTCTGGTCGTTTGCGGGTCGGTCTTCAAAAGCGCCTGCGTCTCCCTCAACGCGAATCTTGCAGCCGAGCGATACTCAGCCGATTTGCCGGAGGCTTAAAGAAACTCGGCGACCAAGTCATCCCGGAACGATCAGTCCAGAGCTGCGATGCGCTCCAGCATCAACTCGAAAAAGGGTGGCGGGTCGATACGCCGAAGCACTTTGCAATTTTTGGGGCGGCCAGTGACGTGCCACCAGTCGACGACGGTCATGCCGATCGTCTCCGGTGACACGATATCGACGGTCACGTGACAGTCTCGTTGCTCGTAGATTTCCGGCGCCAGCAAATAGCCGGTCACGCACGCGTCGTGTATTGGGCGCGCGTCGCTCGGGAATTTGTGTGAGCCATACTGCCGGAAAAAGTCCGCGAGGTTCGCCGCTTCGATCGCGGCGCGCTTGCCCGTAGCGCGCAACCTGTCGAGCCACTGGGGCGTCATCTGTGCCGAGTAGGTGCAATCGATGGAGGCCATGGTCACCGGCACGCCGGAATGAAAGACCTTATGCGCGGCATGCGGGTCGACAAAGATGTTGAACTCTGCCGCAGGTGTCGCATTCCCGCCCTCGAAGAAGCCGCCGCCCATCAGCACCACTTCGCGCAAGCGAGGAACGATGCGCGGTTCCATCGCCATGGCCATGGCCAGATTGGTCATCGGCCCGAGCGTGCATACGGTCAGCTCCTTTTCCGGCGCGTCCATGATCGTCCGAACAAGAAAATTGACGGCATGCTCGGGCTGCGCGGCAATCCGCGGCTCCGGCAGATCCGCACCGTCCAGGCCGGTTTCTCCATGGACATACTCAGCCGTGACGAGCTTCCGCACCATCGGCGCAGGGCAACCGGCATAAACCGGTATGTCTGGTCGCCCGGCCAGCTCGATGACCTTCAGCGCATTGAGCGTCGTCAGCGGCAGCGGCACGTTGCCACCGACGGTCGTTATGCCGACCACCTCCAGTTCCGCAGGAGACCCGAGCGCGAACAGGATTGCGAACGCGTCATCCTGACCGGGATCGGTATCGATGATGATCTTGCGAGGTGGCATGCGAACCTCTTTCCTCCACAGTGCCGACAAGGGGTCTTGCCGAGCGGTTTTCGATGTGTAGAAATACAGTACTGTATTTTATGTTCAAGGTAGGAGACAGACATGAACGCCAACGCCCGTGGCGATTTCTCCAATATCCCCGTCCTTGATGTTTCGGCGCTCTATGGCGACGATCAGGACGCCATCGACGCGGTGGCGAACACGCTGCGTGGCTATCTCGAGAACATCGGGTTTCTCTATGTCGTCGGCCACCCCATCGCCCAGGCGGATATCGAGGCCGTACGCGAAGCCAGCCGGGCGTTCTTCGCCCTGCCTGAAGAGGAGAAGCTGGCGCTCAAGATCGACAAGAATTTCCGTGGATACCTGCCGTTCGCCGGATCGACCATCGTCACCTCCTCGGTTGCCACGATCAGCAAGCCCAACCAGAGCGAGTCGATCTTCTTCATGCACGAAGTCGATGCAGACGATCCTCGCGCCCAGGCGGGAAGGCCTCTGCAGGGCCCGAACCAGTGGCCGGACGAGACGAAGCTGCCGGACTTCCGCCAGACCATCGAGCGTTATGTCGATGAGATGACCGTTCTGTCGCGCAAGATGGTCGGTGCGATCTCGACGGCGCTCGGCCTGCCGGCCCACAGTCTCGACCGCCATTTCGACGAGCCCACCACGTTCCTGCGCCTGCTGCACTATCCGACACAGCCCGCAGAGGAAGGCCTGTTCGGATCAGCGCCGCATACCGACTACGGCTTCATCACCCTGCTGGCCCAGGACGACGTCGGCGGCCTGGAGGTAAAGAACAAGAACGGCGACTGGGTGCCGGCGCCGCCCATTCCGAACTCGTTCGTGATGAATGTCGGCGACATCCTTGCGCGCTGGTCGAACGACGTTTTCGTCTCCACGCCGCATCGCGTCATCAACCGTTCGGGCCGCGAACGATATTCGCAGCCCTTCTTCTTCGACCCGTCGATGGAAGCGATGATCGAGGCGCTGCCCGTTTGCGTGCCCGCGGGCGAACAGCCGAGATATGCGCCCATAGAGTATGGCGAATACCTGATGGAACGCATCGACAAGAACTATCACTACCGCAAGAAGCTTGCCGCTGAAGGCGCGGCCTGAAGCGACAGAACAACACTGGAGGAGAACATGAAGAAATACGCATTGGGATCAGCACTCTTCGCGCTGGCAGCAACGGTTGCCTCCTCGGCTTTCGCCCAGGTCACCCCGTCGTCTGAAGTCAAGGAAAGCGGAACGCTTATCATTGCGAACACGCTGGACTATGCGCCGTTCGAATATCTGGATGCGGACGGCAAGCAGGCCGGCATCATCGTTGAAATGGCCGAGCAGACTGCCAAGACGATGGGCGTCGAGCTCGATATCCAGCGCACACCGTTCCCGTCCATGATCCCGGGCATCGCCGCTGGCCGCTTCAGCATCGCGTGGGAAACATTCTCGGCGAACCCCGAGCGCCTCCAGCAGGTCGATTTCGTCATGTTCCTCAAGGCAGGCATCGCCGCGTCCACCAGCCCCGAAAAAAGGGCCAGCTTTACCGGCGATACGCCACTTTGCGGCAAGCGCATCGGCGTTTCGGTCGGCAGCGGCTCGGACTTTCTCGCTGACACGCTCAGCAAGGAGTGCACCGACAAGGGGCAGCCAGCCCTCGAGAAATCCGTGTTCAACAACTCCACCGACATGGTCCAGGCAGTCCTGTCCGACCGCATCGACGCCCGGCTCGACGATGCCACTGCATCGAGCTACTTCGAGGTGACCAGCAACGGCCAGCTCGTCGTCCTGCCGACGCTTTACGAAGTGGCGCCGCTGGGCATGGCGATTGCCAAGGACGACAAGGAAACCGCCGACATGATGGTCGGCGCGCTCTCGGAGATGTTCAAGAACGGCAGCTACCAGGCCATTCTCGACAAATACGGAATGGGCGCCTACGCGATCAAGGAACCGTATTTCGTCAACGACATGTCGCAGCTTCGCAGCGACTGAGCCCTGGCCGCGCCGCCATCCTCAGGGAGAGAGCATGGATACGTCGAGACATCCGGATGCCAACTCGTCAGCCGCCCCGGCGGCTGACGATCTCATAGTCGTCCCAAGGCGGCAGTACGGCATCTGGATAGGCACGGCCGTCACCTTGCTGGTGGCGTTCTTCATCGTTCAGGCATTCGTCCAGAATCCGGCGTTCGCCTGGGATACGGCCGGGCGTTACCTGTTTCACCCCCAGATCATGCGCGGGCTTGGCAATACCCTGATCCTCACGGTCATCATCATGGCCCTGGCGATCGTAGTCGGAACGATCATTGCGATAATGCGCGTGTCGCGCAGCCCCATCCTGCGGGCTTTCGCGAGCGCCTATGTCTGGTTCTTCCGCGGCGTTCCGGCGCTGATCCAGCTGATTTTCTGGTTCAACCTCGCGCTGCTGGTGCGCGAGTTTTCTCTCACCCTGCCGTTTGTCGGCACCGTCTTCTCCATCCGCACGAACGATTTCATGACGCCGTTCTTCTCGGCGGTCGTGGCATTGGCTTTATGCGAAGCCGGCTATATGGCCGAGATCATCCGCGCAGGCATCAAGTCCGTGCCGCCCGGCCAGTCAGAGGCGGCGAGCGCGCTGGGCATGCCCTACCGCATGATCCTCAAGCGCATCGTCCTGCCGCAGGCCATGCGGTTCGTCGTGCCGCCAACAGGCAACGAAGCCATCAATTTGCTCAAGATGACGTCGCTGGTCACGTTCATCGCGGTCGACGACCTGTTCTATTCGGCGCAAGCCATCTACGCGCGCACGTTCGAGACCATCCCGCTGCTGATCGTCGTCGCGTTCTGGTACCTGACGGTCGTCAGCATCATGTCGGTCGGGCAATACATGCTCGAAAGCCATTTCGGGCGCAGCGACGGAACAGGTTTCTCGGTCGGCAGGATCCTGCGAAATGCCATCGGGCTACGCGGAGCGACATCATGACGATAGATCCCCGCAGCCGTTTCGGCGCGCCGGAAGACGCCATGGTTTTCGCGCGCAGCGTTCGAAAGTCCTTCGGCCCGCTCGAAGTGCTCAAAGGCGTCGACATCGTCGTGCCCACCGGGACCGTGGCCTGCATCATCGGCCCGTCGGGATCGGGGAAAAGCACGTTCCTGCGTTGCATCAACCATCTTGAAAAGCTGACCGGCGGCATCCTGCTGGTCGACGGCGAATTCGTTGGCTACGAACTTCGCCAGGACAAGCTCTATGAGTTGAAGGATGTCGATCTGTGCAAGCAGCGCGCCGAGATCGGCATGCTGTTCCAGAATTTCAATCTGTTCTCGCACATGACCGTTCTGGAAAACATCGTCGAGGCGCCGATGCGCGTGCGCCGAACGCCGACCGCCGGAGCTCGCCAGGATGCGGTGAGACTGCTCGAGCGCGTCGGGCTCGTCGACAAGATCAATAGCTATCCTCGCGAATTGTCCGGCGGGCAGCAGCAGCGCGTGGCGATCGCGCGCGCCATGGCGATGAAGCCAAAGGTCCTGCTCTTCGACGAGCCGACATCGGCTCTCGATCCCGAACTGGTTGGCGAAGTGCTGCAGGTCATGCGGGATTTGGCCCAGACAGGCATGACGATGGTCGTCGTCACGCACGAGATCGGCTTCGCGCGCGAGGTGGGCGACCAGCTGCTTTTCATGGACGAAGGTGTCGTGGTCGAGCGTGGCGATCCGCGCGAGATGATCGCCAATCCCAAATCGCCTCGCACGGCGGAATTTCTTTCGCGCGTGCTGTGACCTTTGCCGACGCAACACGAGTTAGCGCGCCGACCGAGTCCGAACACATCCTCGTGCCGCGGCGTGCACGGAAACCAGCATTCAAGGCGTGGCGAGCTGATCTGTAGCTCCTGCCGCGCTCCAGAAGGAGCATGTCATGTCGTCCAAAAAGCTCGACTTCGCCAGCCAGGCGGTCTTCTACGAGCCGGAACCCGAGTCCCAGTCGATCAGCTATCCGATCTATATGTCGGCCAATTTCCAGTACGGCGGCGACATCTACGACCAGATCGTGGCCGGTGCCCGCAAGGAAGTAAATATCTACAGCCGCTGCGGAAATCCCACCGAATACAAGTTCGAGGAGCATGTTGCGCGCCTCACCGGTGCTGACGGTTGCCTCGCAACAGCCTCGGGCATGGCAGCCATATCCCACGCGCTGTTCGGCATCCTGAAGGCGGGCGACCACATCGTCACCGACATCACCACCTATTCCAGCACCCACGAGTTCTTCGATCACCGCATCGGGGATTTCGGCATCACCGTCAGCTTCGTGGATACGACGGATCCGGTCCAGGTCGAACGCGCCTTCAACGACCGAACGAAGGTGCTCTATTTCGAGGCGCTGGCGAACCCAACCATGAAGGTGCCGCCGATGAAGGCGCTCGTCGAGCTGGCGCATCAGCGCGGCATCGTGGTTATGTGCGACAACACCTTCGCAAGCCCAGCAGTCTGCCAGCCTCACGCGTTCGGCGTCGACGTGGTTGTCGAAAGCGCCACCAAGTTCATCGGCGGGCACAACGATGCGGTTGGCGGCGTGATCACCCAGCGATCGGATCTGCTGCCCGCAGACTGGCTGGAAGATGTCCGATGGAACACGCTGAACAAGCTGGGCGGTGCGTTGTCGCCCTTCAACGCCTGGCTTCTGCTCCGCGGCGCGCAGACGCTCGCGCTGCGAGTGGAAAAGCAATGCGTCAACGCAGCAGCGCTGGCACGCTATCTGGAAACCCACCCCAAGGTGAAGCGGGTCTTCTATCCGGGTCTTGAATCACACCCCAATCACGAGAACGCCAAGGCGCAACTTCGCAACTTCGGCGCCATGCTCTCTTTCCAGGTGGAGAACGAAGACTATGGCGTCCACGTGTTGAAGCGGCTGCAGCTATGCTGTTTCGCCGCAAGCCTAGGCGGCTTGCGCACCACCACGCAGCTCCCCGGCACCATGGCTTTCCTCGACATTCCTTCGCAGGAACGCGAGGCGATGGGAATCGTCGATGGACTGATCCGCTTCTCGGTCGGCATCGAACATATCGACGACATCATCGCCGATGTCGCCCAAGCCCTGGAGTAGGCGCGGGTGTGGGCTGGGAAGGGCTATGTTGGCCTTGTAGCCCATCTTGCCGAGCATAGGCCGTTCCTCGGCGCGATAGTGAAAATATTTCATAAAATCCGCTAACCTACTGCAGAAGAAGCATGGGGATACTTCCAACGGGTTAGGGATATAACAAATGGAGATTGTCGGATATGCGATGTGGATCGCATCTCTTTGCATGAATTAGCGTGTTTGCTAAAGTTGTCGCTTGCTGATTGGGAGCGCCATGCAAGACAATCAGGGTGTCGATCGCGTAATACTGTCAATCTACGATGCTGCCGTCGAGCCAGACCGCTGGCCGGAGGTGCTGGATCGCATAGCCAAGCTTGCAGATGCCCGCGGCGCATTCATATTCGATATCGACACGTCACCGCGCGAAGGGCCACGTGTTGGCGCCACCTATCACACCACGAATTATGAACGCCCGCTCATCGAAGCCTATCTGAAGGCGCACAATGAAGAAGAGTTGCGCGATCAGGCTACGTTTGCGGCGTTTTCGCGGAGTGGAGACCAGGTGGAACTCGTGCCCGACACAGTTCTTGCCCCCTCGCGGCAGGAACTGATGCAGCACGCCAATGCGCAGACCATGGCGAGCTACGGGATCCACCACCGCGCCGGCGCGCTTTTGAACAAGGACCACTATTATTCGGATCGCTTCGCGGTGCAGTTTTCCCAACGCGCCGGCCCGCCAAGCGGCGATCGACTGCGTGCACTTCACGCGGTGATGCCGCATATAGCCAAGGCACTCAATGTCGGGCGCCATACGAGCCGGCAGTTCACGGCGCGCCACGCCATACTCGACGTCTTCGATCTCTTGAGGATCGGCATCTGCATCGTCACTGCTTCGGGCGAGGTGGTGATGGCCAACAAGGAGTTCGAGCGGCAACTCGACGACGTCGGCGCTTTCCGGGTCGATCACACGAAGCGTCTGGTGGCCCGCAACGAGAGCGTTCGACTGGAACTAAGCAACCTATTCGCAAGTGCGGGCAATCACGGCAAGTTCGGGGCCCGACCGCGCAAGGAGGCCATCCTGCATCCGCTTGAGCAGGAAGGCATGGCGCTGTGCCTGGAAGTCACCCCGCTGTTCATGCCGGATATGCTGGGCGAGAGGGCTTTCAGCGGGTTCGCCCTTTTCAGCCTGGATACAAGCCAGACCTACAACATCGATACCAGCTTCCTGGCGCAGGCGTTTTCGCTGACGAAGTCGGAGGAAGCGATCCTGTCGATGTTGGCCGAAGGACTGACCAACGCGCAGATATCCGAGCGGCGCGACCGCTCGCTGGAGACTGTCAGCAGCCAGGTCAAGACGGTGCTGGCCAAGACGATGTCGCAGAACCGGACGCAACTGATCCGGCTTGCGACGGAATTCAATCCGCGGATGTTTGTCGACCAGACCGTCCCCCATACGGGTGATGAGGAGCAAGTGCACACGAAATAGGCTTCGGATCGGAGGGCCTGATATGGCTAGGTTCAGCAAGCTGCATAAATGGATGTGTTTCGCCGCCATGGCGGTTGCGCCGGCTGGCAGCGCCGGTGCCCAGGACGCGGTCTTTACCCAAGACGGCCCTGAAAAATTCCTGTGGCGCTCGGAAGTACTCAACCGCGACGATGTTCAGACCGAACTCGGCGATCTTTATGTGACGTTGCAGACCAACGGCGCGTTGACGACCAAACAGGTGAGCATCGAAAAGGGCGAAACGCCGACCGATGTGATGATCCGCAACGGTGTGTGGCCGCACTGGTTGAAAAACAGGATGCCGCTCAGCGTCGACGCGATGCTGTGCGATCTCAATCCTGATATCTGCCGGTCAGATCGCAAGGGTGGCAGCGACTGGACGCGCGCCTGGCCAGGACGCACGCTCAACCTGCCGGACGTTTCGCTTGAGCTGTCCTACAAGGTCGGTGTCCGGAACACGGCCGAACTGACAGCTGGGCGGTCCGATGTCGAAGTCGTCGAGACGTCCGATCTTTCCGCTCTGTGGTGCCGGCGCGCTGGCCCGCAGCATGAGCTCTGCAAGGACAACGAAATCTCGGGAGGCTGGACCCAGGAAGCGCCTGCGATCTACCAGTATGTCTACGACAGCAACGTGGACGTGGAGCGGTTTGCCAAGGTAGCAAGCCCATCCGCGTTGAAGGAGCTGGGCGCGAGCGAATCCCCGGTGAAAATGGTTGCGGTCCCGGTCGTGGAAGCAAGGGTAGGCACCGGAGCGGCGTCGAAAGGTGAGTTCTCGCGCGTTATCCAGGATCTGTCGAATAACGTACTTGTTGACCAGAAACTGAGGCTGCAATCGTTTTTCGAGACGAACGCCAAGCGGTTCAGACCGATGGGGTTCGTGGACGAGAACGGCAAGCCGAGCCGGCCGTGGCGGGAAGGCGAAAACCTATCGCCCGTGAAGGTCGCGCATATAGATGCCGCAGCTGAGTTGACGCACTGCTCATTCGGCCAGGGCGTGGCGCTCAAGCGCTGGAACTTCGAAACGCAGGAACTCGAAGACGTTGAACGGCCGGCGCAAATTGTTGCCGCTGCCGGTGGTGCGACTGACGCCGGTCCGGCTTGCGGTTTGCTCAACAGCACGCCTCTTGTCGAGAAGAGCCATGGCACCCATACGCTCGGGTTGCTTGTCGACCTGTTGACCCTCGGCGGCAACATCCAGACGCCCGCTGCCGCCGGCGAACCACCGATCACCATATACCACGTCCCCATCGGCCTCTCGCAGGCAAACCAGATCGGCATGGAGGCGCTGGAAGAGGTTGTGCAGCTCCTACCGTGGTGGGACGTCAAGGTCGTCAACATGAGCATTGCCTGGAACAAGGCTGACAGCAGGCCGATCGAGGATGCGATCGTGAGGCTGCCCAACACGATCTTCGTCGCGGCCGCCGGCAATCACGATGAGACGAGCGGATGCAGCGTCAGCCCAGCATGCATCGAGAGCAGCAACGTCATTTCAGTGATCGGCCTCGACCTGGACGACAACAACAAGCTCAAGATTCTGAAGGACAGCAACTACGGCTCCCGCTACCACGATATCGGCGCTATCGGCGCAAATCTGGTCTCGTCGGTGGACGGGGGAATGATTGGTCCCCTTTCCGGAACCTCCCAGGCTGCACCTCTGGTGTCGGCCGCAATTGGCCACCTGATCCGGCGCGGAAAGACTGGCATCGAGGATATCTATCAACGGATCATGACGACGGCGGTTCTCGACAGCAAGCTGCTGGAGGCCTCGAAGGCAACGATGATCGATATGCGGCGGGCGATGGATTTCGACGTCGACTTCCTCGAACTGAACAACGGCTGCAAGATGCGCGGCGAGTTCAGGGGCTTCGTCACCGTTGGCGACATTGTCGCTGCAGACGTCGAATCGGGTGGCCATTTTTATCTGAGCGAGCCGGACCTGCGGCGCGTGTTCTACAACGAGCGCGAGGACTGGCACCTGATGATGCATGTGCGCAGACATGAGTTCCTGCGGCGTGCTTACCAGATCGAACCGGATCATCTGCAGCGGGAATTCCGGTTCCTGCCCGCAACGCTGGAAAACTGCGGGGACCAGGAGGCGGATGCCGTCGCTAGGTTCAAGCTTGCCGATGTCCACGACCTGATGTTGGCCTCGCGCTGAGGAAGAAGACGAATGCGCCTGCTCGTCGCCATCTGTTTCACCTTCGCCACGCTCGGCCCAGCGTTGGCGCAAGAGGAGCCGCCGCCGCTTTCAGTTCCGCATACAGAGGGTGTCGTGGAACAGATTGCCGCATCCTTCCCGCCGCCTCCGGACGAGAGCGGCGGCGGCACCACCGGCCCCGCACAGTGGGCGCAATCCTTCCTGCGCGCGGGCGCCGCGCTCATGCAGCTTCATTTTTCCGACATCAGTTTTGATCCGGACGAGTATTTCGAGATCGAGATCGTCAACCGCAACGGTGAGGTCGTCCAGAAGCTGACAAATGAGACACTGTCCGGTGTCGACGCGATCTGGACGAATATCGGATGGGGCCAGTCGCTGGGCGTTTCGGTCTATGGCAATCGGGGCGGCACGCTCGCCTTCACCATCGACGCCGTGAGCTTCGACAAGCGTGGGCCGGTGCTGGAATCGATCATCGGCGAGGACGAGCGCGAGCACCTCTATCGGTACGAAGGACAGTTCCTGCCGGTTGTCGACCGCGTGCAGGGTGCGGTGGCGAAACTCTCGATGATCAAGACCGAAGGCGGGCGGCAAATTCGCGAGGTCTGTTCGGGGTTCCTCATCGGCGACGACATGCTGGTGACCAACGAGCACTGCGTGGCGGATCAGCCGACATGCCTGGCCACCAAGGTCATATTCGGCTTCGTCTACAACAATATCGGCCAGACGCCCGGTCTCGAGCAGTATGACTGCCAATCGGTGCTAGCCGTCGACGTTCCGCTGGATATTGCGGTGCTGAGGATCGCGGAGAAGCCGGGCCTGCGCTGGGGCACGCTGGCACTCGCCGACGAGGATGTGCTTGCGGACCAGCAGCTTTTTGTCCTGCAGCATCCGTTGGGCGAGGCCAAGCAGATTTCGGAAGTGGGTTGCGCTGTGTTCGAGGCGGTTTCGCCCGGCCGCTCGGGCCAGACCGACTTTGCCCATTTGTGCGACACGCTGGGCGGTTCGTCGGGTTCTCCGGTTTTCAACGCCGCCGGCGAGGTTGCGGGTCTTCATCATTGGGGGCGGTCGATCGTGGGCCGCTACAACGGATCGAACCGGGCGGTTCGCGTCGGGCTGATCAACGAGTTTCTGGCAGACCATGTCGTCAATGCGGGGGAGCAGGCAAATGACGGGCAGCAGGCAGTGGATCAATAACTGGCGGGGGCTGACGATCTTTGCCGTCGCCTTTCTGGCGGGTGGGCTTGGTGGCGGCAAGATCGAAATGGCGGCGCAGGCACAAGAAACCTGCGCCGCCGGTCTCGTCTGTCTGGATCAAGGCTGGAGCGAGCGCGATCGCACAAAGTGGTACAGAACCAGCCAGGGCTCACGGTTGCTTCCTCTGAGCTGGGCGCTGGCACTGGAGGAGGCGGGGCGGGAAAGTCCGTTCTTCGCCGACGAGAACATGCGAGCGCTGGGTTACCTGCCTGCGCAGACGAGCGCCGCCAACCCGCACGGCCTGCCGATCGGCTTCGTGGTCGACGAGGAGAATTCGAACCGCGCAGACATCATGTGCGAAACGTTCCCAGAAACCTGCAACGGTTTCCTGATGCGCAAGCCATGGCTCGGAATGACGTGTTCGGCATGCCATACCAACGACATAGAGTATGACGGCTCGCGCATCCGCATCGAAGGTGCGCCGACGCTTGCCGATTTCCAGAGCTTTCTGGAGCGTATCCTGGCCGCGCTCGAATCCACCGCGGCGGACGAGGCCAAGTTCGACCGCTTCGCGCGCTCCGTGCTCGGTGCCGAGCTCAGCGTGCCGACACGCGTCGCGCTGCGCGCCCAACTCGTCGAACAGATCGCCTGGCAGACACGGTTGATCGATGCCAACCATACCGACCTGCGCTATGGTTACGGCCGCCTCGATGCACAGGGTCATATCCTCAACAAGGTGGCCGCCGTGGGTGGCGGTGCACCCATGTCGGGACCGCTCGCCTCAGATGCGCCGGCAAGCTATCCGCACATCTGGAACACCGCGCAGCAGGACAAGATCCAGTGGAACGGGATCGCGCGCAACATCCTGAACATTCCGCTTTTCGGCAAGAACACGGACATCGGCGCGCTGGTGCGGAATACCTCCGAAGTTATCGGCGTCTTCGCCCACATCGAGATCAGCCCCCGCTGGATGACGACACTGCTTGGCTACAAATCCAGCCTCCGTGTCGAGAAGATGGTGGATTTGGAACAGCAGCTTGCCCGGCTGAAGTCGCCGCGCTGGCCCGAGGACGTGCTGCCGCCGATCGACTGGGATAGCGCGGAGCGCGGCCGCGCACATTTCGAGAGCGAGTGCGCCAAGTGCCACTCCGATCTCGCCTGGGACGACCTGGCCACTCCCATCAAGGTGCCGATGCAGCCGATTCGGGAAGGCCGAACCGACATCTTCCTGGCTTGCAACACGTTCCTTCACTGGTCGAATGCCGGGAAATATCAGGGCCGGCGCCCGTTCGTGGTGACGGGCGACAGGATTGAGACTGAAGATTTCACTCGCGACATGCTCACGAACGCTGCCGTGGGCGCCGTGATCGGACGCTCCGACGAGCTGGTCGGAAGCCTGTTCGACGACATTTTCCGCCGTGGCGGATCCCCGGAATCCCGTGAATCGGGCGCTGACTTCGACTATCTTCCCGGCGTGACCGATCCCGTAAAGAAGGAGATTGCGCAGGCCTGTCTGACTTCACAGGACGCCGGCCTGCCGGGAGACGAGAGCATCCTCGCCTACAAGGCACGGCCGCTCAACGGCATCTGGGCTACTGCGCCCTATCTGCACAACGGCTCGGTGCCAACGCTCTATGACCTGCTGCTGCCGTCGCCGCTGCGGGTCGTCGTGCCCGCCGGCGAGACGCTTGCTGCACCAGGGCCTGGTAATCGCCCCGCATCCTTCCATGTCGGCAGCCGCGTCTTCGATCCGACCAAGGTGGGCTTCTCGACACAACCGGCCGAGCTGCTCGTGCGCAGCGATGGCGAGGTGGTCAAGAGCTTCGAATTCAGGGTCTACGACAGCGCCGGTGCGCCGATTCCCGGCAACTACAATTCCGGTCACGAATACGGCACAGGCGCTCTGAGCGACGAGCAACGCTGGGAACTGGTGGAGTATCTGAAGACGCTCTGACACGCCTGCCGAACGCGCTTCCGCAGCTTGCGATGGTCAAACGGAGCCCGCGCCCGGCGACCGTGGGTCACCGGTCGTTGGCGGGTGCGAACTCCTCGCGGATCGCGGCGCTGTCGGCGCCAAGCCCCGGCACGCGATGCCCGGCATGGCGTTCGCCGTCTCTGACTACCGCAGGTGCGGGTATCGTCTGCGGCCCGGTTTCAGTGTCGATGTCCGTCTGGGTCAGGTGTGGGTGGGTCAGGAGATCGCCGATGCCGTTGACGTCGGCAAAGGCAGTGTCCGTCTCGACGAGCAATCTGACCGCCTCATCGTGATCCAGTGCAGCGAAGCGCTTGGCCACCGCCGCATCAACCGCCGCGCGATTCTGGACCCGTGCATTGTTGGTGGAAAAGTCCGGATCAGCGGCGATGTCCGGGCGCGCAAGCACGTCGCGCGCGAAGATCGCCCATTCGCGGTCGTTCTGGATCGAGACTAGGACTTCTCGCCCGTCGCGGGTGCTGAATACGCCGTAGGGCGATATCGATGGATGGGCCAGCCCGATGCGCCGCGGTGGTGTGCCAGCGCGTGCGTGCAGGAACGGCACCGCAAGCCAATCGGCGATGACGTCGAACATCGAAATTCGGATGTCCGCCCCCCTGCCGGTACGATCGCGCTGAAGCAGGGCCTCCAGGATCGCGGCATGAGCGGTTGCGCCGGTCGCGATGTCGACCAGAGAGATACCCACGCGCGCCGCTGATTCCGGCCCGCCGGTGATGCTGCACAGACCGCTGTCGGCCTGGATGAGAAGGTCGTAGGCCTTGCGTCCGGAATAGAGACCTGTGTCGCCGTAGCCACTGATCGAGCAGCAGACCAGCCCCGGGTTTCGCGCGAGCAGCGCTTGTGGACCCAGTCCCATGCGATCGAGGGAGCCGGGCTTCAGGTTCTGGACGATTACGTCGGCCCGCTCGATCATGCGCAGGAGCAGCTCACGATCGCCAGCGTCCTTGAGGTCGAGGACCACCGATTCCTTGCCACGATTGAGCCAGACGAAATAGCTCGACAAACCGTTGGCGGCGTTGTCGTAGCCGCGTGCGAAATCGCCTTCGGGGCGCTCGACCTTGATGACGCGGGCGCCCGCGTCGGCCAACCGCGACGTACAGAAGGGGGCTGCCACCGCCTGTTCGATTGTAATGACGAGCTTACCTTCCAGAGCGGTCATGCTGGCACCGTTGGCAGTTCGCCGGCATCGGACGAAAGCGTCGCGGTCGCCGTCATGGTGGTCCGGCTCGAAGCATCCGCGACCCACAGCTCGAGCGGGGAGCCGCGGCCGGTGTTGACGGTGAAGGATTGGCCGTCGAAGAGCGGTGAAACGCCCCGGAAGGCGAAGCTGGCGGGATAGGCGCCGCCATTCTCCTGCCTTGCCAGTTTGAGAAGCAGGGTCGCCTGCAACGGGCCGTGCACGATCAATCCCGGGTAGCCTTCCACGTTTGCGCAATAGTCGCGATCGTAGTGGATGCGGTGGCCGTTGAAGGTCGCAGCCGAGTAGCGCATCAACAGCACCGGATCGGCCGTGACGCTGATGCGGCGGGCGGCCTCTCGCGTCTGCGGTGCGGGCGCCTTCGATGCACCTGGCGCGCTTTCCACCTGGCGATAGACGATGTCGTGGCGCTCGCTCAATGCGAGGCCGCGCGGCGTTTCGTATCGGTGCGAGACCTGCACGAAACAGAGCGAGCCGGAGCGTCCGTGCTTCACCGACACGTCGTCGATGCGCGAGATGCGCGTCACGCGGTCGCCTACGCGGAACGCGCTGCTAAACCGAAGCTCGCCGCCCGCCCACATGCGGCGGGGAAAGGGAACCGGCGGCAGGAAGTCACCGCGCGCGGGATGGCCATCCGGACCCAGCCCCGACATCGGCGCGATGTCGGGGCATAGGCACCAGTGGATGCCGATGGGCGCCAGAGCGCCGTTGGTGAAATCCACCCTTTCGTCGAGGATGGTGGCGAGACTGGCGGCGAGACGCGGCGTGATTGTGTCTTCGAGCGTCCGCTCCCTGCCGATCCAGCCGCGCAGATGTTCGATGTCGATGTCTTCGGTGCTCATCAATACGACCGTGGCATGCCGAGGACATGCTCGGCAATGTAACTCAGGATCAGATTGGTCGAGATCGGCGCTACCTGATAGAGGCGCGTTTCGCGGAACTTGCGCTCCACGTCGTATTCCTCCGCGAAGCCGAAGCCGCCATAGGTCTGCACGCATGCTTCGGCGGCCGCCCAGGACGCCTCGGCGGCGAGCATCTTGGCGATGTTGGCTTCCTCGCCGCATTGTTCGCCGGCCTCGTAGAGGTGAGCTGCGTGATACACCATCAGCTCGGCGGCGCGCATCTGGGCGTGTGCCCTTGCAATCGGGAACTGAATGCCCTGGTTCTGGCCGATCGGCCGGCCAAAGACGGCGCGGTCGCAGGCATAACCTCGGGCCTTGTCGATGAACCACTTGGCATCGCCGATGCACTCGGCGCCGATCAGGATGCGCTCCGCGTTCATGCCCGACAGGATATAGCGGAACCCCTTGCCTTCCTCGCCGACGAGGTTGCGGGCAGGCACGCGCACATTCTCGAAGAAAACCTCGGTGGTGGCGTGGTTCATCATTGTGCGGATGGGACGGATCGTCAGGCCTGCTGTCTTCGCCTCGTTCATGTCGAGGATGAACACCGAAAGCCCGTCGGTCTTCTTGGCGACCTGGTCGCGCGGCGTCGTCCTGGCCAGAAGCAGCATGAGGTCGGAATGTTCCGCGCGGGACGTCCAGATCTTCTGGCCATTGATGACATATTCGTCGCCTTCGCGCCGCGCCGTCGTGCGTAGTGACGTGGTGTCGGTGCCGCTGGTCGGTTCGGTGACGCCGAAGGCCTGCAGGCGCAGTTCGCCGCTGGCGATGCGTGGCAGGTATTCCCGCTTCTGCTCTTCCGAGCCGTGCCGCAGGATCGCACCCATGATATACATCTGCGCATGGCAAGCGCCGCCATTGCCGCCGGCCCGCTGAATTTCCTCCAGGATCGCGGCTGCTCCAGACAGTGGCAGCCCCGCACCGCCATATTCCTCCGGGATCAGCGCGGCGAGATAACCCGCCTGCGTGAGCGCCTGGACGAACTCACTCGGATAGGCGTGCTCGCGATCGAGCTTCTGCCAGTATTCACCGGGAAATTCGGCGCAGAGCTTGGCGACTTCCTCGCGGACCTCGCGGTAATCGGTGGGGATGTTCATTTGACTGTTTGTCCTCGTGCCACCGCCCGCGCTGCATTCGCGAGCGGCCGCGATTTCGCTGGCGATGTTAGATTGGCTCCGGCATATCGGCCAATAGGGATTGCATGTGCTGACATAATAGAGAAGCCATATCTTGCACGGATTTGCTGTGCTGGAATACCTGCCTCTCGCGAGAACACTGCAAAGAGCGCCGCCGCGCCTGGTGATTGCCCGGCACCTTCCCTTTCGGCACTCGCGTTTTCGATCCGACCAAGGCCGACTTCGTGACGCAACCTAAAAATCTGATGAAGTCATCTTTGCTGTTTTCGACCATTCAAGGTAAAGTGTTGAGGTGGGGGAAACGGAGGAAGTATTATGAAGAAAATCCTCATTCTTTCCGCTGTCACGCTTGCGATAGCGGGATGTCAGACCGACCCTCAACCGATGAATTCGCCCATCGTTTCGTCCGCTCAGGGCGTGCCTTCGGATATCGCCGATCTTGTCGATGCGCGTGCGGCCGGGGGCGAGACGCAGCTTATGGCGCGTGGCTACACTCTGGCGCGGACTGCCGGTCTGACCGCATACTGGTGGAACGCCGGCAGCGGCACATGTGCCGCCGTTGTTACAGGGCAGGGGCGCTACCAGAGTATTCGCAGCGTGAGCGCTTCGGAGTGTGGGGCATCAACAACGGCTGCTGTGGTTGGCGGGCCGACAGATATCGCCGACCTCGTCGGTGCGCGTGGCTCTAGTGGCGAGATGCAGCTCATGGCGCGCGGCTACACGCTGGCCCGCACGGCCGGTTTGACTGCCTACTGGTGGAATGCGGGCACCGGTGTGTGTGCGCAGGTCGTGACGGGCGATGGACGCTATCAGAGCGTTGACGCAGCCAGTCGAAGCGATTGCGGCAGATAAATATCACCGCCGCTACAGGCGAAGTGGAGTATTCCCGTGAGAACCATGTCCAACCTTCTCATCCTGGTGGCGGCGATGCTCTTTTCGCTACCTGCAATTGCGCAAGATGTCCGCGAAGAACGTGTGTCGTTCCTGCCCGGACGATCTGGGGCCGATATCAGGGGATCGATCCGCGGCTACGAGATCGTCGACTATCTGATTGATGCGCGGGCGGGTCAGACGATCGAGATTTCGCTGAAGACGTCGAACCTGTCGAGCTACTTCAACCTTCTGCAGGGAAGCGATCCCACGGCAATCTATGTCGGATCCACGGAAGGCAACGACTATACCGGCGTTCTCCCCGACGACGCCGATTATCGTATCCGCGTCTACCTGATGCGCAACGCGGCGCGGCGTGACGAGACGGCAGACTATACGCTCTCCGTCGCCATTACCGGCGGAAAGGCCACTTCACCTTCACCCGACTACGCTGACGGGCTGGCTGGAGGTCCGGACTTCTGGCAGGTCAGGGGTGTTCCCGCCGGCGACACACTGAACGTGCGTTCGGGGGCGGGCACATCAAACCGTGTCGTGGGTGCGCTGGCCAATGGCGACCGTGTCCGCAATCTCGGCTGCGAGATGGCTGGAACAGCCCGCTGGTGCCGGATTGAAGCCGCTTCGGGGCAGGCGCTGACCGGTTGGGTGAGCGGCCGCTACCTCGTGGAAGCAGGCGCTGAGCCGAACAATGGTATCAATTCTCAAGCCACTGGACAGATTCCCTGCTCACCCTTGGCCGGGCAACCAACCACGAACTGCGCTTTCCGCGTCACGCGCGGAGGCAACGGCAACGCGGCAGTGTGGATCGAGCTGCCAGCAGGTGGCGAACGCTATGTCGAGTTTGTCGATGGCAGGCCTGAGACCACCGGTGCGGGAATGCAGATCTCGTTCGAGAAGATTTCCGACCTTTACCTCATCCGCATCGATGGTTCGGAACGCTACGAGATACCGGAGGCCGTCGTCTACGGCGGCTGATATATAAGCGTGTGTTGCCGCCGCGAACGGCGCCTACCTCAACCTCGTATCGAATACTGCGGCCGGTCCGGACCTAGGACATGATGACGAAGTCCTTTGCCGAACGCGTATCGGGATGAAGCGGCGCTTCGGTCAGGATCATCGTGGTTCCCGGGTGCATATGTTTCTGCACCCGGAGAAGAAAAGCGTTATCGGCGCGCAGCCTGTCAACGGCTCTCACCTGTCCGCCGAGCGGTCTTCCCTGCGCCTCGTGCGTGATCGCTATCCACTGCATACCCTTGGCAGCCTCGTTGGACTGTTGCAATATATAGACGTGGTTTCCCAGTGGCCCTTGCCCGTCGATTATGAGCGACGTTTCGGCGACGACCTCCGAATTCTCGACAAGCATGATACGCCGGTCGCTCGACGAGGCGATCACCGAGGTGATCGGATTGGTAGCGAGATCGATCCAGTCGTGCGGCTTCGACTTCCCTTTAAGGGACGCTACAACGCCATCGAATTCATGCTCGGCACGAGCGCCGAGCACCATGCCCGGATGGATCAGCTCTTCCGGGTCCGAATGAGCACCTGCGATGATGACGGGTGTTCCCAGATGTGTGATGTCGAAGAGCCGTTCGGAAAACTCCAGCGGCAGACGAACACAGCCGTGAGATGCCGGGTATCCCGGCAGGTTTCCTGCATGCAAAGCAATGCCGGACCAGGTTAGCCGGTTCATGTTCGGCATGGGCGCGTCATTGTAGGTGCTTGAATGGTGGTGTTTGTCCTTTTGCAGAACCACGAAAACGCCGGTGGGCGTGGCATGTCCCGGCTTTCCGCTTGAACAGGTCGAAACGGCGATACGGATTCCGTTCCTGTAAACATGGACGAGTTGCTCGGTAAGCGAGACAACAACAGCGACGGGCCCGGTACGCTGACGTTCTGGATGCCAGGTGAATTCACCCGGCCTCAGTTCACCGATTTCCTTTAGCACTTCGCGTGCAACTGCATCGGAGTAGAAAACACCGGCTACCGCGCCGATGGCTCCAACGAGCAGTTGTCGACGGTTTGGCTGATGCTGCCGATATATCATCATTTCACGCCTCCAAGATCAGCGTGTCAGTGATTTCCGAATTAACTATCTTCGAGTATTTGAATGACGCCGACAATGAAGCATTTTCTATCAAACAGGAAGTGTTTTCCTGCTCGATAAATGGCAGATGACATGTTTTTATCGTCACATACCTTTGCGGTCGAGTGCTTCAAGCATCCCCAGATCGTGGATCGCGAGTTCGGCCCGGCTGCGCGCGAGAGGGACGAAGGTTGCTGCAAGTCCGCTCGGTCTCAGGGTGCAGATCGTGAAACCGGCGCCATCAACGACACGCAGGCCGGCGATGTAGGTCGTGTCGACAGCGTTATGGAGGCCGGTTCCGATGACGATTGGCACGCCATGCCAGTGGATCACGCTGTCATGATGCACGTGGCCTGACAGTATTGCGGCGACCCGGCCGCCGCCCACGATTTCCGCAAGCCGGGCACTGCTTGCGGCATCGAGGCTGTGCCAACCGGCGTCGCCGTCTTGAAGATGTGGCGGATGGTGGCACACGACCACCTTCGCGATGTCCGGTTCGCGCTTCAGCGCGGCTTCAAGAAACGCGAACTGGTCGTCGCCCAGCGCTCCCGAAATGCGGCCGGGAATGCTGGAATCGAGTACGATCACATGCACGCCGGCGATGACAGTGTCGTGGAAGTAGGGCGCATCCGGGTCACCCGGTTGTGCGAGCATGACGGACCGGAAGCCCGGCCGCGTATCGTGATTGCCGAGCGCCATGACCATCGGTTGCGACAGCGGTCCCAGCAATTTGGCCAGCTTGCGATAGGCATCAGGCTCGCCATGGTTGGTGAGGTCGCCGGCGATGACGATGAACGCAGGCTTCTTCGCAAGTTTGTCGATACAGGCAACAACCTCTTCAAGCGTCCGGCTCGTGTCGGTCAACAAGCCTGCTTCCGCCAAAGGCCGATGCGAGACGTGAAGATCGGAGAGCAGCAAGAAGTCCACACGATCGGTCATATCAATCCTTTCGTCGGAACGGTTGAAAGCCGCGTTTGCACGCTCAGGTCGGATCAGCCGACGATTGCCATGCCGCTACGCTGCGCGCAGCCTCGTCGGCGATGCGGTGCAGCGAGAAGCCTGGCTTGAACAGAGAGGAGCCGAGGCCGAAGCCGGTGGCTCCCACTCGCCGCCAGGCGGCGAAGTCGTCTGGGCCAATTCCTCCGACAGGGTACATGTCAGCGCCTGCGGGCAGCACCGCACGTAAGGCGGAAAGCCCCTCGGGCCGCATGACATTGGCCGGAAAAATCTTCAAAGCGGTCGCTCCGGATCTCAGGGCCGAGAAGCATTCGCTTGCCGTGAACACGCCGGGAAAGGAGCCAAGGCCCAGTGCGCGGGTGCGCTCTATGATTGCCGGCTCGCAGTTGGGCGAGACCACGAAGCTGGCCCCTGCATCGGCGACGGACTGTACCTCGTCGAGCGTCAGCACGGTTCCCGCCCCGATTTCCGCGACTACCGAGAAGGCTTTCGACATGGTGTTGATCGAACGCAGCGCATCGGGCGAATTGAGTGGCACCTCAATGCGCGTGATGCCGGCGCCGATCAGCACCTCGGCAATATCGCGGGCTTCGTCGGGCAGGATGCCCCGCAGGATCGCAATCAGCGGCAATGTCAATTCGTCTTCTCCACAATCATGAGGTCATGAGCCATTTGCAGGCCTGCGCGCGCCAGCCCTTCCCCGTCCAGCCGCCGCGCCTCGCCCCCGTTAAGCCGGATCGCGCGTTCATAAAGGCTGGACAGCGTGTGCGAACCGACGATGGCCGGCCGGGCGGTGCGGACTTCTTCGCCGAGCGCGGCAATCTCAAGTCCGATCAGCAGCCCGGACAGGCGGGCGCGAGCGACATCCGGTGCGGTTCCCTCGAGCAGCGATGCGGCGCGGATCGAAAACAGGGCGGCTGAAAGTGCCGCTGGGTCTGCGGCTGCCTGTAGCACGGCCGCGTCGAAAGCTTCATCGTCGAACGCCGAGGCGTCGCCCAGCGCGTGACGCAGGACCGATTGCCTTGCGATTATGTCGAACAGCTCGCCGGTCATGAATGTGCGAAAGCGTTCGATCTCTCCGCCGTGGGCGAACGCCCACTTGTTGTGCGTTCCTGGCAGGCAGACCAGGCCCTCGAAATCCGGGTCCATGGCAAGAAGGCCGGCGATCTGAGTTTCTTCGCCACGCATCACATCTGCTGGGTTCGCCTGGCTCAGTCCGTGGATGATGGTGACCGTAATGCGATCGTCCTCACAGCCGACGGGTATCATGGCGTTGCGCACCAAGGGCGCGCAGGGCACGGCGACGTATGGTGCCTCCTGCCACCCCTGACGCGCGCCGACCATGCCGCAGGCAATGACGGGCAACGGTGTCGTTCTGCTCGCGGCGAGCCATCTTTCTATGACACTCAGCAGCGCCGGCTCGAACCCGTCGCGTGTGAGGCTCGCCATACCGATCGGGGCGGCGGCAGTGGCGACGACTTCGCTGCCCCGCATGGCCCAGGCCCGCAGGTTGGTGGTGCCCCAATCGACGCCAATCCAGTCGATATATGCGGCTTCATTCATGATGCTTTTCCCCTCCACCGCGTGTCGTTCGGCCACTCGCGGTAGCGGATGACGCAATGCCAGAGAGCGGTACGGGTTTCAATCGACCTGTTTACTCATCGGCCTCAGGGTTGTTTTTCGGGCTCGATGCTCTCGAGGTATTTCAGGAAGCTGCGACCGCCTTCGACTAGGTCGTCGCGGAACGCATCGGCCAACGCTTCCGAATCCCGGTTCCGCAACGCGGCAATCACATTCAGATGCTGGTGTGGTCCGTCGTACCTCGGGTGGCCGAACGGGTATAGGAAGTTGAGCAGTGGCCCGATCTGCACCCACAGCCGCTCAAGAATCTCGATGAGTTGAGGCATCTCCGATCTACGATAGACGGAGAAGTGGAACTCGTAGTTCGCCAGCAGCGCGGTTGGATAGTCCTTCTCCAGTTCGGCGCGGATCAAGGTCTCATGAATCTGTTCGAGTTCGGCGATGAAGGCATCGTCCACGTTCGGCAGGGCCTTTAATGCCGCGTGGGGCTCGAGAAGCAGCCTGATCTCGCGGAGTTCCAGGTATTCGCGCAAGGTCAGCCGGCGCACGCGAATGTAGTAACCCGGCTTCATTTCCAGCGCGCCGTCGCGCACTAGCTGAAGCAGCGCCTCGCGCACCGGCGTCTCGCTTGTTCCAAGGCTCTGCGCCATGTCGCGTATCTTCAACCGGTCACCCGGCTGAAGGCGCGCGGCCATGAGCTGATACTTCAATTGGGCGTATATCTGAGCGGAGAGGCTCTTCGACTGAATGTCCGGTGGGCCTTGCATGTAATCGTCAAACTCCAGTGCGGAACGCCCGCATTCCAATCGTACCTACCATTGGGGGTTTTGGCAGGTCCAGCATCTTGGTCGAGTCATCACGGCGAACGCTTGCCATCAGGAGATACATGATATATCAAATTTATGAGCAATGCGATGCGGGCAGGAAACATGGATCAGCAATCTATCGATGCGGCACTCAGGGCGCGCGCGGCCAAGGTCATCCCAGGCGGGATGTGGGGACACCAGAATGCCACCCGTGTGCCGGTCGGTTATCCGCAGTATTTTTCGCGCGGCGAGGGCTGCCGCATCTGGGACGCGGATGGCCGCAGCTATATCGACTACATGTGCGCCTGGGGGCCGATGATCCTCGGCTATGGCGATCCCGATGTCGAGGAAGCCGCGGCGCGCCAGCGGGCGCAGGGCGACGGGCTCAATGGGCCGACACCGCGGCTGGTCGAACTCGCCGAACTCATGGTCGATACGGTCGCGCATGCCGACTGGGCGATGTTCTCGAAGAACGGCACGGACGCCACCACGGCCTGCGTGACGATTGCCCGGGCCGGAACCGGACGGCGCAAGGTGTTGGTGGCGCGCGGCGCCTATCACGGTGCGATTCCGTGGTGCACGCCATCTGTGGCCGGCGTCACCGAAGAGGATCGCGCTCATCTGGTCTATTACGACTATAACGACGCGGCCAGCCTGGAGGAGGCGGCAGCCTCGGTGAAGGGCGATCTCGCAGCCATCATAGTATCCGCCTTCAAACACGATCTCGGCAAGGACCACGTGCTGCCCGAGCGCGCATTCGCGCAGGCCGCGCGCAGGGTCGCGGACGAGGCCGACGCCGCGCTGATCGTGGACGACGTTCGCGCGGGTTTCCGGCTCGACATGGGCGGTAGCTGGGAACTGGTCGGCGTGAAGCCCGATCTCTCGGCATGGAGCAAAGCTATCGCCAATGGCCGCGCGCTTGCTGCGGTTACCGGCAATGACCGCTTCCGCGAAGGCGCGAAGTCGATTTTCACGACCGGCTCATTCTGGACAGCGGGCGTTTCGATGGCAGCCTCGATCGCCACCATCTCCAAACTGCGGGACACCAATGCGGTTGGCCTGATGAGCGCGTCGGGCGAGCGCCTTCGTGCGGGGCTGCAGGCACAGGCACGGAAATACGGCCTGGCGCTGCGGCAGAGCGGGCCAGCGCAGATGCCGGTTTTCCTGTTCGACGGCGACGAGGATCGCAGTCTCGGCAGCCGGTTCTGCCTCGAAGCGCTCAATCGCGGCGTCTACTTCCATCCGACGCACACGATGTTCCTGTCGGCGGCCCACACCAGCGAGATCATCGACGAGACGCTGGAGATCACCGAGGAGGCATTCAAGGCCGTTGCGCACGTTCACGAGGAGTTGGCAGCGAAAGCTGGTTGACCGAATTTGCGTTAGATATATCATGTATCTTATGGGAGGTATCTTGTCGTGAGCGCTCAGTCGAACCATCGCGACCGCCGGAATTTCTCGGTGGCCCATCTGGCGGATCGAGCCAAATTCATCCGGCTTGAAACGCTTCGCCTCACGCGTATCGCCGGGGCGGGGCACTATTCCAGCACGTTCTCGGCGGCCGAACTTTTCGCCGCGCTGTATTACGCGCATCTGCGTATCGATCCGGCCAACCCGAAATGGGAGGATCGCGACCGCTTCGTGCTGAGCAAGGGGCACGCAGCAATCGGGCTCTATCCGGTGCTGGCCGATCTCGGCTTCTATCCGCCCTCCAAGCTCGACGATTTCACCCGGCTGGGCAGCGCGTTCGGCGACCATCCGGACATGAAGAAGATTCCCGGCATCGACTTTTCGTCCGGTTCGCTGGGGCACGGCCTTTCGGTTGCGCTGGGAATGGCGCTTGCGGGCAGGGTCGCGGGCCGCGACTACCGCACCTATTGCATGCTTGGCGATGGTGAGCTCAACGAGGGGCAGATTTGGGAAGCGGCGATGGCCGCCGGTCATTTCAAGCTCCAGGGGCTCGTCGGCATCGTCGACCGCAACCAGCTTTCGATCGACGGGCCGACGGAAAAGGTCATGTCCGTCGAGCCGTTGGATGACCGCTTCCGCTCGTTCGGCTGGGAGGTCACGCGCATCGACGGGCACGACCTGCCGACGATCCTCGAAACGCTCGGCGCGCTGAAGCCGGCGGGCGAGGGCAAGCCGCAGATGATCATCGCCGATACGATCAAAGGACGCGGTGTGAAGTACATGGAGCTGTCGCTCGACTGGCACGTCGGCAACCTCGTCGGCGCCGACTACGACGATGCCTGGTCGGAGATCGAGGCCGGGCTCCAGCCTCTCGAAACGGAGAAGGCATGATGGGCGCGGCAGGACAGGACCAGAGCACACTCTTTCGCGGCGACGACAACGAGCTTCGGTTGAAGGACGAAAAGTCCGTGCGCGGCACGCCGGCGAAGTCGATGCCGGCATTCATTCTTGGCGACGAACTGGCGGACCTGGCAGAGACCGACCCGCGTATCGTCGTCGCCACCGCCGATCTCGCCAACTCAAGTCGCACGCGCGACTTCGCCAACCGCCATCCGCATAGCTTCATCGATTTCGGCATTGCGGAGCGCAACATGATTACGGCGGCAGCCGGCATGGCCTCCTGCGGGCTCGTGCCCTATGTCGCGACATTTGCATCGTTCGCGGCAATCCTGGGCGCCGAGGCGATCAAGACGGATTGTGCCTATCCGCGCATGCCGGTGCGGATCATCGGGCACCATTCGGGCATCTCGATGGGGTTCTACGGTACCAGCCACCACTCCACCGAAGACCTCGGCATGATGCGCAGCGTGGCTGACCTGACAGTGGTCTGCGCGGCTGATGCGAACCAGTTGCGCGCGATATTGCGCGCGTCGGTGGATCATCCGGGCGCGATGTATATCCGCCTCGGTCGTGGGCGCGACGCCGAGGTCTATCAGGACGTGCCTGCGGATTTCGCTTTCGGCAAGGCAACGAAGCTTCGCGACGGCAACGACCTGACGATCATCACGACCGGCTCTCAGGTCCATGCTTCGCTTGCCGCGGCCGACCGCCTGGCCGCCGACGGTGTCGGCGTGCGGGTCATTGACATGCATACGATCAAGCCGCTCGACGAAGAGGCCATTCGGGCAGCGGCGCGTGAGACACGTGCCATCCTGACGGTCGAGGAGCACAATATCGTCGGCGGGCTGGGCTCGGCTGTTGCCGAGGTGCTGGTTGAGGAAGACCGCATTCCCTTCCGCCGACATGGCATCCTCGACGAGTTCTCGCTGATCGGACCCCCGGCCGCGCTCTATGCGCATTACAGGCTCGATGCCGACGGTGTGACGGCGGTCGCGAAGGAGCTTTTGCAGAAGATCAACTAGGCACTGGCGGGTCCCGAAAAGAAAAAACAGGGCAACGGGACCCTAACGACCGAAAACAATGGGAGACTGTCATGAGAACCGGAATACGCACACTTCTGCTTGCAGGTGCCGGCGCCGCCGCCATCCTGTCCGGGCCGGCTGCCGCGCAGGACCAGCCGCTCGTCATCGCACGCAATCTCGAGATCAACTCGCTCGACCCGCACCGGGCCTTCTGTGACACGTGCCAGATATATCTTAGCTCCACCTATCAGGGGCTCGTGAAGCTGGCCGCCGACGATCGCTCGGTCGAGCCGCTTCTCGCGACGGAATGGACCTCCAATGAGGACCAGACGCAGTTTACCTTCAAGCTCGATCCGGAAGCGGTGTTTTCCGATGGCAGCCCGGTCGAGGCGAAGGACGTCAAATGGACGTTCGAGCGGCTCAAGAACCTCCAGGCCGATCCATCCTTCATGATGAACGGGGTGGCGTCCATCGAGACGCCGGATGAGAAGACCGTCATCGTCAACATGGAAAGCCCGAATTCGGAATTCGTCGGCATTCTGGCTGCGCCCTATGTCGGCATCATCAACAGCGACGTTGCATCCGAAAACGGCGCGATCGCGGGTGAAGACGCCTCTTCGGCGGACCAGGCGGAGACCTGGTTCCTGGCAAATTCCGCCGGCAGCGGCCCGTACGTGCTCGATACCTACAGACCGGATGACGAGCTACGTTTCCGCGCGAACGAGAACTACTGGGGGGACGCGCCGCCGATCGGCGAGATCGTCATCGATCATGTCGCCGATGCCGTGTCCCAGGCGCAGATGCTGCAGAGCGGGGGCGCCGACATTGCCATGCAGGTCGACCCCGATACGGCCTCGACGATCAATTCGCCCGACATCACGATCGAGACCGTGCCGTCCTACAACTTCATCTATGTGATGTTCTCGCCGGGTGCCGAGGGCGGCGACATGCTCGATCTGGAGGTGCGGCAGGCGCTCGCCTACGCGATCGACTACCAGGGCGCGATCGATTTCACCGTCGGCGGCGAGGGCGAGCTGCAGGCTTCGCCGATCCCCAATGGCTTCCCGGGTACGGAAGGCCTGCCGATGCCGGAGGAAAACCTCGACAAGGCACGCGAGATCCTTGCCTCGAAAGGGCTTGAGGACGGCTTCACGCTCGACATTACGGTGGCTTCCCTCAACGTCTATGGCGTCGATCTGACTTTGCTGATGCAGAAGATCCAGCAGGATCTCGCGCGCATCAATGTTAAGATCAACATCCAGCCGGTGGCCTCGGCCGTGTGGCGCGAGCAGATCGCCAATCCGGGCATTCCGTTCAGCGCCAGATTCTACGCGCCCGACTATTACGGTTCGGCCCAGTATGTGCAGTTCTTCGGCATGCTGCCCGACACCTACTGGGAGCGGAACGCCAGCGGACAGGGCAAGGTCGATCTGGTCAACGAGCGTGAGGTGGAGCTGTTCCAGCAGGCGCTGGCGGCCTCCGGCGACGAGATGACCCGGCTCTATCATGAGATCGCGCTCGAGATGATCAAGGACCGCATCATCGTGCCGGTGGTGAGCCCCAACCTCATTCTGGCTTACCGCAGCGAGATCGAAGGCGTACGCTACAGCGCGTGCTGCAACCTGCCGCTGGCGGAGATCGGCCGCAAGTAACGCATGACCTGCAAAGGGGCATCGAGATGACGACATATATCGTCAGGCGTCTCATCGCGATGCCCCTGCTTCTGCTGGGGGTGATAACGGTCGCGTTCCTGCTGACCTACTTTACCGCCGCCGATCCCCTGACATCGATCATCGGCGAACGGCAGATGAACAATCCTGCGGTCGTTGAGGCCGCGCGGGAGCGCTGGGGTCTAGATCGCTCTCTGCCCGAGCGCTACCTCATCTATCTCGGCAACCTCGTCACCGGCGACATGGGCATCTCCTTCCGCACCCGGCAGCCGGTCGCGCAGGACCTGATGGTGCGGCTGCCAGCGACGCTGGAACTGGTGATTGCGGCGATGTTTCTCGGCACGATATTCGGTGTCGTGCTGGGCGTTCTGGCGGCGCGCTTCCGGGACGGACCGATCGACAACATCGCCAGGCTCTTCGCACTCGTTGGGGCATCGGCGCCGGTCTTCTGGTCCGGCCTGCTCGTTCTGTTCATCTTCTCGGTCCAGCTCGGCTGGCTGCCAGGGCCGGGGCGTATCGACACGCGTGCCGTCGCCCCGCCTTTCGTCACCGGCTTCTACACCGTCGATACGCTGCTGGCGGGCGACTGGGCCGGGTTCCGCAGCGTGCTCCTGCATCTGGTGCTGCCGGCCAGCGTGCTCGGCTGGACCGTTACCGGCATCGTCTCGCGGATGGTGCGCGCCTCGATGCTCGACGTTCTCAGCCAGGAATACATCCTGGCGGCGCGCGCCAAGGGGGCTGGTCCACTTCGAGTGCTGATCCATCATGCGTTGCGCAACGCCATGCTGCCAACGCTGACGATCCTCGGCTTCTCCTTCGCCTATCTGATCACTGGCGCGATCCTGACCGAAACGATCTTTTCCTGGCCGGGCATCGGTTCCTATGCGGTTGCTGCGGCGCGGGGCCTCGACCATCCGGCGATCGTCGGTGTGACCATCGTCGGCGGGGCCGCCTTCCTCATTTCCAACCTTTTGACCGATATTGCCTATGCACTGGTCGATCCGCGGGTGAAACTCTCGCAGCAGGAGAGTTCATGAGCGCCGCCGTGACGCGCAACGCAGGGCGGCGGGCGATCCTGCCGCAGTGGGCGACGCTTCCGGTCGTCTTCGGCGGGATCATCGTCCTGTTGTGGGTCGTCGTGGGCATAACCATCCCGCTATGGACGCCTTACGATCCGACCATGCTTGCGGGTGGACGCTTCCAGCCGCCCAACGCCTCGCACTGGCTGGGCACCGACGCACTCGGACGCGACGTGCTGACGCGCACGCTCTACGGTGTGCGCCATTCCTTGCCGATCGCCGCGCTGGTGATCTTCTGCGCCGTGCTGATCGGCGGAACGCTTGGGGCGATCGCCGGGTTCGTGGGCGGCCTTGTCGACAGCATCATCATGCGGCTGGTCGACGTGACGCTATCGTTCCCGCCGATCCTGCTTGCCATGGCGGTGACGGCCGCGCTGGGACCGGGACTCGGCAACGCCGCGATCGCCATGGTCATCGTCTGGTGGCCGATTTACGCAAGGTTGATGCGCGCGCAAGTGCTGTCGGTTCGAGAGCGCGAGCATGTCGAGGCCGCGATAGCGGCCGGGGCCACCAGGCCGCGCGTACTGACAAAACACATCCTGCCGCTTTGCTGGAGCCCCATCATCGTCAATGCCACGATGGATTTTGGTCAAGTGGTGCTGCTGGCCGCCAGCCTGTCGTTCATCGGCCTCGGTGCGGTGCCGCCGACGCCGGAATGGGGGCAGATGATCTCGGACGGCGCGCTGCATTTCTACCGCTGGTGGATCGCGGCCGGGCCAGGCATTGCCATCCTCTCCATCGTGCTGGGCTTCAACTTCCTTGGCGACGGCTTGCGCGATTTCCTCGATCCGAGGTCGAAATGACCGCGCCGCTTCTCGAGATACGCGATCTCAGCGTTGCCTTCGCTGGCCGCCATGGCGAAGCGCTGGAGGCGGTCAGCGGCGTCGACCTTACGGTCAACGCGGGCGAGCTGCACGGCGTCGTCGGCGAATCCGGCTCGGGCAAGAGCGTGACCATGCTGGCCGTGATGGGCCTGCTGTCGCCGGGCGCGCGGCTTTCGGGCTCGATCAGGCTCGACGGGCGCGAGCTTGTCGGACTGAGTGATCGCCAGATGCGCAGGATACGCGGCGCCCGCATTGGATACATCTTTCAGGATCCGATGACGGCGCTGAACCCGTTGCTGACGGTCGGCGACCAGATCGCCGAGGCGATCCGCATCCACAAGCCGCAGGTCGGGCGGACGCAGGCGCGCGAGCAGGCCGTCGAGCTGCTGCGGCTGGTCGCAATCCCGATACCCGAACGGAGAGCCACCCAATACCCCCACGAATTTTCCGGCGGCATGCGCCAGCGCGCCGTGATTGCGATGGCGATGGCCAACGAACCAGATCTGCTGATCGCCGACGAGCCGACCACTGCGCTGGACGTCACCATCCAGGCGCAGATCATGGAACTGCTGGAACGGCTGCGGCGCGACAAGGGCGTGGGCATCGTTCTGGTCACGCATGATCTCGGCGTGGTGGCGGGCGCCGCGCGCAGCCTGTCGATCATGTATTCGGGGCGGGTGGTGGAGCGTGGCTCGGTGGATGACGTGTTTGCAGCGCCGCGTCATCCTTACACCGCAGGGCTGCTTGCAAGCCTGCCGCAAGCCGGCACGCGGGTGGACAGGCTCACCGCCATTCCCGGTTCGCCGCCGCCGATCAGCGCGAGGCCCCCAGGGTGCGCCTTTCATCCGCGTTGCGCATATGCGGTGGAACAGTGTCGCACCGAGCGTCCCGCCTTGCGGGAGGTGGGGGCGGTGACGGTCGCCTGCCACCGTGTGGAAGAGTTGGTTTCGACCGGGCTCATGCAGTTGAGCGGCGCCGATGCTTGATCCCGTCGCACACGGCCATGATGGGCTGACGGACGCTGAGCGAGCGCCGCTGCTGTCCGTTCGCAATCTGGTCAAGGAATTTCCCGTTCGAGGCGGCCTGTTCAGCCGTCCGACGGGGGCAGTGCGCGCCGTCTCGGATGTCAGCTTCGACATCATGCCCGGCGAGACGCTGGGTCTTGTCGGCGAGTCCGGTTGTGGAAAGTCAACGCTGGCGCGCTGCGTTTCGCGTCTCCTGAAACCCACTTCAGGCGAAATCCGGTTCGGCGACGTCGATCTGGCAACGCTCGATCAGCGGGAGATGCGGCCGCTGCGGGCGCGCATCCAGTTCGTCTTTCAGGACCCGCATGCATCGCTTCATCCGCGCATGACCACGCGCGACATCATCGCCGAGCCGCTGCGCCTTGTCGGCATGTCGGCCGCGCAAAAACGCACGCGCGTGGACGAACTGCTCAGCCTCGTGAAGCTCGACCCCGGACATGCGGACCGCTATCCGCACGAATTTTCCGGCGGGCAGCGGCAGCGCATAGGCATTGCGCGCGCGCTCGCGCTAAAGCCCGAACTCATCATCCTCGACGAACCTGTGTCGGCGCTCGACGTTTCAATTCAGGCCGGCGTGCTCAATCTGCTCAAGGATCTTCAGGACCAGTTCGGCCTCTCCTACCTGTTCATCGCCCACGACCTTTCCGTCGTGCATCATCTGTGCGACCGGGTGGCGGTGATGTATCTCGGCAAGGTGATGGAGATCGGCCACCGCGACGCTCTCTACGACGCGCCGAGCCACCCCTATACGCGCGCACTTTTATCGGCCGTGCCGTTGGCCGATCCGAAGAAGGAACGCGCCCGCGCGCGCCAGGTGCTGGAGGGGGATGTTCCAAGCCCGGCTTCGCCGCCGTCAGGTTGCCGTTTCCGCACGCGCTGCCCGCGTGCGCAACCGCTCTGCGCCGAGCGCGAGCCCGCGCTCGCCCCCAAGGCCGGCGGCACCAGTGCCGCGTGTCACTTTCCGTTGACCGGCTGACTTGCGAAGCGCGCACCTGCTTCAACGCGCGAAGGGGTTTGCCGCCATGTGCTCGATGGGGATGAAGATGCGCTCCAGCGCCTTCTGCGTCAGCGGCTTGCGCGGCAGGAATTCCGGCAGGAAACGGCGCAGATAATCGATGGCACCGGCCGTCGCTTCCTGGCGATAGTGCTCCGTGACCTGGCCATGCCGGCCGTAGGAAAGCGCCCAGATGCCGTCCATGCTGGCGCCGGCGACCTCAAGCCTTTCGACGAAATCGGGAATGAACGGCATGTGGAAATAGGCTTCGAAGAAGCGTTCGCGGCTGCGGGCGATGCGGGCGTTGCCGGACAGATCGGCGTTGCGGACGGCCACGCTGACGCCGGCACCAAGGAACAGCCGCAAGGCTGCCGGCCTGCCGTTCTGGAACGCGGCCGCGCGGGCGTGGATCATGTGCAGCAGCTCCTGCCACGTCTGGGGTTCGGGGTCGGTGAGCGGCGTTATGGAGGTCTGGTAGATCTCCTCGTTGAAACGCAGGGCCAGCGCGACGAAGGCGGCGTTGCGATTCGGGAAGAAGTGATAGACGGAGGCGAGCGGCACCTCGGCGGCGTCTGCAATCTGCGCCAGCGAAATGTCCTCGTCGCTGCTGTCGGCCAGCAGCCTCTCGGTTGCGTCCAGCAAAATGTTGTAGCGCTCGACGCCGCGCTTGCGCATCGGGCGAGATGGGGAGAAGTCCGGGCGGGGCGCTTGGGCGTCTGTCAAACCGGCGGGCTCCATTTTTCTTGCGGGCTATGCGCGCATCGCGTCAACGGCGCGCAGAAGTATGTCGTCGGCGCCGAGTTTACCCGGTTTGAGGAAGAGCGACAGGTGCAGCGGCGTTTCGACGATGCAGAACCCGGTTCCCAGTTCCGATTCCGGCAGAGCGCGGACCCGGCGCACCCCCAGCGCCTCGACCACCGATCCGGAGGTCTCTCCGCCTGCAACCACCAGCCGGCGCACGCCCCTATCCACCACACCCCTGGCAATGCCTGCCAGCAAACGCTCGGCCTTGCGCGCGGCCTGCAGCGTGCCATGAGCTTTCTGCGCCCGCTCCACGGCTTCTGTTTCGTCGGCGGTGGTGACGGCGAAGGGAGCATCTCCCATGTGTGTGCCCGCCCAAGTCAGCGCCTCGTCGATGATGGCTTCTTCAGGCCGTTCATCGAGAAGGTCGAGGGTGAGGACCGGATACCGCGCCGCGAAAGCCCCGAGTTGAGCCATTGCCACCGGGCCGACACTGCCCACCAGCACGGCCGCCGGCCCAGCGGCATGAGCGGGGACAGGGGTAGCTCCGGCAGCGGACTTTTCCGCGACGGCTTGCGCGAACGCTATGATGTGGGCATCGCTGCCGACCGTGGTCCGCATCGGCGCGGCGAGCCGCGCGCTCATCCGCGCGTCGGAATCGTCCGAGCAGTCGACCATGATGTAATCCACGCCGTTGCCGGAAAGCGCCCCGATTGCAGCCTGCGCGGCATCGAAACCCGCGTGCAGCAGGGCATGCGGCAGCAGGCCGACCTTCGCGCTGGTCTGGCGCGAAAGCACGCGCACGAGGTCAGGGTCTGTCATCGGTGTCAGCGGATCGAAGCGTTTGATGGATTCGGAGACGAGCCGGTTGCGGTAGAACAGGTAGCCCTGGTGAACGGTCGACCCGAAGCGCGGGAAGCCTGCGCTGAGCAGCAATGGCGACTGGCCATAGCGTCGGGCAAGCAGGTCGGCAACCGGGCCGATATTGCCGTCGTCGGTGGAATCGAAGCTGGCGCACACCTTGTAGGCGACCTTGTCGCATCCCGCCGCGTCAAGGCGTCCGGCAATATCGTCAACCTCCGCAACGGCTTCCGCCGCGGGGATGAGGCGCGTTCGGGTCGCGACGACGACGACTCCCGCCGGCTCGATGGCGTTCAACTCACGTTTGTCGAAGAGCACCGGGCAGGCGATGCCGGCACCTTCTATGTAGCCGGCAATCATCAGTCCGCCGGTGAAATCATCCGCCACAATGCCGAGCATCGCCGACAGCCTCCAAAATGATAGTCAATTCGAATTTCTACCAGCAAGAAGCGAAATCTCACAGCACTGTTTTGCCTGATCGAGATTGTCGGCGAACGATAATTCGAATATCTTATGATATATCATCCAGGAGAAGCCCATGCAGCCCGACGAAAAAAGCGCACGCGAAGCCATCGTGGAGGCGGTCCGTTTTCTGGAGGAGAAGGGCCTTAACCACGGCAGCGCCGGCAATGTCAGCGTCCGGTTCGGCGACGGCGCGCTGATCACGCCGACGGGCGGGCGCAGTAGCTGGCTCACGGCTGACGAGATCGTTCATATTTCGCTGGACGGTGTGGTGCGCGGGGCGGGAAAGCCTTCCAGTGAATGGCGGTTCCACACGGGGATTCTTCGTACCCGGCCGGAGGCGGAAGGGGTGGTGCACACCCACGCTGATTGCTGCGTGGCGCTGAGCTGCCTGCGCAAGCCCATCCCGCCCTTCCACTACATGATCGCGAGCTTCGGCGGCAACGAGATACCCTGCTCGCGCTACGAGCCTTTCGGCTCTCCGGAGCTGGCCGATGTCGCGCTTGAGGCGATCGAGGGGCATCTGGCCTGTCTTCTGGCCAACCACGGCATGATCGCCATGGGCCGCAGCCTCCAGCATGCGCTCGACCTGACCGTCAAGCTGGAAACGCTAGCAAGGCAGTACATCCTTGCCTGCCAGATCGGGGAGCCGGTGCTTCTCGACGAGCAGGAGCTGAGGGATGTACATTCCCGCTACGGAACCTATGGCGCGGTCGCCATGCCGCGCTGAGACGAAGCCGATGAAGATCACCGGCAAAACCCGGATCATGTTCATCCTGGCCGATGCGGTTGACCATATAGTCGGCTCGGACGTGCTCAATCGTGCCTTTACGGATCTGAAGCTCGACGTGGCCGTGTCGCCACTGTCGATCAAGCCCGGCGATCTTGTCGGCATGCTGGACATGATCCGCCGGATCGACAACATCGTCGGCTTTGGCGTCACCATCCCCCATAAGATTGCCGCGTTGGAACTCGTTGACGAATTGACCGACGCGGCGCGCGACATCGGTGCGGTCAACTTCGTGCGCCGCAATGCCGACGGAAGACTGATCGGACATAATATAGACGGCGAAGGCTTTCTGGCGGGGCTGGCCGACCATCAGGTTGAAGTCCGGGGCAAGTCCGTTCTGCAGGCCGGAGCGGGCGGCGTAGGTCGCGCGATAGCCTTCGCGCTCGCTGGAGCAGGGGCAGGGCCGATCCACCTCCTCAATCGAAACATGGAGCGGGCTAGGCAACTGGCCGATGCGATCCGCCGGCGAAACCCGCAAGCCGATATTCACGTCCATGCCGACGAGGCCGACCTGCCGGACAAGGCCTTCGACCTCGTGGTCAATGCGACGTCTCTTGGCATGCACGAAGGGGACGCGATGCCCGTGTCGTCTAGCCTCCTCAGGTCATCCAGCACGGTCGCGGAGGTCATCATGACTCCGGCGATCACGCCGATGCTGGCCGCTGCCGGAAGGATCGGCTGCCGCACGGTGCCGGGGCTGGCGATGATGCAGCCGCAGCCACTTCTGGTGGCGCGCTTCCTCGGATTGGTCGACTGAAGCAACTGCCCAAACAAAGAGACGGCCGGCATTACGCCGGCCGCCAGTCTGGGAGGGATGCGGCCTTACTGTGTCAGCCACGCCGTCCAGCGCTCGCGCAGCATGTCGCGGTTCGCGCCGATCCATTCGAAATCGGGCTTCACGAGAACCTCGTAGTTTGCCGGGTAAGTGGCGAACAGCTTCTGCTCGTCTTCCGGCAACTGCGCGAGGCCCGCCGTCGAGGAAGTTGCATAGCCGACATTGCGGATGAATTCCGGATGGCCTTCGGAGTTGCCGTAGAAGAAGTCGATGAAGGCCAGTGCGCCCTCAGGATTGGGTGAATCCTTCAGGATCGCGAAATAGCCGGTATCGCGCAGCGCGCCATCCCAAGCCATCGCGAAGGGAGCGCCATCCTTGATCGTCGCCAGCGAGCGCCCGGAATAGGACATGGTCATGACGATTTCATTGTCGCGCATGATCTGCTGCACCTGATTGCCGGTCTTCCACCAAACGGCAATGTGCGGACGGATTTCGTCGAGCTTCGCATAGGCGCGGTCGAGGTCGAGCGGGAAAAGCTCTTCCTTGGCTACGCCGTCGGCCAGTAGCGCCACGGCAGGCACCCACCAGTCGCGATCGCCGGTGTCGGGAAGGCCGCGCGGTCCGGGGAAACGCTCCACGTCCCAGAAATCCGCCCAGTTCTTGGGCGCTTCGTCAGCGAACACCTCGGCATTGTAGGTCAGAACCATGCCGCCGGTCGTGCGGGCAACGCCCTTGGCCTCGCAGGCGCCTTCGAGTGCAAATTCGACAACTTTCGGCATGTCCGCGCAGGGGATGTCGAGCAGGATGTCGGCCTTGTCGACAAGATCGGGACCGGTGGCGGTGACGATGTCGAATTCGATGTTGCCGCTGCGCACCATGCCTTCGGCGCGTGCCCACTGGTCCGGTACTTCGATGTCGAACGGGATGACCTCGGTGCCAGTCGCCTCCTGGAAGGGAAGGTACATATGCTCTTCCAGCATGTTGCGCATAAGCCCGCCGGTGGTGGCGATGACGACCTCGTCGGCCATTGTTGGTGCTGCTGCCCCGAGCAGCAGCGTCGCACCAAGCATTGCCTTGATATGGTTCCTCATTTTCATTTCAGCCTCCTTTGCTGAGTTCCCCTGTATGCTTCAGGATTCATCCGCCAGCGCCGCGCCGGTCGGCCGTGCGCTTGAGCATGCCGGCGCCGATCAGCACGGCGATGGAGAGAAGTGTAAGAAGGACCGCGATCGCGGGGATCACCGGCGTCAGGTTCTGTTCGATGTCGTCGAACATCATGCGCGGCAGGGTCTTGTCGCGGATGCCGGCGAGAAAGAACGCGATCACCGGCTCGTCGAACGAGATGATGAAGGCGAAGAGGCCGCCCGAGACCACGTTGGGCAGGATCATCGGCAAGGTGATGAGACGAAACGCGGTGAAGCGTGAGGCGCCGCAGCTCATGGCGGCATCCTCAAGCGCAGGGTCGATGCTCGAAAGGGCGGCCGCCACCGTGAATACGGTGAACGGCATGGCGATCAGCGAGTGCGCCATGACGTAGCCGAGCGTGGTGCCGGATAGTCCCGTATTCTGGAAGAACAGGTAAAGTGCGACCGCGAGCGCGATGTGGGGCACGACGATAGGGCCGATCAGCAGGGTCTGGAACAGCGTGCCCATGCGGCCGGCGCCACGGACCAGCGCATAGGTCGCCATCGTGCCGATCACCGCCGTAGCGATCGCCGTCAAGGTCGCGATCCTGATGCTGAACCAGGTCGCCTCCATCCAGCGACGATCGCCGAAATAGTCCTCGAACCAGCGCAGCGTGAAGCCTTCCGGCGGGAAGGCGAGATAGTTGGATTCGCTTACCGACATCGGCAGGATGATGATGATGGGCAGCAGTATGAAGATCAGGACCGCATAGACATACGCGTTCAAGATGAGGGAGCGGGCGTTCATGCGCGGCCTCCCAGCATCCGTTCGAAGCGGAACACCTTGCTGAAAGCGAGGGTGATGACGGTGACGATCAGCGTCAGCACGCCGACGAGCGCGGCGGCGAACGGCCAGTCGAGATTTTCGCGCATCTGCTGCGAGATCAGCGTGGCGATCATCATCTCCTGCGGGGAGCCGAGCAGCGCCGGCGTGATGAAGTAGCCAAGCGCGGTGAGAAAGACCAGGATGAAGCCGCCGATGATGCCCGGCATCGCGAGCGGCAGCGTCACCTCCCAGAAGATGCGCAGCGGCCCCGCGCCGCAGATCGCCGCCGCGCGCGAATAGTCGGCAGGGATGTTCCTGAGCGCGCCATAGATCGGCAGCACCATGAACGGCATGAGCACATGGGTCATGGCGACCACCACCGCGCCCTGCGTGTAGAGCAGCCGAATGGGCTCGTCGGTGATGCCGATGAACTGGAGCGTCTGGTTGATGATGCCGTTACGCTGCAGCAGGATCGCCCATGCGGCAGTCCGCACCAGCACCGAGGACCAGAACGGCAGCAGGATGCAGGCTGTCAGGAAGATCGCCTTCGGGCCGCGCGAGCTTGCCATGAGCACGGCAACGGGAAGCGACAGGGCAAGAGACAGCAGGCTCACGAGCAGCGCGATCTGCAACGTGCGGAAGAGCACGCGGGCATAGACCGGATTTTCGACCACGCGCTGGTAATGTTCGAGCGTCGGCTGCGGCTCGAGAACCGAGATCGAAAGCAGGTTCGCCAGCGGGTAGAGAAATGCGAAGATGACGAGCGCGAAGAACGGCGCCATCAGCATCAGCACCGTGGCGCGCGACATGCTGCGGCCATCCGCCTCGAAGAAGCCGGGCGCCGCCATCAGGCAGCTTCCTGCGGGTATAGCAGCATTGCCTCGGGCGGGCAGGCGAGGCCGATTACGTCGCCGGGGCTGACCGGTTCCTGACCGGCGCTCGGTATGCGCAGGCGCACCTCGGTGCCGTCGGCGAGGTTTGCTATCAGCAGCGTGCCGGCGCCTGCGTAGACAACATCGCGGACCGTTGCCGCCCAGGTGCCTGCGGTGCCAGCGCGTGCATAGGACAGGCGTTCCGGTCTCACCGCGAGAACCGCGCGGCCTGGCGCGACCGGCATGATGGCTGCCTGATCGGGCAAGACGATTTCCTCGCCCTGCACAAGCCGGGCGCGCTGGCCGTCCCATTCGACAGGCAACATGTTCATTTCGCCGATGAAGCCGGCGGCAAACAGATTGGAGGGCCGCTCGTAGAGTTCACGCGCGGGCGAAACCTGTTGCAGCTTGCCGGCCTTGAGGATGGCGATCCTGTCAGCCATGGTCAGCGCCTCGCCCTGATCGTGGGTGACGAACACGACGGTCAGACCCAGTTCGGAATGCAGCCGCTTGATCTCAAGCTGCATTTCTTCACGTAGGTTCTTGTCGAGCGCGGAAAGAGGCTCGTCCATCAACAGCACCCGCGGGCGATAGACGATTGCTCGGGCGAGCGCGACACGCTGCTGCTGGCCGCCCGAAAGCTGCTTGGGCATGCGATCCCCATAGCCTGCGAGGCGCACCGTCTCGAGCGCGGTCTCCGCCTGGCGCCGCCGTTCCGACCGGGAAATGCCCCGCATCTTCAGCGGAAAGGCGACATTGTCGGCAACGCTGAGATGAGGAAAAAGGGTATAGTGCTGAAACACCATGCCGATATTCCGCTTGTGGGGCGGAAGGGTGGTGCAATCGACGCCGTCGATGATGATCTTCCCGGCTGTCGGCCTTTCGAAGCCGGCGATGCTCATCAGGACGGTCGATTTACCTGAGCCGCTGGGTCCGAGCAGGGCAACGAACTCCCCCGCTTCAATCGTCAGGGAGACGTCATCCACCGCGCGCACGTTGCCGAACCGCTTCTCGAGGGCGCGAATATCGATGGAGGCGCCATTCGTCTGCGGCAAGGCTTCCTGGGCCATCGGCAAGCTCCGTATCGTCGTGCGTGTCAATGGGAGCGGTTGGACGCTCCATATGCAGACGGTACACGATATATCAGAAAGCTCAAGTAATTTGATTATCTTCCTATTATCGCCAGGCAAGGTGGCAGATAGGTGTTATTAATCGGCGGAATCGAAAAATACGCGATGCTGATCCGAACGTCAGGCGAAATCAGACAAAATTGGCCAAGTTCAAGCCTTTCCGGGTTTCGTGGTGAAGGCGCTTCGCGTGAAGCTGTGGGAGCGTGCATCGCAAAGTTTATCGAATTACGTATCATTATGAGTGCTGGCTGCCGCTTGACATGCGGGATTTTGCGGTGCCTGATATATCCGATAAACCGATCCGCTGCGTTCATGGCAGGTCGGTTGAAAGCCAGTCGCGAGCCGATTTTCCAAGGAGGGTGCGGCCTTGCTTGCCGAGGAGGTCTATAGCCGGCTTCGTCTCTCGCTCATGCGAGCGGAACTCCTGCCGCATCAGCGCCTGAAGGTTCGCGATCTGGCCCGCAGAATGGGCACGTCGGAAACCCCGGTGCGCGAGGCGCTCGTGCAACTGGCGCGCGACGGCGCCGTCGAGATCAAGCCGCGCTTTTATATCCGGGTCCAGCGGCTTTCGCTCGCAGACTATGTCGACATTCGCGACATACGGCTCGAGCTGGAGCCGATGGCGGCGGAGCGGGCGATGTCACACATGCGCCCTGCCGACCTCGCGCGGCTCGAGGGACTGCACGACATGCTTGTCGAGGCCGAGGCGCGCCACGACTGGCGTACCGCGCTCGAAGCAAACCGTGCATTCCATTTCACGATGTTCGAACATGCGCGCATGCCGACGCTCGTGCAGATGCTCGAGCGTCTGTGGATGCGTGTCGGGCCGATGCTCTCCGAACTCTATCCCGATGCGCGACCGTTCTACCCTGATGTTCATCAGCATGTCGCGATCCTGCATGCGCTGAAGAAACGCGAGGCCTACGCGCTGCGCATGGCCGTCCGGCTCGATCTCATCGAGGGTGGGCGCAACCTGCTGCGACGGCTCTCCGAGATGGAGGGCGGGCCCTTCTCTCAGGAAGCCGCCGCCCGACCAAGTCCACCCACCCTTGCGCTGAACTAGGAGCCATCGACCGATCATGAGCAGACAGCCGTTCAAATTTCCCGAAATCGGACCGCATGCCGTGCGGCCATGGGCTGTACGCAAGGGCTACGCGGACGAGCATTTCCTGTCCGACTACCGTTTCCAGTTTCCGCGCGAGGATCCGGACCTGGCAGAGGTGTTCGTCTACACCGACCGGATGTCTTACGATCCGGGCGAGACGGTCGAGTTTCACGGTTCCACGACGGCGGACGAGTGGTCGATCCAGATTTATCGCGACGGCTTTAGGCCGGAGATGGTGCACGAGTCCTTCGGACTGCCCGGCAGTTTTACCAAGACCTCCGAGACCGCCTATATGGACGGCTGCGACTGGCCGGTGCTTCACCGCTGGGAAATACCCCGCAACCAGCGTTCCGGCTTCTACCGCGTGGTCTCCACCTGCATGCGCAAGGACGGCGAGCGCTTCGTCCAGCATCATTTCGTCGTGGTGCGGCCGACGGCACAAACCCGCAAGGGGAAAATCCTGTTCATGCTCGCGACGGGCACGTGGACGGCCTACAACGACTGGGGCGGCGCCAACCACTATTTCGGCACGTGGGGGCCGAACAAGAACGAGGGGTCGCCTATCCTCTCGCTCCGGAGGCCGTGGACCCGAGGCATGATATGGCTGCCGAAGGGAGCGGCCCGCATCACCGTCGCGCCGCTTCCCGACATGAACGACGCGCCGCGTTTTCCATCCAAGGAATGGGGCTATTCCGGCGGCTGGGGGCAATATTACGCGGCTGCGGGGTGGGCGCAGTTCGACCGCCATTTTGCCGTTTGGGCCGAGCGCGAAGGCTACGACTTCGACATCATCACCCAGACCGACCTGCATTACCGTCCCGAGATCCTTGACGACTATTCCTGTCTCGTGACCGTCGGCCATGACGAGTACTGGTCATGGGACATGCGCAAGGCAGTGGAGGATTTCGTCGAGCGCGGCGGCGGCTTTTCGCGCTTCGGCGGCAATTTCCTGTGGCAGATCAGGCTGGAGGACGACGGGCGCCAGCAGCATTGCTGGAAGTTCAAGGCGCCTGCCATGGACCCGGTGCGTGACGATCCTGAGCGCAAGCATCTGCTGACAGCCTCGTGGGAAAGCGGTGGCGTCAACTGGCCGGGCGCGTCCACGGTGGGCGTCAATGGCTGCCATGGCATGTATGGAAGCTGGGGCGGTTTCGCGCCGCGCGGGTCGCGCGGGTTCACCGTCTACCGGCCGGAACACTGGGCGTTTGCCGGCACTGACCTGCGCTATGCCGATGTTTTCGGCGCCGAGGCCGGCATATTCGGCTACGAGGTCGACGGGCTCGACTATACCTTCAAGCAGGGTCTTCCCTATCCGGTCGAAGCGCCCGGTGTGCCGGATGAGATCGATATCCTCGCCATGAGCCCCGCCGTCCTGTTCGAATACGAGCATGAGGGCGAGGGCGTGCGCTACTATGTCCGGGACAGCGATCTGAACGGTCTTGCCGAACTCGCAGCCGACGAGACGCCAGTCGCGCGGCGCAAGTTCCAGTACGGATCGGGCATGGTCGTGGGCATGAAACGCGGCAAGGGCGAAGTGCTGACGGCGGGTAGCTGCGAATGGATCATGGGGCTGACCCGCAGCGACGCCTTCACCGAGCAGATCACCCGCAACGCGCTTGACCGCTTCACCGCCGATTGAGCACCTGTCATCGTCGCGGTCAGACGAAGCGCGTGGCGATCATCTTCGCGAAACTGCGTACCAGCGCGCTGCGTGCGTGGTGGTCCGGTTCGAACTGGCTCTGCGTGTTCAGGCCGCGCAGGAAGACGCGGCACATCGTCCAGAGCTCGCGCTGTTCCTCTTCGGCCAGCCCGTGGAGCAGATAGTTGGCGGCCAGCGAATCGTTTATCGCGCGGTTCCATCGGACGAACGTCTCGGAGATGCGGCCTTTAAGCGCGACGTCCGTGCGGGTGGCAACGAGGATTTCAAGCAAAGCGCGGCCTTCGCGCGTGTCGACAAGCCTTTCCCACATCCAGACGATGTCCGCCTCGACGGCCGAAATCCGCTGCTCTGCGCTGTCGAACTGTCGCGGGCCTTTGCGTGGCGGCACTAGCGTCGGCTGCAACAGCCGCTCGGCGGTGACGACCATCAACTCTTCCTTGCTCGGGAAGTGATGCGTTAACGCGCCCCGCGAAATTCCAGCGCGTTCCTGAATGCGGTTGATGCTCGTTTCCGCGTAGCCATGCTCGTCGAGGCAGTCGATGACGGCGCGCACGATACGGTCGCGGGCGACGATCGCCTGCTGTTCCTTGCGCGATGCGGTGGGTGGTTCCGGTCTGTCGGAGGCGGCGTCAGGCGTGTTCATCGGCAAATCTATAAACGCAACGCTGCCATCTAGACAAACAGAACGTTCGTTCTGTATCGTAATGGCAACCTGCATATCCCCGGGAGGAAACCGATGTCCGCGCTACCGCAAACCGAAACCCTTCTGCTGGAACAGGAAGACGGCTGGCTGACCGTATGGCTGAACCGGCCGGAAGCCCGCAACGCGCTGTCGAACGAGATGGCGGAGGAGCTGCATGCTGTGGCCCGCTCGCTCGCCGATAATCGGGATATTCGCGGCGTGACCTTTCGTGGGAAGGGTGGCACCTTTTGCGCCGGCGGCGACCTGAAGGGCTTTCGCGCGATCACGGAAGGCGGGCAGAGCCAGGCCGACGTTGCCGCATTCAGTCGCCGCGCCGGCGAGCTTTTCCATGCCATCAACGAACTGCCGCAAGTGACGGTCATGCTCGTCGAGGGCGCCGCGATGGCTGGCGGGCTCGGCCTGGTCTGTGCCGGTGATTTCGTTGCCGTCATCGCCGACGCGAAATTCGCGCTGACCGAAACGATGCTCGGCATCCCGCCGGCGCAGATCGCGCCGCTCATCGTCCAGCGTATCGGGCTCGCCAAGGCACGACGGATCATGCTGACGGCGGCGCGCTTCGACGGCAACGAGGCGCTGGCGCTGGGTATCGCCGACGCCGTGGTGCCGACCGGCGAAGACTTCGCCGCGCTCGAGGCGGGGCTGCGCAAGAGCGTGCGCCTCTGCGCGCCTGGCGCAAACGCGGCAACCAAGGAACTCGTGCTGGCAGCGCCGCACCTGACGCGCGACGAGATGCTGGACCGCGCGGCAGAGGGTTTCGCCTCGTGCCTGTTGGGAGAGGAGGGCCGCGAGGGCGTGGCCTCCTTCCTCGAAAAGCGCAAGCCGCGCTGGGCCGTCTGAACCGCGGGAGCGAGACAAAGATGACTGAAGAAAAGATCGTACGTATCGGCGGGGCGGCGGCCGCGTGGGGCGATACCATCCTTGGTGCAAGGCAGCTCGTGGAGAAGGGTAATGTCGACTATCTGGTCGGCGATTACCTCGCCGAGGTCACCATGGCGCTGCTTGCCCGCGCCAAGGCCAAGGCGCCCGATGGCGGTTACATTCCCGACTGGCTCGCGTCGGTGAAGCCGCTCCTGCCGGAGATCAAGCGCCAGGGCATCAAGCTCATAACCAACAGCGGCGGCATGAACCCGCTTGCCTGTCGCGATGCTTTTCTGGCGGCAGCCGCCGAAGCGGGGCTCGAATTCGACGTTGCGGTGGTTACCGGGGACGACCTGACGCCCTTCGCGCAGGACATCCAGGATGCGCAGCCGACGGAGATGTTTTCCGGTGCGCCGCTGCCGAAGGCATTCGCCTCGATGAACACCTATCTCGGCGCCGGTGCGATTGCGGAAGCGCTGGCAAAAGGCGCCGACGTGGTCATCACCGGCCGCGTGGTGGATTCGGCGATGGTGCTGGGGCCGCTGATGCACGAGTTCGGCTGGCAGGCCGGTGATTACGACCGGCTTTCGGCCGGCAGTCTCGCCGGCCATGTCATCGAGTGCGGCGCGCAGGCAACCGGCGGGCTGTTTACCGATTGGCAGGACGTCGCCGACGGCTGGAGCGACATGGGCTTTCCCATCGTCGAATGCGCGAAGGACGGCAGCTTCGTCGTGACCAAGGCCGCGGGTACCGGGGGCAAGGTGACGACCGGCACCGTGGCGGAGCAGATCGTCTACGAGATCGGCGATCCGCAATCCTATCATCTGCCCGACGTCGTCTGCGACTTCTCCGAGGTGACGCTCGAACAGGTGGCGGAGGATCGGGTGCGCGTGTCGAACGCGAAGGGCAGGGCGCCCGGGCCGGACTATAAGGTCTGCGGCACCTATGTCGACGGTTTCCGCATTGTCACGACCTACATGGTCGCGGGCTGGCAGGCCGGCAGAAAAGGCCGCCGGACGGCCGAGGCGCTGGTGGAGCGGACCGGACGGCTGATGGCAGCCAAGGGGTTCGCTCCCTACCGGGAGGTCTCCATCGAGGTGATCGGCGCCGAAGACACTTACGGCGCGAATGCGCGCGCCTTCGAGGCGCGCGAGGTGATCGTCAAGATCGGCCTCAAGCACGAAGACATGAAAGCGCTGGAGATTTTCGCGCGGGAGTTCGCCCATCCGGGCGTCGCCATGGCGCAGGGACTGACCGGGGTGCTTCACGGTCGCCCGAAGCCGACGCCGGTCCTGCGTGTCCATTCCTTCCTCTGGCCGAAAGACAAGGTGCCGGTGACGATTCACCGGGGCGAAGAGGCGACGCGCCTGCCTGCAATGCCAGGCCAGAGCGCCGATGCGCCCGCTGCACATCCCGCTCCCCAGTCGGAAGCCGCAAGCGGCCCGACCGCAACGGTTCCTCTGCGCGCCTTGGCCTGGGGTCGCAGCGGCGACAAGGGTAACCACGCCAATATCGGGGTGATCGCGCGCCGTCCGGAGTTCTTTTCGGTGATCGCGGAGCAGGTCACCGAGGAGCGCATGGCGCAGTTCTTCGCGCATTATCTGGAAGGTCCGGTGCACCGCTACGTGATGCCCGGGTTCCACGCGCTCAATTTCCTGCTGGAGAACGTGCTGGGCGGCGGCGGCACCGCCTCGCTGCGCTATGACCCGCAGGCCAAGACCTACGCGCAGATGTTCCTCGACCTGCCCGTCGAGGTGCCGTCGGCGTGGCTGGACAAGGGTGGCGTTCTCGCGGGCTGGGGCGATGCGCTCGAATGACCGCTTGCACCCAGATAGTTCTATAGTACACTATTATGTACTTTAGCACGCGATCAATCGGGAGGAGCGATCCAGCGTGGCAGGTTTCGAAACGATAGCGCTTGATGTCGACGGTGGCGTGGCAACGCTGACGCTGAAGCGACCCGAGCGCCGCAACGCCATCGACATGACCATGCGCGCCGAGCTGCGCGAAGCCGTCGATCGACTGGTTCGCGACGCTGCCATCCACGCCTGTGTCTTAACCGGATCCGGAGGCAGCTTCTGCGCGGGCGGCGACATCACGTCGATGCGCGACAGGAAGCCCGGCATCGAGGATGCGCGCGAGCGCATGCGCCAGACCGGCGAAACCGTGCTCGCGCTCCTTTCTCTTGAAAAGCCGTTAATCGCGGCTGTCGACGGTCCTGCCTACGGCGCGGGCCTTGGCCTAGCTGCCGCGGCTGATTTTGTCGTGGCGACGCCGCGGGCGCGGTTCTGCGCATCGTTTGCGCGTATCGGGCTGGTGCCGGATTTTGCGCTCCACCACTCGCTACCGCGACGGGTCGGGATGGGACGGGCGAGGGAACTCATCCTCAGTGCGCGGGAAGTCGATGCCGAGGAGGCATTGGCGCTGGGCATCGTCTCCCGGGTCGTCGCAGAAGACCGGCTGATGGAGACCGCAACGACTATGGCGAAGAGTTTCGTCGAGGCGTCAGCAACAGCATTCGCCCTGTCGAAGAACCTTCTCAACCAGAGCTACGGGCTCGACCTGCGGCAGACGGTGGAGGCAGAGAGCCTGGCGCAGGCAGCCTGTCTCGAGACGGCATATCACAAGGAAGCGGCTCAACGCTTCCTCGACGGAAAGCCGCCGCGCTTTCGCTGGCAGGCAGATCCGGCGTGAACGTTGCCAGCACCAAGAACCAGAAAAATTCTGATGGAGGAAAGCATGAAGATCACCAATGCCCTTAAAGTGGCCGGCATCGCGCTGGCCGCCTCGCTTGCATCGACCGCGCTCTACGCGCAGGAAAAGATCGTCCTGAAATATGCAGATCAGTTTCCGCTGACTCACGCCGGCTCGAAGCTTTCGGCACAGCCGTTCAAACAGATGGTCGAGGAGCGCAGCGAGGGCCGCATCGAGGTGCAGCTCTATCCGGCCGAGCAGCTTGCCAAGGCCGCCGGGCTGCTGGACGCGGTGCGCAACCGTGTCACCGACATCGCCATGGTCGGCGTCGTCTATGTCAGCGATCGCATGCCGCTGACCAGCGCCGTCGAATTGCCGGGGCTCTTCACCGATTCCGTTGCCGGTTCCATCGCTTTCACCAAGCTGGCCCAGAACGAACTCCTGGAAAGCGAATATCTGCGCAACGGCGTGCGTCCGCTCTTCACCATGGTGACGCCGCCGTATCAGGCGATGTTCGCGAAGAAGACCGAACTCAACGATGTCAGCGAGCTTGAGGGCGTGAAGATGCGTGCCGCTGGCGCGACCGGCGAACTCATCGCCAGTTCGCTCGGAGCCGTGCCGGTGCGTGTGCCGGCCTCCGACCTCTACCTCGCCCTGGAGCGTGGCACCGTCGATGGCGCGATCTACAATCCGCCGAGCCTTTTTGCCTATAAGATCGAGGAGGTGCTTTCTTCCATCACCACCAATGCGAGCCTTGGCACGGTGGCGTTTGCGGCTCTGGTGAACGAGGACGTATGGCAGGGCCTGCCGGAAGACGCCCGGAAGGTGATTTCCGAGGTTGCCACCGAGATCGGCGAGACCATGGCCGCCGGGTTCAAGGACCAGACCGGGTCCGCATACGACAAACTGGAAGGGCTTGGCATCAAGCTGATCGAGCTGTCGCCGGAAACGCAGGCCCAGTTTACCGAGAAGCTGCAATCGGTGGAGGCCGAATGGGTGAAGCAGATGGAAGGGCGTGGACTGCCCGGCCAGGCGACCCTCGACGCCTATCGTTCGTACCTCCAGGAATAATCAACACCCTTGCTCCCGGACGCCTTGTCCGGGAGCGCCCTACCTGCGGAGCATGCCATGCCCAGACCGCTGGAGCGCGCGCTGTCCTTCTTCGATCGAATTTTCATGGCGATCGCGCAACTCGCGATCTTCGTCATGATGTTGTCGATCAGTATCGACGCACTCGGACGCTATCTCTTCAATCGTCCGCTGCAGGGCAGCTTCGAGTTCACGACGCTGTATCTGATGGTCATCCTGACTTTTCTGGGCTTGCCGGCCACATATGCGAGCGGCGGCCACATTCGGCTCGACGTGTTGAAGCCCTGGCTGGCTCGTATCCCAGGCAACCCTGTCGAACGTGTAAACGCGCTGATCGCCGCCGGCATCTTCGGCTTCCTTGCCTGGCACGCGGGCACGGAGGCGGTGTCGAAATTCATCGACCGGGATACCAGCTTCGGCGTGATCCAGTTTCCGCTCTACTGGAGCTATGTATGGGTTCCTCTCGGTTGCGGACTGCTTGCGTTGCGGCTCGCCGTCGAGATCGTCTTCCCGCGCTCCGACCCTGAGGGAGACGAGTGATGGTTTCCGTTGCCATCGGAATGACCCTACTTCTTTTCGTGCTGCTGCTCGCGGGCATGCCGGTCGCCTTCACAATGCTGACCACCGGGGCGCTGGGGCTTTACCTGACAGGTGGCATCTATCCGCTGATCGGCGTTATCAAGACCGCGCCCTACGAGCACATGACAAGCTACACGCTGTCGACGCTGCCGATGTTCGTACTGATGGCGGAGTTCCTGACGGCTGGCCGCTTCACACGCGACCTGTTCGCGGCCTCGCACAAATGGCTCGGTCATATGCGCGGCGGTATCGCCTATGCCGCGGTTGCAGGAGGTGTGATGCTTTCGGCCGTCTCGGGATCGAGCACGGCTGCCGCCGGCACGCTGGCTGCAGCCGCACACCCCGAGATGCGTCGCTACGGTTACAACGACAGCTTTTCGACCGGCGCGCTGGCGGTGATCGGCACGCTCGCCATCATGATCCCGCCCTCCATCGGCCTTGTCCTCTTCGGCGTCTTCACGGAAACGTCCGTGGGTGCGTTGCTGATGGCCGGCCTGTTGCCGGGAGCGCTGACCGCCGCCAGCTACGCGCTGACGATCGCGTTCATCGTCAGACGCAATCCAGATGCGGCTCCGACCGCGGCCGAGCCGGTTTCGATGCGCGAGAGGATCGTTGGGCTCAAGACCGTCTGGCCGATCCTGCTGCTGATGGGGTCGATGATCGCGGCGATCTATTCCGGCGCCATCACGCCGACGGAAGTCGGAGCGGTGGGCGCGCTCGCGGCGCTGGTCATCGCCATCGTCATGCGCCGCATGGGATGGAGCGATTTCCTGCATGCCCTGTCGGCGGCCACGCGCAACTCTGCGATGATCCTTGCCATCATCGCATGCTCGGCGGTGTTCGGCATCTTCCTGACGCTGACCGGCGTGACGCAGAACCTGCTGATGGCGATCCAGGCAGCCGACGTGCCGCCCTTCGTGGTGCTGCTGTGCGTTCTGCTCATGCTGTTGGTCCTCGGTTTCTTTCTGGATCAGTTGGCGATCCTCGTCCTGACCCTGCCGCTGACGTTCCCGTTGCTCGCCGGTCTTGGTTATGAGCCCGTCTGGCTTGGTATTCTCTTCGTGAAGGCCGCCGAGATCGGGCTGATCACGCCGCCAATGGGCATCAATGTCTTCGTCGTCGCGAGCACGACAAAGGTTCCCGTCGGCAAGGTCTTTCGTGGTGTGTGGCCGTTCGTGCTGGTCGAGCTGGCCGTGCTTGCCCTGCTGATCGCGTTCCCCGCGATTTCGCTCTGGCTGCCGGGGAGAATGTGATGACGGCGTTGCTGCTGGAAGGTGTCAAGGTCGTCGAGCTTGGCCAGAATCTCGCCGGTCCTTTTGCCGGCGAAATCCTTGCCGATCTCGGTGCGACCGTGGTCAAGGTCGAGAAGCCGGATGGGGGCGACGACGCGCGCCGCTGGGGGCCGCCCGTCTCAGCCGATGCGTCGGCCGCGTTTCATGCGATGAACCGCAACAAGCTGTCCGTGGTGCTCGATCTCTCGCAAGCCGAAGACAGGCGGAAACTCGACGGCCTGCTGGCCGACAGCGACATACTGGTCCACAATCTGCGGCCGGGCGTGATGGAGAAGATGGGTCTGGGACCGGAGGAAACGACGGAACGGCACCCGCGCCTGATCTATTGCGACATGGGTGCATTCGGTCATCTCGGTCCGTTGAAGAACCGGCCCGGCTACGAACCGCTGATGCAGGCGTTTTCCGGGCTCATCAGCGCCAACGGCCACCCGGACGGGCCGGCTGCGCGGATCGGTGCGTCAGTGGTCGATCTCGGTACCGGCATGTGGGCGGCGATTGGTGCGCTTGCAGCGCTGTTCCGCAGGGGGACGACCGGCAAGGGCTGCGTCGTCAACACGTCGCTGTTCGAGACCGCGTTGCTGTGGTGCGGGTTCCACATGGTCACATACATGACGGGCGGCGGGCTGCCCGTGCGTCACGGGACGGGACATCCTCTGCTGGTGCCTTACCAGGCGTTCGAAACATCGACCGGGCCGTTGGTGATCGCGGCCGGCAACGACCGGCTTTTCGCGCGGCTGGCGCAGGTTCTCGGTCATCCGGAGTGGGGTACGGATCCGCGCTTCGTGACCAATGAGGATCGCAGCCGCAACCGCGCAATACTGCTGCCGATGGTGGCCGAGATTGCGGCGGGCACGACGAAGGAAGACCTTGCCGAGAAGCTCGAGGCGGCCGGCGTACCCTGCGCGCCGATCCACACCGTCAACGAAGTGCTGGCGCATCCGCAGACGGAGGCGCTGGGCATTCTTCAGCAGTCGCCTGGCATCGATCTCAGCCTCGTCGGCATGCCGGTCTCATTCGACGGCGAAAGGCCTGCCTATAGGAAGGACGCGCCCTCGCTCGGCGAGGACAACGCCATGGTGTTCGGCACCCGCGACGCGGGTCAGTAGGATTTCGGCAGGCCGAGAGCCTTCTCCGCAACGTGGCAGAGGATCAATTCCTCGCTCACGGGTGCGATGAAGTTTAGGATGCTTTCACGGAAATAACGCTCGACGTGGTATTCCCTGGCGAAGCCGAAGCCGCCATGGGTTCGCACCGCGCGGAACGCTGCGTCGAACGACGCCTGGCTGGCGAGATATTTGGCGCTGTTGGCTTCCAGCCCGCAGGGTTGGCCGCTGTCGTAGAGGTGTGCCGCCTTGAACAGCATCAGTTCCGCCGCCTGTAGCCGCATCCATATGTCGGCGAGCGGATGCTGGATGGCCTGGTTCATGCCGATCGGCCGGCCGAACACGTTGCGCTCGCCGGCATAGGCCGCCGCCTTTTCCAGCACCGCCTGTCCCGCGCCGATGGCGCTTGCGGCCGCGACGATGCGTTCGGCGTTTAGACCGTGCAGCAGTACGCGAAAGCCGTCGCCGTCATTGCCGATACGGTCTTCCTCGGGCACTTCGAGGCCGTCGATGAAGATAGCGTTGGAATCGACCGCCTTGCGGGCCATCTTCTCGATCTCGCGCACCTCGATCCGGTCGCGGTCGAAGCGCGTGTAGAAGACGGTCATGCCGTCCGTCGGCCTGGCGCAGTCCGCGAGCGCCGTCGTGCGTGTCACCAGAAGGATGCGGTCGGCGTGTTGCGCGGTGGAAGTCCAGACCTTGCGCCCGTTGACGACATAGCCATTGTCGGCCCGTCTGGCGAAGGTGGTGATATGCGTGGTGTCGAGCCCAGCGTCAGGCTCCGTCACACCAAAGCACGCGCGCTCCTCGCCGGCGATCAGCGGCGGCAGCATGCGCTGCTTCTGCTCCTCCGTGCCGAAGCCGACCACCGGCTGGAGCCCGAAAATGTTGATGTGCACCGACGAGGTCGCGGCCAGCCCCAGCCGGCCGATTTCCTTCATCACGATCGCGGCCTCGGTGATGCCGAGACCCGCCCCACCATAAGCCTCCGGAGTCGTGATGCCGAACCAGCCGTTGCGGGCGACTGCCGCTGCGAACTCGTGCGGGAACCGGCCGTCGCGATCGCGGTCGAGCCAGTAGCCATCGTCGTACGGCTCGCAGATGCGTCGCACCGCTTCCTGTATCGCGCGCTGCTCCTCGCTCAGGGCGAAGTCCATTGCCTGTCTCCGTGGTTCTGTCAGTTGTCGGGGCGCACAGTCGGACGCCAGTCGTCCGCAGCGCGCTCGAATACGTTGGCGATGCGCCGCCGCAGCAGGAAGAGGTCGCTGCGGATCACGCTGCGGTGCGCCATCACCGGGGTGGCCGCTCCCATCTCCGTCAGCGTCGAGTCGAGTTGCACGGTCGGCGTTGCGAGCGGTATCTCCAGAAGCTTGGCCACCTCGTGACCGGCGAGATTGACGGTCATCGCCTGGTCGCCCACCAGATGGCTGAGACCGGTGTGGTCGCGCACGAGCTGCGCATAGAGGCGCGTGCGATCGAGCCCTTCGGGAATCATCTCGAAGTAGCGGCGTGGCATGATGAAATCGACGATCGAGTACGGCATCTCCTCGAAGAGATGCAGCTTGCGAGCGTTTACCAGCGGGCCTTCGGTCTCGGGAATGAAGCGCGCCGGGCCGTGGTTGCGGGTACATTCCGCGTGGCCGATGATCCTGATCGAGAACCGCGGATCGAGATTGAGCTGGTCGTGCCCGGGTGCCTGCGGGTTGGCGCTTCGAACGGGCGGCGCCTTCAGCACATAGGTGCCTCGTCCGCGCTGGCTCGACAGGTAGCCCTCATCCTGCAGAATACCGATAGCCTGTCGGATCGTCGCCCGCGCCACGCCGTAGGCGTCCTGCAGCGCGGGAAGCGGCGGGATCTGCGCGCCGACGGCCCACTCGCCCTGTCCGATCATGTCGCGGAACAGGCTGGCGAGCTTGATGTAAAGCGGGATGCCGTCGTCCTGGCTGAAAGCACTGCCTCTGGTCACCGCCTGCCCCTCCGTTTCAACGACCCGTGAAAACCGGCGGCCGGCGCTCGTGCGCTGCCTTGATGCCTTCACGGAAATCGTCAGTCTGGAAGTGAATGCGCTGTTCGGCAATCTCGCGCTCGATCGCCTGACGCACGAGAGCCCCACGATCCCCAAGCAATGTCTGCCGCATGGACTGCACGGCTAGCGGCGCGCCCGACGCGATCTCGCCGGCAAGCGCCATTGCCTCTTCTTCGAGCGCGGCCTGCGGAACCACCTTTTCGACAAGACCGATGCGGTTCGCTTCCTGGGCGGAGAGCCGGCGGCCGGTCTGCAGCATGAGCGATGCTGCCTGAAGGCCGACGACCCGCGGCAACGTCGCGCTGATGCCGAAGCCGGAATGAACGCCCAGCCGTGCGAAATTCGCGGAGAACCATGCCGTGTCGCTGGCGACCCGGAAATCCGCCACAAGCGCGACCCCGAGACCGCCGCCGATCGCCGGGCCCTGGACGGCGGCAACGACCGGCTTAGACACTTCGAAAAGCGCGATGGCGCTACGGTAGATGCGCATCGCGACGTCGGCATCGACACCGTTGCCGTCGCTGCCGAACTGCGCGCCGGCGCAGAAGGTCTTGCCTTCGGCCCGAAGCAGGATGGCCCGGCATTGCCGGTCTGCCTCGAGTTCGCGAAAGGCGGAAAGCAGCCCTTCGACCGACGCGCCGTCGAAATAGTTGTGCGGCGGACGGGAAAAGGTCACGACGCCGACATGACCGTCGCGGGCGACCGATACCTGGCTGTCCGGTGTGGTTGCCATTTCTATCCGGCCTTCCGGTCTGCTGGCTTGTCTTCATCCGAGAAGGTACGGACAACGCCGCGCGCCTGTAGCATTGCGATCTGCTCGTCCGAAAGCCCGACTTCGCGCAGCACCTCCAGGGTATGTTCCCCGATCTCAGGCGGGTGGCGGTCCGCGCCGACATCGACATCTCGAACAGAGAAGGGCGCACGGGTTCGGCGCAGGCGCCCTTGCGACGGGTGGTCGTATTCCTCGAAAAGCTTCACGGCCTTGAGGTGCGGGTCTTGCTCCAGATCCTCCATCTGCAGGACCGGTGCGCAAGGAATGTCGAGCCGGTCGAAGAGCTCGCGCCATTCGGCCGTGGCGCGGGTCGGCAGGATTTCGTTCGAAGCGATTTCGTACAGGCCTGCAATGTTGTTGGCCATCGCATGCTGGTCGGCCATCAACGGGCCGTCGAGCACGTCCTGCCTGCCGGTTTCCGCGAGGAAGCGTTGCCAGTGTTCGTATTTGTAGACACCGTGGACGATGTAGCCGTCCTGCGTCGGTGCCGGCTGGCGGTAGGGACTCATCACGCGCTTGTAGCCCAAGCCCGCCTCTGGCGGGACAAAGGTGTGGCCGTTGAGATGCTGGTTCAGCACCACGGTGACCGCGGCCTCGAACATAGGCGTCTCTATATAGCAGCCCTTGCCGGTGGCGCGCTGGCGGTGGAGCCCGGCCAGCATGGCCTGTCCGAGCATCAGCGCAACGACCTTGTCGGCAATCGCGATCGGCAGGAAGGTGGGCTTGCCGGAGCCGACGCCGTTGACCGCGGCAAGGCCGGAATAGGCCTGGATGATGTCGTCGAAGGCCGGAAAGTCGGCATAGGGTCCGTCTTGGCCGAAACCGATTGCAGCGCAGTAGACGACCTTCGGGTTGAGCGCCTTGACGGGCTCGTAGCCCAGGCCAAGCCGCTCGATAGCCTTGACCCGCATGTTGTGCACGACGATGTCTGCGTCTTTCAGAAGGGCATTGAGGGTCTCGCGCGCCTCGGGGTCCTTGAGGTCCAGCGAAATGCTGCGCTTGTTGCGGTTCACCGACATCCATTGCGCGGTCATGCCCCGCTTCCGGCCGAGGCCGAGATTCCGGTAATAATCGCCTTCAAGCGACTCGACCTTGACGACGTCGGCGCCGAAATCACCCAGGAACTGGGTGGCGTAGGGGGCCATGAGAATGTGGCCGATCTCGACAACCTTTACGCCGTCCAGAAACTTCATCATCGGGCGACGCTCCTCCGCTTTCCCAATCAAATGATCAATAGTATGTATGACCATATGTTTCGGGTCAACCGAAGCGAGGAGCAAACCTGGGGGCGTTGCAGTCTGCTGCGACAGCGGCCATCCGGCCGCTATGCCATCCCTTCCTGCATCCTGCCGTAGTCTGCGCCGACCGCCAGGAATGCGTCCGTCACGACGGATGTTTCCCCGGCCAGCGCAAAGGCTACTTCATTGTAGCGCGTGCTCATCTCGGCGACCGGCACGCGCTTGACGGCATCGTGCCGGCCCGTTCCGTGGCGCCATATGAAGCCGATGCCGATATTGTTGGCGACCGCCTCGTAGGCCGCATCGCGGGCATCGAGCATGAGAAGCGGCTTTGGCGTGAGGCCGGCCTGCGCGAACGCGCGATCGACCACGCGTTGGGTTGAAGAACCCCGAGCGCGGAAGATCAGCGGCTGGCGCATCAGCTCGGCGCAGGTCAATTGCTTGCGCGACGCGAGCGGGTGGCTGGCGTGAAGCATCGCGACGACCTCCTGGCTGACAAGGGCCTGTGCGCGAAACCGTCCGTCGCGCGGAATGTCCGGTAGCACGCCGACATCGACGCTGCGCGACAGCACCGCCTTGATGATGCGTTCATGTGAACCGGTCTCGACCGCGATGTCGACACCGGGATGGCGTTGCCGAAAGAGCGCGATAACGGCCATGCCGGGCATGGAATTGCCGAGGCCGATGGTGATGCGGCCGTCCTTCAGCGTGGCATGACGCGTCATGATGCGTTCGGCCTCGCGTTCGCTTTCCGCCATCCGTTCAGCAATGTCGCAAAGCTGCGTGCAGAGCGGCGTGGGATGCAGCGCGCCGCCGCGGCGCATGAAGAGCCTGACCGAATAGAGTGCTTCCGCTTCGCGGATATGCTGCGAAACCGTTGGCTGGGAGACGCCGAGCTGGCGTGCCGCAGCGGCATAGGAGCCGGTCTGCGCGACGGCGTTGATGGCGCGGATGCGCGAAAGTGTAAGCGACATCGCTGTCCTCAAGGTGAAACCTTCGATTTCGCAAGGTCTAGCCTTGGTTTGTTACGGGCGTGTCACATGCCGCCCACATGGTCCCGCTCGCATGAACAAGCGACGAGGACCGACGATGCGCCATGTGGAGACAGTCAGGAGTTTTGCCGAGATCGACGTCGCGGCACGATCGATCGTGCTGTGCGATCTCGACGGATGCCTGATCTCCGGCCGCCATGTGCACGAGGGCGCGCGCGCGTTCGTCGATGCCTGCGGCGACCGGCTGTGGATCGTCTCCAACAATTCTTCCGATACGGCCGGGACGCTTGCCGCCCGCCTCGATGAGCTTGGCATCAGCGTGGATGCGGACCGGATACTGCTGGCCGGCGAAGAGTCGGTTCGCAGGCTCGCCGACGATCCGCAGGCGGAGGCAGCACTTGTCTATGCCGACGCACCGCTACGGTCGCTCGCGACAAGTCTCGGCATTGCAAACAGCGGTGGCGTGCCGGAGGTCGTGCTTCTTGGCCGGGATTCGCGCTTCAGCCTGGAACTCGCCGAGGAGATCGCCTCGCATATCGTCGATGGGGCGGTGCTGTGGGCGACCAATCTCGACCTGACGCACCCGACCGCCCACGGCCGGCCGGTGCCGGAGACCGGCGCGCTTGTCGCCGCCATCGAAGCCTGTACCGGCCCGTTGCACATAAAGTCCGTCGGCAAACCGGCCGCGGATCTGATCGAGATCGCGCTCGAACGCAGCGGGGCCGATCGTGGCCGGGCTCTCTTCGTTGGCGACAACGACGCTACCGACGGTGTGGCCGCGCGCGCAGCCGGGATCGACTTCCTGCGCATCCTGCATCCCGCAATCGCGCCAAGGGCCAGCGTCGCCTCCCATCGCAACGACAGGGAGAGCGTGTCATGCTGAAATACCTGACGCGGGCGGGCCTCAAGATCGCCATCACCTTTCTGGCAATCGTCACGCTGGCGTTTGCGGCCACCAGGCTTTCCGGCGACCCGATCAATTATATCGCCGGGCAGGGGCTCACCCAGGCTGATCGCGATCTTCTCGTCACCTATTACGGGCTCGACCGCTCGATCCTCGAACAATACCTCGCCTTCATGGGCTCGTTCTTCGAAGGCGAGTTCGGATTGTCCTTCGTCGAGCGGCGGCCCGTCTCGGTGGTAATCGCCGAGCGCATATGGCCGTCACTGCAGCTTCTTCTGGCGAGCACGGCGCTGACGCTGGCGCTGGCGATACCGCTCGGCATCGTTGCCGCGGTCTGGCGCAAGTCGTGGGTGGGCAGCGCCGTCATGACGCTCGCCTTCCTGTTCTACGCCGTCCCGAACTTCGTGCTCGCGGTCTTCATGATCCTGGTCTTTTCCTACTGGCTGAACTGGCTGCCGGTTGTCGGAAACGGCACCTGGGCGCACTTCCTGATGCCGACGATCGCTATGTCGGGACTGCTCATCGCCGGGCTGACGCGGTTCACGCGCAACGCCATGCTCGACGTGCTCGGCCAGGATTTCATCCGCACCGCCCGTGCCAAGGGGCTTGCCGAGACGGAGGTCATCCTGCGGCACGGCCTGCGTAACGCCTCCATCACCATCCTGTCCGTGATCGGCCTGCAGGTGGCGAGCCTCGCGGCGGCGGGCTCGGTCGTCGTGGAATCGATCTTCGCGTGGCCGGGCATTGGTGAACTGCTGGTGCGCTCGGCGATTCAGCGCGACTACCCGGTGCTTCAGTTCGGCGTCATCGCCGTTTCCATCGCGGTCCTCATCATCAACGCAGTGGTCGACCTCGCCTACACCTGGGCCGATCCGCGCATCCGTCTCGGGGAGGCCTGAGCCATGGCCGACATTTCGTTGCGTTCCGGTCTCGACGACAAGCCCTCGCTGGCCGCAAGTGCGCTCTCGCTCTGGCAGTCCGCCGATGCCGTTCAGCGCGTAGCGATCGTCACCGCGTTCGCGCTGCTGGCGGCGGCGATCGCGGCCCCGCTGATCGCGCCGCACGGACCGCTTGACCAGAGCCTCCTGTCACGGCTGTCGCCGCCGATCGGTTTCGAGCGGTATCGGGACGGCTTCCTTCTCGGCACCGACGAGCTTGGACGGGACATCCTTTCGCGGACGCTCTACGGCCTGCGGCTGACGCTGTTGCTGGCGCTGCTGGGATCGATCATCGGTCTGCTGATCGGCGGGCTGCTCGGCCTTCTGTCCGGTCTTCGCGGGGGACTGTTCGAAAACATCGTCATGGGCGCCGTCGATGCGCAGATCGCCATCCCGTTCACGCTGATTGCGCTGCTCTTCCTCGCCATCTTCGGTTCCAGCCTGACCGTCATGGTGTGCGTGCTGGGTGTGTATGGCTGGGAACAATATGCCCGGATCGTGCGCGGCGAGGTGAAGAAGCTGAAGGCGATGCCGTTCGTCGAGGCCGCGCGGGCGGCCGGGGCATCGAACTTCCGGATCGCCACCCGGCATGTCCTGCCGAACGTGGTCTCGCCGCTAGTCGTCCAGTTCACGCTCTCCTTCTCCAACATCGTGCTTCTGGAATCCACGCTCTCGTTCCTCGGTCTCGGGGTGCAGCCGCCAACGGCGACCCTCGGCTCGATGGTCGGCTTCGGGCGCGACTACATGCCGACGGCGCCGTGGGTGGTGATCGTGCCGGCGCTCGCGATCCTGCTCGTCACCTTTGCCGTGCAGATCCTCGGCGACTGGCTGCGCGACCGCGCCGACGTGCGACTGAGGGCGCGCTGACCTGAAATTCATAAAGAGAGGCCGGGATCGCCGGTCCGCAAGACACCTGGCTCAACACCCTTACGGAGGCTTCAAAGCCATGAAACGACTTCTCCAGACCACGGCGCTCGCAATGCTCGTCGCCACGCCTGCACTCGCCCAGGAAATCACGGTTGGCGCCGCAAATGTCGCGCCCTATCTCGATCCGGGCCGCGACCACTCCAATGTCGGCTCGCAGTTCTACTACAACGCCTTCGACGTGCTGATCGACCGCGACTACAACAAGCGCGAAGTCGAGTGGCGCCCCGCGCTTGCCACCGAATGGACGCTCCTCGAGCCGACCGTCATGGAGCTCAAGCTGCGCGAGGACGTCCTCTTCCACAATGGCGACCCGATGACGGCCGACGATGTCGTCTTCTCGCTCAACCGCATGTATCAGGCGACGTTCCCACCCTATCAGGTCCGCGCCCGCGACCGTCTCGGCAACTTCGACCGCGCCGAAAAGGTCGACGATTACACGATCCGCATCCACGCCAAGCGCGAGGAGCCGCTGTGGGAGACGCTGATCAACCTGCAGCAGGGCATGATCATTCCGGCCGCCTATACGATGGCGCTGACGGGTGATCCGGATGTCGCCGAAGACAGCGATTTCGAGGCCTTCTCGCTCGCGCCGGTCGGCACCGGTCCTTACAAGATTGCCGAGTTCGTCCCCAACGAGCGCATCGTTTACGAGCGTTTCGGCGAGTTCTGGGGCGAGGCGGCCCCGCTCGAACGCGCAACCGTTCGCCGTATTCCCGAAACCGCCTCGCGGATCACCGCGCTGCGCACCGGCGAGATCGACCTGGCGACCAACATCGCGCCCGACCAGCTTTCGCTCATCGAAGCCGAGCCGACCATGAAGGCCGTTGGCTCCGCGACCGCGCTCTTCCACGTCATGATCATGAACCAGAACCATGAGGTCATGAAGGATGCCCGCATTCGCCAGGCGTTGAGCATGGCGATCGATCGCGACGCGCTCAACGAGGCGTTGTGGCTGGGTAAGGCCGTCGTGCCTGCCTCGCACACGATGGAAGAGTTCGGCGAACTCTACATGCCGGAACTGGAGACCTTCGAGTACAATCCCGAGCGGGCGAAGGAGCTGCTCGCCGAAGCCGGCTACAATGGCGAGGAAATCGTCTACGACAGCCAGTCAACCTACTATACGAACGGCCTCCTTGCCGCCCAGGCGATCATGGAGATGTGGGCCAATGTCGGCGTCAAAGGCCGGGTCAACGTGATCGAGGAATGGACCGGCGGCTCGCCGGCCATGATGGTGCGTTCCTGGTCGAACCCGATGTACTTCGCCGATCCGTTCGGATCGTTCGGCGTGATGTGGGCACCCAACGGTCCCTCGGAATCGGAAGGGCGTTTCAACACCGATGCCGAGTATGCCGAAATCTGGGAGCGGTTCCGCTTCTCGACCGACATCGAGGCGCGCAAGCAGGCCTATGCCGAGCTGATGGAGCGCATCAAGGTCGACGCGCCGTTCCTGCCGCTCTACCGCCCCTATGAGAGCTGGGCCATGCGCACGGACCTCGAATGGGCACCAAAGCCGGGGCACATTCCCTATGTGCTCGACTTCCGCGCCGGTTCGATCGAGTTCGCCAGCAACTGATCGTGAAACTCTCTTCCGGCGGGTGCCATGCGCCCGCCGGACCTCAATCACTTTTCCCAGGAGCTGAACCATGTCCGTGCGCATCGCGCTCGTCGCCGACATTCATCACGGCGCCCCATCGCTCACCAAGCGCGGCGACTGCGCGCTCGACCTGATGACCGACTTCGCCCGGTTTTCCAACGATGCCCGCCCGGAACTCGTCATCGATCTCGGCGACCGCATTTCTGACGTTGCGCGAGACCGCGATCTTGAACTCGAGGCGGAAGTCGCCGAAGCGTTCCGCGCGCTTGAGGCGCCCATCTGCCACATCAACGGCAACCACGACCGCGACCACCTCGCCGTCGAGGACAATGAACGCATCCTGGGACAGGCGCTCGGCCACCATACGATCGACATCGGTGGCTGGCGCATCGTTCTGTGGCGCGCGGACACGCTCATCCGCCGGGGTGGTAACCATGGCTCCTTCCATCTGCCGGAGGCCGATCTTCTGTGGCTGTCCCGCACGGTGCGCAATGCCGACCGTCCCATGCTGATCGCCAGCCACGTGCCCGTCTCTGGTCACTCGCAGGTCGGCAATTACTATTTCGAGAACAATCCGGCCGTCTCGACCTATCCGCAGGCCGACCGGGCGCGCGCCATGATCGCGCAGGCGCGCCATCCCGTCGTGTGCGTCTCGGGCCACGTACACTGGAACACGATCACACCGGTCGACGGCACAGTGCACCTCACGCAGCAGTCGCTGACCGAGAGCTTCACCACCGATGGCGAGCCTGCAGGCGCGATGGGTCTCATTGAGCTCGGCGATACCGTTACCTGGCGTGTCGAGGGGCGCGACCCGGTGAACTTCTCCTTCCGACCGGCCGCGACGCGGTGGACCCCACCGGTGCCGCCGTTCCATAAGATCGCCGAAGTGGCTGCGCGCATGGAGGGCGAGACGGCATGAGCGTGCTCCTGTCGGTCCGTGACCTTTCCATCGCTTTCGGCTCGCATATGGCCGTCGAGTGCCTCAGCGTCGAGGTCGAGGCGGGCGAGACTGTCGCCATCGTCGGGGAGTCGGGTTCCGGCAAGTCGGCCACGGCGCTGGCGATCATGCGGTTGATCGAACGTGAGGGAGGCCGCATCGCCGGCGGGAGCATATTGTTTGGCGCCGACGCACCGTCCGATCTGGCACGGGCCAGCGATGCGCAGATGCGGCGGGTGCGCGGCAACCGCATCGCCATGGTCTTCCAGGAGCCCATGACCTCGCTCAATCCGGTGATGCGGGTGGGGGGACAGGTTGCGGAGGCCATCATGCGCCATCGCGGCCTGTCGCGGGCACATGCGCTGGAAGAGGCAGAGCAGGCCTTCGAGCGCGTGCGCATACCGGAGCCGAAGCGGCGGCTTGGTCAGTTTCCGCACGAGCTTTCGGGCGGCCTGCGGCAGCGGGTGATGATCGCGATGGCGCTGGCCTGCCGACCGCAACTGCTGATCGCCGACGAGCCGACCACGGCGCTCGACGTGACCACGCAGGCCGAAATTCTCCAGCTCATCCGTTCGCTGCAGGCGGAAACCGGCATGGCCGTGCTCTTCATCACGCACGACATGGGCGTGGTGGGCGAGATCGCAGACCGGATCGTCGTGATGCGCAAGGGCGCATTGGTGGAGAAGGCTTCCGTCGAGCGTTTCTTCAGCAGGCCTTTCGCTGACTATTCCAAGGCATTGCTGGCGGCAACGCCGAGGCTCGGAGCGGGTGGTCCAGAAGCCCCCGCTGAAGGCGAAACCGTGCTGCGGGTCGAGAACCTGACCACCAGCTTCGGAGTTGGCGGGTTTGCGTCGAAGGCATCGCGCCGCACGATCGTCGACAGCGTTTCGCTGTCCATCGGCAGGGGCGAAACGCTGGGTCTGGTGGGTGAATCGGGATGCGGCAAGTCGACCCTGGCGCGCTCAATTCTCCGACTGGTGGAGCCGGATCGGGGAAGCGTCGAGATCGGAGGCCGCGACTGGACGGCACTTTCAGGCGACCGGCTCATGAAGGCGCGACGCGACGCGCAAATGGTGTTCCAGGACCCTTATGCGTCGCTCAATCCCCGCATGGCGGTGCGCGAGGCGGTTACCGAGCCGGCGCGTATCCACGGCCTCGTTTCTGCTCGTGACGTTCGCGACCTTGCCGTCAGCCTCGTCGAAAGGGTGGGGTTGGAAGCCGACTGCGTCGACCGCTTTCCGCACCAGTTTTCCGGAGGGCAGCGCCAGAGACTGGCGATCGCACGTGCCCTTTCGGTGCGGCCGAAACTGATCATCGCCGATGAAGCCGTGTCCGCGCTCGACGTTTCGATCGCGCGGCAGGTGACGGACCTGATGCTTGACCTGCAGCAGCGCGAAGGGCTCTCGTTCCTGTTCATAAGTCACGACATAGCCGTGGTCGAACGCGTCAGCCATCGCATTGCCGTGATGCACGCCGGGCGGATCGTCGAAACGGGCCGAACGGACGATGTTCTGCGCGCGCCGCGGGACCCCTATACGCGCCGACTGCTTTCCGCCGTCCCGCGTCTGCCTGCAATCGCCACGGAGGAACGGCTCTCAGGGCAATACGCTGCAAACGCATCTGCATGGCCCGAGGTGGAGCCGTTGAGCGCATAACGGCCTAGCCTGCAATTGATCATCGGGCTGAGCTAGTATGTGCGGGGCGCTGATACCGGATGGAGGCCGCACGATGACGAAACCGCGAATCTACACGATGAGTTTCGCCAGCGTATATCCGCACTATGTCGCCAAGGCCGAGAAGAAGGGGCGCACGAAAGCGGAAGTCGACGAGGTCATCCGCTGGCTGACCGGCTACACCCAGGAAGGGCTGGAATCCCAGCTCGAAAGGCAAACGGACTTCGAAGCCTTCTTCGCCGATGCGCCCCGGCCGAACCCGTCGCGAAGATCGATCAAGGGCGTCGTTTGCGGTGTACGCGTCGAGGATGTCGAAGAGCCTCTGATGCAGGAGATCCGCTACATGGACAAGCTGATCGACGAGCTGGCCAAGGGGAAATCGATGGAGAAGATTTTCCGCGAGTGATTGCCTAATGGGACCCGTAACTAGCGCTCGGCGACCGCGATCATGGTGCCCAGCCCTCGCGCGATCGTTTCATGCAGTTCGGACGGCAGGCAGGCGCAGAGTTCGCGCTCCACGGCTGCATGATCGGCCATGCTGGCATCGGCGGCGGCAATGCCCGCTTCGGTCAGTTCCACGATGACTCCGCGCCCGTCGCGCTTGTCCGCCATGCGCCGGATCAGGCCATCCTTCTCCATGCGACGCAGCAGGTTCGACAGGCCGCCGGAGGACAGGAGCAAAGTGGACAGCAGCTCGCCCGGTGACATGCGATAGGGATGGCCCGAAACCCGGATCGTCGCCAGCACCGCATAGGTGGGATATTTCAGCCCGTGCTGCGCCAACGCCCGGTCCACTGCCCGAAGAATGATATCGTGCAGGTGGAGAATCCGTCCGACCACGGCCTTGCCGCTGCAGTCGATGTCGGGCCGTTCCCGCTTCCAGCTTTCCATGCCGCGACCGACCCGGTCGAGCTCCCAGTATCGTATCTCGGCCGTGTTCAAATACCGTCCTCCTCGAGGCGCTTGGCTGTGGAGTTCCATGCTCTGCGGAATCGCTACCGCAGGCCAGCCAGCCTTGGCAAAAGATAATTTACCTTCAATATATCTTTCTTGAAAGATAATATCTGCGATGTTACGCTTCTCGAACGATGCGGAAAGGGAAGAGGCCTAAACCGCGTCACAATGGGAGCCATCACATGATCAAGAAATCCTTGCTTGCAGCCGCAACGGCCAGTCTCGCCCTTGCGTCCGCGCCCGGCGTTGCCGCAGCCGACGAACTCGTGCTCGGCTCGTTCGGCGGCTCGTTCGCCGACAACGTCACGGCCTGCTACATCGAGCCCTTCAAGGCCGCTACCGGGACGGACGTGATCCTCAAGCTCGGCAGCTCTTCACAGCACGCGGCAGCCGTGCGTGCCACCGCGGGACAGTCCGACATGGATGTCGTCTTCGCCGACGACGCCTTTGCGGTGCAGATGGCCAATGAAGGCCTTCTGGTGCAGCTCGACCGCTCGAAGCTGAGCAATGCGCCGGAAATCATCGACGGTGCCTGGGGCGCCGACGATGCCTATGTTGCCGCCATGCTCGGCGCGACCACCATCATCTACAACAAGGATACGGTGACCACGCCGCCGACCTCATGGAACGACCTGTTCGACCCCAAATACGAGGGGCGCGTTACCATCGGCGACATTTCCGGTACGACCGGCTGGCAGTTCCTTGCCGCGCTTAATCAGATGGAAGGCGGCACGCTGGACGACATCACGCCCGGCATCGAGAAGGTGAAGCCGCTGGCGAAATCTTCCGTGCTGCTGTACTCGCAGGCCGACCAGGTCGTCGCTCTGTTCGAGCGCGGCGAGATCGACATTGCCGTCTGGTATCCCGACCGCGCGGGTGTCGCAGCCAAGAACGGCCTGCCGCTCGCCGCGGCCTATCCGGCCGAGGGTGCCGTCGGCATCCGTCCGACCATCTCGATCCCCAAGGGGACCGGACAGGAAGAACTGGCACTCAAGTTCATCGACACCGTTCTGGACGCCGACAACCAGAAGTGCTTTTCGGAGGTCCAGTTCATCGGTTCGGTCAACAAGAACGTGACCCTGTCGGACGAGGTGTCGGCGATCGTTCCGACGGGCGAGGCGCTGGACAAGATGCTGTTCCTCGATCCCAACGACATGGCCAAGCGTTTGCCTGAGTGGACCCGTCGCTGGCAGCGCGAGGTTCTGCGCTAGGCGTACCGTCCGAACCAACTCCCAGCCGGCGGCATCGCGTCGCCGGCCGACGGGTCATCGCATCGCCTGATGGCGCCAGGCTTTTACGGTCGGCGTTCGTCCGGGCTATCTGTGAGGTCAAATGAGCAACGTTTCCCTGCGGCATCTGGCGAAGCGCTACGGCAAGGTTGCCGTGGTCAAGGACGTGTCGCTGGAAATCGCGGAAGGTGAGTTCGTCTCGCTGCTGGGGCCGTCCGGCTGCGGAAAGACGACCATCCTTCGCATGGTTGCCGGGCTCATCGAGCCAAGCGATGGCGCGATTACCGTCGGCGGTCGCGACATCACGCGCCTGCCTCCCAACAAGCGCAATGTAGGGCTGGTGTTCCAGTCCTATGCGCTTTTCCCGCACATGACCGTTTTCGAGAACGTGGCGTTCGGCCTGCGCCGAAAGGGCGAAGGCGGGGCCGCACTCGATGAAAGGGTGCGGGAAGCGCTCGCGCTCGTGCGTCTCGAAGGCTATGGCGATCGCTATCCCCGCCAGTTGTCCGGCGGCCAGCAGCAGCGTGTGGCCATGGCGCGCGCCATCGCGCCGCGACCGAGCGTGCTGCTTTTCGACGAACCGCTCTCCAATCTCGACGCCAAGCTGCGTGACGAGATGCAGATCGAGTTGAAGCGGCTCCAGCGCGACCTCAACATCACCACGCTATTCGTTACGCACGATCAGGCCGAGGCGCTGTCGCTGTCGGACCGTGTCTGCGTCATGAACGACGGGATCATCCAGCAGTTCGATACGCCGGAGGAAATCTACCACCGGCCGGCGACCGCCTTCGTGGCGAGCTTCATCGGGAAGCCGAACCGCCTTGCCGGCACGGTGAAGGACGGCGCAGTCGATCTCGGCGACGGGCTTGTGCTGCAATCGAGCAGCGCCGCCTCGCTTGACGACGGGACGCCGGTCGACGTCTTCATCCGACAGGAAGCGGTGACGCTTTCCGCTTCGCCGAACGGGGAGGGGGGGGACCTTCCCGGCACCATCGTCCTGCGCTCCTTCTCCGGCGCGCAGGTGCAGTACGTCGTCCGGCTCGGCAATCGCTTTGAAGTCGTGGTCGAAGTGGCTTCGTCCGGCGAGGGTGCCAATCTCGAGCAGGGCAGGGAAGTCTTTCTGACTATCCGGCCGCAGGACACGATCATTCTTCGCAGCGGGACCGGCGCATGAAATCGCTGCGAACCGGAGCGCTGCTGCTGTCACCGCTGCTGTTCGTGCTGCTGGCGGCCTTCGTCGTGCCGTTGCTGCTGCTGGTGCCGACCAGCTTTCAGGAATACCGGCCCGGCGAGGGCATCGCGACCGACGTTTGGACGCTGCAGAACTTCGTGCGCATCGGCGCCGACGAGTTCTATCGCGAGGTCGTCCTGCGCACGATCGGACTGGGGATCGCGGTCACGCTGTCCTGCCTCCTGCTTGGCTATCCCGTCGCCTACCTGATCGTGCGCGGCAATCCACGCTGGCGATTGCCGCTGACGCTGCTGGTGATCTTTCCGCTGATGCTCAATCTCGTCGTGCGTTCCTTCGGCTGGATCGTGCTGCTGACCAATCGCGGCGTCGTCAACAACCTGCTGATCGACATCGGGCTGATCGAACGTCCGCTGCGGCTGATGTTCAACATGACCGGGCTGATGATCGGCCTTACCCACATCTACCTGCCGTTCATGGTGCTGATGCTCGTCGCCGCTTTGCAGAACGTGCCGCGAGACGTCGAATCCGCGGCCGCGACGCTGGGATCCAGCCGGTTCCACATCTTCCGCGCGGTGACGTTGCCGCTGACGGCGCCGGGCATCATCTCGGGCTCGATCCTCGTCTTCGTGCTGACGATCAGCGCGCTGGTGACGCCGCGCATGCTGGGTGGGCCGACCTATCAGGTCATGGCGACGCTGATCTATGACGATTTCATGCTGCTGCTCGACTGGCCGAGCGGTTCGGCGCTCTCCTTCGCGCTGGCGATCGCCACCATATTCATCATCTGGATTTCCAGCCGGATGACCAAACGCTGGGCGGGGCTGGCATGAACGAGCAACGGCCCGGACTGACCATTTCCTCCGTGGCGCTGCTGGTCGTCCTGTTCCTGCAGATCCCGGTTATCGTCGTGATGCTGGCCTCGTTCAGCGAGACGTCCTATCTGACGATCCCGCCGCAGGGCTGGACGCTGAAATGGTTCGAGGCGGTGCTGACCGATCGCACCTATATCGACGCCATCAAGAACAGCCTGATCCTGGCGGTGGGCTCCACGACCATCTCGCTGGTCCTCGGGGTGGCTGCGTCCTACGCAATCTTCCGCAAGCTGGTGCCGGGCTCGGAAGCCCTGACGTCGCTGCTGATGGCGCCGCTCATCATCCCGTCGGTGGTGATCGGCGTCGCGCTTCTGCAATATTTCACGCTTGTCGGCATGCGCGGCAGCTTCTGGGTGCTGCTGATCGCGCATGTCGTCATCACCGTGCCTTATATCGTGCGGTCGGCGCTTGCGAGCCTGTCGGGCATCGACCTTGCGGTGGAAGAGGCAGCGCGCGTGCTGGGCGCCAACGGCTTCACGACGTTCCGGCTGGTGACGCTGCCGCTTATCAAACCCGGCCTGGTCGCCGGCGCGCTGTTCTCCTTCGTCACGTCGATGGAGAACGTCCCGGTGACGATCTTCCTGGCCGGTCCGCGCGATACCACCTTGCCCATCCTCATCTTCACCTCGGTGGAGATGGGCGTGAACCCGAGCGTGGCCGCAGTGTCCACGCTCCTCATCATCGCAACGGCGATCGTGCTGCTTGCCGCCGAGCGCTGGACCGGCTTCCACCGCTTCGTCTGACGGACACCTACATGCATCTTACCAGCAACGGATTTCCTCTCTTCCTGACCTTCGATCTCGATGCCGAGACGATGTGGACGGCGCGCGATCCCGACTACGCCAAGCGTCCGATACTGATGTCGCAGGGCGCTTATGGCTGGAAGGTCGGCACCGATCGCGTGCTCAATCTTCTGGCCCGCTACGGCCTCAAGACGACCTTCTTTATTCCCGGGATCATCATCGACCAGCGTCCCGAACTGGTTGAGCGGATCCTCGAGGCGGGGCACGAACTGGCGCATCACAGCTACACCCATTCATGGATTCTCAACCTCACGCACGAACAGGAGCGTGAGGAGATGGAGAAGGGGTTCGAGACGATCAAGCGCGTTTCGGGCCGCGCCCCGCGCGGCTGGCGGTCGCCCGCTGCCGAACTCAGCGACATCTCCATGCAGCTCATGCTGGACTACGGCTTCGATTATTCGTCCAACTTCTTCGACGACGACTCACCCTACATCCATTCGGTCGATGGCAAGCAGACGAAGCTCGTCGAGCTGCCTTTCCGGTGGGTGCTCGATGACGCGCCGTTCTTCCAGTATTCGATCGTTCTGCCGGGCCGCACGATGCAGGCGCCGTCGGCGGTTCTGGAAGCATGGAAGGCCGAGTTCGACGTGCTTTATGCCGAGAAGCGCATGATGATGGTCGGCATGCATCCCGAGATGATCGGCCAGCCGTCGCGCATCGGCGTTCTCGAGGGGCTCATCAAGCACGCGCTCGAGCATGGTGACGTCTGGATGGGGCGCTGCGACGAGATGGTCGAGGACATGCGGCCACGTCTCACCGGAGCGGCAGCATGACAGCCGACTTCACTGGACGCCGCATGCTCGTCACCGGTGGGGCCAAAGGCATCGGCAAGGCCACCGCCTTGCGCTTCCTTGCCGGCGGCGCGCGGGTCGCGTGTCTCGACATGGATGAGGCTGCGCTCGCGGAACTGGAGCCTGGATTTGTAGCGCTCAACGCCGACGTGACCGATACGGCTTCGGTCGAGATGGCAATAGCCGAGGTGGCGGCAACGCTGGGCGGGCTCGATGGCATCGTGAACTCGGCCGGTGTCGACCTCCAGTCCAGCCTCGAAGACATGACCGACGCGGCATGGGAGCGGCTGATCGCCGTGAACCTCACCGGGCCGATGAAAGTCTGCAGGGCCGCTTTGCCGTTTCTCAAAGCGGCGGGTGGCGGCACCATCGTCAACGTCTCCTCCGGCGCCGGGCTGCAACCGTTGAAGTTCCGCAGCGCCTATTCGGCCTCCAAGGCGGGATTGCAGATGTTTTCCAAGTCGCTGGCGATGGAGCTGGCCGAGGCCGGTATCCGCGTCAACGTCGTGTGTCCGGGTGCGGTCGAGACGCCGCTGTTCCGTTCATCGATCGCAGAAGGCGAGACGGGAGACGCGCAGCTCGATGCCGTGCGCGCCCGATATGCACTGGCCCGCATCGCCGATCCAGACGAAATCGCCGCTGGCATAGCCTTCCTGTCGAGTGCCGAAGCTTCCTACGTCACCGGTATAGCGCTCGCAGTCGACGGCGGCCGAACGTTTCACTGAGGAAAACCGATATGCAGACGCCTGCCCGCTTCACCGACAAGGTCGCCATCGTGACCGGCGGTGGCGGCGGCATTGGCGCAGGGATTGCCGAGCGGCTGCTTGCCGAAGGCGCGAAGGTCGCCGTGCTCGATCTCGATGCCGGTCCACTCAAGGCACAGCTTGCCGACGACATGGCCGCGCGGCTGTTTGCAATCGAGGGTGACTGCACCGATCTCGGGACGCTTGAAGCGTTTCACGCGCAGGTGACCGGCGAGCTCGGTCCGATAGACGTGCTCGTCAACAATGTCGGCCAGAGCGGGCGGGCGCGCAGCGCGCACTTTCACGAATCCAGCGAAGAGGTCTGGCGCTTCGTGCTCGAAATCTCGCTGTTCAGCGCCATGCGCATGTCGCGCCTCGTTGCGCCGGCCATGCGCGAACGCGGCGGGCGCATCGTCAACATGTCCAGCGACGCGGCCTTTGTCGGTGATGCGGGACTGGTCGATTACGCCTCTGCCAAGATGGGGCTGATCGGTTTCACCCGCTCGCTGGCGCGCGAGCTGGCGCCGTTCGGCGTCACGGTCAATGCGGTTGCGCCCGGCGCGATCCGCACCCGCGCGCATGACAGCATGCCGAAAGATGTCATCGACCGCATCAAGGCCAATACGCCCGCCGGCATCGTCGGCGAGCCGGAGGATGTTGCCGCCGCTGTTGCGTTTCTCGCCAGTGACGAAGCGCGGTTCATCACGGGTCAGAGCCTGCTGATCGATGGCGGACGCTGGATGATCTGATGGCGGGAGAGATTGTGCGTCCTTCGAGGCTCCCCTTCGACAAGCTCAGGGTCGCACCTCAGGATGAGGGAAGAGAGCGCCAACCTCCCTCATCCTGAGGTGGGAGCGCAGCGAGCCTCGAAGGACGCACCACACCCGAAACGATCGATTATCGGAGAACGCCTATGTCTCACCTCGCCGACCTCACCGCCACGCAGATGGCCTCCGCCGTGCGGGCAAAGGAGGTTTCGCCGGTGGAGCTGGTCGACGCCGTGCTCCAGCGCATCGACGACCGCAGCGATCTGAATGCGTTCATCACGGTGACGCATGAGGAAGCGCGGGCGCAGGCCCGGCTGGCGGAGGACAAGGTCATGACGGGTGGCGAGCTGCCGCCGCTGCACGGTGTGCCCTATTCGGTCAAGGACCTGCTCAACACCGCCGGCGTGCGCACGACGATGGGCTCGCGGCTGTTCGAGGACAACGTACCAACCACCGATGCCGTTTCCGTCGCGCGCTCGAAGGCTGCGGGCGCGATCCTCGTCGGCAAGACGACCACGCCGGAATTCGGCCATCTGCAGGCGGCGACCTCTCCGCTGTTCGGCCGCACGCTCAATCCGATCGACCCGAAAGTGACGCCCGGCGCGTCGAGTTCCGGGTCGGCCGTCGCAGTCGCCACGGGCATGGGGCCGCTGTCGCTTGGCACCGACGGCGGGGGATCAAGCCGCATTCCGGCGGCCTGCTGCGGCGTCGTCGGCTTCAAGCCGTCGCTTGGCACGATCCCCCACCTGCAATTGCCGGACCTGTTCGGTGCCAACTCCTATGTCGGGCCGATGGCGCGCACGGTTGCCGATGTTGCGTTGATGTTCAGCGCGATTTGCGGGCCGGATTTTCACGACACCTACGGGCAGGCGAACAAGCTGCTGCATAAGGGCGGCGCGTCGCTTTCTGGCCTGCGCGTCGGCTACATCGCGGAGGGTGGCGCGCGGGTCGATCGGAAGACCGCCGCGATTACGGCCGCCGCAGTCAAGAAGCTGGAGGACGCGGGCGCGCTCGTCGACGAAGCGGTCGTCGACTTCAAATCCTATGAGCCGGTGTTCCTGACCATCCTGCGCGTCGGCCTTGCGGCGCGCACCGGCCCAGTGCTCAAGGGGCGCGAAACTCTGGCGAGCCAAACCCTGATCGACACCATCGCGCTCGGCGACGGCTATTCCGCCGTCGAGCTTTCGAACGCCAATTCTGCACGCACGCGGCTGTTTCGCGAGCTTCAGGCGCTGTTCGAGCGCTTCGACATACTGGTGTCGCCGACGTTGACCGCGCCGCCCCTGCCGATCGACGTCGACCCGACAGGCGACATCGAGATCGACGGCGTCAATTGCGGGACGATACGCGGCGCGTGGTATCCATTCACATTTCCGCAAAACCTCTCCGGCCATCCGGCCATCACCATTCCCTGCGGCAAGACGGCTTCCGGCCTGCCGCTCGGGCTGCATATCTGTGCGCCCTGGTATCGCGACCTTGCCCTGTTGCAGGTGGCGACGGAGGCCGAAGCTCTGTTCACATAGGTTCGGCGAGGCTTCGCCGGCGGGTTTCAACGACACAGGAGGACAAGAATGTCGTTTAAAATCACCCTCAAATCGGCGCTCGTCGCGGGCGGGATGCTAGCGGCCGGCCTTGCCCACGCACAGGCACCCATTCCGGTTGTGGACCTGAAGACAGGCCCCAATAACGCCATCACGGACGTGCCGGGCATTCTCGTCGGGCACAGCACCCGCAAGGATGCGCAGACCGGCACCACGGCGCTGCTCTTTCCGGAAGGCGCACTGATGGGCATGTCGCCAAGCGGCGGTGCTCCGGGCACGCGCCTGGCCGCGCTTCTGACAGCTCAGCATCAGGACGCTCAACGTGTCGTCATGCACGGCCTCACGTTGAGCGGGGGCAGCATCTACGGCCTCGATACGGCCTGCGGGGTGGTGAAGTTCCTGGACGAAAAGGGATGGACCTATGGCGGGCGGGCGCATGTGCCGGGTGCGATCATCTTCGATCTCGGACGCAGCGATGTCGATGCCCCTCCCGGACGCGGCGACAAGCCATGCGAGGACGGCTACGTTGCCGCCAGCAACGCCAAGGACGGGCCTGTCGAGCAGGGCAGCGTCGGGGCGGGCACGGGCGCGCGCGCAGCCGGCATGAAAAGCGGCCTCGGCACTGCCAGCGCCGTGATGGCAGACGGCACCGTCGTCGGCGCACTGGTCGTCGTCAACCCGGCCGGGCGCGTCTACAACGTCAATGCCAATTGCGAACTCTACACGCTGTGGCTCGAGCTCGACGACGAGTTCGGTGACATCAAGGTGCCGCCGCAGGGCTGTTCGACGTCGCCGAAGGACATGGAACTGATCCGCCCCGGCGAGAACACGACGATCGGGGTGGTCGCCACGAGCGCGCCACTCACGGCTGGCCAGACCGAGCGGCTTGCCATCGTCGCCAATGACGGTATGGCCCGCGCCATTCGTCCCGCACACTCGACGAGCGACGGCGACACCGTGTTTGCCGTGACGCTGGGCGACGATCCGTCGACGGTCGCGCAGTCGAATTTCGTCGAGGCATCGCAGTTCCGCGACATTCTTTCAGTAGCGGCCGATGTCTATGCGCGTGCGATCACCCATGCGGTGCTCAATGCCGATCCGGAACTGGGCGAGACCTATTGCGTGCGTTTCCCCGGAGCCTGCAGCGGCGAATAGCTGCTTGAAGGCACGCTGTTGCCTCCGTGCGGACTATATCCGCGCGGAGGCAGTCTGGTGTTGGAAGTTTCATGTGGAAGAGCGCCGAAGCTCCTTCACGCGTGCTCGGCAATGACGGTCAGGAAAGCCGGACCGTAGCGATCGAGCTTGGCCTCGCCGACGCCCGGCACGTTCGCCATTTCGGCGCGGGACGAAGGCTTCGCAGCCGCGATTTCGATCAGGGTCTTGTCGTGGAAGATCACGTAGGGCGGTACGTTCTGCGCGCGGGCCATTTCCGTACGCTTCTGTCGCAGCGCCTCGAACAGGTCGCGATCGCCCTCGGATACGGCCGCCTGCGCCGTCATGCGCGATACCTTGCCGCGCCGGGCGCGCGGCGGCGCGGGCACACGCAGCATGAGGGCTGATTTTTCCCGCAGGAAGTCGCGGCCTGCCTGCGCAATCGACAGCCCACCATGGCCGGCGAGATCGACGTCAACCAGGCGCAGAGCGATCAACTGGCGCACGATCGCCCGCCAAGTGCGGTTATCGTGCTCCGTGCCGATGCCGAATGTGGAAATCCGGTCGTGTCCGAACTGAGCTATGCGATCGTTATCCACCCCAAGCAGAACGTCGACGATATAGGCCTGCCCGAAACGTTCGCCTGTGCGGTAGATGCAGGATAGCGCCTTCTGCGCGGCGACGGTGCCGTCGAAAAGCTTTGGTGGATCGGCGCAGGTGTCGCAATTGCCGCACGGCTCGCCCGTGTCGCCGAAATATGACAGAAGCGCCTGCCGTCGGCAGCCGGCAGTCTCCGCCAGCCCGAGCAGCGCATCCAGCTTCTGACGCTCCATGCGCTTTCGCGGATCGGGCGCGTCCGAGTCCTCGATGAACCGGCTGCGCAGCGCGATGTCCTCATAGCCATAAAGCATGAGAGCATCGGCCGGCAGGCCGTCGCGCCCGGCGCGGCCCGTCTCCTGGTAATAGGCCTCGATGCTGCCCGGCAGGTCGAGATGGGCGACGAAACGCACATCCGGCTTGTCGATGCCCATGCCGAAGGCAATGGTAGCGACCATGATCACCGCATCGCCATGCTGGAACCGCGTCTGGTTGGCCTCGCGCGCCGCCTTGTCCATGCCTGCGTGATATGAGAGGGCGTCGTAACCCTGATCGCGCAGCCAGATTGCGGTTTCATCGGTCTTGCGCTTCGACAGGCAGTAGACGATGCCGCTCTCGCCTTCGTGGCGTTTCAGGAAGTCCTTCAGTTGCGCGCGCGGACTGTCCTTCTCCTCGATTGCGTAGCGGATGTTGGGACGGTCGAAGCCCGCGATAAAGGCATCGGCTTCCGCGATGTCCAGATGAGAGAGGATTTCGGCGCGCGTCGGTTCGTCGGCGGTCGCCGTCAGCGCCATGCGTGGCGTGTCGGGGAACTGCCGGACAAGCGCGTCGAGCTGGCGGTAGGAGGGGCGGAAGTCGTGTCCCCACTGCGACAGGCAGTGCGCCTCGTCGATGGCGATCAGCGACAGGTGTACCTGTTCGAGCCGCCTCAGTACGTCAGTACGCAGCAGCGTTTCGGGTGCCACGTAAAGCAGGTCCAGGGCGCCATCTTGGATGTCGCGCCACAATGCGCTGCGTTCGTCGGCAGGCAGGTCCGAATTGAGTGCCGCGGCCCTCACGCCCGCCTGCCGCAAGGCCGCGACCTGATCGGCCATCAACGCCAGCAGCGGCGAAACGACGAGGCCCATGCCGGGTCGGACGATCGCGGGGATCTGGTAGCAGAGCGACTTTCCCCCGCCCGTCGGCATCAGCACGAAGGCGTTCCCGCCGTCTATGACATGCTCGACAATACGCGCCTGCAGTCCCCTGAAAGCATCGTAACCGTAAACAGTCTTGAGGATTTCGAGGGCGTCGGCGGGCATCGTCTTCAGGGATGGGAATCAATCAGCGCCCTTCATAGCAGCTTTGATCGGAAATGAATTCCTGGACGAAGAGTCATAACCGTTGGACACAAGGCATTCTGATTTTCGTTCCAAGCCGGCCATTTGCCCGACACGCATCCGATAGAAGTTGTCGCAGGCTCCCCGTCGAGGCTTGCCGGGTTCACTGCAGGGAAATCGCAGGGCACACCTGTATCCAAGTGATCCTACCCTCGACTGGCGTGCAGCCTGAATAGCCCCGAGTTTCGTGGACACCCTCGGGTTACATTTCCTGCTGCCGTTCGAACTCAACGGGTGACAGCATCCCGTTCCTGACGTGCTTGC